>CAZTYE010000003.1:116636-458963 GCA_964617645.1 uncultured Ignavibacteria bacterium
CTTAAGGGGTTTCGACCTACATATTCAGGAATCCGATTTGTAAGCCGGATTCCGGGCCCGGGGCAATTATTTACCTTACTGCCCGTAGACCTCGATAATCTGCTCTTTGGTCTTGTGCAAGATATCGAATTTCTTGCCGACCTTCGTAAACGCCGTTAGCGCCGTCTCCAAGTGATGCTGTTCATGCGCCGCCGAAAGCTGCGTGCGAATTCGGGCCTGCCCTTTCGGAACCACGGGGAAGAAGAACCCGACCGCATAAATGCCCTCGCGGTAGAGTTCACGCGCGAAGTCCTGCGACAGCTTGGCGTTGAATAGCATCACCGGCACGATCGGCGTTTCGCCGGCTTTGATGATCAATCCGGCATCGGTCAGACCTTTGCGCCAGAACATCGTGTTGCGTTCGAGTTTGTCGCGCCGTTCTGTAGTGCGGCTGATAATCTCCAGCACTTTGTTGGCGCCGGATGCCACCACCGGCGGGATTGTGTTCGAGAACAAGTACGGCCGCGCTTTTTGCCGGCACATCTCGACAATTTCCCTGCGACCCGACACACAACCGCCGGAAGCGCCGCCGAGCGCTTTGCCCAGCGTCGTTGTGATAATATCGATCTTGCCGACGACGCCGAAATGCTCGTGCGTGCCGCGACCGGTTTTGCCGATGAATCCCGAGGCGTGCGAGTCGTCGAGAAACACCATCGCGTTGTACTTCTCGGCCAACTCGACGATCCTGTCCAGCGGCGCCAAATCGCCGTCCATCGAGAAGGAACCATCCGTGATGATCAACCGCAGCCGCTTGTCCTGATGTAGTTGCAGCTTCTCCTCGAGGTGCTCCATGTTGGAGTGTTTGTAAGTATCCTGATGCGCTTTGCAGAGCCGCATGCCGTCGACAATCGAGGCGTGCACCAGCCGGTCGGCGATCATCACGTCCTGATCGGTGAGCACGGCCTCGAACACTCCGGCATTGGCGTCCATGCAGGACGGAAACAGAATCGTGTCCTCCGTGCCGAGAAACGCCGTGAGTTTGTCTTCCAACTGCTTGTGGATGTCCTGCGTGCCGCAAATAAAGCGCACTGACGACATGCCGTAACCACGATGATCAAGCCCGGCATGCGCCGCGGCGATGACTTCGGGATGCGAGGACAAGCCGAGATAGTTGTTCGCGCACATGTTGATTACTTTTTGATGCGACGAACCGATCGGAAACTCGACTTCGATTTCCGAACTTTGCGGGGCGCAAATGATGCGCTCCTCTTTGAAGATGCCGCCGGCGCGGATGTCGGAAAGCTCCTTCTGATACATCTGTCGGACTGAATCTTGAAACGCCATATTTCACCTACTGGACATTGAACTCTTTGAGTAGACCGAGAATCTTGTTGACCGAATCGAACGCCGCCGGCGTCGCCTTCGCGTCGGGGATGCTGATCTTGTACTTGGTCTCCAAAAATACCTTCAGCGATACCATCGAAAACGAATCGACGATGCCGCCGGAAATCAGCGGCGTGTCGTAATTGATCACCTGATCTTCGTCTTCGAGATATTCCTTCTTGATGTATTCGAGAATGACGTCCTTAAGCTCTGCCATGATGTGCTCCTTAAGTTCTACATGTCGTTTTCGAGAGTTGACAAATCGCCGATTTCCTCGCCCCATTCCTGGGCGCGCAAAACGCGGCGCATGATCTTGCCGCTGCGCGTCTTCGGCAGCGACGTAACGAATTCGATTTCCTGCGGCATCGCCAGCGCCGAGAGTTTTTTGCGGATGAAATTCATGATCTCCAGTTCGAGTTCTTTCGACTGCGTGAAGCCCGGCTTGAGATTGACGAACGCCTTGACCACTTCCATGTTCACCGGATCCGGCTTGCCGACCACCGCCGACTCGGCGACCGCTTCATGCTCCAGAAGCGCCGACTCGATCTCGAAGGGGCCGACCAGATGGCCGGCAGTGTTGATCACATCATCGTCCCGTCCGACGAACCAGTAGTAGCCCTCGTCATCGATACTGGCGCGGTCGCCGCAGATGTACCAGCCGTTGACGAATTTTGCCTCATAGGTCTTCACGTTGTTCCAGTAGCTCCGAATCATCGCCGGCCAGCCGGGACGAAGCGCAATCAGCCCCACCGTTCCGGTGCGTGTGATCGGTTCGTGGGTCTTCATGTCGAGCACGGTAGCGGTGACGCCTGGAAACGGTTTGCCCATCGAGCCGGGTTTGATTTTCATGCCGGGATAATTCGAGATCACGATACTGCCGGTCTCGGTCTGCCAGTAAGTGTCATGGAACGGCAGTCCGAACACCCGCTGCGACCAAATGACGGCCTCCGCATTGAGCGGCTCGCCGACTGAGGCCAGATGCCGGAGATTCGAAAGGTCGTATTTGCGGACAACCTCGTCGCCCTCTTTCATCAGCGAGCGAATCGCTGTCGGCGCCGAATACCAAACCGTGACTTTGCATTTCTCGATGAAGCGGTACCAGTTGTCGGCGGCAAAACCCTGATCAAGCACGCACTGCGTCACTCCGCAGGCCCACGGCCCGATAATGCCATACGAGGTGCCGGTCACCCAGCCGGGATCGGCGGTGCACCAATAAATGTCATCTTCGTTGAGATCAAGCGCATAGCGCGTAGTGATGTACTGCGAAATCAGTGAATAGTGCACATGTTGTGCGCCTTTGGGCTTGCCGGTCGTGCCGGATGTATAGTGTAGCACGGATGGCGTTTCAGCAGTCGAGGGATAGATTTCGAAGGAGTCGAGAGCCATTGACTCGTTCATGTGCATGGCCACTTCGTTCGGATTCAGCGCCTTCGTGCCGTCGTCGTTGACGATAACCACCTTGCGCAAACTTGGAAGGTCGGGAACGATCCTACGTACTTTTGCGAGATGCTTCTTCTCAGTTATGATCGCCGCCGTCTGCGCATCTTCCAATCGTGTAATCAACGACTCCGGCCCGAACGCCGAAAACAGCGGCTGTGCGATCGCGCCCAGTTTGAGTATCCCCAGAAACCCGAAATACAATTCCGGAATCTTGTCCATGAACAGACAGACGCGCTCACCGGGTTTGATCCCCTGATCGCCGAGAAACTTGGCGATTCCGTTGGTGAGCTGTCGCATTTGGTTGAAGGTGTAGGTTCGGCGCTCGCCGGTGTGCGACTCCCAGATCAGGGCAATCTTGTCTTTCTTGCCGAGACGACAAATGCGGTCGGAGCAGTACTCGCCGATGTTGATCGTCTGCCCCTGCCGATAGTCAAGTTCCTGCTCGGAGATGTTCCAATTGAAGGTCTTGTAGCGGTCTTCGTAGCTGCCAATATGGGTCACAGCGATTCCTCCTGCCGTGATCAAAAGGTAAATTCAGCGACAGCGGCGTCGCCGTCACATCGCCGCGAATATAGCTTCAGGATAGGATCGGAGCAAGAAACTCCGATAGATTTGGCTCAGTTTTTGTGAAATTTTTCACGAAAAGCGACGAAAAATGGCGGGCCGTGTCAAGGCCCGCCCTATGACTATTTGCGTTGATCGAGAATTAGCTGCCTAAGCGCTTCAATCTCGGCTTTGAGATCGGCCAATTGTTGATCTTTCGTCTTCAGTTGCTTGCTCAGTTCCTGAATCGCGGCCAGCGCGACACCGGAAGGATCGATGGTCGAAATCGTCTTGTCGCTGCTTCCGAGGCCAAAGAGACGGTAGAAGTCCTGCGCCGTTGGGCCGATATGCGTTGCGCCGGTCGCGTCGTTCTTGTAGCTCCACTGCGAGATCGGTAGTTGGCTGATTCCTGCGAGCAGCGTCTGTGGATCGACCGGCTGGAAGTTCTCCTTCGACTCGCGGTCGGAAGCATTTACCCAGTTCGTTCCGTCGCAGGTTGCCGAACCGACAGCCATGTGCGCGCCGGTGGGGAGAGCCACCATAGAGATCGACGATCCAATCACCGGCGTTCCCGGCGGCAGACCATTGAGGCGGAAACACGCGCTGTCGCTGTCGACAATTGTCTCGGCGTTGAGGTCCGCATCGCCGTCATCGTCGGTGTCGCACTGGAGTCGATCGACAACCGCTGCCGATCCGGCCCCGAAGGATCCGGACACGAGAACAAGTCGCCCGGCGTTCGCGATCCCGTCGGCGTCGTCATCGATTGTGATCAGGACAGACGCGGAGTCGGAGTCGGTCGAAGCTTTGATTTCTCTTTGTGCGCTGGTGCCCTTGGTCTTAATAGCAAGACGGGCATTATCGTTGTCGCAAGCGGCGTCAAGCGACTGCGATATCGCGTCCACACCGCTGGGTTCGCTTTGCATCAATAGCTGCGACGCGCCGGAACCTCCTGCCAGGCGCAAGAGATCAAAGTCGGGATCGCCGGTGATCTTGCCGCCGAGGCGGATTTTTGCGCTGTCGGGACTGGCGGTTATGCGCAACAGATCGAAGTCGGGATCGCCGGTTAACGTCATGCTGGCGCCGGCGGATCCCTGTGAGCTTCCGCCGACGATTCGTAGCAAGTCGAAATCCGGGTCACCGCTGCTCTGACCGCTGATCCGAATTTTGGCGCTGTCCTGGTCGGCAGCCAATCTCAGCAAATCGAAATCCGGATCGCCGGTGATGCTGATCAGGCCTCCGTCGCCATTCCCTTTGCCGGCAACAATCCGCAACAAGTCGAAGTCCGGGTCACCGCTGCTCTGACCGCTGATCCGAATTTTGGCGCTGTCCTGCGTAGCGGTCAGCCGAAGCAGATCGAAATCCGGATCGCCGGTGAGGCTGATCATGCTGCCGCCCGACCCACCTCCCGGTCCATCGAGGGTGCTGATACTTACCCGTCGCGCTCCGGACTCATCAATATCAATACTCGCTGAATCACCAGTGGTCGTAACTGACATCTTAGCGCCGACGCTTCCACCAATAGTAACATGTCCCGGCGCCGTTTGGATGTCGCCGACCACGCTGCCCGTAACAACCGAGTAGGGAACAGCGGTCAGCGGCGTGCGCGGAGAAATCGGAGCTTCGCCGGCAACTTGAATCTGCAAGTAGCGAAGTATGCCACCACCTCCACCACCTCCGCCGCCGGCAACAATGTCAGCAGTCAAGGGTACGGTAGCGCCTAATTCAACCGTGAAAAGTCCGTCCACAATCACGACCCCCGCATGATTTTCGGTCCAGAGTAGGTTGCCATCGACGGCGGCGTCCCAGATCGTGTAGATCAAAGTTCGCATGCCACTGATCGGTTTGTCGTCCGAGTCCAGCAGTCGTCCTTGATGCGCGACAACCTGCGGCGCGGCCACGGCTGTGACTACAAAAGCTGTGGTCAACAGCGCGACCAGTGTCATTAGTAACAGTCTTGAGCGGGTCATGCGATTCTCCCCTCGGTGACTTAGGGTTAGCGGCCTGATTTCATTAATCAATGTAACGTGACAATATATATCATATTGGTCTATATTGTCAAACAATTTCCTGACATATAGACGAGATCAAATGATTTGGGAGGAACCGCCGGGCAGTTTGTTAACGTCTCTATTTTCAAGAAGTTAACTCCCGTCACAAAGATATACCCAAATTGTTAAGTATCGAGCGGAAGAAAGCTCGAAAAAGCGCTTGACAAACGCAAGGGAGTGCTTTAATTACCCCCCAATTAAGGCGCGATTGGTCTTGATTTGCTTGTGAAGCAAATCACAATCGCTCTGGATTCCGGGAGGTTGTTCGTGAACTATGCCAGCTTTGCTCCGGTAGGGCTCTTCCTCCTATTGGCGATTGTCTTCGTCCTCTTCACCTTGTTTCTCGCCCGCTTGATCCGTCCGCATCGCCCGTCTGAAACCAAACTCTCAAACTACGAGTGCGGCGAGCAGCCGGTCGGGTCGGCCTGGATTCAGTACAATCCCCGATTCTATATATTCGCGCTCTTGTTTGTCATCTTTGATGTCGAAGTGATTTTCTTATTCCCGTGGGCAGTGGCTTACAAGTCGCTCGGTTTGTTCGCATTGGTTGAGATGCTGATATTCATCGCGATCCTGCTGGTCGGACTTGTCTGGGCCTGGAAGAAGGGAATGCTCAAGTGGGCTTGATTTCCAAGGTACCGTTGGTTCTGGAGAAGATGCCGATGGGGACGGTCGCGGTAACTTCGTTAGAGAAGATCCTCAACGAAGGCCGGGCGTCGTCACTTTGGTACCTGCTTTTTGGCACCGCCTGTTGCGCAATCGAGATGATGTGCGCGGGCGCTTCGCGCTACGACTTTGACCGCTTCGGCATGTTCTTCCGGGCTTCGCCGCGGCAAGCTGACCTGATGTTTGTCGCCGGAACGATCACTCATAAGATGGCGCCGCGAGTCAAGCTTCTATACGAGCAGATGGCCGAACCGCGCTATGTCATTGCGATGGGCGGTTGTGCCTGCAACGGCGGGCCGTTTTACTACGACACTTACGCGGTCTTGAAGGGGATCGATCAGGTGATTCCGGTTGATGTCTATCTCCCCGGTTGCCCGCCGCGGCCGGAGTCGCTGATGGAAGCCTGTATCAAACTTCAGAATAAGATCAAAAAGCAGAAACTGGGCGAATGGAGCACCGACACCCGTGGCTGATTCCGAGACCATTCTCCGGTTAGTGTGCGAACGTTTCCCGACTCAGGTCGCAAGGCTCGACATAGTGCCGGCGCAAACCGCCGTCAGCGTCGATTCCGCCAGCATCGTCGAATTCTTCAAGTTCATCGTCGAAACACCCGAATTGGACTTCGGCTATTTTTCGGCCATTACCGGCGTCGACCGCACCGACCATATTGAGCTCGTTTATTTTGTTTCGTCCTTACAGCATAAGCACAAGTTGACCATCAAGACCAAGGTCGAGCGCGCCGGCGGCAAGATCGATTCGATTCAGGCGGTAATTCCGGCCGCCAACTGGTTCGAGCGCGAGATCTGGGAGTTGTACGGCGTCGACTTCGTCGGCCATCCGGATTTGCGGCGTTTTCTGCTCGCGGATGACTGGGATCAAGGTCATCCGATGTTGCGGGACTGGGAAGGTCGGGACTTTATCAGGATGCCGGAAGTATCATGAACGAAGCGACGCCGGTTCAATACTCGGAAGAGTTCGAAGTCAACATGGGCCCGCAGCACCCGTCCACGCACGGGGTGCTCCGGCTGATGCTGCGGATGAACGGCGAGAATATCGTTCACGCCACGCCGCACATCGGTTATCTCCACCGCGCGATCGAGAAAATCTGCGAAAATCGCACCTACGCACAGTGCATTCCCCTGATTGATCGTTTCGAGTACGTCACTTCGATGGCGGCCGAGGAAGTATTTTGTTTGGCTGCCGAGCGCGTTGGCGCCGTCGAGGTGCCCGAGCGCGCCGAGTATCTGCGCGTCATCATGCTCGAATTCAATCGGATTGCGTCGCACTTGATTTTCCTCGGCACGTTCTCGCTCGATTTGGGGGCGATTACGCCATTCCTGTATTGCCTGCGCGAACGCGAGCAGATCATGGATCTGTTCGAGATGACTTCCGGCCAGCGCCTGACCTACAATTATATCCGCGTCGGCGGTGTGGCCTACGATATCCCCGAAGACTTTCTGCCGTTGGCGCGCAAATTTGTCGACACTTTCCAGCATCGCGTCGATGACTACGAAGCGATTCTGACACAGAACCCGATTTTCCTCGCCCGCACCAAGAATGTGGGGATCATTCCGAAAGATATTGCCGTCAAATACGCCGCATCCGGACCGGTGCTGCGGGCTTCCGGTGTCGATTGGGATTTGCGGCGCGACGACCCATACTCAATCTATAACCGCTTCAACTACAAGATTCCGGTCGGCGGGCAGGGTGATGTTTGGGACCGATACATGGTGCGCGTACAAGAACTACGGCAATCGAATGAGATTATCCGGCAAGCGCTCGATCAGCTTCCGGCCGGAGAAATCAAAGCCAAGATCAAGGTCTTCAAACCGCAGGCCGGTGAAGCCTACGCCCGCATCGAAAACGCCCGCGGCGAGATGGGTTGCCACATTATCTCTGATGGCTCACCGAAGCCGTACCGTGTCAAGCTGCGCGGCGGCTCGTTCTGTCACACCCAACTGATTCCCGCAATTGCTCCGGGCATGATGATTGCCGATTTGGTAGCGACTTTCGCGTCGCTGGATGTCATTCTCCCCGAGGTAGACAGATAGCATGGAACTGACACCGCTCTTCGCCTGGCTGGAAAAGCAGCTTTACGCGCTCGCCGACACGCTCGGCCTGCCGTTATGGGTCGCTCAGGTGATTGAGATTCTCGGCGTGGCGATTGTTGTGCTGCTCATGGGTTTCTTGGTAGTGCTTTTTCTTGTCTGGTGGGAGCGCAAACTCTCGGGGCACTTTCAGCAGCGTCTGGGCCCGATGCGCACCGGCTGGCACGGCTGGCTGCAATCGTTTGCCGACGCGATCAAGCTTTTTCAAAAAGAGGACATTATCCCGAAGTCGGTTGACCGCAAGGTGTTCTACTGGGCGCCAGTGATCTGCTTTGCGTCGTCTTACGCGGCCTTTGTTGTGATACCCTGGGGCGAGGGATTGATCCCCAGCGACCTCAACATCGGCATTCTTTATATCCTCGCCATTACGACGCTGGTTGTAATCTCGCTGTTGATGGCGGGTTGGAGCTCGAACAACAAGTATGCGCTTCTCGGCGGCATGCGTTCGGCGGCGCAGATTATCAGCTACGAAGTCCCGCTAACCTTGTCGGTGCTCGGCGTGATCATGTTTGTCGGCTCGCTGTCGATGGTGGCCATTGTCGAGGCACAAGACCAGATCTACAAGTGGTTTATCTTCCGCCAACCGATCGGCTTTATCGTCTACTTAATCGCCGCGACGGCCGAAACGAACCGCGCGCCGTTTGACATTCCCGAAGCCGAGCAGGAGCTCGTCGCCGGATTCAATATCGAATACTCCGGCATGCGCTTCGCGATGTTCTTCCTCGCCGAATATTTGAACCTCTTTCTCGTGTCGGCGATTGCCGCGACGCTGTTTCTCGGCGGCTGGCAAGGTCCGCTCTTGCCGTCGTGGCTGTGGTTCATCCTCAAGACGTTCTTCGTGATCTTCTTGATCATCTGGTTCAAGTGGACTTATCCGCGCCTGCGCGTCGACCAACTGATGGAGTTCTGTTGGAAAGTTCTGCTGCCGCTGGCGTTTATCAACATCATCGTTTCGGGCATCGGCTGGAGCATTTTCAAGGGATAGCGGATGTCGACGCAGTATAAGCTCAATCCCGTCTCCGGCATTTGGAACCTCTTGGTCGGTCTGTGGGTGACGATCCGTCACCTGTTCAGCAAATCGATCACGCTGCAGTATCCGACCGAGCGTTGGCAAATGCCCGAACGCTCGCGCGGTGTCGTCGTGCTACTCTCCGACAAAGAAACCGGCGAGCTCAACTGCACGGCGTGTATTCTCTGCGCCAAGGCTTGTCCGGTCGGCGCAATCAAGATCGACCGTCATCGCGGCGACGACAAACGCTGGAAGCTCGACGGCTTCACGATCGACAACACCATTTGTTGCTATTGCGGACTGTGTCAGGAAGCGTGCAACTTTGATGCGATCCTCCTGACACCGAAATACGAATTCTCTTCCTACAGTAAGCCGAGTCTCGTGTACGACGTGCACAAACTGCAAGAGCTCGGTCGCGACGTCGAATACACTCCGACCGCCAAAAAAACGGCTCCGGCAGCAGCTAAACCGGCGGCAGCTCCGGCAGCGGCGGCGACCGTGGAGACGAAGCCAGCGACAACCGAAGCCTCGACAGCCTCAGCCGAGCCACCGGCCGAACCGAAAGGAGAAAGCGCATCCTGATGGATAACGGCGTAGCTTCTTTCCTCTTCTACCTTTTCGCGTTTATCGTGCTGGTCTCCGGCATGCTGGTCGTGACCTTACGCGACATTTTCCACTGCGCGTTAATGCTGGTGCTCTGCATGTTCTCGGTCGCCGGGCTGTACGTGCTCCTCGGCGCCGACTTTATTGCCGCGGTGCAGGTGTTGATCTACGTCGGGGCTGTGTCGGTATTATTGATCTTTGCGATCATGCTCACGGCTCGCGTTTCCGGTGTTGGCATCAAACAACAAAATGAACAAGTGCCGCTCGCGATGATCGCGACGCTGGCGTTTTTGGGGGTGACGCTCTATGGCCTCGGAAGTTCCATTTGGAATCTGCAGGCTGAGACGCCGGTACCGGAAGATACCGTTATGCCGCTGGGAAAACTCCTCTTGACGGTTTATGTCGTGCCATTTGAAATCGTCTCGATCGTCCTATTGGCGGCGCTAATCGGCGCCATCGTGATTGCGCGGAGGACTTAGCTTGTGAACTGGGAAGTCGGACTCGGACATTACATCTCGCTGGCGGCGATTCTCTTCGGAATCGGCTTGTTCGGGGCGCTGACGCGGCGCAACGCCATTGGTATTCTGATGTCGATTGAGCTGATGTTCAATGCGGTCAATATCAATTTCGTGGCGTTTAACCGCTTTATCACGCCGACCGATTTCACCGGGCAGATTTTTTCGATCTTCACGATTGTCATCGCGGCGGCGGAAGTCACCGTCGGGCTGGCGATTGTGCTGCTGCTGTATCGCAACTTCCGCGACGTGTTCGTGGACAACATCAATTTGATGAAATGGTGACGCATGCGTGAACTGAGTTGGATCATACCGGCCCTGCCGCTGACAGCCTTCGCGCTGATCGTCTTTTTCACGCATAACAACCGAAGGCTCTCGTCGGGCATCTCGATTGCCGCGATTGCGACGGGATTCGTCTACTCGATCATGCTTCTGTTGCGGCAGATGGGCGACAATGTGCCGTTCGAGGCGACGGCGACGTTTGCGCTTTTCCCGACGCTCAAACTGGAGGTCGGCATCTGGATCGACGCGCTCACGGCGATCATGCTGGTCGTTGTCACGCTGGTGTCTATGCTGGTGCAAATATATTCACTCGGATACATGCATGGCGATCCGCGCTTCTCGCGATTCTACGCCTATCTTTCGCTGTTCACTTTCTCGATGCTTGGCCTCGTGCTGGCCAATAATTTCTTCCTGATCTTTTGTTTCTGGGAGTTGGTCGGTCTCACTTCGTACTTGCTGATCGGGTTCTGGTTCGAGAAAAAGACCGCTGCCGATGCCGGCAAGAAGGCGTTTATCACGACCCGCGTCGGCGATTTTGGTTTCATGATCGGCGTGATTTTGCTCGCCAAGTATTGCGGCACGCTAAACTATCAGGAAATCTTCGCGCAAGTTGGCAGCGGCGTTATCCCGCCGGAAGCGCTCACGATCGCCGGAATCGGCGTATTCTGCGGCGCGATCGGCAAATCGGCGCAGTTCCCGCTGCACGTCTGGCTGCCGGATGCGATGGAAGGTCCGACGCCGGTGTCGGCCTTAATTCATGCCGCGACGATGGTCGCCGCCGGTGTGTATCTCGTGGCGCGCTCGATGACGCTCTATGTCGCCAGCCCGGATGCGGCGCTGTTCGTCGCCAGCATTGGAATTATTACCTCGCTCTTGGCGGCGTCGATCGCATTGGTGCAGAACGATATCAAGCGCATTCTCGCTTACTCGACCGTCAGCCAGCTTGGCTATATGATTATGGCGCTCGGCCTGGGCGCTTTCACCGCCGGCACGCTGCATCTGATGACGCACGCATTTTTCAAAGCTTGTCTATTCCTCTGCGCCGGTTCGGTAATCCACGCCGCGCATACACAAGACATCCAGCAAATGGGCGGTCTGCGCCGCAAGATGCCGGTCACTTACTGGACGATGCTGATTGCAACCTTGTCGATTGCAGGCATCTTCCCGCTGTCGGGATTCTGGTCAAAGGACGAAATCGTCGCCGCAACGCTCGGCCACCCGGTCTTCATGGTGCTGACGCTTCTGGTCGCGTTTATGACTTCGTTCTACATGTTCCGCTTGATCTTTCTGACCTTTGTCGGCGAGACCCGCGATCATCATTCCTACGAACACGCGCACGAGTCGCCGAAAGTCATGACCTGGCCGTTGATCGTGCTGGCCGTGCTTTCGGTTTGCGCCGGTTGGGTGGCGATCCCCTGGCTCCCGCACGGGTACTCGTCGTTCGCGTTTTACGGCGAGGCGGCGCACCACGGTGAAGTGCATTACTCGGTAATGTTCATCTCGACGCTGGTGGCGTTGTGTGGCATTGGCCTTGCTTATCTGCTGTACGTCAAGAAAGCCATATCGCCGCAGGCGCTGGGCGAGAAATTCAAACCGATCTATACGCTGCTTTACAATAAATGGTATTTCGACGAAATCTACTCCGCCACCATCGTCAATCCGGTGCTTAAGCTCACTGATTGGCTCTGGAAATTTGACGGCGGTGTAATCGACTGGATCGTCAACGCCTTCGCGCGCGTGACAGTTTGGCTGTCGGATATCAAACAATGGTTCGATCAGCACATCGTTGACGGCGCCGTAAACGGTCTGGGCTACACGGTCTGGGTCATGGGCGCCTTGCTGCGGCAGTTCCAAACCGGCAAGGTGCAATTGTACGGCTTTTTCATCTTGTTCGGCATCGTGCTGCTGTTGATTTCTCGAGTTGTGTAGTCTGCCTTTGAGCAGGAGTTGATATATGAACTTTCCAATCTTAAGCGTCATGATCTTCAGCCCGATGATCGGGATGTTGATCGTGATGATGCTGAACAAGGAAAAGCACGACCTGATCAAATGGGTCTCGACGGCGGTGAGTTTGATTCCGCTCGCGTTGTCGTTCGTGTTGGTGTTCCAGTACAACGGCTCGACCTCCGAGATCCAATTTGTCGAGCGCGCGTCGTGGATACCGTCGTTGAAGATTCAATACTTCCTCGGCGTCGACGGTTTGTCGGTGCCGATGATTTTCCTGACGGCGCTGCTATCGACGATCTCGCTGATCGTGTCGTTCCACATTCACAACCGCGTTAAAGAGTACTTTGCCTTCTTCCTCTTGCTGGAAGCCGGCATGCTCGGCGTATTTGCAGCGCTCGATTTCTTCCTGTTCTACATTTTCTGGGAAGTGATGCTGGTGCCGATGTATTTCCTGATCGGCATTTGGGGCGGGCCGCGCAAAGAGTATGCGGCGATTAAGTTTTTCCTGTACACGCTCTTCGGTTCGATCTTCATGCTGGTCGGCATTCTGATTCTCTATCTGCAGACCGGCTCGCTCGACATGATGGAATTGATCACGATGGCGCCAACTTATGCCCATTCGATGCAGATTCTCGTCTGGGTGTTCTTCTTCCTGGCATTCGCGATCAAGGTGCCGATCTTCCCGTTCCATACCTGGTTGCCGGACGCTCACGTCGAAGCGCCGACGGCGGTTTCGATCATCCTTGCCGGTGTGCTGCTGAAAATGGGAACCTACGGTTTCTTGCGCATCAGCTACCCGATGCTGCCCTACGGCACGCAGTATTTCGCCTATCCGTTCGCGATTCTCGGCGTAGTCGGTATCATCTACGGCGCGCTGGTTTCGATGGCGCAAAAGGACCTCAAAAAGCTGGTCGCCTATTCATCCGTCTCGCACATGGGCTACTGCATCTTGGGCATGGCGGTGTTCTTTATCAATGCCGACGGCAAGGCGCATATCACCGGCATCGCGGGCTGCATCTTCCAGATGTTTAGTCACGGTTTGATCACCGGCGCGCTGTTCCTTTTGGTCGGCGTTTTGTATGACCGCGCCCACACCCGCGAGATTGCCGCTTTCGGCGGACTCGGTTCCAAGCTACCGGTCTACACGGCATTGATGACTGTTTTCGCGATGGCGTCGCTCGGCCTGCCCGGAATGTCGGGATTCGTCGCCGAGTTCATGGTCTTCATCGGCGCGTTCCCGCAGTATCAGATTATCACCGGCATCGCGGTGGTCGGCGTGGTGCTGACCGCCGGGTATATCCTGCGCATGGTGCAGAAAATGTTCCTCGGCGAGTTTAACGTCAAATGGTCGGGACTGACCGAAATCAACGCCCGTGAAATTCTGGCCGTCGCGCCGCTCTTGGTGCTGACGATTGCGTTGGGTGTTTATCCCAAGCCGCTGGTCGATATGATCTCGGCGACGCTCGAGAATATTGTCGTGATGGTGGCGAGGTAAGCCGATGCTGGCCGATCTGCGACTGATGCTGCCGGAAATTTTCCTCTTCTGTTGGGCGATGCTGCTGTTGATCGTCGGGATCAAAAAGCGCGCCAAAGAGGACAACAGCCTGATCTACCTCACCATGATCGGTGTGGTGATCACCGGTATTGCGATTCCGATCACCGGATATGGAATTGCCTTCAACGGCACATTTTTCGTCGATCGCTTCTCGCTGTTTTTCAAAATGATCTTTCTCGGCGCGGCGTTCTTTGCGGCGGCGTCATCATCCGATCTGATCAAAAAGCTTGGCAGTGATCGCGGCGAATTCTTCTCGCTGATGTTGCTCTCGACCGTCGGCATGATGTTTCTCGTTTCGACCAACGAGTTGATTACACTCTACGTCGCGCTCGAATTGACCACGATCCCGCTTTTCGTTCTGGCGGCATACCGCAAAGACCGGCAGACCTCGACCGAGGCCGGGCTTAAGTACCTGATCCTCGGCGCCATCTCGTCAGCTATTTTGCTTTACGGTATCTCGCTGCTCTACGGCTTGACCGGCACGACTTTCCTCACTCTGGCGTTCAGCCGCGTCTCCGAGCAGTCGATTGGTCTGTTGATGTCGCCCAAGATGGCGCTCAATCCGGCGCTCATTATTGCGATGATCTTGATGATCGCCGGTTTCGGATTCAAATTGGCGTTGGTGCCGTTTCATATGTGGGCGCCGGATGTTTACGAGGGCGCGCCGACGCCGATCACTTCATTTTTGTCGGTGGCTTCCAAAGGCGCCGGTGTGGCGGCGTTTGCCCGCGTGTTTTTCACCGTGTTCCCCTCGCTCAACGATCCCTGGTGGGGGCCGGCGGTCGCCGTGTTAGCTGCCGCGGCGATGATCGTCGGCAACATCACAGCGGTGCTGCAATCCAACGTCAAGCGTATGCTGGCCTATTCGTCGATCGCGCACGCGGGTTACCTCTTGATCGGTTTCGTCGCGATTCCGGAAAATAACAATGCACCGGAGTACGGCGCCGCCTCGATCATGTTTTACATGCTGGCGTATTTGTTCGCCAACATGGGCGCGTTCGCCTGTGCGATCGCGTTTGCCAACAACTTCAAATCGTACGAGATCAAAGACTACGCCGGATTGGCAAAAGAGTCGCCGGCGCTGTCGATCGTCTTCATGATCTTCTTGCTCTCGCTGGCGGGAATTCCCCCGATGGTCGGATTCTTCGCCAAGTACTACGTGTTTCTGGCCGGATGGAAGTTGTACTCGTGGCTGGTGATCGTCGGCATTCTGACGTCGGTGATCGCACTGTATTACTACGCTAATATCATCAAGCAGATGTATTTCAATCGCGGTGAGACGCAGCTCACCAAGGTGAAATTCGACAAGCCGCTCGCTATCACGATCGGGTTGACTGCGGCCGGCACGCTGATCTTCGGCGTGTTCCCGGAGCAAGTAATCAGTTACGCGTTGCAGGCCGCCTCCGTCTTCTTCTTTTAGGGGTTGACAACCCCTCGCAATTTGGATAGAATCGCCAATGGCCGTGTGGCCGACTCTATGAGTTCCGACGGAAGTCTACAAAGTTCCCTGAAGAAGTATATCATTTCGGGCGTCCTCGTTATCGTCCCATTGATCATCACTTTTGTCGTGTTGCGCTTTTTGCTCAGCTCGATCGACGGTATTCTCTCGCCGATTCTGATCAAGTATTTCGGTCACGACATTCCCGGCTTGGGCATCCTGATCGTGCTGCTCCTGATCTTGCTCACCGGTATTCTGACCCAATTGGTGGTCGGGCGGCAACTGGTCACCCTCTGGGACAATCTGTTGGCGCGGGTGCCGCTGGTGCGCACGGTGTATGTCGCTTCCAAGCAGTTGCTGCAATCGGTCACCGATCCGCGCGAGAATATGTTTCAGAAGGTCGTCATCATCCCTTATCCACGCGTCGGCATGTATGTTTTCGCCTTTGCCGCCAACGAGATCAGGGTCGACGCGCTGGGCGACCAGACCCATGTTGCGGTGTTCGTCCCGTCGACGCCGACGCCGTTTACCGGGTTCACGGTGATAGTCAAGAAGGAAGAAGTCTATCCGACCAATATTAGTGTGGAAGAGGCGATCAAGTTTATCGTATCGGGGGGGATCGTGACGCCGGACAAGCTGATGGCGCTCCGGGTGGAAGGAGCGGCTTCCGCATGAAGCTGTCCAACCTCCTGGCCGATGATCTCGTCGTCGCCGACATGCCCGCGACGACGACCAAACATGAGGCGATCGAAGCGCTCTTGGGATTGATCATCCAGAAATTTCCGCTCCTGGATCGCAAGCGAATCCATGCCGCGATCGAAGAGCGCGAACGCATCGAGAATACTTCCTATGGCCATGGCTTCGCCTTTCCGCATGCGCGCACCGACGAGGTGCAGCGGATGTACATCGCGCTCGGAATCAGCAAACACGGCCTTAGCGACAAAACTCCGGACGGCGTGCCGCTGCGCTGCGTCTGCCTGATGCTGACGCCTTCCAATATCTCCCAACTTTATCTGCAAACGCTCTCGGCTTTCGCGCGCCTGGCGCGCAATGGCGAGCATCTCAAGAAAATGGTCGACGCGCGTTCGGCGGGCGACGTGATCGAAGTGATTTCGGAGTCAGGAGTCAAAGTGGACCGCGATCTGTTAGTACGCGACATCATGGTCGAGAAAGTTTTCAGTGTGCGGCGGCAGACGACGCTTAAGGAAGTCGCCAATCTGTTCTATAAGCATCGCATCGGCTCGATGCCGGTGGTCGACGACTCCGGCCACGTGGTCGGCATTGTCTCCAACCGCGACCTGATTCGCGCCGCGTTGCCGGACTACAAGTCGCTGATCGAGAGTCTCTCGATGGCGCCGAATCAAATGCCCTTCGATGACCTGCTCAAAGCGTCCGAAAAGAAAACAGCCGGCGAATTTATGACCGCGGAAGTGTCGACCGCGTCCGAGGACATGCCGGTTGTCGAGTTGGCGGCGATGATGATCTTCAAGAATCACCGCATGGTGCCGGTGACACGCGACGGCAAACTCGTCGGTGTGGTGGTGATTTCCGACATCGTCTCCAAGATCATTCGCGGATAGTCGCCTAATCCCTTCGCACCCGAAATCGTTTGGCAATCGTTCTGCCGTCGGCGATGACATGCAACACATAGAAACCGTCCGGCTCGCTCGAAATGTCGAGCGGCAAAAACGCTTCCTTGATGTCGGCGTAGGAATTCTCCAGCACGATTCGCGATGAGTCCGCATTCAACACCTTGAGCACGACCGGTCGCGGGGAGTTAAAGAACAGATCGACATTGAATTTCCCCGGATTGCGAATCGGAAACAGGTTTACCAGTGGCAAGAGCGAGTCGGGCGCGATCTCGGTCATCCCTGTATTCGCGACGCGAAACGAGTGGCGGAGTTCGCTGCCGAAATCGGAAGGGAACGCTTTGAGGAGTTGTCCTGTCGTCGAGAGCAGGCGCACGTAGCCAAAGCCGCCTTCCGGATTAAACCAAAAATCAAGACCGTCACCCATCGTGTCCGCGACGACCAGTTCGTAACATCCTTCTTGGAGCTGAATCGTGTCCTCGTAGAGCGTGTTGACTTCAAGCGACGCCGCCGGTTTTTCGAAGACCGGGCGTCCGAAGTGGTCGTTGATCACTACGGAAGTCTGAGCGGTGTCGGCGTTGGTGCGCAACGACAGCACGATGTCTGCGTTGTACACCGGCGCCCGGACCGCCACCGATTCGCGGCGATTGTCGAATGGGTACTCGTCAACCTGGTCCGACGGCTGGACAATTTCCACGAAAAACGGCATCGTCTCAAAGCGCCGGGGAATTTCAGCGGGTAGCGTGATCACCTCGGTCTGTTGTGATTCGATCCGGCCTTCCCAGATCATACTCGACAAATGCGCTGATTCCCAGCCATAGCGAATCGATAACTTCGTCACCGGCTCGCGACCGCTGTTCTTGACCCGAATTCGTTGCTGCGAGCAGATCGGGTTGAAACGCGAGTATTCGTCACGCTCGGACGGCGCGAGAATCTCCTCGAGCGAGACATCGTGAAACGCCCACGGTTTCGCACAATAGAACAAGTAGCTATGTAGAAAGTAGTTCGTCGTCGGTTTGCTGCGGTTGATGTACGGCTCCATTTCGATGTCGATGACGTGCCGGCCGTCTATCGCAACCGGCAAGTCATACACATCGGGATACACCACTGCGCCCGGACACCAGTTAGCGCGGTCGAAAATCCACGTGCCCGCCTGCGGATAGAGCGGGTTGTCGCCGCATTCGCGCCACAGTTGGCGCTTGTCGATTTCTTTGCCGTCGAAAATCACGCGTCGATACTTGCTGCAGAACTCAGCGCAGTTTTCGGCGTCATCCATCCCGTGCCCGGTCTGCGTGATGCGCAAGCGAACGAAATCGGCGCCGACACGGTTGACAAATTCGCGCGGCGCCAGAATCTCTTCGATCGGTCTGGTCGAATCGCCAAATGGGATCGATCCGCTCCACAGCGTATCCATGCCGAGAATCTCGATTGCGGGGCGGCCTTCGGTAAGCTCAAAATCCAGCGTGATCAGCCAGCCGCGATCGGTGTTGCTTTCATAGCCGGTATGATTGAATTCCACTTCCACCGAGTCGCGAAGCAGAAATCCGAAATCGGTAATATCGATATGCCAGGTGAATCTCCAGTCGGGACCGAATCGCCAACCGTAGGGGGAGATCATCCGCGCGATTTCAATATCGCGGGAAACCTGCCCCTGACCGCCGATGCGTCGCAGCCAGATGTTGTCGATATAATCCCATTCGCCGCAGCGCAGCGAGTCCGGGCAGGCGTAGGTGATCCACAAAATCGCGCGTCGGTGCTGAATCGGCGCGGCCGGAAATACCGCCCACTGGCGGTAGGCATTTGATCCCTTCGATGGATCAGTGACCACCTTGACCCGATCGTGGGAGATGACATGGCGAACGTCCCCATTGGCGGCCAGCGAAGTCGAAGCCGTCAGGGAAATGAGTATCGCAGCCGCGACGATACAGCTTTTCACGCGCAACCTCCAACGGAGAAGCTTGATCTTACCGCCAATAAGCTAATCTGTTTTCGGCCGCACGACTACAAAATCTGCGCTGTAATCTCAGCTCTCGCTTCGACTGCGCGCGCCAAACAGGGAATACAGCACCGGCAACAGAATCAGAGTCAGCGCTGTCGAAGACAGGATCCCGCCGATCACCACCGTCGCCAGCGGTCGCTGCACTTCCGCGCCGATGCCCGAAGAAACGGCCATCGGAACGAATCCAATCGCCGCCACCAGCGCCGTCATCAGCACCGGCCGCAGCCGCGACAACGCGCCCTCGCGAATCGCCGGCAGTAGATCGGTGTTCTCGGCCCGCAGCCGCTTGATCGTCGACACCAGCACTAATCCGTTGAGCACAGCGATTCCCGACAGCGCTATGAATCCAACCGCGGCGGAAATCGAAAACGGCATCCCGCGCACGGCCAGCGCCACAACGCCGCCGAGTGCCGCCAGCGGTACGCCGGTGAAGATGAGCAGCGCGTCGCGTAATGAGCTATAGGTCCAATAGAGAAGCCCCAGAATGAGCAGCAAGACGACCGGCACGACAATCATTAGGCGCCTTTGCGCGCGCTCGAGATTCTCGAACTGGCCGCCGAAACGGACGAAATATCCCGCATCCAGATCGATCTCGCGGTCGATTCTCTCCCGCAGCTCGTCAACGAACGAACCAACATCGCGGCCGCGCACATTGCACTGCACGACGGCGCGCCGCTTGCCCCACTCGCGGGTAATCGTCGAATATCCGGTTGCAAGACTCGGTCTGGTCACGTCGGCCAGAGTTAACATCCGGCGGCCGGAAGTAAACGGCAGGTGCTCGACGTCCTCGGGAACGGCGAAGAACGCCGAATCGAGACGCACCGCCAGCGGAAATCGCCTTTGCCCTTCGTAAACTTCGCCGACATCGACGCCGCCAAAGCTCTCAATCATCCTCAGCACCTCTGAAGCCGAAATCCCCAGGCGCGCGATTCGCTCGCGATCCACCGCCAGTTGCATCTCCGGCTGGCCGGTCAACTGTTCGACGCTAACATCCGCCGCGCCGGGGATCGTCTCGATGAGCGCTGCGATCTCCTCAGATTTTGCCTCCAATACATCCAGGTCGTCGCCGAAAATTTTGACTCCGATATCGCCACGGATTCCGGCAATCAGCTCGTTGGCGCGCATCTCGATCGGTTGGGTGAACACGCGGTTCATTCCCGGAATATCCGATAACTCGCGATCCATCGCCGCGGCCAGTTCCTGCTGCGTGCGGGCCTTGGTCCACTGTTCGCGCGGTTTGAGCGTGATGAAGATATCGGTCAATTCCAGCCCCATCGGGTCGGTCGAAAGTTCGGCGGTGCCGATGCGCGACCAGAGCCGTTCGACTTCGTCCGGGAACTTCTCGATCAAGATCTTTTCGATGCGCGTGTTATTGTCGACCGATTGGGACAGATCGACGCCGGCAAGTCGAATGACGTTGATCGTGATTGTGCCCTCGCTCAGGCGCGGAATGAATTCGCCGCCCAGCCGGCTGAACATGACCACACCGGCCGCGAGCGCCACTGCCGATGCCGCGACGATGATTCGTTTCCGGCGCAGCGCCCAATCCAGCACCGGGGCGTAGAGAAAGCGCGTCCAAACTACTACTTTCGGTTCCGACTCGCGCCGCGTTCGTCTCAGGAACGTCGCGATCAGCGCCGGAATCACCGTAAACGACAGAATCAGCGAGCCGATCAGAACCAGCGTCACCGTCAGCGCCATCGGCCGGAACAACTTGCCCTCGATCCCCTGCAGCGTCAGAATCGGCAGATAGACAAGAATGATGATCAGTTCGCCGTACAGCGTCGGCTTGCGTACTTCGAGAATAGCGTTCTTGATCACCGTCAGGCGCGAGCGTTCATCACCCGATTCTTGCAGACGCTTGACCGAGTTTTCCACTTGAATCACCGCATTGTCGACCGCCAGACCGAAGTCGATCGCGCCCAAACTCATCAGGCTGCCGATGATACCGATTTGCGCCATCAACGCGAATGCGAACAGCATCGACAGCGGAATTGCCGACGCCACGATCAGTCCGGCGCGTAAATTACCGAGGAAAATGAACAGCACGGCGATCACCAACGCCGCCCCCATCAGCAGGTTTTCCTCCACCGTGCGCAGCACCTGATCGACGAGCTGGGTGCGCATGTAGACCGGTTTGGCTTCGATGTCGGAGGGTAGTGTTTTCTGGATTTCTTCCAGGCGCTTCATCAGATCGTGCGTCACGGTGCGCGAATTTTCCCCGGATAGCATGAATCCGAGTCCAAGCACGACTTCGCCCTGCCCGTCTGCCGTTGCCGCGCCGCGCCGAATCTCGTGCCCGACCACCACATCGGCGACATCACGGACATGAATCGGCACGTCATTGCGCGTTTCGACGACGAGCATCTCGATTTCTTCTCGCCGGGAAATGACGCCGACGCCGCGCACGATCGTTTGCTCGCCGCCCCGCGTCAACCGGCCGCCGGCGACATTGCGCAACTCGCCGCTAACCGCATCCACCAAAGTCTTCAGACTTAGTCCATACTGCGCCAGACGCTGCGGATCGACGAGAATGTGATACTGCTTCTCGAATCCGCCCCAGCTATTGACTTCAGCGACGCCCCGTATCGATTGTAGTTGCGGCTTGATAATCCACTCTTGCGCCGTGCGGGCGGCGGTCGGATCGTCCGAGCGAGCGATGACTACATAGTGAAAGACCTCCCCCAGTCCGGTCGACACCGGCCCCAAACGCGGCGCTTCGACGCCGTCCGGAAGGCGAACACTAACCAGCCGCTCGGTGACTTGTTGGCGCGCCAAGTAGACGTCGATGGCGTCCTCGAAGATCAGATTGGCTTGTGCGATTCCGTACTTGGAGATCGAACGAATCTCAATCAGCCCCGCCAGACCGGAGAGTTCACGCTCGATCGGGAAAGTGATTTGCCGCTCGATATCTTCCGGCGCCCACCCGGGCGCGGCGACATTGACCTGCACCATGACGGGAGTGGTGTCGGGGAAGGCATCAAAAGGCAGGTGCAGCAGCGCGAAAATTCCGACCACCGCGAGCAGCGCCGCAGCCGCCAATACGACGTAGCGGCGTCGGATGACGACGTCGACGAGTTTTTCCAGAAACATCCGCGCCGACCTCAATGACCGGCGCAGCCGGCGCCCAGACTGCTCTTCATCAATTCGGTCTTGAGCAGGTAACTGCCGTTGACCACCACTAACTCGCCCGGTTCCAGTCCCGACGTAACGCGGTAGTGAGTGCGGTCGCCGCGTTCAATGGTCACCTTGCGCGGAATGAACTGATTGGGACCGGCTTGAACGAATGCGATGTTGCAGCAGCCCTCCCATTGGATGGCGTTTTTATCGACCAGAATTCCGTGTTGCTCGTCATCGTGAGCGACCAACATCCGGCCAAAGCGATGCGCTTTCAGGCCGCCGGAAGTATCCATCAAGCGCGCCCGCACGGCCACGGTGCGCGTTACCGGATCGACAAACTGCGCCACCCAGAATACTTCGGCACGCACGCGGTCGAGCGCCGAGCCGTCAAGAGCGAATTCGATCTGCTGTCCCACCCGCACCGCCTGCGCATCCCGCTCGCGCACGTGGCCATGAATCCACAGCGCGCGCGGATCGCCGATCAGTGCAATCGCGCCGCCGGCGGTTTGCTGGACGCCAAGGGGCGCCTGTCGTTCGAGCAGCGTCGCCGGGCGTTCCGCCCGCAATGTCCAGCGCGATCCGACTCCGGTCTCCTCCAATTCGTCGATTTGCCTGCGGCTCATGCCCGCTGCACGCAAGCGGCCCTCCCAGCCCGTCAGCCGCGCGGCGACGATCTGATACTCGCTCCGCTTTTGCTGGTATTCGACTTCGCTGATTAAGCGGTTGGCGTAGAGGCTGTCGGCGCGTTGCGTTTCGATCGCGTCAAACCGCGATTCCGCCAAGGCTTCCAAGTAGTCGGCCTGAAGGCTCGCCATTTCCGGGGACTCCAGTTCCGCGATAGCGGCGCCCGCTGTCAGGCTGGCTCCAGGTTCCGCCAGCCAGCGCACAACCGTGGCCGGAACTGATGTCGTGATCAACTGTGACTGGGTTTCGTCGAAAATGATCTCCGCCGGCGCTTCGATTATCTCGCGATCGCCGGGAAGATGCAGCACCGGTTCGACGACGATTCCCGTTCGCGCGGCGGTCTCAACCGATGCGAACTGAATAATCGCGCCGTCAGTGTTGCAGGCTGCGGCGTTGCGCGCAAAATACACGCTGGGGCCTTCAACCTTGGCCGCAACTAAGACCGGTTCGTTTTCAAACCGTAGGCCGGGGTTGCAAAGGCGGCAGTGCGATTCCGGCAAATCGTGCTCGCCGCACCAGTCGCCCGCTTCTCTGAACTCTACGATCTTCTCCGGATGACATTTCGTGCACTGGCTCTCGGGCACGCGATGCTCGGCGCACCAGTCGCCGGCGTCCGGCTGGGTGTGCTCGTGCCCGGAATTCGCATCTGTCGATTCTCCGGCACGGTCGTGCGTATCGCCAACTTGCGCTGCCCCGGGATGACGTGCCGGATCGAGCACGGCGTATGTGCCCAGGACTCCCGCCAGCAGGCTCGCCACGGCAATTACTATATATATGACATTCTTCTTCATGCTTCCTCAAAAGGGTTAGAGCTTATTCGCGGACGGCGCCCTATGGCATGATTCAAGACAGCCGGCGGCCACGCACCACTCAAGACCATGGTGGCGGCATCGTCCAACGATTTTGGTTCAGAGATCGAGGTATTAGATTCGGGGAGGGGGATCGCTCGATTCCAGACGGCAATCGGCGAGCACGCTTAGCACTTCCGAAAGCGGGGCACTTGCTGGAAGTGAATGCGGCAACTCGACACCCGCACTGGTTAGGGCCAATGTTGCCGGTGCGCAACATAAGCACAACTGGCAGTCTTCGCACAGCCCGCTGTCGCAGCAGTCGTCACCGCAGTGACTGAACACCTGCTCGGCCAGCGAACCGCCGAAGGTAAACAGCAGCGCCAGGAGCGTCATCAGCGCGAAGATTTTCAGCCCGTTCCGCATACCTCTATTATACGTTGAATCGGCGAAAAATCAACCAAAATGATCCGCTTCGGCGATGAAGATCCGCGCCGTGATGTACAATATTTGTCCACATTATCCCCGTTTTTCCCTCATGGCGATCGGCGCCATTGCGTATAATCTCATACCCGCCAACGGGTACAAATCTGTCCGATCGCAAGATCAGGATCAACGGCAAAAAAACCGCTTACGGCAATCTGGGACGGGAAACAACCGATGAAAGTTATCTCCACCGGCAACAGCAAAACGCTGGATGAACTGGGACTTCACAATCTCGGCAATGTCTACTGGAACGCCACCACGCCGCATCTTTACGAAGAAGTCGTGCATCGCCATGAAGGCTATGTCGCTCATCACGGCGCGCTGGTCGTCCGGACCGGGCAACACACCGGTCGCTCCCCCAACGACAAGTTTATTGTTCGCGACTGGATTTCCGGCGACAAAGTCTGGTGGGGCGAGGTCAACAAGAGCTTCGACGCCGACCGTTTCAATACTCTGTTCCACCGTTTGCAGGCCTATGTGCAGGGCAAGGACTTGTTCATCCAGGATTGTCATGCCGGCGCCGATCTGAAATTCCGCGTGCCGATTCGGGTCATCACCGAAGACGCCTGGCAAAGTGTTTTCGCCCGCAACATGTTTCGCCAAATTCACGATCCGGGCGAGCGCAAGGCGCATCATCCCGAGTTCACCATCATGGCCTTTCCGAAGTTCCGCGCCTATCCCGAGTTCGACGGCACCCGTTCGGAGTCGTTTATCATTCTCAGCTTCGAGCGCAAATTGGTGTTGATCGGCGGCACGGCGTACGCCGGCGAAATCAAAAAATCGGTGTTCACGATTCTCAATTACCTGCTGCCCGAGCACGGCGTCATGCCGATGCACTGCTCCGCCAACATCGGCAAAGGCGGCGATACGGCGCTCTTTTTTGGCCTCTCCGGCACCGGCAAAACGACCTTGTCCGCCGATCCGGAGCGTCTGTTGATCGGTGACGACGAACACGGTTGGTCGGATACCGGCGTTTTCAATTTTGAAGGCGGTTGCTACGCCAAGGTCATCCGCCTGTCGGCGCAAAACGAACCGGACATCTACGCCGCGACTCGCCGTTTCGGCACCATTCTCGAAAATGTCGGCTTCGACATCGACACCCGGCATGTCGATCTCGACGACGGATCGCTGACCGAGAACACGCGCGCCGCCTATCCGCTGAGCCACATCGCCAACGCCGTGCCGAGCGGGCTTGGCGATCATCCGAAGACGATCATCATGCTCACCTGCGATGCTTTTGGTGTTTTGCCGCCGGTCGCAAAACTGACTCCGGATCAGGCAAGTTACCAGTTTATCTCGGGCTACACCGCCCGCGTCGCCGGAACGGAAATGGGTCTCGGCAACGAGCCGAAGGCCGTATTCTCAACCTGTTTTGGCGCTCCGTTTATGGCGCTGCCGCCGGCCGTCTACAGCAAATTGCTGCGCGAGAAAATCGCCAAGCACAAAGTCTCCTGTTGGCTGATCAACACCGGCTGGATTGGCGGCGGCCACGGCGCCGGAAAACGCATCAGCCTGCCGCACACGCGGGCCATCGTGCACGCCGTCGTGTCGGGCGAACTCGACAAAGCGCCAATGACGACCGATCCGATTTTTGGGCTCGCGGTGCCAAAGTCTTGTCCGAATGTCCCGGCAGAAATTCTCAACCCCCGCCAGACTTGGTCGGACAAGGAAGCGTACGACAATCAGGCCAAAGCGCTGGCAAAGATGTTCCACGACAACTTCGCCAAGTTCACTAACGGCGTTCCGGAAGAGATCAAAGCCGCCGGGCCGACCTACAAAGGTTAGCTTGAGTTCGAGTTCTTGATTGACGGGAGACCAGTGGTCTCCCGTTCTTTATTGTCGTGGAAACGCAGAACCGACTTTACTCCGACCTCGCATGGCTGTGGCCGATTGTTAGTCCGCCGCAGGAGTATCAGGACGAAGCCGAAGCATTTCGGCGCAGCCTGACAGAATTCGCTGAGCGACCGATCAGGAACGTACTGCACCTCGGCTGCGGCGGCGGTCACGGAGATTACTGGCTCAAGCGCCATTTCTCCGTTGTCGGCGTCGATCTGAGTTCGGCGATGATCTCTCTGGCCGGCAAACTCAATCCCGAAGTCGAGTATTTGCTTGGCGACATGCGCACTGTTCGTTTAGGACGCAAGTTCGACGCGGTCATTTTCTCGGATGCGATCATGTATATGCTCTCGCCGACCGATCTGCTCTCGGCCTTCACAACGGCGCGCGCCCACCTCGAGACCGGAGGTTTGCTGTCGACATACATTGAACTGGAAAAGACGCGTTTTCAACAGAACGCTATCGTCACGACCGTGAAAGACTTCGACGGCGGCTCGGTCGTGATGATCGAAAACTACTTCGATCCTGATCGCAGCGATACGACGTTTGAGCTGACATTCGTTTATCTGATTCGCCGCTCCGGTAAACTTGCCATCGAAACCGACCGCCATCTCTGCGGCGTTCTGGAAATCAGGTGCTGGCGCGAGCAACTGAATCGCGCCGGATTCCGGGAAATCGAAAACTCCATCACTATTGAGAACTGCCCGTTTCTCATTGGCCAAGCCGCAACGACAAGCTCCGAAAGGCACGCGATGCTCCCGGGCAATGTACGGTCTGGTCAGTGATTCTCGCTGGGCGCCGAGTGGGGTTCTGCGGGTGCAATTTTCAGTGATCCGTCGCTGAACAGCCGGTAGGCTGTCTGATAGTAGGCGATCGCGTCCACGACCAGAGATGAATCTTCCGCAACGTCTACGGGCGTCAATTCTTTCGTCGTTGGATCGCGCCGCCAAATGCTGTTTTCGAATTGGATCCCCAGAATCCCCAGGCTGTCGCTGCGAAAGATCCCGGCGTCGCGATTGTGTGACATGAGCGCCCAGGTGCGATCCTCGGGAACACGGAAAAGCGAGCGACCAAAGAAGCGACTACGGTAACTGCAGTGAAGGAAATCGAGCAGCGTTGGCGCCAGGTCCATCTGCGATCCAAGAAGCGCGATGCGTCTCGCGGATTCGATTGCGGTGGGAGCGTAGAAAAGCAGCGGAACTTCGTAGGAGTCCATCGGCATCTCTTGATGCCCATAGACGCGCGCGCCATGGTCGCCAACGATCACGAACAGTGTGTTCGCAAAGAACTCATGCGCGAATGCATCGCGGACGAACTTGCCGAGAGCATAGTCGGCATAGCGTACGGCGTTAAGACGCGTGCGCTCCTCCGGGTCGAACGGAATTCTCCCGGTAGGATACGTATACGGCTTGTGATTGGAGACGGTGATTAAAGTCGCAAAGAAAGGTCGACCGAAGCTCGCCAAAGAATCGAACACACTCAGGCTGTGAGTGAAAAGATCTTCGTCACACACTCCCCAGATGGTCGAGAACGTGACATTTTCGATATCACTCTGATCGATCACGCGATCAAAGCCGTTATGCGTAGCGAAGTAACCGAAATTGTCGAAGTACGAACGACCCCCGTAAACAAACACCGTCTGGTACCCCTGCGCTTGGAGTACGGAGGGCAGACCAAACATCGACTCGCAGCCCGGGCGCTTGACGATCGCCTGGCCCGGAATTGGCGGAAAACTCAGTAGGCTCGCTTCAACTCCCCGAACGGTACGATTTCCGGTGGCGTAAATGCGACTGAAGAGCAGCCCCTGCTGACACAACGAATCGAACTGCGGTGTGCACGACGGGCCGTCGGGATGCAACGATCCCACGAATTCCGAGCCAAAACTCTCTTCGAGTACGAGAACGACGTTCATCCGACGGGGTGGGCGCCCCGCCTCGATGATGCGGTCGATTGGTGCTGATCCCCGAGTCGCGACGAATCTGGCGTCATTCGTCTGGATTAAGTTCCGTAATCGATTAGCCTCCCGCGTCGCGTCAAGACTCGAATAGTAAGCATTGTAGTCAAGATTATTTGTTTCGAAGGCTGAGATAAATGAGTAAACACCGTTGGCGGCGATTTCATTCAGCACCCGATTGCTTGACACCGAGGCTAAGTTGATATTTAGTGTCAGACCCGCGATTACGATGGCGGCGGCGATTACTCCTACTCGTTGCACTCGGCGGAGCCGGCTGAGCGGTTTCGGCTGCCAGCCCCGCATTTTGCGCGCGTAGATGAGCGTGATTCCAAGCGACAGCACAAAGACGCCAATCAGGCATTCGCGGACCGGATAGGAGTCCCAGATATTGATAAACACTTCGTGGGGATAGAACAAATAATCGACGGCGACATAGTTAAAACGCGAATTGAATTCATCGAAGAAGTAGTACTCGACGACGCCGAGAAACATAAGCGCAAACGTAAAGAGGAATGTCCCGACGACCAACGCCCGGCGTAGCCAACGGCGTTCCAGGCTCTTTTGCGAAAGCAGGGAGAGCAGGAGCGTCAGTGGGGCGCTGAAGACCAACGCCACGAGGGAATCAAACCCTGCTCCGATCAGAAGCGCCGCTGGGATCATGTGCCAAACGCCATCAAGCTGTCCATGATGAGTGGCAGTTAATGTCAGTCGCGTGAGCAAGAATACGGACATCGTCACAACCAGCGTCCACATCACTGGCGCATAGCGACTTTCCCAGGTTATGATCTTCGTCGGCGTCGATTACTCCATTGTCAATTCTGCTGATCACAGCGCACGATAGCCATTGATACACAAGAAACGGCGTTACTGCCCGAACATTCTGGCATGCGCCTCTTTTATTCGGTTGCATCCAGGGCCGGAGGAGGTATCCGCAGCGTTCTGAGCCGGGGACCCCAACAAGTTTGCTCGCCGCCGGTTGTCGGCTCACTGTGAGCGTTGTCATAACCTCTTCAACGACAACTTGCTACGATCACCGGGAACCAAAAATCGACAGCCGCGTTACAAACCATGACTTGGAATTAGTCGATGTTAGTAGTCAATCATCTTGGAGGAAAGCAGATGAAGCGCATTTTGATCTTGATCTTTGCATCCGCCTTGCTCGCCGGTTCGGCGCTGGCACAATCTTGGACCATTGACAAGACGCACTCGTATGTCGGTTTCAAGGTCAAACATCTGGTGATCGCAACCGTCAAGGGCCAGTTCAACGAGTTCTCGGGCACGATCAATTTCGACGGCAAGGACTTCAGCAAGGCCTCGGTCGAAGTCAATATCGATCCGCGCACGATCGACACTCAGAATGAGGGTCGCGACAAACATCTTCGCAGCCCCGATTTTTTCGCCGCCGATTCGCTTCCGGAAATGAAGTTCGTTTCGACGAAGGTCACGCCCAAAGGCGACAACAAGTTTGAAGTCGTCGGCAATCTCACTATGCGCGGAAAAACGCTACCGGTCACGTTGGATTGTGAATTCGCCGGTACGATCAAAGATCCGTGGGGCAATACCAAAGCCGGTTTTTCGGCCACCGGCAAGATCAACCGTCAAGACTGGGGTGTCTCCTGGAGCAAGAGCCTCGACGCCGGCGGCGTCGTAGTCAGTGACGAAGTTGAGTTGGCGCTCGAAGTCGAAGCGGCGATGGCGAAGTAAATTACGGACTCCTCTCGGTTTTACATCCGCAAGCCGGCCTTAGATCTCAAGGCCGGCTTCTGTTTTTGTCTTCCAGTTTGTGCACTCCGTAGGAGCGACTTCAGTCGCGACTTGTTCCTTTCGCGGCTAAAGCCACGCCTACTGGATTCTTCTTATGCCCCTTCGTACGCCTTCTTTAACCAGCCGATCAACTCCTTGTCGACATCACCGATCGCCTCCACCCGGACGCGGTGGCTGACCATCGCATTGAATGAACCCGAGGCTTCCAGCCGCCCGGCCGCAGGAACGCCTTTCAGATTGATCCCCACATCCACTCGCGTTTTGGTGGTCGGCTGCACTAACGCGAATTGCTTGGATCGGCGCAGCGAGACATAGGTCTTCTTCGGTGAAATCTCCACGTCGCCGCCAAATTTGGCAACTTCAGCCGCAATCTTGTCGTAAATCGGCCGTAGTCCGGCCTTTTCGCCGGCATACATTGCGACAACCAAATCGTCGCCGCCGGGCGCGCCTTCACCCACAAAACCGGCCGCCGAATGGGCGACGAGATTGGCGTAACCGTGTCCAAGTTCGTGTTTCTCCTTGAGTTCTTTCACAATCTGGCCGTGTTTGAGATCGCCCATCGCCTTGACGATCTTCACCCATTCGGCCAGCTTCTTGCCGGTCTTTTCTTCCAGATTCTTAATCATGCTCGCCGTTGCGGCATCGACTTTGTCGGACATGGCTGTCTCCTCACCAAAGAATAAACATAGTTTCTCGACAATCTATTGCGCTTTCAGGCAAACATCATTACCGAATTCAAAGTTCGACTTGCCTGACGATTAGATGAAGAAATGCTATCAATTGGCGCAAGCTATTATTTCTCAAGTGTTTAATGCAGCTCATGCGATACGTGGTTGCTCACATCTCTGCCGCAGTATTCTTGTCCAGCACAAAAACCCTTGCTGGAGTGTAAACTGATGCGTATAATATGACGAAAAAACAAATAGGACTCGGAGAGCTGCGTTCGCGCGGTTCGTTGAACTCACGTTCACCGGGTTCTCTTTTTGTTTCCGTCGAGGTGTTATCGCGTGTACCTGCTCTATGTTGACGAATCCGGTGATCCCGCCAACGCGAATGAGGAGTATTTCGTGTTGGCAGGCATCTCCATTTACGAGAACAATGCTTACTTTCTCAGTGAAGCATTTGACAAAGTACAGGAAAAGTGGTTTCCTGGCGCAAACTCAACCATCGAGTTCCACGCATCAAAAATCCAAAATGGTAACGAAGAGCCTTGGCGATCTCTTTCTCGCGACGAACGCCGTGCCGTTTTCTCCGACCTCTGCGCCGCCTTGCTGTCAACGAGTCAGAAGGCGCTGGTTCTCTACGGAGTCTCTGTTCACAAGCCCTCGTTTCCAAATGAAGACCCGGTTGAGAAGGCTTTTCACGAACTTTGTGGCCACTTTGACGTATTCATAACGCAGTCCAATTATCGGACCGAGAGGGACAAGAATCGCGGATTGATGATACTCGATTCAAACAAGTACGCCGGGCATCTCGATCGACTTCTCTTGGAGTACCGAAAGTTCGGCGGCACCAAGTACGGTCGAGTCAAAAACTTTGTTGATGCTCCCGCCTTTGCGAATTCTGGAACCACGCGTCTGATACAAGCAGCGGACTTGGTTGCGTACGCTATATATCGGCGCTATGAACGAGCCGACACGTTTCTCCTCGACAAACTGATTGGACGATTTCAGCAAGAAGACAAGAAGATTCACGGGTTGATGCACCTCGTTGCCGGGTACTGGAATTGCTCCTGTCCCGCATGTTTGTCGCGAAGATGATCTTCCGTTCTTCTCGTTGTTTCAACCTACTGGGCAAAAAGTAGAGTATAAAATACGTCGATTCATGTCGATTGATCTAGTCTGTAGCTCAGGTGCCCAGCGCTCCTGACGAACTGTTCACGTATCTCGGAAGGCGCTTACCATGTGTGGAATTCTTGCCTATATCGGTGAAAAACCCGCCAGCCCGATTATCTTAGCCGGTCTGAAACGTATGGAATACCGCGGCTACGACTCCGCCGGTATGGCGCTGATCGAAGACGGCCGCATCATTTTCGAAAAGGCCGCCGGCAAGATCGGCGCGCTCGAAGAGCTGCTCGAAGGCAAGTCCTTCGCCGCCACCACCGGCATTGGCCACACGCGGTGGGCCACTCACGGCGTGCCCAACGACATCAATGCGCATCCGCATCTTGACTGCACCGGCAAAATCGCGGTCGTGCACAACGGCATCATCGAGAACTTCAAAACCCTGAAAGCCTTCCTCGAACGCCGCGGCCACACCTTTGAGAGCGACACCGACACCGAGGTCATCGCGCATCTAATCGAGGAATACTACGACGGCAACGTCACCCGCGCCGTGCAACTGGCGATGCAGATGGTCGAAGGCACTTACGGCATTGCGGTGATTTCTCTGGCGGCGCCCGATGTCGTCGTCGGCGCCCGTCACGGCTCGCCACTGGCCATCGGTATCGGCGACGGCGAAACACTGATCGCCTCCGATGTCGCCGCCATGCTCGAGCACACGAAGAAGGTTGTGTATCTCAACGAAGGGGAAGTCGCGACAATTTCGCGTCAGGGTGTAGAACTGTCGACGATCGACAACCTCCCCGTGCCGCCGAAATTCCACGAAATCGAATGGGACCTCGACCAGCTCGAAAAGGGCGGATTCCAGCACTTCATGCTCAAGGAAATCTATGAGCAACCGGTGACGATCCGCAACGCCATGCGCGGCCGCCTCAACTACGACGAAGGCACCTCGCGGCTCTCGGGACTAAAAGTTCATCAAGACAAGTTGATCAACACCAAGCGGATTATCATTTCCGCCTGCGGCACGAGCTGGCATGCGGCGCTTTGCGGCGAGTACATGATCGAAGAATTCGCGCATATCCCGGTCGAAGTCGAGTACGCTTCCGAGTTTCGCTATCGTTCGCCGATCATCGACCAGGGTACGCTGGTCTTTGTGATTAGCCAGTCCGGTGAAACCGCCGACACCTTGGCGGCCTTGCGCGAAGCCCAACGCAAGGGCGCGACCGTCTTCGGCATCGTCAATGTCGTCGGCTCGACCATCGCGCGCGAAAGCAACGGCGGCGTCTACATTCACGCCGGCCCGGAAATCGGTGTCGCTTCAACCAAGGCCTTTACTTCGCAGGTAACCGTCTTGGCGTTGCTGACCTTACTCTTGGCGCGGCAGCGCAACATGTCGCTCGAAAAGGGCCGCCAGATTATCGATGCGCTCGAGCATCTGCCCGAACAGGTCGATCGGATGCTGGCCAACGACGAGACGATTCGCGAAATCGCCGAACTTTACAAAGACACCAACAACTTTTTGTATCTCGGACGCGGCATCAACTTCCCGGTCGCCCTCGAAGGCGCGCTCAAGCTCAAGGAGATCTCCTACATCCACGCCGAAGGCTACCCGGCCGCGGAGATGAAGCACGGCCCGATTGCCTTGATCGACGAAAAAATGCCGGTAGTTGTATTGGCACAACAAGATCAAGTCTACGACAAGGTGCTTTCCAACATTCAGGAAGTCAAAGCCCGCCGGGGTCAGGTGATCGCGCTGGCCACCGAAGGCGACACCGAAATCGCCCGCCTGGCCAACCATGTCATTTATTTGCCGAAAGTCCCGTACATGCTTAACCCGATCGTCGCGGCGATTCCGCTGCAGCTCCTGGCGTACCATATTGCCGTCTTGCGCAACTGCGACGTCGACCAGCCGCGCAATCTTGCCAAGTCGGTGACGGTGGAGTAAACGCTATTTGTTTTGAGCATCGAACTCCTTGTCGACGAACGGGTGCGCGAACTCGAGTTTGAATTGCATTTCAGCCTTGCCGAGCAACGACTAATTGCGATGCTCATGGAGAACTTCGTTCGACATTTCGCGACAATCGCTCAGGTCTTCGACCCCCAAAGTCGAGCAAATTGGTCACCGCCAATTCGACTGATAGAAGCGTAATATTCTAAATGACAACGAGTTACGACCACTCGACGCCCCGCGCATTGACATGACGGTGTATGTTTCGTAAACTCTTACAAACATTTGACTTGGAACGGTTCCTTGTATAATCACTCGTTGTCTATATGTTACATACAATTCGAGAGCAGCACCAATTTCCACCCACTCAACCACTTGCCGATTTCCACAATTTTCTGGGAAATCGCTTGACGCCGCGATTCCCCCCAAGATATATTCAAACTCACAAGTCGCTGGTATATAACGTGTTAACATCGTGTTGACAAGTTGTGGAAAGCGTAAGGCCGGTAGCGAAGCACTACAATTTTCCCCCTTCAGGCCCTTAGTGGGGGGACTATTGTCGAGCGCGGCCGGCGTCACAAAGGCTCCTGGGGTAGCAGGCGGGGCCGAAATTGGTGCTGGATTGGCAGATTGCTTTGCCAATTGGCGGTTGGTGGTCGTTTGCCGCCTCAAAACAGCAGGTAGGTAAGTGGTCTTCCCGGCATGGGGAGAGTCGTGGGGAAACATGCAAGATCAAATCAATGCGATGTGGGACCGGTGTCTGTCCAATCTATCGCGTCGCGTAAACAAAAACTCTTTCTTTACGTGGCTCAAACCAACACGCGCTGAGTTCGTCGATGATTCTTCGTTCAACATTGTCGTCCCAAACAGCTTTGCCGCCAACTGGATCATTGAGCGCTACCGCGGCGTCATCAATGAGGCGTTGGCCGAAGTTTCCGAACGGCCGTGGAATGTCAATTTCCGCATTCTGCAAGACGCGATTCAGGAAGAGATATTCAACGGCAACAACGGTGACGACGCTGACGAGAGCGAAGCGCCGCTTCCTGTCGCCAAAGCGATTGCGCCACCGCCCAAGCTCAATCCGCGCTACACGTTCGAGAGCTTTGTCGTCGGCGATTCCAATCAATTCGCGTATGCGGCTTGCGAAGCCGTCGCCGATGCGCCGGGCGAAAATCGCTACAATCCGCTGTTTATCTACGGCGGTGTTGGTTTGGGCAAGACGCATCTGGCGCAGGCCATCGGCAATGCCATTCATCAGGCGCAGCCGAATTTGCGGGTTCTCTACGCGACCAGCGAGGAATTCACCAACGACTTTATCCGTTCGCTAACGACCAAATCGGTTCACGAGTTCGGCAAACGCTACCGCTCTGTCGACTTGTTGCTGCTCGATGACATCCAGTTCTTCACCGGCAAAGAATCGACGCAGGAGCAGTTCTTTCACACCTTTAACGCTCTGCATCAATCGGGCAAGCAGATCGTCTTGACCGCCGACCGGCCGCCGAAAGACATTCTCGGGTTGGAAGAGCGGCTATTGTCGCGCTTTAGCTGGGGCCTGGTTGCCGACATTCAACCGCCGACTCTGGAAACGCGCATTGCTATCTTGCAGAAAAAGGCCGACGCCGACGGTGTAACCGTACCGGTCGATGTGCTCACCTACATTGCCGATTCGATCACTTCCAACGTCCGCGAACTCGAGGGCGCGCTGGTGCGGTTGGTCGCTTATGCTTCGCTGCGCCGGAAAGAGTTGACCATGCCGTTGGCGCAAGATGTGCTAAAAGATACAATCCGTTCGAAGGCGACTCCCGTCACGATTGAAAAAATTCTTAAGGAAGTGGCCGTTCATTTCAAGCTTTCGGAAGAATTGATCAAATCGAAGAAAAAAAGCCAGGAGATTGTGATCGCCCGGCAGATTGCGATGTATCTTTCGCGGATGTTGACTAATTCTTCGCTCAAGTTGATCGGAATCCACTACGGCAATCGCGATCACTCAACCGTAATTCATTCCTGTCAGCAAGTGCAGGACATGATGAAATCATCGATCGATTTCAAGCTGCAGATTGATCAGTTGATCAACGTGATTTGTAGTCAACAATAGGTTGTTAGTGAACTGTGAATTATTGTGAATGCCTGTGGATTCGGACCAACGATGTTAAGAACACTGAATCTTGGTGGACGAAATCCACATCGTCTAACGATGGGTAGTTGATTGTGGCACAAGAATATCACTTTACATTACCCAGTGTTCACACTACTATTACGACCATTGAGTTAGATATTATCTCAACCAGTTAACAATCGTGTGGTGTGAATTGTTGAGGATGCGCAGATGAAACTGACGGTTACTACCGACAAATTGCAGGCGGCATTAGCGGCAGTCATGAGCGCTGTGCCAACCAAATCGACTTTGCCAATCTTAGGAAACATCCTTCTTGAAGCCGATACCAAGAGCGTAAAGATCTCTGCTACGGATCTGGAACTCTCCATCACCACGACAATGGAAACCAAGGTCGCCAAGAAGGGATCGGTTGCAATTCCCGCGAAAACTTTCGCGGACATCGTCAATGCGCTGCCGCAAACGGAATTGGAAATCGAATCGGCCAACAACCGCATCGAACTGCGTTTTGGCACCGGTGACTACAAAATCTCCGGTATGCCGGCGGATGAATTCCCGCGGTTGCCGGAAGTCGATCTCAAGAAAGAAATTCGCTTGCCGTCCGACGTCTTGCGCAAGCTGATTCAGCGTTCGCAATATGCTTCCTCGACCGATGAAACCCGTCCGGCGCTAAACGGCATCCTCTGGCAAACCAACGGCGAACGCATGCGCATGGTCGCTACCGACGGCCACCGCCTCGCGCGCGCCGAGGCCGACAATGAAAAACTCAAGGGCCAGTTCAACGATGTCATCGTCCCGCCGCGGGCATTCAATCTCATTTACAAACTGGCGGGCGAGAGTATCAAGGAAGTCGGCGTCATCTTCGGCGAGAACAATCTGATCTTCACTTGCGGCGGCAACACTGTCAGCACGCGCATCATTGAGGGTCCTTATCCGAACACCGACCAGGTGATTCCACGCAACAACAACAAGAGCCTGATCGTCCCACGCGGCTTGCTCAACGACACTCTGCGCCGCGTCTCGATTCTCTCGAACTCGTTGACGCATCAGGTGAAGTTCAAAATCGCCAACAACACGCTCGAATTGTCGGCGACCAACGTCGATCTCGGCGGGGAAGCCAACGAAAAGATACCCTGCCAGTACGATTCCGACGACATGGAGATCGGCTACAATGCGACCTATATCCTCGATATCCTCAAGCAGCTTGACGGCGATGAAGTCCGCTTTGCGCTCTCCAGCGCTACCGCCGCGGCCGTCGTGACCAGCGTCGACGACGGCGCCGACTATCTCTGCCTCGTGATGCCGCTACGCTTAGCGGATTAGGGGGCAGAATCGATGCTTAGACGTCTTGAAGTTACCAATTTCCTGTCATGGCTCGAACTTGTCTATGAACCAAAGGAGATTAACCTAGTCATCGGCCGAAACAACACAGGTAAATCAAATCTTCTCAAGGCAATTCAATTCATCTCTCTAACCTCCGGCTTATCGTTGGACAAGTGTGCGGAGTACATAGGCTGCCCGATCCATCTCTTGGCAAATCATGCTTCAAACATCAACGAGGTAAGCTTCAGAGTCGAAGCTCATTTGCCTTTCAATCAACACGTAGGCTCCGAATTGATCAGCTACCAATATGAACTGGTGTTGTTTGTACCCCGAGATCGAACAGCTACAGGGGGCCTGCGAGTTCTTCGAGAGCAGCTTTCGATGAGTTCGGATAGGTTTGGATTTGCCAAACTGCTAGGCAAGGAAGGGGACAACGTTCAGCTTCTGCACGAGGGCACCCTTGAACGGGAAAATACCCAAGACTTCGTCCTGACTACCTCACCGTCCGATGTTACTATGCTAAACCGTCTCTACGATCTTCAGACAAATGCCAGAGCAAATTTATTCAAGCGTTATTTGCAGAGCTGGCAATTCTACGACCTGAATACAAAGGAACTAAGGTCCTATGAGTTCATTCCAAACCAACTTGTTCTCCAATCGGAGGGTAAGAACTTAGCCTCTGTCGTTTCGGCACTGAAGCGACGTGATGAGCGTAGTTATCGCCGCTTGGTGGACTTAGTCCAAAAACTAGAGCCCGGATTGGAATACATCAACTTCCCCATCGGAGACAACGCGCCGTCGATATTCATGATGTTTGACCATAAGTCTGGTCTTCAGATACCGGCTTGGACTATGTCGAGCGGCACTCTACGGTTTATGGCGTTGGCTTATGTGCTATTAGTGCAACCCTCCGAGCCAAGAATCATATTAATCGAAGAACCCGAGACTGGGATTTACGTTGGCTACTTGCGAGACTTGATGGATATGATGGAAAGAAATCCAAGTAGCAATACCCAAATACTACTGACGTCACACTCACCCTATCTTATCGATCTATTTGATCGGCGCTTAGATTCAGTCTACATAACGCGCATGGACAAACATAGGTCGAGTCTGCGCGCCGTTGATGCGAAGACGGTCGAAAAGCACTTGGAAGATCTCAACGTCTCACTTGGGGAGCAGTATTTCCAAGATCTGCTAAAATGAAGATTCGAATCGGATTCTTTGTTCAGGGGGCAGTTGACCGTGCCTTTGTTAAGGGTCTCGTTGACCGGTTTTGCCCAGATGCAGTTGTCGAGTTTGGCAGGTATCGAAATTCGACAAGCCTCGGACTGAAAAGGGAGTTGAGGGTAGCATGCGAAGCACTATTGGTACAGAAGTCTTGCAGTTACTTGGTGATTCTTACGGATTCGGATTCGGGTGATTGGCGAAGAGTGCATGCTCGCGAGTCTCGGCACATTCCGCCGAATTATGCCGACAGGTGTATTTTTGGAGTCGCTGATAGGAATATCGAATGTTGGTTGTCAATCAATCAGGACACACTGGCGAGATTTCTGGGATGTCAGTCGTCTGAATTGAGTTCCCCAGACCCCTCAGGAATCGTTCAGAAGCTCTTTGGATTCACGAATCGAGACCTCACCGATGACCAGAACGATGAAATGGTGTCCGGATTTCTGCGCGACGCCCCGATCCAGCATTGGCGGAGAAACTCAAAATCTTTTGAGCACTTCTGGGACCAAGTTTACGAGCTATCAAAGCGCGCCGGCTGCCAAATCGATCATTTCCGCTGAGCCATCCCCCCGCTCCCCATTTGACCGCCGCCTCCACTATCGCTATATTCACGCTTTGACGTTCTCGCGAAGACTTTTGATCTTTTCATACAGGAGTCATCATGTCGAAACAAGCTATGACCGAACTCAAGCAGATTCTCAATGAAATCTCCTTGATCGGTTCCTCCGCCGCGCTCGCCGGCTGGGATCAGCGCGTCAACATGCCGCGCAACGGCGCCGCCCATCGCGCCAACCACTTGGCCTATCTCACCGGCCTGATCCACGAAAAATTCACCGCGCCGCGCTTCGGCGAACTGCTCGAAACCGCCGCCGGCAACGGCAAAGATCCGCTATCGGTCGACGCCGTCAATATCCGCGAACTTAGACGCATCTACGCCAAACGCACCAAAGTGCCGAAGAAACTCGTCGAAGCCATCGCCCACGCCGAGATCACCGGCGATCATGTCTGGGTGCAGGCGCGCAAGAACAACGATTTCAAATCGTTCCTGTCGACCCTCGAACACATGATCGACCTCAAGCGCCAGTACGCTGAAGCCATCGGCTACAAGGAACTGGCGTATGACGCCTTGCTCGACGATTACGAGCCGGGCGCCTCGACCAAATCGATCACCGCGGTTTTTCAAGAATTTCGCGAAGAGTTGGTCCCGTTGGTCGCGAAGATTCTCAATGCGCCGAAAAAGCCCAACCTCGCAATTATCGAACAAGACTTCGATGTCGCCAAGCAACGCATTTTTGGCGAGACCGTCGCCGCCGCGATCGGTTATTCGTTCGCCGAAGGCCGTCTCGATGTCACCGCGCATCCCTTCTGCTCCGGTATCGGCCCCGGCGATTGCCGCATCACCACGCGCTACAATCCGCGCCACCTCGGTCAGGCGCTATTCGGAACCATGCACGAATCCGGCCACGCCCTCTACGAGCTCGGCCTACCGCGTGAACATTTCGGCACGCCAATGGGCGAGGCCGTTAGTCTCGGCATTCACGAGTCGCAGTCGCGCATGTGGGAAAACATGGTCGGCCGCTCGAAATCCTTCTGGAAACACTTCTTCCCGCTGGCGCAGCAAACTTTCTTCCACGAACTCGGCGATGTGAAATTCGACGACTTCTATTTCGCTATCAACGATGTGCGCGCATCCTACATCCGCGTCGAAGCCGATGAAGTCACCTACAACTTGCACATTCTGCTTCGTTTCGAGATGGAGCAGGCGATCTTCGACGGCTCGCTCAAGCCGAAAGACATTCCGGCGGCCTGGAACGAGAAGTTCAAAGCCTACTTTGGTATCGTCCCCAAGACCGACTCGGAAGGCTGCTTGCAGGACATCCACTGGGCGGCCGGCTTGTTCGGCTATTTCCCGACCTATGCGCTCGGCAATTTGTTCGCGGCGCAATTCTTCGCCAAAGCCAAGGCCGACATCCCCGATCTCGAAGAACAATTCGAGCGCGGCAAATTCGACGCTTTGCTCGGCTGGCTGCGCAAGAACATCCACAGTCAGGGGCAGCGCTACCACTCCGAGGATTTGGTGAAAGTCGTCACCGGCAAGAAACTTTCGCACAAGCCGCTGATGGCCTATTTGGAGAAGAAGTTCAAGCCGCTCTACGGCGTGAAGTAGGACAGACCCTCACCCCGTTCCCCTCTCTCTGTCAGGGAGAGGGAATTGGGGAGAGGGCTTACTTCGCCGCGCCGTCAGGAACCCCTTCCTGACGGCATCTTTCTTCGCCGCAACGAACATCCCCGCCACCGCGTTGACTTCGGCGGCTGATTACTCTATCTTCCACTGACCTGTGGGGACGTACACCCTCACCCCATTCCCCGCCCCCTAACAGGGAGCGGGGTCAGGGACGAGGGCCGCGTAGGGGCGCATTATAATGCGCCCGCTGTCGGGAGCGCAGGGCTCCCGACCTACAAGGACTGGATTCCCGCCCCGCTAAACGCGGGATCTTCGACCTTCGCGGGAATAACACGTCGTTGCCCCACCCTTTCGGGTGGGATCGTTTCGCGCTTACCATCGACGCCATCAGCGCGTCGAGAAAGGATAAATCATCGTGGAGACCATGTGGGCCGGCGTAAAGCCGGAACGGGCGGCGGGTGCGGCGTTCCGCGAAGTTGCCATACCGCGCATCAAGCATGACAACGAAGTCCTCATCAAAACCCGCGCATCCTCAATCTGCGGCACCGACAAACACATCTACAACTGGGACAAGTGGGCCGAAGGCCGGCTCAAACCGCCGCTGATTTTCGGCCACGAATGCTGCGGCGAAGTCATGGAAATCGGCGCCTCGGTGCGCGGTCTGAAAGTCGGCGATTTTGTCGCCGCCGAGTCGCATATCCCCTGCATGGTCTGCAAACAATGCCGCATGGGCAACGCCCACATCTGCGACAATCTCGTCATCCTCGGGGTCGACACCGACGGCATCTTCGCCGAATACGTCGTCCTCCCCGAAATCGTCTGCTGGAAAATCGACAAGTCGATGGATCCCGCTATCGCCTCGATCCACGAACCGTTCGGCAACGCGGTTTACACTGTCATGTCCGCCAATGTCTCGACCAAACGCATCGCCGTGATCGGCGACGGCCCGACCGCGGCCTTCTCCTGCGGCATCGCTAAAGCCGTCGGCGCGGAAGTGATCTACAATATCGGCATGCAGGATTTCAATCTCGACATCTGCAAGACTATGGGCGCGACCGTCTCGATCAACGTCGCCCGCGACAAAGATTTCGTCACGCGCATCTGGGATGAAACCTCCGGCGGCGTCGATGTCGTCCTCGACATGGCCGGCAACCAGAAATCGGTCGAGACCGGTTTCAATATCCTGCGCAAAGCCGGCACTTTGGTGATGTTCGGCATTCCGCCGGATGCCGTGATGATCGATGTCAACAAGTCGATCATTTTCAAAGGCGCGAACGTGATCGGTATCAACGGCCGCAAGATGTTCGAGACCTGGTACCAGATGCAGGCGCTGCTGGACGGCGGCATGGTCGATCCGCGCCCGGTGATCACCCACCGCTACCCGTTCAAACGCTTCCTCGAAGCCGTCGAGATGTTCGCGCTCGGCAAAGAGCCCTCGAGCAAGGTTGTGCTGTTGATGGAGTGATAACTTTGAAAAACGAAAAGCCGGAGGATTATATGGATAACAACAACGACCTTGAGATACTGAAAGCCGTAGAGGCTTCATTCGACAGATTGGTTGACCAAGCATCCAGAGAACGAGTAATGACTTGGATAATATCGAAATACAATTTGAAGCTAGAACATCGAGAACCATTAGTACCAGTCAAAGCAAAAGCTCAGAAGGGTACCGGTAGGGGAACACCGAAGAAATCGAAGAAGATCAAGACAACTCTGAGTCTTGTGAAAGACCTTAATCTGCGGCCAAAGGGAAAGCAGTCAATTCACGATCTCGCCGATGAGAAGCGCCCCGCCAACGATAGTGACAAGTGCCTTGTGATTGTATACTATCTCCAAAAAGTACTTGAACTACAGACGATAGGCGTTGAACATGTGTACACTTGCTTCAAGGAAATGAAATGGAAACTGCCCGCAAACCTTGCGAATAAGCTCTCCTGGATATCCAGTCAGAAGGGCTGGATAATCACCGAGGATATCTCTGACATCAAGACGACTACGCGAGGCGAAAATGAGTTCGAACATGAATTGCCAAGACCGAACGAAAACCAATGAAAAGTGAGTCATGAACGACCAGCTGTTAGCGAATTTGCCAACCACACTTCGTAACGAGCTCTTCGATTCCTTTAACGACATTGGTCGGAACTTTCGAGAATCGCGCTGGGCAGCTGCCGAACTCGATGGCGGTAAGTTTTGTGAAATTGTCTACAGTATTGTCCGAGGCTACATCGACTCAAGCTACCCGCCTTCGCCCACAAAACCGAAGAATCTGTTGGATGCTTGCAAAGCTCTGGAAAATGCCTCTGTGCACTTTCCTCGGTCGATCAGAATTCAGATTCCGCGCATGCTCATTGCACTCTACGAGATCAGGAATAACAGAGGCGTCGGTCACGTCGGTGGCGATGTTGACCCAAATCACATGGACGCTCACATCGTGCTTCACATGTGTAAGTGGGTGGTTGCCGAATTGATTCGTGTATTTCATGGTGTCACTGCAAAGGAGGCTGAAGAGGCTATCGAAGCCATCGTCGATCGCACAATCCCGGTCGTTTGGAACATCGGAGGGCTGCAGAGAGTTCTCGATCCGACTATGCAAATGAAAGACAAGACTCTGGTCTTACTCTACAGCAACTCCAGGCCACTTAACGAGAGTGAACTCGTGCGCTCATTAGAGCACTCGAACGCCGCAGTCTATCGGCGAGACATTCTGCTTCGGCTACACAAACTGCGATTTATTGAATATGATCGCGCGAATCGCGTGGTGACCATTTCCCCGAAAGGGAACAAGCGCGTGGAAGAGGAGCTTCTCACTCAGGACCCTTGAGTCAGGGGCACTTCTTGTGCGTGGCACACGCCTCCGTGAGCCCGCCCGGAAAGGAAGCGGTAACATACGAGGGCGTATGCCACCGACGATAGTCTACGCGGGCAGGAGCAAGCCCTGCCCCTGCGAATTGCATCGTCCGTGGTGGCGACGCTCACGGTCGAGCGCAATTTGGCATGGGAGCATATCGATCGTAGGGGCGACCCTTGCGGTCGCCCAATTCCACTCGGTCGCACGGGTGCCCCACCCTTCAGGGTGGGGAAATGAAAACTGAGACTAATCCGTGATACTCGGAGTCGAACGCACGAGAGTCGTTCGGTATTACTGAGTTGAACACAAGCCAACGAGAACCCACCCTGAAGGGTGGGGCACCGCAGACTGATCCGAAGGTCGAGGATGAATACCCACCCTGAAAGGTGGGGCGCCGTGTACGAGAAAGTCGATTAGGAATTCCCACCCTAAAGGGTGGGGGCACCGCGGCAACTCGCGATTGACAAAATGGTACTTCGATGCGAGATTCGAGTCGATGACGCAACTTCGACACTACGACAATTTAGGAACGGCACGTTTTATAACTTTCTCATGCCATCGGCGGTTGCCGCTACTTGTCAGTGATTCCGTTCGGTCGATTATAGTCTCGAATCTTGAGCGCTTACGAACGGAACAGTCGCTCAGGATTCTCGGCTATGTTCTCATGCCGGAACACATTCATCTCGTTCTCTGGCCGCGAGACGGATTGAAACTGGGGCCAGCGATCGGTCGTATGAAAGCGCTTGCGGCGCTGGAGATCATTGAGGGTTGGCGCACAACATCGTTGCCGCCACAATGGCACGACCTGAGCGTCCAGCGCGACAGACTAGATAAGGTTGTAGTATGGATGCGTCGTTGTTACGATCACAACTGCCGAACCAGAGCGTCGGTCATCGAGAAGATAGACTATTGCCATCGAAATCCCGTCAGCAGGGGATTGGTAACCGATCCGGCAGAGTGGAAGTGGTCGAGTTTTGGCTGGTATCAGAGTGAACGAAACGTTCCTTTGGCCATCGACGAGTTTTAGCGAGTGATCGCGTCCGCAACCAGCGAGGTGCCCCACCCTTCAGGGTGGGGCGATTGACTCGCGCTGCTGCTGGTGCCCCACCGGAACGGAGGGATTGGATTTGCTTTTCCCCTCACCGAACCTGGATTCCGGCGTCCGCCGGAATGACGGTAATGGCTGGATTCCCGCTTTCGCGGGAATGACTGTGTTGAAGTGCAGCCACTCAATCATCCGTCTTCCCCGCGAAGGCGGGGAACCAGCTTCATAGGTCACGAGCCCTGTGCTCCTGACATCGCGGCGGTGCCGCGTCAATTCCCCTCTTGAGAGGTGTGCTGTCCCGCAGCCTCACTGCGGGACGGCGGGGTGTGTGATGCCGTGGGCGCATCGCCATGCACTGCCGCCGCAGATTGTCACCCTGAGCCGCAGGCGAAGGGTCTGTTGATAATGTGATGCGCGGGTGCCCCACCGCCCTGTCCCGCGTTTCGCGGGATTGCGGTGGGATTAGATACTTTTTTCCCTTGACCGAGCCTGGATTCCGGCGTTCGCCGGAATGACGACATTGGTGCACGAGGGTCTATGCCACCCACGGAATGACGACGTTGGTTGGATTCCCGCCTTCGCGGGAATGACCGCATTGAGTTTCTGCCGCTCAAGCATCCGTCTTCCCCGCGAAGGCGGGGAACCAGCTTCATAGATCGTGGGCCCTGCGCTCGTGACAACGCGGCGCAGCCGCGTCAATTCCCCTCTTGAGAGGTGTGCTGTCCCGCAGCCTCACTGCGGGACGGCGGGGTGTGTGATGTCGTGGGCAGATTGCCATGCACCACCGCCGCGATTTGTCACCCTGAGCGGAGCGAAGGGTCTGTTTGTGCACCGGTGCCCACCGAAAAGGTGGGGAGTCTTCGTGCCCGCCCTCCAAAGCGCCGACAACTATCTCCAGTTTGCCCTTGACAGCATCGATGGGCCGGTTCATTTTGCGGATATACTTATATCCGGGGAGGATATATGAAACGTGTGCTCATCAGCATCGCACTTTTCGTCCTCATCTTAGGCTCGACATCTCTGGGGTTCGACAATCAGCGCAAGGGGTTTGTTCTCGGCGGCGGACTCGGAATCGCGCCCTATTCGAACTGGTCGATCGACCTCGGCGATAACCTTTTCGGCGGCATCATTGATTTCTCCGCCGACGAAACGAATGTCGGCCCGGCGCTCAACTTCGTTATCGGCTATGCCTGGAACGAGCAAAACATGATCGTCTATCACGCCGATGGGCTGCTCTACAAGTCGGACTTCTTTGATATGAGCGCAGTCCAAACCTTCAACGGCGTAAGTTTCTTCCACTACTTCGGTCCGGTCGGACGGGCGCTTTTCACCGTGGTTGGCGCCGGCGGTTACGGCTGGAAAGTTGAAGACCTTGAAGCCAACGACCCCGGTCCGGCGTTCCTCGTCGGGTTTGGATACGAATTCGCTCGCCACTTTCAGGTTGGCGCTTATTACGTCGGAGGGCGAACCTCCGACAAAGCCTTCGGCGAGACTTTCAATTTTGGACACGCGCATGTAAGTGTTGCGGTCACAGCCGTAGCTTTCTAAGAGTTCGCTTCCGCCACACTCGCCGCTGTGCTGATTTCCGCAGGTCGGAACCCCCGTAGTTCCGACCGTCACCGCAAAATCAACCCTCACCCCTTGCCCCTCTCCCTGACAGGGTGAGGGGTCGGGCGAGAGGGCACGCCTCCCAGCCCCCAAAATCTGTGACTCGCACCACCGCACGAAATCCGTATCAAGAATATGAACAAAATCAACATCAGCAAAAGGACGTTGTCCCCGAAACAACTTGAAGCCCTGCTCAAGACCTTGAAAGAGCGTTTTGAGAAGAACCTCAAGCGCCACAAGGGCCTTGAATGGTCAAAGGTTCAGGCTAAGCTGGAAGCTACTTCCGGCAAACTCTGGTCGCTCAGCGAAATGGAACGAACCGGCGGTGAACCGGATGTCATCGGCTACGACACGAAAACCGGCGAGTACGTATACTGTGACTGCTCGGCGGAAAGCCCGGCCGGTCGTCGCAGCCTCTGTTACGATCGGGAGGCGCTGGCTGAGCGAAAAGAGCACAAGCCGAAAAACAATGCCCTTGATCTGGCGGCCGAACTCGGCATCGAGCTTCTGAACGAAGAGCAGTATCGGCAGTTGCAAAAAGTCGGAGAGTTCGATGCCAAGACCTCAAGCTGGCTGTTAACGCCGCCCGACATTCGAAAACTCGGCGGCGCGATCTTCGGCGATTATCGCTACGGTACCGTTTTCGTCTACCATAATGGTGCGCAGTCGTACTATGCGGCGCGGGGATTCCGCGGCTTGCTGCGAGTGTGAAAATCGCAGCGGTCGGCTCCGGCACAACCGACCTTCGCACGCTCCGTGCAGAAAGTGATTGTCGAATACCCAAGAGTCGGCTAAGCTGCCACGCGACACTATCCCCATTGCCGAAGGGAGAAAGAGCATGACCGACACCGATATCATTCGCCACGCCCTGGCGACCTTGGCCTACCGCACCGCCAAGACCATGCGCGGCGCCCCCGATTCATTCGCGAATTTCCGGGCCGGCCCGACCACCAAATCGCCGCTGCAAATCGTCGCCCACCTCGGCGACCTGTTCGAATGGGCGCTGACCATGGCGATTGGCGAATCGCGCTGGAATCCGGCCGAGCCTCGGGATTGGTCGAGCGAGTGCGACCGTTTTTTTGTCGCGCTCAAGAAGTTCGACGACTATCTCGCATCCGGGCTGCCGACTCACTTCGAGCTGACGCGCCTGCTTCAAGGCCCGATCGCCGACGCGCTGACTCACGCCGGACAACTGGCCATGCTGCGGCGGCTTTCGGGTGCGCCGATGCGGGCCGAAAGCTATGTCCGCGCAGACATTAGCATCGGGCGCATCGGTTTCGAGCAAACGCCCCCCGATCCCAAATTCGAGTTCGATTGACCACTGCGGCTCGACCCGCTGTAAAATTATGATTGACGGACTATATGAATCCATATTACTTTCTTCGACGTATAATATTCCGCTGGCGGTTGGGCTGGCGCCACCGCCTCGACGGACATATGCGAAACGCGCATAACGAATTCACCGCAAACCTCAAGGAGTAACCATGAGAACCAAAGCCTTGCTTCTCGCCGGTATCTGTCTGTTGGCCGTCACGGCCTTCGTCGTCGCCGGCGAACGTCCCTGGATGGACATGGCCAATTGCGATTTCTGCAAGCCATGGATGGAATCGGGTCTGATGAAGGAAATGACCCATGACCAGTACACCACCACCTCCGGCTGCGTGACCGTCTGCACGGTTCCGGCCGCCAAAATCGACACTTACAGAAAGAACAGCGCCATGATGAACGTCCTCGGCGCCAAAGCCGCCAAGGGCGAAAAGGTCAACATGTGCATGAGCTGCGAGACCATGGGCGGACTCATGGCCCGCGGCGCCAAGATGGAAGAAGTTCCGACCAAGAACGGCTCGATCATGCTTCTGACTTCGACCGATGCCGCAGTCGTTGCCGATATTCACAAGTGGGTGAAGCGCAACGATGAAGAGATGAAGAAGATGATGTCCGCCGCGCCGGAGAAATAAATCTCCGAACATAAATCGCAAACGCGGTCCGCATAACGCGGGCCGCGTTTTCGTTTGCAGTGCATTACCGGACCGAAACGACCTGGCGCTCTACTACTTGATAATGGGCCGAACGCTGGTCGAATCGGCTCAGTAGCGCTCGCGCAGCGTCGGGCACCACGGCGGCTTCGTAGTCGGCGCCACCGAACATCCGCACGGATTCTAAAGATGCAAACCACATGATGGTCACGAACTCCACTTCCTGCGCATGTTCTCGACGCAAGAGGTCGATCCCGAGAAAACCCGGCATCCGCCGACCTTTGATTCCCTCGAAAATTTCTGTGCGTAGCAGACTCTCGTATGCCCCGGCATTTTCCGGTTTTGTCCAGCCGTGCCAAATTCGAGAAATCACTCTCTCCCCTCCCAGCCCCGCTCACTATAATACCCATTTGCCAGCCGAGATCCAATCCACGACAGATCAGTCGCGCCGCTCGCAGGACCTATGGGCGCGAAACCCAAGGCCGGACTCTAAGTTTTCTTGTAGTGATGCTCCGTAAACCGCTTCCACCCGGATTTATTTTTCGACTCGACCGCCCAATGGAATCCGTCCTTCTCATCCGGCCAGTAGGCCATCCGCGCTAATCCCGCCGGCATCTGCGCCTCGAATCCGATCGCATGTTCGTGGATATCGCTGACATCCGCCTGCGTGCCGGAGGAATTTTTGCCGTCGGAGGTAAAGGACCAAAACGCAATTTTACCGTCCGCCGTCTCGCCAATTAGCGCCAGTTCCTGATACTCCGTCTTGCCCACCAGCCACTGGGCCTGAAGCTGAATGTATTTGCCGCCGAGGACCGGCTCTAACGTTCGCTTGCAGCTCACCGGTCCCATCGGCGAGTCCGCTTTGGCGATCCATGTTCCCATCAGGGGCGAAAAGCCCCCCAGTTTTCCCCGACCTTTCTTCCAGTGTTTTGGCGCTGCCGGCATTTGTTCACCTCTCGTTCGTTAGTTAATCCGCTTTTAATCCTACGACTACTGCCGATCACTGAAGACGAACATGGCGCCCGCGTCATGACAAAACCTTGAGCCTGGCTGCGGATTCGCCGCCGGTGCAAGCGCCCAACTTCAACCCCAAAGTAGCGTGGTCAGGAATTCTTCCTGACCAACGCACGTAAACATTTCCGCCGTAGGTGCGGCTTCAACCGCGACTAATACACTTTCGCGCGTCGCTTCTCCGTGCCCTACGCCCGGAGAATCATTTCTCTTTCACGTCCTTCAAAAGCCGATCGATAATCGCCAGCGCATCGACACCGTCCGCCTCGGCGTTGAAGGAGGTCACGATGCGATGCCGCAATACCGGCTTGGCGACCAGCTGCACATCTTCGACCGAAGGCGTGTACCGTCCGTTGAGAATCGCGTTTGTCTTGGCGCCCAAAATCAAATACTGCGATGCCCGCGGTCCGGCGCCCCAGGTCACCCAATTCGTGATATAGTCGGCAACGCCGCTTTCCGTCCGCCGCGTGGCGCGCACCAATTTGATCGCGTAGTCGATGACATGATCCGACACCGGCACCTTGCGCACCAGCTTCTGCAGCTCGGAAATCTCTCCGCCGCTCATCACTTTGCTGACGTCGTGACGAAGAACCGCGGTGGTCGACTTGACAATCGCGTGCTCTTCCTGATAGGACGGGTAGTCGACGTGGATATTGAACATGAACCGGTCAAGCTGCGCTTCCGGCAACGGATAAGTGCCTTCCTGCTCGATCGGATTCTGCGTCGCCAGCACAAAGAACGGCTCGTCGAGCTTGAAGGTCTGACCCGATGCCGTCACTTCGTGCTCTTGCATCGCCTGCAGTAGCGCCGCCTGCGTCTTTGGCGGCGTGCGGTTGATTTCGTCGGCGAGCACGATGTTCGCAAACACCGGCCCGCGCACGAACTTGAATTCGCGCTGGCCGGTCGACTTGTTTTCCTCGAGAATTTCCGTGCCGGTGATATCGGAGGGCATCAAGTCGGGAGTGAACTGGATTCGCGAGAACTTGAGATCCAGCGCTTTCGCCAGCGTTGAGATCAGCAAAGTCTTGGCCAGTCCGGGCACGCCAACGAGCAAACAGTGTCCGTTCGACAAGAGCGCAATCAGCAGTTCGTCAATGACGCGATCTTGCCCGATGATGACTTTACCGACTTCGGCCTTGATCCGGGCGCGCGCTGCTTTCAGTTTTTCGACAGCCTGCAAGTCGGCAGACTCTTTGATCTGATCGGTCATTGCTTCTCCTTAAGTTGAATCTGTAGGTCGGGTTCCCAAAAGCCTCGCGCCGGTAGGCGCGAAGCGCCACGGAACCCGACACACTCCGACGGCACCTTGGCCCAGCAGGTCAAACCTTATCGAGGCTTAAACGCCTTCTCGAAGATCAGAAGCCAACGCTTGAATCCCCCTTAGCGAAGGGGGCGTCCCGCACACCGTGCAGGACGGGGTTGTCACCCGCTCAATGGCCCGTAGGTCGGGAGCCTTGCGCTCCCGACGACTCGGCTCTCAGCCACAAACCGTTATACCTTCTAACGATTCGGCGGCCGCAAAGGTTTTAATCTGTTTGCGATATTAATTGGCGGCGTGCTGATTGTCAACGAGACGTTGGGCCGTGATCTCGGCTTTGCCCAACTGCAGCGAATAGGCGAACTTGCCGGTGGTCTCAACCGGCGGTGAGATAATCAATCGTACTTTCGCCGGGAATGACTCGCCCAGCGCTTCCGCCAAATTGAGCAGCCCCGAAGGTCCGCCATTGAGGTCGTGATTCGGCAGTCGCGAGAGCGTACCGATGGTGTCGTCGGGAGAATTGACATAGTACACACCGTTGATTCGATAACAGTCTTTGAGTCCGAACACCTGGAACGCCCGTTTCCATTCGACAACTTCAATTCCCAACGCGATCGAGTCGGCCGCGAACGGCACAACTTGCGTGTTCTTCTGGTGGTGTTGATCCGTGGCTTCGATACTGACCCGCGGCTGGCGGAACTCTTCATAGATAAAATCGATCCGCGCTTGCGGCACGGAAGTATCGAACGGGATATATCGGTCGACCTGGTTGTGAAACCAATAGCTCCCCTGCGCCAGTCCGATCAAGAGCAGGCCCAGAATCGAAAAAATCCATGGCCGATAAGAGCGTTTAGCCCGAAAGTAGACAGAAGTGCTGACGTTGGTCTTCAACCGGCGGGCGATGCCAATGAAGACCAGAAGCAGACAACCGAGACCGGTGAAAAAGAATACGGTACCGGCAATGAGGAAAGAGGTTCCCACGGCGTACCTTCCTTACGATTTCTAAGCAAACAGAAATCAAGCTGTTGTGGATAACGGTTAACACTTCCTATTAAGTGCATGGTCTAATAGCATGAAAACCAATATCTTACAGCAGAATCCACATTGTTAAGCTACTTATCCACAAAGAGCACGCCGCCAGTCCATATTAGATGCAAGTAGCCTACGGCAGCGGCTTCTTCTCCATCCTATCCAATACCTTAGTATCGGGTTTGCCGTCCAGTTCTTTTAGGCCTTTCATGTGGCAGGAGCCATGGAAAATCGCCCCCTGCTCGATGACGATGCTCTTGGTCGTTAAGTCGCCGACTACCTTGGCTTTAGCCTGCATCTCGGTCTTTTCCGACGAGTGAATATTTCCGACGACCGTTCCGGCAACAATGACTGTCTTGGCGTCGATGTCGGCTTCGACCTCGCCGGTGTTGCCAATGGAGACAGTCTCGTCCGAGATAATCTTGCCCTTGATTCGGCCGTCGACGCGCAGAGTGCCCTTGACCTCCAGCGTGCCGGTGAACAGCGAATCTTTGCCAATGATGGTGCTCAGGTTTTCTGGCATCGTATCCTCTCCCATGAGGTTAATGATTGGTTTTCCCATAATGATCTTCCGGGTTTACCGCTTGACCCCGAACGCGAACTTCGTAGTGCACATGCGGCGCCGAGCTTACACCGGTGTTGCCGGAAAGCCCCAGGGTTTGCCCGAAGCGCAAACTCTGACCGGTCGTCACCAGCAGCGTGTCCATGTGCCCATACATTGTTTCGACATCCGAGGCGTGTTTCACTACTACCATCCAGCCGAAAGTCGCATCCCACCCGGCAAAAGCCACCGCGCCGTCGGCGGTTGCTCTGACCGGCGTGCCGGTCTTGACCGCGATATCGAGGCCCAAATGCCGCGTCTTGGGATTGTCCGCCGTCGGCCGAAACGTGCGCGAAACGTAACCCGCCACCGGCCAGCCGGTCGGGGTATCTTGTCGCGTCGTCGACTCCGGAGTTGCAAGGTCGAGATTGGAAAGAGCGGTCATCCGCCCGTTATTCAATGCGGCTGTCACCGTCGCGCTGTCGGAGTTCATTCCGTACGCCGACAGGTCGACTCCCGCCAGCGTCGCCACCTGCTTGAGCATCTGGCGGTACGCCTGCAGATTTTCTTCGAGCACAACGATCTTGTTGTTCATCCGGCGCAGCTCTTCGTTTTCCCGCGCCAACGACTCGCGCTCGGCGGACTCGTAGGAAAGTCGGGCGTAGTTGATCGTCCCGACGACCGAGACAATCACAAGCAGCGCCACCGCGGCGGCGACCAAGATATAGACCCACTTGGCGAGCTTGATCGAAACTGGCGCTTTGCCGCTCTCGAAAATGAGCATCAGCGTGATTTGATTGCGCGACGCCGACATCTACAGTTCCACCCCCAGAAGCTCGAGAATGCGGGTCAGATCGGAGTCGCCGTAGAATTCGACGATGATCTTGCCGCGCTTTAGCCCGCGCTCGATTTTGACCGCCGTTCCCAGCCTGCGCTTGAGCGCCGTCTCGGCCTGCGCGACTTCCACCGGTCGCTGTTTGAGTTTCAAACTCCGGCCGCGCGTCTTGCGTTTGCGGCCGTAGATGATCTCCTCGATAGCGCGCACGGTGAGATCTTCTTCGATGATCTTGCGCGCCAGCTCGAGCTGTTCGCGCTCATCGGCCAGCGCCAAAATCGCGCGGGCGTGACCTTCACGGATTTTGCCGGCGATGATGTTCTGCTTGATCTCCTCCGGCAGATTCAGAAGGCGCAGCGTATTCGCCACCGACGAGCGATCCTTGCCGACGCGCCTCGCAAGCGCCTCCTGCGTCAAATCAAATTCGGATATCAGCCGCTGGTAACCCGTCGCCAATTCGAGCGGGTTGAGGTCTTCGCGCTGTAAGTTCTCGACAATCGTAATCTCCAGCAGTTCCCGGTCGGTCAGGGTCTCAACCAGGCGGGCCGGTATCGTCAACAGCCCGGCGCGAATCGCCGCGCGCACCCGGCGCTCGCCGGCGATGATTTGGAAATGATCATCGACGGTCCGCACCAGGATCGGCTGCAGCACGCCTTGCTCGCGGATCGATGTTGCCAACTGTTGCAGCTTTTCTTCATCGAAATTCTGCCGCGGCTGCTGCGGGTTGGTGACTAACAACCCCAGCGGGACCTGCTGGATTCGGTCGGTATCCGTCGCCGCCGGTTCCGGCGCGATGGTCGCCGGCGTTGGGCGCGCCGCCGGGATCAAGGCTGCCAAGCCCTTGCCCAGTGCGGGTTTTTTCATATCTGCAATACCTCCTGGGTCAGCGAGATATAGTTTTCGGCGCCGGTCGAACCGATATCGTAGAGGATGATCGGCTTGCCGAACGACGGCGCTTCGCCGAGCCGCACGTTGCGATTGATGATCGTCGTGAACACCTTGTCGCGAAAATGCGTGCGCGCTTCCTCGACCACTTGCCGCGCCAGATTCAATCGTGGATCGAACATGGTGATTATGATACCGCCGATCTCCAGGCGCGGATTCAAGCTCTGTTGCACCAACTGAATCGTGTCGATCAACTGGCTCAACCCCTCGAGCGCGTAGTACTCGGCCTGAATCGGGATCAAGAGCTGATCGGCGGCGACCAGCGCGTTGAGCGTGAGCAATCCCAGCGACGGCGGGCAGTCGACGATAATATAGTCATAATAGTCCGCGATTGTGCCGAGCTTCTCGCGCACCAGCGTCTCGCGGTTGGCGCGGTCGACCAACTCGAGTTCGGCGGCGACCAAATTGATGTTGGCCGGCGCGACGTCGAGATGCTTGATGTTCGTCTTCTGAATGACCGCCTCGACGCTTTGTTCGCCCAACAAACAATCGTAGACAGAGAATTCCAAATTGCGCTTGTCGAAACCGAGCCCGGAGGTCGCGTTCGCCTGCGGATCAAGATCGACTAACAATGTCGACTTTTCGGCAATCGCGATGCACGCGGCGAGATTGATGGCGGTGGTCGTCTTGCCAACGCCGCCTTTTTGGTTAACGATCGCGAATATTCTGGCCAGAGTTCCCTCCTGCGTGAAGCGCGAATCCTTTCGTGGGTGACAATTTATCGGAATTGAATTCCGGCGCAACTAAAACTTCGCAGCGCGATTGCTTGGAACGGAGGCGTCTTGCGGGTTTGACTACAATTTGGATTTTCGATAGATCAAGAGCCGCGAACGGCGACCTGCCGGACTGCTCGTGTAGACCTCGTTCAGCTCCAAGCGCAGCCCGCTGTCCACGAGGTCCTCACTCTGCGATTCAAATGCACGTGGCAACAGCAACACGCCGGCGGTTGCGAGATGCGGCTTCGCGAGATTTGCCAAGTGCGAGACGTCCGAGACGGCCTTAGCGATCAAATATTCAACGCCTTGCGGTGGCAAGTCCTCGATTCGTTTCACGTGAAACACGCAGTTCTCGAGGCCGAGCCTCGCGGCAGCCGAGCGCTGAAATTCGATCTTACGGCCAGCGGCGTCGACGCTAATCAGCTTCAGATCCGGTCGGGCGACTTTGTGAATTAGCCCCGGGAACCCGGCGCCAGACCCGAGGTCGAGCAGCGATGCTCCCGGCCGGTAGTTGATCAAAGGCAGCATAGACAGTGAATCGAATATCTGATCGGCGATCACCGTCTCAGTCTCCCGGCGTGAAACCAGATTGATTTTGCGGTTGACCTCGATGAGGTAATCTGTAAACAACCCGAGCTTATCGACAGTAGGTTGTCGTTCGATTAGCGGTAGTGAATCAATCAGTTCGAGAACAGTAGTTGGCAATTTCACGGTCATGTTTCACGTGAAACAGGCGCAGGCGGTAGGCGCTTTAAGTGAATCATCAACACAGCAATATCTGAGTAGGTAACCCCCGCTAAACGCGACGCCTGTCCGAGATTCACCGGTCGAAACTGCGACAGGACGTGAGCTGCTTCCTTCTTAAGACCTTTTACCCCCGTCACATCGAAGTGATCGGGAATCCGGCGCGATTCGAGTTTACGGAACCGTTCGATCTCGCGACTCTGCTTTTCGATATAGCCAGCGTACTTGATCTCGATTTCTACCTGTTCGGCCAACTCAGCAGGCATGGCGGCGCAGGTTGAGTCGATGCCCCGGAAGTCGTTGTAGCGCACGTAAGGTCGAGTCAGGAGGACCGACATCGGCAATTTGTCGCCATTGGCGTTGGGATCGGCCAACCCGGCGGCTACCGATGTAGACCGTAGCCGCTTTTTTTCGGATTCGACCGCTAAGCGTTCGCTATTGTAGCGCTCTAAGGTTTGATCATCCACGAGGCCATACTTACGGCCATACCCAATCAGGCGCTGACGGGCGTTATCCTCTCGTAGCGCAAGGCGATACTCAGCGCGGCTGGTGAACATCCGGTAGGGTTCGGTCGGAACGCGAGTGACCAGATCGTCAAGCATGACACCGATATAGGCTTCCGAGCGGTTGAGCAGGAACTCCGGCTCACCCTGAAGCTTGAGGGCAGCGTTGATTCCGGCGATAAGGCCCTGTGCGGCGGCTTCCTCATAGCCGGAAGTGCCGTTTATCTGCCCGCAGAGATAGAGATTGGCTACTGGCCGCGATTCAAGCGTCGGCTTGATTTGGTAGGCTGGGAAAAAGTCGTACTCGATAGCATAGCCCGGCCGTTTCATCAGCACTTGTTCGAGACCGGGAATCGAATGCAATATATCAAGTTGCACTTCTGCCGGGAGAGAAGTCGAAAGACCGTTGATGTAAATCTCGGACGTATCAAGCCCTTCCGGTTCAATGAAGAGCTGGTGGCGCTCCTTGTCGCGGAAACGATGGATTTTGTCTTCGATCGACGGGCAATAGCGCGGGCCGACGCCCTTGATATCGCCAGAGAACATCGCTGATCGGTGCAAGTTCGCATGAACGATCTCGTGGGTTCGCGGCGAAGTGTAGGTGATGTGGCACTGGACTCGATTGAGCAGACGGCCGGAAGTTAGATACGAGAACGGGCGGAAATCATCGTCACCCGGCTGCGGTTCCATGACACTGAAGTCGATGGTCTCGCCTTCGAGGCGAGGCGGCGTTCCGGTCTTGAGACGGCCGGCTTTGAAGCCCAAAGCTTGTAGTGACTCGGATAGGTGGAGCGACGGCGCCTCGTTGATCCGGCCTGCGGATATCTTCTGTTCTCCGATGTGGATCAAGCCGTTAAGGAAAGTCCCGGAGGCCAGAATACAAGCGCGACCGGAGATGATTTGGCCTGAGTCGAGCGTAACTGACTCGAATATATGTGAGTTAGCCGCGATACCGACTGCCATTCCAGCTACGACAGTGAGGTTCGGTATACTATATATAATATCTTGAGCGGCTTGGCGATAGAGCTTGCGGTCGCACTGGACGCGCGACGACCAGACCGCCGGTCCTTTGCTCTTATTCAAGGTGCGGAAGTGGATGCCGGAGCGGTCGGTGATCAGGCCCATAACGCCGCCGAGGGCGTCGATCTCGCGGACGAGTTGGCCCTTGCCGACGCCGCCGATGGCCGGGTTGCAGGACATCTCGCCGATTTTGGCGGGGTCGCCGGAGATCAGCGCGGTACGCAGGCCCATGCGGGCGGCCGCGGCGGCGGCTTCGATGCCGGCGTGCCCGCCGCCGATGACGATGATGTCGAAGTCGCGCATAGTGCGGCAATGATACGCGCAAACGTGGACTGGCGCAAGCGGTTTTAACCCTCTCCCCTTGCCCCTCTCCCTGACAGGGAGAGGGGTTCTGAGGTGCGGGTGTGGCTCTGGAGTCGCGGGCGCAAAGTTTTGCGTGCCTACGCGCGGGGACGAAACTGTGAGGCCGTCAGGAAGGGGTTCCTGACGGCTCGGGTGAAGGTGATCGGATTTTTCCTGACAGAATCTGACAGGGGTGTTAATTAGAGTTAGCGCATTCACGACGAGCGAAGCAAAGGGGGAGAATTTGATAGTGGTTTCCTGCGCGCGTTTGAGGGGGCACGCGCCGCGGGATTGACAACACCCTCTCCCCGTGCCCCTCTCCCTAACAGGGAGAGGGGTTGGGGGTGAGGGTGCAGCATAACACACCCCGCCGTCCCCGACCGGGGGTCGGGGACAGCACCCCTCTCAAGAGGGGAATTGTCGCGGCTAAAGCCGCGAGGAGTGCGCCGATGGCGCGCTGCGCGGACAAATCCGCGCGCACGATTGTCACGCCTGCGGCGTGATGTCAGGAGCACAGGGCTCCTGACCTACTTGACTGGATTCCGGCTTTCGCCGGAATGACGGTGTGGAGGATCTTCGATGAAAGAGACAACCCCCGCTCCACGCTGAGAGTGTGGGACGATCCCCCTTGGTAAGGGGGAATTCGCAGCGGCGGAGACGCCTCTCCGAGAGCAACGCTGTCGGGTTCCGCGCTCGCTGCGCTCACTGGGAACCCGACCTACGGAACTGACAGGGAGAGGGGGAATCCCACCGTTCCGGGACTGTTGAAAAACCGTATTCATGTCATTCTGAGAGCAGCGAGGAATCTGTTTGACTACTTGACTACATGGCGACCCTCTCCCCGTGCCCCTCTCCCTGACAGGGAGAGGGGTTGAGGGTAAAGGCGTTTGTTGGCAAGGCAGCGGAATCTGCTTGACAAAATGGAGCGAATGGGTGATATAGAGGTGATTAAAGTCTTCAGATGGCGGCGGGGGAAAACGCCCTCGTCGAACGCGAGTGGCCTTTCGCAATGCAGTTTAAACGTCGGGGAAAGGGTGTTCTCATGAAACGTGTGTTCATGTTGGCAGTCGCAATGTCGATGGTTGTATCGATTACCGAAGCGGTGTTCGGGGCGACGATCCGGGTACCACAGGATCAGCCGACGATTCAGGCGGGTATCAACGCGGCGGTGAATGGTGACACAGTGCTGGTGGCGCCGGGGGTGTATACGGAAAATCTCTCAATTTCTGGGAAGGGCATTTGGTTGAAGTCCACTGAAGGAAAGCAAGTAACTACGCTACAGCAGACTACGGGTGGCCAAGATCTCCTAACGCTGAGAAATGGGAATGGAATGAACTCAGGCATTCGGGGATTCACTTTTCGGCAAGTTACGGGAGCAAATTGCGTTGATTCGAGATACTCCGGAACCGTTGAGATCAGGAATTGCGAATTCAGTAACAACACGCCTCCCCAGGTCGACGACGACGGGTGCGTCTTCATTGCGGATGGCGGCGTTATCGCCAATAACGTATTTGTCAGCAATAACGGTGGGCGTCACGGGAGCGGGATCAGAGCCGCTGGCGCCGCAAAACTGATCATTGAGTATAACACATTTCGCAACAACTCAGCCACCTATGGAGCAGCAATCAACCTGCTGCACAAGCATAATGCGGTTGTCCGCTATAACGTGCTCGAAGACAACATTGCAGCGTCTTACGCTGGGGGAATCTACGTCGCAAATGCAACGGGAGTCCTTGTTCATAACAACACCATAGTTCGATGCAGGTCCTTGGACAACGGTGGTGGCGGCATTTGCTTTGGAGGATCCAGCGAAGATACTGCCTACAATAACATAGTCTTTGATTGTGAAGGGTTCGCCATATGGGCTGTGAACAGCCCTAACACATGGACAGACTATAACAACTGCTTTAGTAACTCTCCCGGGAACTACCAGACAGTTAACGTGGGGACAGGATCGATCGCCGTTGACCCCGACTTTAGGAATGCCACAATGGGCGACTATCAGCTGAATCCTACTTCACTTTGCATTAATGCGGGCAATCCGCATCCGATGTACAACGACTCAGACGGTTCACGTAATGACATTGGTGCAATACCACATATTGGGGAATCACCTGTCGCCGCGACAATTCGGGTGCCGCAGGATCAGCCGACGATTCAGGCCGGGATCGACGCGGCAGTGAATGGGGACACAGTGTTGGTGGCACCGGGGGTGTATACAGAGAATATTAACTTTGCAGGTAAATTGGTTGTGTTGCGAAGCTCTGACGGAGCAGCATCTACGACAATTGCAGCAGCTAATGTCGACGAGCCGACTGTCTCCATGGTCTCTGGTGAGCCAAAAGGAGCTACCTTGCGCGGCTTTACCATCACCGGAAGCCAAAATAGTGGAATTCGATGTTGGGGGTCCTCGCCGACTCTTTTGGAAAACGTGATAACGGGAAATCGCAGTAACTCGACGAATCGCGGGGCAGGCGTCGATCTAAAGAATACTTCAGGTTCCAAAGTATCGCACAATACATTCAATCTGAATGTTGCGCACTCCTATGGACCGGGTGTTCACGTTGCGGATGATGATAAATTCAGCTTAAACGACACAATCTGTTACAACTTATTCTACGATAATTCGGGATATGGCGCTATACGTGCTCTCAAGGATACCGACGGCCTGAGTATTTTCAACAACACAATTCTCGGAACTACAATAGGTCTCTATTTGCAGACCAATCAGGGCAAAGACGTTTATGCAATGAACAACATAATCTGCGGATCGGTTGAGTACTCCGCTGTCCACGTATGGAACAATTCTGACGTAAGACTATGGTATAATTGCACGTTTGCAAATACAGTTGATTACAATTTGCCTCCCGGGACGGGCTCCATTTTTGCCGACGCACAATTTGTAGATATTGCGAGTCGCGACTTCAATCTAACATTGACATCACCATGTGTAAACGCGGGAAATCCCAGCGAAATCTTCAACGATCCTGATGGCTCCCGCAACGACATCGGAGCGTTTCCCTTCGAGGATCCGCGAGGAACCTTCGTCGATTGCGCGAACGGGGATGACAATGCGACCGGGACATTCAATGATCCGTTCCGCACGATTGCGCAGGCGATAGCGGTGGCAGATACTTCGGATACGATTTTCGTTTTTCCCGGCGAGTGTCAGGAAGCGGTGGTGATCGCCAAGCCGGTGAATCTGATCAGTCTTGAGGGGCCGGAACTGACGACGATTCGCGGCGTGAACGGGCAACGTTGCATTGCGGTCGATGGCGTAACGGAAGACACGGTGCGCATCGAAGGATTCACGATTACCGGCGGAAATCCGTCGCAGCCGGATGATCGGTATTTCAACGGCGGCGGCGGGATACTGGCGCACTATTCGGTGGTGCAGGTTGACAATTGTATCGTGACCGGAAACAGCACTCCGAGCGCCGGCGGCGGGATTTTGTTCCGCAACAACACCGATTTCCGACTGACGAATACGACGATTTGCCATAACACCGCGCCGAGCAGCTCCGGTGGTGGTCTGGCGACGGTGAACGCGGCGGGCGGTGTGATCGAGCGCACGACGATTGCGGGCAACAGCGCCGGTCTGAACGGCGGTGGCGTGTTTTTCTTTGCGGCGACACCGGAATACTATGGCATGGACTTCATCATGACCAATAGTGTCGTCATCAATAATCTGGCGACTGAAGGCGGCGCCGGAATCGGAGCGCGGCGCGCTGATGTGAATCTGCGCAGTACGATTGTGGTCAACAATCAGCGTGGCGGCGGTGTCAATGATCTCTTCGGCGTGTATGCCTCCGAGTCGGATTTGATCACCAACAACGATTACAATGACGTGTGGGGTAACGTCGGCGGGCTGGATTTCGATCCGGCGATCATCGTCGGGTCGCATTCGCTGAGCGTCGATCCGCAGTTTGTCGGCGACACGACCTGCGCGGCGACGGCGCTGGATTTTTGCTCGAAGCTGGTCGATACCGGTGATCCACTGATTTTGCCGCTGGCCGGCGGCGGTGTGCGCTCGGATATCGGTCGTGCTGACGTCAGTTCGAGCGAGTGCGAGTACCGGCCCAACCGCGTCTGGGTGGGAGCAGCGGAGTATGTCGATTGCCAGCGTTTGAAGCTGCCGGTGTGGATCGTCAACGACTTGGACACGATAGCCGCGGTGACGACGCCGCTAAACTGGTCGCACGCGGGATTGATATACGATTCGGTGCGCTGGCAGAATTCGCGGGTCGCCAACTGGGAGTTCAAGCTGGTAACGGCGAACAACGCTGCGCGAACGATTCTGCTGGGCGCGACGCGGCTGGTCGCGCCGGCGCTTCTGCCGGACTCGGGGCTGTTCTGCGAAGTCTTTTTCCACGCCAACGGAATTGCCGAAGGCGCCGCGATCTGTGTGGATTCCGGTTACATCGCGCCCGGCGGGGAGTTCATTTTCAGCGACATCTACGCGCGGACGTTGTATCCGGGCTTCACGACCCATTGTTTCGATTATTGGCCGCCGTGCGCTTTGGTCATTGCGCCGAATGGCGGCGAAGTGTATGTCGGTCTCAATAGTGAGTCGGTGATGTGGCGATTTCTCGATGACGACGCTGACTCGACGGCGGTGTGGCTGTCGCTCGATGGCGGCGCGACCTATCCGCGCTATCTGGGCAGCGTCGCTGGCGCGGATACGACTTTGACGTGGTCGGTTCCGATCTTGTGGGAGGAGGACTGTAAAGTCAGGGTCAAGAATTATCGGCCGGCGGGAATCGTGGAAGGTGATGTTTCGGATAATCTGTTTTCGATTCATTCGATCGGCGACACCGATTGCTCGAACCGGATCGACATTGCCGACATTGTGTGCATGATCAATTTCATGTTCCCGGCCGGAACCGATCCCTGCACGTGCATCGAGCGCGCCCGCGACGCCAATTGTGACGGGCGGTTCAATATCAGCGACGCGGTGCACATGGTGAACTACATATTTGCTTCCGGACCGCCACCTTGTCCGGACAACTTGCCGGCGGCGAAGATGCACCGGCCGGCGGTTGATATCTGTCGCGACGCGGCGGTCCGCGGCGAAGAATTGACCGTGACGATCGCGTCGGTGTTTGATTTGGCGGCGGTGGAGTGGGAGATTGATATCCCGATGGCCGACGTCAAGGCGGTTCGACTGGGCGGCGCCGCGGAAGGAATGCAGTTGTATCAAAGTCGCCTCGCGGGTGGTCGCCTCAAGATCGGCGTGATCGATTTGACCGGCGAGCATTCGATTGGGGCCGGTGAGGTCATCAGGATCGAGTTGAATGGCGCAGTTGATCTGGAGAGCATCAGCCTGACGGGAATCGTGGTCGATCGCGAAGCGGTTGCTTACGACGTGAGTGCGAATCTCAAGAGCGCCGCGCGACCTGCGAGTTACACTCTGGAACAGAATCAGCCAAATCCGTTTAATCCGCAGACGACGATCGAATTCACGATCGTCGAGCCGGGGTGGACGGAAGTGGTGGTGTTCAATGTGCTAGGCGAAGAAGTGCGACGGCTGATGGCGGGTTCGCTTGCAGCGGGCGCGCACTCGGTAACCTGGGATAGCCGCGACGACAGCGGCGCGAGTTTGCCCTCGGGGGTGTACTTCTATCGATTGACATCCGGCGACTTCAGCGCGACGCGGAAGATGTTGCTGCTGAAGTAGAGCGCGAGTCGAGCGGTCAAGCTGTCTTAGTCACGGCTCGCCGCGTCCCTACGCGTGGAACGAATTCGTGATGCCGTCAGGAGGGGTTCCCCCAAGGGGGACTTCGCCTGACGGCTCGGGACAGTTCGGCGCGGTGCCCGTACGCGAGTGGTGCGTCCTTACGCCGTTTTTGGTTTGCGCAGCAGGGCGATAAGCATGACGCCGGCGATGGCGAGGATGATCAAAGCGGCGTGATACCAAAGCGGCTGTGCCGGTGGCGCAGCGACCGCCGAGATGATGCCGAGAATCAAGATCAGGATCGACATGCCGACAGCGCCGGGCATCGGATTGGGTTTGACAATCAGCGACATCACCAGGCCGCCGATCAGAGCGCTGACGAAGGTCGCGATCAGGATCACGATGATGTACTTCATCTCGGGGAAAATGTTCGGATCAGCGAAAGAATCGGGCGCAACGGCCGCGAGCACGACGAACAAAGTCATCGTGAGGATGAACATTGCGGCGTAGCCGGCGATGATGCCGAGGATACGGTTGAGCATGAGAGCCTCCGGTATATTAAGTGTTCTTCGTTTTCGGTTCAGTGGTGGTGATTCGTGTCACACACCCCGCCCCGCACCTGCGGTGCGCGGCACCCCTCTCAAGAGGGGAATTAACGCGGCGCGCTTGCGACAACCTCCGTCCCCGACCTGCGGTCGGGGCCACCCCCTTAGGTAAGGGGATTCACTGCGCCGCCGGAGCATTGCGGGAATCCCTTTGAAGCGAGGGACGATGTGAGTTCGCGCCCACGATTGTCGCGCTAAAGCCGCTCCTACAGTTGGGATGTCGAGTACACGAGGCTCCCAATCTGTCGGAGTCGAGAAATCAGGCCCAACTCTGACAGCTGTAGCGTCGAGGCGCAACCTTCCTTGTGGGACAGCCTCTCTCTTCCCGACGGCGCGGCAAGTTCGCGCGATCATTTCGCGAAATCCCCGGGAACGGTCTTCGTGCCGTAATCGCGACGTTTGATGGCGCCGGGAGTGAAGGCGCTTCCCTGCACGTTGCCGAGCACTTTCGGCAGTAGAGTCTTGAGCATGCGGTTCCAGCCCATTTTCATGCTGAAGCGATTCCACCAGCCGAGATGCTCGAGGCCGCTTTGCTGGAGCGTAAGCAAGGTGCCGCCGTCTTTCGGGGCCAGCGTCCACTCGAGGGTCATTGGCTTCGGTCGAGGGGCCTCCGGTTTGATCGGAACGACGACCCAAGTGAAGACCAGCCGCTTCGGTGGATCGACTTCGAGGACTTCGCAGTCTTGAATGCCGGAATAAATGCCGCGCACCGGGTCGACACGGAATTGGAACTTGCAGCCTTTGACCGGCTCAAAGTTGTTGGGCATCAGCCATTCAGCGAGCGCGCGCTTGTCGGTCAACGCGGTCCAGACAGCTTGCGGCGGGTGCGGGTAGAAGACTTCCTTCCGCAGCGATAGTTTCTTTCCACTCACTTGGTTTTCCTCCGTTTGGCACGGCGTGGCGCGACGCTCTTATCGAGATACTGCCCCAGTGCCGATAGTCGATCATCCCAGAATTTCGAAAAGTGCTCAACCCAGTCGTAGACTTCGCGCAGCGGCTCGGGATCGAGCGAATATACGCGTTCTCTTCCCCACGGCTCGGACTTGACGAGGCCGACATCGCGGAGAATGCGCAGATGCTGCGAGACGGCCGGCTGCGACATGGCGAACGGTTTCATCAGTTCGTTTACCGTCAAATCGCGACCGACCAGAAGCGACAACATCTGCCGGCGGGTTGGATCCGCGATGGCGGTAAAGAGGTCGCTGGTGGCCGGGACGCGTGACATGCAGGTAATATATAAGTGATTACTTATTTGTCAAGCAACTTTTTGGGGCGCTTTCTTTCCTGACCCCGCCGCTGCGCCGGCAACATTTTAATTGACAGCGCGTACCTGCCGATATAGTGTAGTGATGTACCGGCACAATGCGCCGGGGGAAAGGAGATGTCGCGATGTTGAAGATTGCCGAAGTTAGCACAGAGAGGTGGGCAGCTTAGAGACGTGAATGAGTTCATGGCGTTGGCCATGAGAATTGCGACAACTTCTTTCCGCAGACATTCAACGTCTGCGGATTTTTTGTTTTAAGGAGATACCCAGCCATGCCGGGTAAATTGACGAAACGACAAATGAAGGGCATCACGAAGATGCTCGATTACGATTATCTGAAGGAAAAGGAGCTCAAGAAGAAGCGGCGTCAGGCCAAGGCGCAACAAAAGAAGGCCGACCGACACAAGTCGAAGGCGCAGGAAATTGATGAGATCGTTGAGCAGGAGCTTGAGTGGGAAGGGGGAGAGGATGAGAACGCAGAGTGAGTTTCGCCTGACGCGGGATGTACGACTGAAGCTGGATTCCGGCGTTCGCCGGAATGACGGAAATGGAGCGCGGTGCAGGGATCGACGGGGGTTGGATTCCGGTCCCGCAGAGGCTGCGGGATCTCCGCTCCGCTACGACCTTCGCGGGAATGACGGTGGTGGTGAGTTGCGGACTGTTCAACAGAAGTCGAATCCACGAAAGCTGGAATCCGGCGTTCGCCGGAATGACGGAAATGGAGCGCGGTGCAGGGATCGACGGGGGTTGGATTCCGGTCCCGCAGAGGCTGCGGGATCTCCGCTCCGCTACGACCTTCGCGGGAATGACGGAATCGGAGTGCAGCGGTGTGACTGCCCGGAGGCGTTGCGATGACGGGGCGCGTGATTCGGGCGTATGGGCGAAAGTTCATCGTGCTGGTTGATGGCAGCGAGTTTTCGTGCGAGATATTCGGAAGACTCAAACAAGAAACGGGCGAGACGCTCGTCGCCGTTGGTGACGTCGTCGAAATTGTCACGACCGGCTCCGACCAAGGCGGAATCGAATTTGTGCATCCGCGGCGGACGAAATTTTCGCGGCCGCGCAAGGGGGAAGAAAACTTCGAGCAGGTACTGGTGAGCAATGTCGAACAAATGGTGATCGTTGGCTCGGTGGCGCAGCCGGCATACAAACCACACTTGATCGATCGCTTCACGGTGTCGGCGCTTCAGGGCGGACTTCAGCCGGTCATTGTAGTCAACAAAGTCGATCTGGCGCACCGTGTCGACCGCGATCGGGTGAAAGCAATCTATGATTCCGTCACGATGCCGGTTGTGTTCACTTCGAGCGTGAGTGGCGAAGGCTGCGACAAACTGCGCGAGGTTTTGAAAAATCGCGAATCGATTTTAGTTGGCCATTCCGGTACGGGAAAATCGTCGCTGCTGAACGCGATCCATCCCGGCCTGCGACTGCGAACGGGCGATGTGTCCAAAGCAACGAATCGCGGAACGCATACGACGACGGCGGTTGAACTGTTTCCGCTTCCGGGCGGAGGATTCGTTGTCGACTCTCCGGGTTTGAAGGTTTTGGGTCTGTGGTCGTTGGAGCGTGACGAACTTCAGGAGTACTTCCCTGATTTTGTCAAGTTTCTGGGCGGGTGCAAGTTCTCGCGTTGCTCGCATTTACACGAGCCGGAGTGCGCTGTTCGGCAAGCAGTTAACGAAGGTCAGATATTTTCGGAGCGTTGGGAGAGTTATCGCCGAATCTATGAAACGCTCTGAGGCGCAGAAAAAACCGTGCAACAACTGTTTAAGGTGAAAGCGGATAGGCTGTTCCCAAGTTTTTCTAAAGTTTTTGTTGATTCAACCTCTCTTGCGGGTCAAATATAGCTCAGCCTACGGGCGAATGCTTTTGGTTTGTTTGCGGAGGAAAACAGTATCGAACATTGCTCACGCCGAGGCCGGCATCGCCGGCGTTTGGGGCAGGTGAAGCATCTCTGGTTCGAGTCGCTGGTCGGCAGCGCGACCGGTGGTTCTGCTGTATTCCTCTGCGTTCGGTTTCAGGAAGCGGACTAATGCGCAGCCACTCAGAACGAAACAATCGCTTGGGAGAATACGTCTCAAAGTTTGAGCAGAGCGCTCAAGATGGACGCGACGGCGCCGATGACTATGAACTTGTTCCCGATTGCCGGGGTGATTGGTTGTTGGCGGACAGCGACCGACGACGGGAAGTTGGTCGGGTTGGCACGGAGAAATCGGCGCTCCGGTGTAAAATTCTGAAACAGGTTGCCGATAGAACCAACATCGATTGGGGGGCGATAGTTTCGTCCGAAGATCGAGAGATTTTCGCACGGCCAAGCGCATCAAATGAGCGGTGTCGAATCGCGGTAAGTAGAAGTGAAGCAAAGTTTTTTCTTGACACCCCCCGCAGACGGGCGTACGTTGACCGGAAAATTTTCTCGCGAGCCGGTGAACGTGCAAAAATTCACTTGCTCAGGGAGCGAGATTTCTTTAATTGGCGGTCTTGCTTGAGCGGGGGTGGGGTTTCTTCGGCTCAAGGGAAGACAGACGCGCTGTTGAAGAAGGCAGAAGGCCGTAGACAAGGTCTTAACGAAAGTAGATTAGCAACTCCAAGCCTCAGGGAAGACGAGACGTTGGGTTTTTGGCGTTTCTCGGCAGACATGGAAGAAGGCTTAAAAGTTATGTATCGGACGCACCACGACCAGGGTGGAAGGGGGGATGGTCCTATTGTCTCTTAGGATAACGTCGACTATGGCAAGATTTGCAATAAACAATGAATTACTTAAGAGAAGGAGTCCATTCATGGAAGATCTGAACCGTCACGGTGAAGATTGGAAAGGAGGGTATTGACGCGAATGCAGTTCAATGCCGAACAAGATGAGAAACGGAAAACGGATAAACCACGAGTAACAAGGGATTGTCGAATGAGATCTGTTCGAAACCTGCTCTGGCTGGCAGTTGTGACGATCCTGGCCTCGATGGTCGTGAGTTCTGCGGCGTTTGCGCAGACTTTCACCGGCGCGCCGGTCGTGAAGGACACGGTGTTCAACGGTGTGGTCGGCGACGATGCCAATAAGCTTGCCACGCGTCTGCTGCTGGGAACGTTCAGCGGTTTGGCGGCGGGCGACTCGCTCAGCTCGATTACGTTCAAGAGCTGTACGCAGAAAGAGTTCGCGATCCAGCGCATTCGGCTTTACAAGAAGGCCGGTGCGACCGCGACCGCGATCGGGAACTACACCATCACCGGCCGCTTCGATGAAAATTTCGAAGCCACGATTGCCGGCATCAACACACCGTTTGCGAACGGTGACACGCTTGTCGTGTCGTTTGACGCCTGGGCGGATTCCATCGATACCGACACGTCTTATCAGGAGACGGGTATCGAACTGGTGATTCCGCAGTACGGTATGCGTCTGCGCAACACGGGCGTAATTGATTCCACGGTGACGTACGCCAGCACTGGCGCGACGGACCCCAACGTATTCGCCAACCCGGGCGCCTTCCGCACCAACTTTGACGCGGCGGCCTGCAACCCGAACCCGACCGGCGAATACACCCGTATCTTCGACCTTTATGCACCGACCTATAACGTGTCGGTGGTGGTCCTCGATACGACGACCAATCCGAACATCTGCACCAATATCATCAATATTGGCGATTCTCTCCGGATCGTGGTGAGCAACCCGAACGAAGAAATCACGGCGAATTCGGTGACGGTCAATTTGAGCGCGTTCGGCGGTAGCGCCGCGCACGTGCTCAACTATCATGCCAATGGCGCCGGCTTTGCCGATGACACCTGGACCGACACGGTCCGCGTCAACGCCAACGGCACCGACGTGATTCCGGGTCTGGTGATTTCGTTCACAGCTCAGGATAACGCCGGCAACACCGGAAGTCAGACTTTCCAATTCACGGAAGCGATCGACGACATTGCGCCGCAGATCGACTCGGTGAAGTTCTACATTTCTGAGAACAACGTCGGTTCGGATACTTCCGCGGCCGTGGGCGACAAGTTGACCTTGATCGCGTACATGACCTCGAACGGCTATTTCGAGATTTCGTCGGTCGTTGCCGACTTCTCGAATTTCCGCACCGACTCTCTGTCGTGGACGCTGGATGACGTGACCAACGGTAATGGCATTTTCCGTCGCGACATTTGGTTGACCAACGAGATGGCGCGCGACATCGCGGCCGGTTCCAATCCGCTGAAGTACGTGCTGATCACGGCACGCGACAACGCCTGTAACGAAGACACCTTCACGGTGAACTTCGATCCGGCTCTGGATCTGGATCCGCCGGTGTTTTCGAGCATCGTGTACCGCACGGTGACGAATGCCGACTCTTCGTCGTGCACCAACATTGGCGATTCCGTGCGCGTGACCGCTGATCTCAGCGGCAGCCCGGACATCGTCACTGTCGTGAGCAACTTCCTTGACGCCGGTCTCGGTGGCGCGACCAACGAAGCGATGTCTTCGATTGGTTCGGGCAACTGGGAGAAGCGTTGGAAGATCGGCAATTTGCTCGATCCGAACTTTGATCCGAATACTCTGGATGCCAAGGACGCCAATAGCGCGCCGATCGACGCCGACTACACCATTTGGGTGTTCGCGACGGACGACGCGGGCAACCGTGACAGTCTGCAGTCGGGAGCTTTAGAGGCGATCATTAGCGGTGGCGTGCCGCTTGACACGCGCCGGCCGACGGCTCTCGATCAAGACGGTGTGGTTGTCAACCGCCTGCCCGGTGGCAAGCTTCGCTTGACCTGGCGCGCGGCGACGCCGTACCAGGCCCAGGACGCCCAGTACTTCTACGTTTATGTAGATTCGACGGGCGACGGCTTCAATTACAACAGTATCTTTGGCACCACCTTTAATGGTGAGTATGTCAATGCTGGTCCGGACTCCAATGCCTGGACGTCGGAAGTGTTGACGGACGGTAAGGTTTACAAGTTCGTCATCCGCACCGAAGACGATTGCGGCAACTGGGAGTTTAATACCAACATCTTTGAAGGTATTCCTGATGCCACTCCGCCGGTGATCTGTGTGGTCTTCCCGGCTTCCGGTGGCAACTACGGACCGAATAACCCGGTCGAAATCACGGCCACGACTTCCGACGCTGATGTTGATGATGCGTGGGTGGTCTGGCGCAAGAAGGACCGTGGCGACGGCACGCCGGGCGCGTGGCAGAATCATCCGGTTCCGTTCAATTACATGTCAAATCCGGATGACGGATTGACATTCTTTGAGACGTTGAATCTGGGCACCGACCCGAGCACCGAAGGTGTTTGGCAGGCGTTGATTCTCTCCTCGGACGACATCGGCAACGTACAGACGTTGGGTGGCGCCGAGAGCGCGTGCGGATTCTTCGAGTTCAATTGGAACCCGAATGTTCCGTCCTGCGATTTCCTGACGATCAACGGCGCGTTTGCTCCGCAATCGCCGTGTGGTTATGAAGTCAGCCGGGAGGAGATGAATACGGCCGTGATCACGGTTGCGGATCCGACTGCCGAGCCGGTCTACACCGTTGATTCATGGGTCATTTTCACGACATCAGGCGATCGGACCCGCGTCGATTTCGCGGACGATCAGACCCTGCCGTATGAGTTCGATTTCTGGGTAGCTGATTGGCCGAAGACGGTCGGCGGTCCGCTTCCGACTTATTTGATCACCGAGATCACCGACACCCGCAACGGTTCGACTTGCGTCGATTCGGTGCGCCTGTGCTTGCCGGACGAAGTCGCGCCCGTGGCGTATATTTCGTGGCCGGTTGCGTACCAGTGCGTGCAGAAGGCGCAGTCGTCGCTGAACTCGATCGACGTTGATATCGAAGTTTCCGAGATCGGATTCGATCAGAGCTCTCCGATTCGTGCCGAGCTGTTCTATTCGCTCGACGGCACGTTCCCGGGCACGAAGATCGGTGAAGAGGCGTTCGGTGGCGATTATGATGTCACGATCGAGTGGGACAATTCAGACGTTCCGGAAGGTTATGTCTGGTTGTACGCGATCGTTTATGATGATCAAAACAACAGCTACACCACTCCCTGGGTGAAGATCTGCGTCGACGGCACGTTGCCGGAGATGACTCTGAGCGTCAAGGGCGCCGTGCAGTATGCCTGCAACGGTGAAAACAAGTGGCGCGTAGCGGAAGACCTTGAGACCCCGATTTACCTGTCGGCGGAGTTGACCGACTTCACGAATATTGATATCGCTGAAGTCCACTTCTTCGTACAGCCGATCGGTGATCCGGAAGTCATCGATGTCTTCCACTTCTGGGAATACCTTGGTCAAGGCAGTCCGGCGAATAACAATTCGATCTGGACCTACACCTGGAATTCCGACGATGGTCGCTGCGGTTACGACTATCGCATCCGGGTCGCGGTGAAAGACGCCGCGGGCAATTGGATGCTCGATATGGACGGCGACGGCAACTTCGACGATTACACGTTCGATGATGCGATGGACGCCGGCGCCGGTATGGTCATTTACTTCGACTGCGAGGCCGCTCAGCCGGCATTCAGTCTGTTCGAGACCACCGGCGAGGAAACCCGCACCTGGACGAACCCGTCCGGTTACCTGGGCGGCTCGGCCGACGTCTATGCCAAGCCGGGTGAAACCATTCGCGTGCAGGTGATGACGATTCCGGCCGACGACTCGTGCGAAGTGGCGAAGGTTGATTACTTCTGCAACGGCACGTTCGTTGGTTCAAGCTCGAACGCCAGCAACTGGTGGGAAATCAGCTTCAACCCGCTGGCCATGGGCCTCTACACGCTCGACGACGTGGCCAATGGCTACGTTGAGTGCACGCTGGAAGCCCGGATGTGGGACAAGCTGGGTCAGACAGCGTCTGACTACATTGATGTCTTCATCCTGGACAACATTCCGGATGCGGCTCTGATTACCGAACCGGGTGACGGTTCGTATGTTTGTGGTCAGGTATTCCTCAATCTGGCGACTTTCGACGCGCGCGACCTTAAGCGCGTGACGTGGTACTACTGGCCGGCGGCCGGCGGTCCGAAAGTGAAGATCGCCGACGTTTGGGCAGAGGGCGGCTACGACGAGAGCGGTCCGTACTGGGGCGCCTACTGGAATATCGCGTTGAACAACCCGCCGAATGGCGACTACTATGTCGGCGCCGAGTTGTGCGATATTTCGGACAACGTCACGGCTGCGGAAGAAAGCAGCATTCTGGTGCACGTCAACTGTAACCGGCCGAGCATTACGCTCACCAGTCCGGCTGACGGTGGCTTCTTCTGCGGCGGCGAGTACTTCTGCGCGAACGTCAATGTAAACGGCGGCGCGCCGATAGACTATGTCCAGTTCCAATGGAAGTCGGCGACTCAGCCGATCGACGATTGGAATAGCTTCCCGGGCGGCCCGGACTATGAATCACCGTGGTGCGCGGCGTTCTGGGAGAATCCGGAGATTGGCGAAGGATTCTACAACTTCCGTGCGATGGTCGTGAACGAAGCGGATCAGACGGTTTACTCCGAGCCGATCACTCTGTTCTTCGATCGTACCTCCCCGCTGGCTCGCGCCATCTGGGTGACCGACGGTGTTGACACGTTCGACGTGGAGAACGAAAACGACCCGACCCCGGCGTTCAAGCTCGGCACGAAGAAGTTAACCTTCAAGTTCCGCGCGTTGGATAATCAATCTTCGTGGGGTCCGTCACCGCTCTACAACTCCGGCCTTGGTGACATTTGCGCCAATAACGTCTGCGTCAGCATCGAAGCCGACGCCGAAGGCTACTTCACGGTGACGTGGGATATGTCGGGTGACGAAGTTGGCGAATGGTCATGGGGAGCCGTGATCACAGACGCGGTTGGCTGCAACACCTCGTACGTCAACATCCCCTTCATTATCTATGAAGGTGATCCGACGATGGGTCTCGTTGCCGGTTGCTGGAATGGCAAGATCTTCGGTATCGCCGAGTACGACGCGTCGACGATCTTCCAGTATCGCCAGAACGGTGGCGAATGGATCCAGATCAGCAGCAACAACGAAGAAGACGGCGAGTGGCTGCTGAACGATAACTGGAGCTACACTCCGGAAATGTGGTCGGTCCATTACACCGGTTGGGTGCCGAGCAACGGTACCTACGAAGTGCGCTTGCTGTCCGACAACGGTAACGGCGTCGATGAGTCGCTGTCGCCGATCGTGACGATTAGCGTGACCGACAATGGTTGCGAAGTGACCGGCGCTCCGGGCGATTTCGGCCCGGGCTCGATCGAGCGCAACCTTGAGAACGACTGCGATAACCTCGAAGGCCTGGCCCAGATTGGTTCCAATTACGGCATGCCGTTCGGCGTCGCAGTCTCTTACAACGTCTCGCTTGATTACTGGGACTTCGAGATCATTCCGTTCACGGCGCTGAACCAGCAGGGTGGTATCACTCGTTATTCGGGTGCGTTCCACTTTAACGCTCTCGTCGATGACGGTTTTGGCGAAGGCCGGGTCTACTTCGTTGATTACAACGGAACGACCGGCTGGTCGAAGTACCAGATGTATAACACTTTCTGGGTCACGCGCGATTACGGAACCGGCGGCCCGGTCAGCTTCATGGATGTCACTGTTGACATTCCAGCGGAGTGGACGGACAACACCGGTCACGACTACAATGCGTTGGCGATCTGGAAGTCGAAGCTGGCTCGCCCGAGTGTCTGGCAAGATTGGCAGATTACTCCGGTGGGCGACAACAACGGCATGATGACCTACATCTCTGATCCGTCTTGCTACGATGTATGCGGCGAAGACGAGCAGTATGCCATCGTGACGATGCAGTACGACAACGATGTCACCACGCCGGCCGAGTCTCTGTCGGTCATGTGGTGGGATGGTGAAGGCAACTGGGTGCCCGATAATGTCTACTTCCCGTCAACGGTAAGAGGATTCTACCGCGAAAACGGGCAGAACTGGGTTCAGTTTGCAGTCACCTGTTTCGGCGACTACTACTACGAGAGCTACGGTGATGCGTGGTACTCGGTAGTGAAGCGCACGAAGTACGACGGCGCCGGTCTCGTCAGCCGCATGACGATGGTGCCGTACTGCGATCCGTATACCGACGGGTATCCGGAAATTTGGTACCAGTTTGTCGAGCCGTTCCAGTATCAGATTGACTGGAGCACGCTGGAAGTGTACTTCGACGGCGTGCGAATTTTCGCCCGCAGTTGGTACCAGGATGTTCAGGGAACGCCGAAGGAAGGTTTTGCCGGCCGGACGACACTCGACGAGGCTTCGCCGCAGTGGTCGTTCTTCCTTGACGAAGTCTCGGCGCAACTGAAGATCCAGCGCAACAGCTACGGTGAGTACAATGGCGGCGGTGATTTTGACGACGAGTCATACTATCCGCCGATCGGCTGCGGCCAGCACGAAGTGTATGTCCGCGTCGAGGATTCGCAGCTCCGTCCGCAGTTTATCCGTGATCAGATCATGGTCGACTGCGAGGCTCCGGATGTTGACTTCGCCAACGGTTTCGTGACGTCGAACCCGACGATTACGTTTACGATTGACGACGAAGGCTCCGGTGTCGATTGGAACGAAGTGTTTGTCGATGTCTACTTCGTGACGAAGATGGATACGACGGACGGCGGTCCGGACGGCTCGAATCCGAAGGAGCGCATGGCGTTCATCCAGACCTTCTTCCCGGCGCAGATTCAAGATTATCTGCAGGAAGACGGTCGTACCGTAGTCATTCCGACGACTTACGATCTGGATGACGAGCGCGGTCTCTATGTGGTGGTCTTCGACGGAACGTACAGCAACAACGGCTATGATCCGGACGATGACTATTACTACTGCTACTATGGTGATTGTTCGGATCCGTCCGCCTGGGACAACTTCGATCTGTACTATGATGCCGGCGACGGTGTCGAGGACTGTGTTGGCAACAACACGACTCCGCACGTGCAGTTCTTTGTTGTCGATCGCGAAGGCGCGACCGTAACGCTGCAGAACGAAGCCGACGCCTGTCCGTTGATCTTCCAGATCGCGGACGACGGTTCGGGTATGGACGATCTCGAAATCTTCGAGAACGGTGTCGAGGTCACTCGCGCGGCGCAAGCCAACGCGGCGGCCGTTGACGCCGCGGGTGAGTGGTACTTCATGGCCTCCGGCAGCGGCGGCACGTTGTACTACTGTCCGGAGAACGGTGTCAACTATGAGATTCGCGTCACCGATAATACCGGTTCCGTGACCAACTACTATGGCACGAAGGCCGGTGTGTTCAGCGACGGCGACGTCTCCGGTTGGGCCGGCCCGAACCCGTTTGATCCTGAGACGGAGAGCTTTGCGTTCAACGTGAAGCTGGAGAAAGCCGCCGACAACATCGTCATCCGCATCTTCAACATGGCGGGTGAACACCTGAAGACGATCAACTACGGCGCGATGGGTGCTGGTGAGCACGCCGTGGCGTGGAACGGTCGTACGGACGGTGGCACGATGGTGGCCGACGGTGGTTACATTGCCGAGGTCGTGGCCTCCGGCAAGAGCAGCTCCGCCTACACTGTGATTCGTTTCGCGGTGGTGGAGAAGTAAGGGAAGACGTTAATGCGAGTCCCGGTTTAACCGCCGGGACTCGCAATGAACGATGAAGTTTTTGTTACCTTTTTGGAGGCAAGATCTCGACATGAGAAATGACCTGAAGAAAGTTGCGATCGTTGCCGGACTGCTTTTGACGCTTCTGCTGGGTGTCGCTTCGACCGCTATGGCCGACAGCAATGGCGCCTTCCCGATCTTCCGCGCAGGTGTGAGCGCAAGAGCGTTGGCAATGGGCAACGCCTACACGGCAGTCGCTGACGACGCCTCCGCCGGTTACTGGAACCCGGCCGGTCTACCCGGCATCGAGCGTTTCAGCCTGACGGCGATGTTGTCCGACAACATGAGACTGGATCGGCAATATATGTATGCCGCTCTGGCCTACAATTTTGGAACGGCCGGTTGGGCGTCGTTCTCGTGGGTGAATCTCGGGATGGATGAAATCCCGGGCGCCACGCAGACCGGACCGACCAACTCGACGTTCAACGTGGATGACCACGGTTTTCTGTTCAGCTATGGCAACAAGTTGAACAAGATGATGGCCGGCGTGACCTTTAAGGTCGCGTACCAGAAGGTCGACACCTATTCCAATTCGGGTGTTGGCTTCGACGCCGGTCTCAAGTACATGCTGAGTGACAATGTTCATCTCGGCATTACCGCCCGCGATCTGGGCACCAAGGTTGGCCGTAATTCCGTGCCGGTAACTTTCCGCACGGGTATCGCGGCGATGGCCTTCGGTGGTTTCACGTTCGCGGCGGACGTGCAGAAGGTGCAGCATAACGGCGACGTGACGGTGTACATCGGTTCGGAATACGATTATCAGTTCGCTGATAACTATTTCGGCGCGGTGCGCGGTGGCGTGTCGGACGGCAACTTCTCGCTCGGTGCGGGTCTGACCGTGGCCAAGCGCTACATGATCGATTACGCGTACGTGACCGAAACCCAGAATTTCCTGGGCGAAAATCACCGCGTATCGCTTTCGGTAGCGTTCTAATTTCGTCGAACTCTCATTCGACATAAAAACGTCCCGGTGACTTCGGTCATCGGGACGTTTTGCGTTGGTGGGATTTCGCTACCGCAAATCGGATGTTTCGGTATATTAGCCACAAGACGATTCGAAAACAGGGCTTAGCGACGCCGTGGCTCAACAGTTTGGTCCGCACAACACGATCATCAACAACTTTCCTACGCCGCTGGCGCGTATCTACCGAGATGTTCACGACAAGCGGGAGAGCGAACCCATTGCGGCGCTCATCTCGTTCAACGCGCTTTGTGAAAAGTATGTCAAGTACTTGCTTCTGCTGCTGTTTCTTGAAGAGATCCGAGCGGCGCGCCCGAGCAACAAGCGGAGCGCAATCGATCTGAAAAACTGGCTGATGGGCAGAACTACCTTGGGCAAGTCAATTGAGCGGCTGGGGGAATCCCTGAGAAGGCCACATGGCGGGCCGGTGCTGCAGGCCATCAAGTCAGATCGGCTATCCAACTTGCTTGAAAAGTTGGGCGAATTCAATTCTGAGCACAGCGGACTTCGGCATGGCGGGGCAACGGATGCGGCATCGGCGATGAGGATCCTTGATAGATACGCTAATACCATTTTGAGCGAACTGGACCGGACGAAATTCTTCTCAAACGCAAGAATCGTGCTGCGCGAGGGTGATGGCAAGGAGCTTGAGCTTCACGGAGTCGTCGAACCGAAGCGCGACTCCATCGAAGGCAGTTGGCTATTCCTGTTGCTGAAAAATCGTCGCGACCAGACCGCAACAAAATTACCGCTCGCGCCACTCTTCTTGGCAGAGATCATGGCCGGAGAAGTCAAACTCCTGAACCTCAATGCCATTGAGAAACGTGACGATGCGAACCGTTCACTGGAATACTTCTGCGCCCTCGGCGGAGAACATCGGAGCGTATTAACAAACAGCGAGGATCCTGCCGATTGCAGGCTCGTGGCTGAGGTGCGACAGCTTGTCATTGATTTCGAAGACAGCAAACCACCAGCAAAGATTGACGCTTTTGAAGATCTTAAGTACAAAAACGAGGACTTTTCCGGCCGAGGATGGTTGGTCAATTTAATCGAGGAGTTCCTCGTAAACCAGAGCGAGAAACTGCTGCTTGTTAAGGGGTTTCCGGGCACCGGAAAGACGGCGCTGATGCTCGATTTGCAGAAGAAGCTGAAAGACGACAAGGACACACAGCACAGGCTCAATTGCGTTTCGTCGTTTTACTGCTTCTCTACTGTAGGCACATCCCGTAAATGGGCACAAGAGTGGATTCTGCAGGTACAAAGGGAATTGCTTCTGAAGACGGGAATATCGGTTAAGAGGAGCAAAGAGGATGGCGAGTTTGCTGCCATTGATTCCTTGAAGAGACAGATCGAGAAAATTTTCAAAGACGACTACGAAGTTGCGCGGATACTCATTGCTGTCGACGGGCTTGATGAAGCGGATCAAGCAGAGATTCCGCGCATCGTCAGATACCTCAGTGAGTTGAGCCACGTGCCCGGCGTAATGATCATCTTGACGAGTCGGGACATTGACGAACTTCGAGAGATTTCGGGGACTTCAGAGATAACGCTGAACTTGGATGAAGACCAGCGCCAGTGCGAAGACATTAAGTTCTATGTACAGACTCGCCTGCCGAGTCTTGATGACCAGAAGACGCGGCAGCTTCTCAGCAAGGTCGGCAGCAGCTTCCTCTATGCTGCGACGGTGGTGACCGATTTGCGGCGGGAAGCACTGACGGTTGAAGAGATTACGAATCTGCCGCCGGGGATGAAGGGCTACTACGGAGAGATACTTCGCAATCGGCTGCCGCAACGGTTTAACAGCCACGAACTGGACTGGAAGCAGGATGGCTGGCACCTGTTGCTGGTTCTGGCTGCTACTCGAAAAGTTGTCGACCAGCATTATCTCGCGAAAGTTCTCGGAAGCGGCGCCACCCGAGTGAGACAGTCGATCGAGCAATTGTCAGAGGTGCTGAGATTCTATGACTCAGGCGAAAACTTCTACTTCTTTCACCTGTCATTCTTAGAGCACATTCAAGAGCACTATGAGGACGAAGTCCGCGAAGCTCATGGACGCATCGCCAGAGCTTATGTAAAGATCATCGATAACCGGCAATGGGGCGAGATTGACGATTACGGCAGACGTTGGCTGGCGTATCATCTCCACGCCGCACGTCTGTTCCCAGAGATGAAAAGGCTTCTCGAAAATCGGGAGTTCTGGCAGCGTCAAGTAGAGTGGATTCAAGAGGGTGACTACGACGACATGGAGGAGGGCGATTCGCCCGGTCATTTGTTGATCTATTCGCGAGGCATAGCTGGATACTTGCGCTGGCTGTACTGCTGGCTTCGATGGTCAATTGAACACGAGGGGGAGAGCAAGAACCTCTTATTGACAGTGGTGAAGTACTACTCAATAATCTGGGCGTTCGAAGCCGCTGCGGCTTGGGTGGAGCACTTCGACCTTGTCGACTGTAGCCAAGACCCGAATTGGTTCGATGATGGCGAAGTCCGCGCCACCCTGTTTCTAAATCTTGCACTGTTGGTTCGGGCGCAGCCGACGCTGATGGCCAACGTTCACTCAATAATAGTACATCAACAATATCGAGTGCTTCTTAATCAAGAGTTGCGCGCGGAACGTGTCACGGCAGGGAGCTTGCATAGCCGTGAAATGGATGCTTTTCGATACCTGTGGGAAAGGGTCGAAGATGCCCAAGCGGGCTTAGAGTACCACAATTTCGCCAAACATCTCAGGCGTTGGGATCCGCGCCTCATGGAAGTCACGGAAGGTGGGATTCGGCTGACCGAAGATGATTGGGGAATCTCGATTAGGTGGCCTCTCCGAGAGGATGAACGAGCGGCGGTCTTGCGCCAAATCGAGCGACAGGGAGAGATACCGGAGTGCGGTGACGACGAACTGCTTATTTACTGTAAACAAATCATAGAGCGTGCGAATCTCAGTCCCGATCCGCCCGACTGGACATCTGGTGATGTACTCTTTTTTGCCTTTTCGCCGACGCCGCAACGAGACTTCGCTTGGAAGAGTGAAGCAGAACTAACGGAAGAAGAAAGGGAACTCCACTCATGGAAATTCCGCCCGCTTAAGGAGAAGTCCACAAGGAGACTTGAGGAATGCCACCGACAGACATTCCGTGGGATCGGGGATGGCTGGGAGCGAGGGTTTGATAGGGTGTTGATCGACCGTGATCAGTCTCCGGAAAACGTCCGCACCTATGAGTCGCTGCGGGAGTTATTGCGGCAACTTCAGAGCGCTGGCCAGCAGCTCTGCCAGAACCGTAGGAGCGAGTTTGCCGCGTGTCTCCTCAGTGTAAAGTCAGTCTACGTACGACTATTACTCATAGAGGATTTTGCCGCTGAATTGGGCGAAGAACTGAAGGGACTTGAGGGCTACGACACTATCTGGGCGCAGTACAAGTGGCTGCTCATGACGAAGCTCGCCTCCGGTGTCAACCCGTGTTTGAGCCCGACTGAGATATTGGAAGAAACGCGAGGGGCGAGTTTCCTTTGGAGCGACGAGTCACTGGAAAAAAACTTGTACTTTGAGAATACGCTACGGTTCCTGTGGAACTGTGATTGCGACAGATTTCTTTCCGACCTCTTAGACGTGTTGAAAGAATGCTCCAAACGGGAAGGTAAACATCGCTGGTTACCATTCAGCTTCTTTGAAAGCGAATTTTTCTTCACTGAAGCAATCACGAAGAAGTCCGAGAAATTCGACGCTATCCTGCGAGAACTCCAGAGTATATGGACTTCGCGAGCAGCCGCTGGTTTCCTGTTTGCGGGCCGTGAAAGCCGAGAACCACGGATCGGTTCAGACAGGAAGGCGCGCTCTCGCCATGCCAAAGTCCCACGCGACCAGGGTGCACCGTTTGTCTTCGATTTCGAGATTGGGGCAAATCTGTGCATAGATCGTCTCTTGACGGCATTACCAGAGTTTGAGTCAGAGTTGTTGCAAGTATGTGATCCCGAGAACGAAGACGTCTTACTGCGTGTTCTTGACGGCAACGCTTCATTGGCTCTCACAAAGGACATTCGGGATAAGCTGTCTGACATGCTCTTGGATGGCGACACACTTCATTCACCTCGATTAGTGATCAATGGGGCGCTGAAATTGTTGCGTAGTTAGCCCGGCTTTTCCGCCCTGTTGAACAGTTTCGCAACGTGGCGTTGTTATTTTACGGTAAGTCGTTTCTCAAGGTTTGCGGACCGGCCGGCGGCGCCGCAATCTTTCGCGGTTGGGAAGAGTTGATTGCATAAGCCGTCAGGAAGGGGATTCTGACGACGCCAGCTGCGGGCGCAAAGCCATGCGCCCGCCACGCGGGGATGTACGACAATGTTTGCCGCATGACGACAGGCGAGAGTGCCTTTCGGCTGGGTAATGTGCACGGCACGCCGTGCCCCTGCGCGTGCCCGCTTCCGTGCTTTGCCAACTACGGGCGTATTGTCGCGCAAAGCACCGAATCTTTGACATACGCCCCGTCCCGAATATCTACAACAATGGTCGCCGCCAGCTGTCACGGCGGGATTGCTAACGGCTAAAGAAACGGCTGGATTCCGGCTTTCGCCGGAATGATGGCTGTCAGGACAGCCCCCCCCACTTCCCGCTTGCCTTAGCTTCAGGTGTACAATATGATGTAAACGAACCGACCAACGAGGTGGCCGCCCATGAAAGATTTGCCCGATCTGATCAAATGCGAAATCCCCGATGAACTACCCCTGCTGCCGCTAATCTCCGCCGCGGTGTTTCCCTCCGCCGTCGTCTCGCTGCAAGTGCGCATCGAACGCTCGCTGGCGCTGATGGAACTGGAAGCGGAAGAATCGCAAATCATCGCCACGGCGATCACCAAGAAAGGGATCACCGTCGCCGACAAGCTGGCGGATATCCACGAAACCGGCGTCGCGGTGCGGATTATCTCAAAGGTCAAGATACCGAATAATACCTACCAGTTGGTGATTCAGGGACTGCGGCGCATCAAGCTGACCAAACTGACGCAACTGGATCCGTTCATGCGCGCACAGGTGGAATGCTATCCGCATGATCCGGTAGAGGCAACGACCGAGATTCGCACGAAACAAGAGCAAGCGCTGGGATTGTTTCATTCGTTGACGATGCTCGACAATCGCTATCCGCGCGAAATCACGCAGGTGATGCAGGTCAATGCCGAAGACGCCGGCCGCTTTGCGGATTTGCTTTCGAGTTATCTGGCGCTCGGATTGGGTGAGAAGCAATATCTGGTGTCGGCGGTTGATCTGGCCGAGCGGTATGACCGGCTGATCAAACTCATGACGGCGGAGTTGCAGCGCCTGCAAGTGGCGCTGGAAGTCGAGGGGCAGGTCAAGGTCGATGTCGATAAGACGCAGCGCGAATACTATCTGCGCCAGCAAATGGCGGCGATTCGCAAAGCCCTCGGCGAGGATGGCGACACCGACACGCAGGTGATGGAACTACGCAAGAAACTCGACACCGCCGGACTGCCGGAACCGGTGCGCAAAACCGCCGACCGCGAACTCTCGCGGCTGCGCGAGGTGAACGCGATGTCGCCGGAATACAATGTGATCCACACCTACCTCGACTGGATCGCGGAACTCCCGTGGAGCAAATCATCGACCGACAATCTCGATATTAAGGCGGCGCGCGCCGTGCTCGAGGAAGACCACTACGGCCTCGAGAAAATCAAGGAAAGGATTCTCGAATTCTTGGCGACGCGGCACCGGCGCGAAAATCCGCACGGGCCGATCTTGTGTTTCGCCGGCCCGCCCGGTGTGGGAAAAACCTCGCTCGGTCGGTCAATTGCGCGCGCGCTGGGGCGCAAGTTCGTCCGCATCAGCGTCGGCGGTATGCGCGACGAGGCGGAAATTCGCGGGCATCGGCGAACGTACATCGGCGCGCTGCCCGGCAAGATCGTTCAGGAGATGCGCAATTGCGGCGTGAACAATCCGCTGTTCATGATCGACGAGATCGACAAGATGGGCAGCGATTTTCGCGGTGATCCGTCTTCGGCGATGCTCGAAGTGCTCGATCCGGAACAGAACGACACGTTTCGCGATTTGTATCTCGATATGCCGTTCGATCTCTCCAAGGTGTTTTTCATCACGACGGCGAATATACTCGAGTTGATTCCGCCGCCGCTGCGCGACCGGATGGAAGTGATCGAAATCTCCGGCTACACGCTGATGGAAAAAGTCGAAATCGCCAAGCGCTACCTGATTAAACGTCAAATGGACGCCGCCGGTCTGCGCGAGGGCGAGTTCAAGGTCACCGACGCGGCGCTCAAGGCGATTGTCACGGGCTACACCTACGAAGCGGGTGTGCGCAATCTGGAGCGTAATATCGGCAATCTCTGCCGCAAGTCGGTGGTCAAGATTCTCGAGGGCACGGCCAAGAGTGTCACGGTCGATGCCGGCGATATCGAAACTTATTTAGGCCCGATGCGGATCATCCAGGATGTCGCCAATCGACAGCCGGAAGTCGGCGTGGTCACGGGACTGGCGTGGACGCCGGTCGGCGGCGATATCTTGTTCATCGAGACGATTCGCATGAAGGGGCACGGCAAGGTGATGGTCACCGGACAGCTCGGAGAGGTGATGCAGGAATCGGTCGAGGCGGCGTTCTCGTATGTGCGCTCGCGGGCCGGTGATTTGGGGATCGAGCCTGAGATGTTCGATGCAACCGACGTGCATATTCATTTTCCTGAGGGCGCGATTCCCAAAGATGGGCCGTCGGCGGGTGTGGCCGTGACGGTGGCGCTGATTTCGCTGTTTTCCGACCAGCCGGTGTATCACACCGTCGCGATGACCGGCGAGGTGTCGCTGCAGGGGAAAGTGCTGCCGATCGGCGGGCTGAAAGAGAAAACGCTGGCGGCGTACCGCGCGGGAATCAAGAAGGTGCTGTTCCCGATCGGCAATATGAAAGACCTCGTCGAGATTCCGCACGAAGTGGCGGCGGGCCTGGAGTTCGTGCCGATCGAAACAATCGACGACGCGCTCGAGCACTCGCTGGCGCGGATCGTGCTGCCGACTTCCGACGCCGTCGCCGCGATCGAGAACATGAAAGATCGGCGGGGGCAGTAGGGTCAGTAGCGGACAGACAAGAATGTCTGTCCTACCGCTGAAAAGTCATTACGGCATGAGGGGGAGTCCTGAAGAAGTCCTTCGGTGGAGTGGTTTAGTCGATTTGAGTGGGGGTATGCGAACACGACGAAAGATGGTCTTGGCAGTTCAGAAGGTTCATTAGTTTCCAGCATTCGACCTCAAGATTGGTTTGAAGGCTTACAATGACTCTGCTCGAACAAGCATTGGCTTGCCCGCAATTGGTGATAAGTGTGATGGGGGCGCATGCCGGTGAAAGTGCGCACGTGATTTTCCAAAGAAAGATCAGGGACATTGATCTGGTTGGTAACACGTTCTGGATCATAAGGTCGCCAAAAGCCCGACCTGATCACATCCAGGCAATCTGCAAGACGAGCACGGCGCATGCGATATTCGTTGAACCAGCGACGAAGAACGGCGCACGTCCCACCAGCGAAGCGAACAGGGCCAAGGAGTTTTCTGAAGATCAAGTCTCATGGCACTCCCTCCCAGAGGAACTGAGCCCTGTAACCGGCAAGCTCGATAGAAGCGCAACCGCCCTGGTCTTTGATATGATGACGACCGATGTCCGTGGAGCCTTAGACTTGTGGGAGTATGCGGACTTCTCGGATACTGACAAGCCGATACGATTTGTTTTGGGTTGCTCCACAGTTTGCGCTGTCCGACAGGAAACGGAGTCACTTCCAGGGAAACTTCAGTCCCGTTATCGCGGCATTGTCGCCGTAGCACGCTTCACAACGCCCTTCGGTGTTTGGGTGAGATAAGCCGACTGTCCGCGAATAGTTAGGGGTGGTGCCGGACAGATGATAAGAGTCTGTCGCACCAAAGAAACGTCATTCCGGCGGAGGGGTTTTCAAGAAGGCTGATATTTGTCATTCTGAGCCGCAGCGCCGGCGAAGAATCTGTTTGTTCCTGTCACGCAACGAAAACGGATTCTTCGCTGCGCTCAGAATGACATCAATCATGGCCTTTCAACCATCTTGAAAGCGGAGAGCCAGACCGGTTGGTCGGAAGCCTTGCGGTTCCGATACGTCGCAAATGCGTTAGGAAGTCTCATCCCAACGGCACAAACCCGCAGATTCGGCTTGACAAAATTCGATTCCTCGTTTAGTTGATAAGCAAGTCTTCTTTATTAGCCTTGGAGGGGTCGTGCGCGCTTACGTCACAATCGTAGTCGTTCTAACGGTGTTCTCAGTCCTTGAGGCCGCAACGATTCGCGTGCCGCAAGATCAGCCGACGATTCAGGCGGGGATTGATGCGGCGGTGGATGGGGATATCGTCGCAGTGGGACCAGGAGTTTACTACGAGAATATCTCAGTCATGTACAGATCCCTGCGCCTCAGAAGGGCATCCGCTTCTGACTCGGTTGTAATGCACCCTGAAATTCCTGACTCAGTGTGTTTCTCTGTCATCGATTGTCCTCAAATGGAAATGACGGGAATTGCCATTATCGGTGGCGGAGTACGAGGATTGACCGTGAAGAATTCGGTACTTACAATCGATTCTTGTGAGGTTCGGGGATTCACGAACCGCTGGACAGGGGCAGGCATTTATGTAGAAGGTGGGCGTTTCAAGCTGCGCAACAGTAGAATTGTAAGTTGTGCCCTGAGTCACCTATTCTCTTGGAGCGGCGGAGCAGGCGTTGGCCTGTATGCCCAGAGCGATTCGGTGGAAGTCACAGGTTGTGAGTTTCGCTCGAATTGCTCTTTCTTAGATGGTGGCTGCGATGGCGGAGCCGTAAGAATCATGGGCAGTCACTTCCGAATTGAATCGTGCAGCTTCGTCAGCAATTCCGCGAGTGTCGGGGGCGCTCTGTCCATCGAGGGCGACTCGGGTTATGTGGTCAACAGCAAGATTCTAAATAACAGCGCAACCACCCTACTCGATACATGGTGGGCCTGGGGAGGCGCTATCGCGGGTAGCGGGGCCGACTGCGAGATCAGTAATAACGTCATATCTCAGAACTGGTGCTCGTCGAGCTTCATCGGCGGGATTGTTCGATGGGGTGGAACCGGACTTCAATTCTCGCGAAACATCGTGACTCGAAATTACGCAGAAGAGAAGGGATCAGTCTCCGGCGGAGTGTTTTCAGCTGGCAGTGACGCGGAGGTACTTTCAAATCAGTTCACTCTCAACATCGTCGCCGTGAAAAGCTCATTTCACGGCGAACCGGTAGCCTCTGATGTGTACGGTGGAGTGGTCTGGCTTGGTGGTGGCAACTTTTCGAACAACCTCGTAGACTCGAATTCACTAACGCTCGAACTGACAAACAACACTTATCAAACATATATCAAAGGCGGTTTTATTAACATGAACAGCGGTGACGCCGACCAGAACATATTTCACGCTCAAACAAATATCGTCGAGTGTATACCCCCGGGTGCCTGCGATGTGATCATCGAGGGGTCGGTTATTTATGCAGGCACTTCTGGTGTGGATATGAACTGTAATCTCATTTGGAATAATCCTGCGAACGAGATCTCGGGGACAGTCTTCGACTCTACGAGTCTATTTCGAAACAATCCGGTATTCTGCTCTGAGGCGCATCGAGACACAATGGTATTCTCTCATTCGCCAGCGCTGCCGGACAACAACTCTTGCGGACTCGAGATCGGTAGCGTCATCGCAGGGTGTTCAATGATCGTAGGTGATGTTGACGATAACTCCCTTATCCACATTGGAGATGGTGTGTTCATCATAAATTTCATCTTTGCCAATGGACCAGCGCCATATCCCATCGAATCGGGTGATTTGGACTGTGATGACAAGGTCTCGATCGCCGACGCCGTATATCTTATCAACTACATCTTCGCCGGCGGGCCGCCGCCGTGTGAGCCGTAGCTGTCGTATCAGACAATAGGGGCTGACAAACCGAAGCTGGATTTCTATTCGATTGCGGCAAGAAGGGATTCCTGCCGTCGCACGTCGAAATCGCGGCTGAAGCCGCTCCTATCGCCAGGTTTCCGGTCCCGCCGAACGCGGGGCCTTCGGCGCTTCGCCCCAACCTTCGCGGAAGTGACGGAATCGAGCGGCGGGCGTGGACGACCGCCGCGCACGAGGCGGCGCGGCCTTCGGTCGAGATCGCGGCTGAAGCCGCTCCTCCGGCTTGGAATTTGGCTTTGAGAGCGCTGAGTAGGACTTTGACGTTGTCACCCCGAGCCGCTGCGCAGGCAACGGGTCCGTTCTCGCTGTGCCGCCGCGGCGAGCAGATTTTTCGCTGCGCTCAGAATGACAGGCGCAGCACGCTTTCAATAGTCCCCCTTCGCGGGAATGGCGGAAGTGGGCGGGGATGTTTTTGTTGACAAGATTTATCCATGATCGCATGCTTCCATCAATAAAAACGCGCTATGGAAAGAGGTAAGATTCTGCTTCGCAGCGGAGACCTTGCCCCAAGAATGGACTGATTCGCAAATGGAGGATGTATGCGGATGAAGGTATTGGCGTTACTCGTGATCGCATGGCTGTTGGCTATTGCAGCCACGGCGGTCGCCGACGACGAAAACACGACCCAGGCGCCGTTGCGCTATTGGTTTTCGTCGCGGTATGGCCTCAACTACATCAATGACCAAAGTGATGAGCAGCCGTATAGCTATCACGATCTCAATACACGACTCAATTTTCAAGTCAACCCCGGCGGCAAAGAGCGGGCGATTTTTGAGTTGTCGGATTATCGCTGTTTTGGCGTCGAAGATCCCAACCACACGCCGCTGCGCCTGTCTCAGGCCTACGTGTCCATTCCGGAGTGTATCGGCAATAGGCTCGGCGGCGACATCGGGCGGATGCGCTACCGGGTCGGCAACGAGCGAATCATCGGCAACGACAACTGGGGTGAAGGACGCAGCTTCGACGGCGGCACGATTCATTACGGCGACCCGAAGGTTGTCGAGCAGTCGCGCTATATCGATGAATCGGACCCCTACAGCAACGCGATCGGCAGCTATTTCAATTATCAACTGAGCCAGGCACTGCGATTGGAACAACGGGGCGATTACTACACGCCGAAGACGCCGGTGACGGTCGAAGGGTTCGGATTCAAAATGAATGAAGGGGACAAGGACGAAGACGATGACCATGATCTGATGGGGCTGAATGTCCATATCCCGAAAGCCGGTTTAATGCCGTTCGGCTATTACGACCGCATGAACCGGCGCATCGGCGATCATCGCCAGATGCATCTGTACACTGCCGGGCTGTATTTCGACAAGCAATTTGGCGGCGATAATCAGATCCTGCTGAACGGCAATTTGGCTTACCAGTTCGGTTCGGCTCGCACCGGCCCCGGCGAAGATGACAAGCTCGATATCGGCGCTTCATTGATACAGGCGGACGCCGGAGTGTTCTTCAAGAACTACCAACGGCCGTTCTATGTCGGTGGCGGCGTGGATTTGACTTCCGGGGACGACGACTTCACGGATGATAGCTGGGGTGTCTGGAATAATCAGGTCTACTCGCACCATGGATTTCGCGGCTTTAATGATCTCTTTGTGCAGCAGCCGTTCTACGGATTGCAGGATTTCTACCTGCGGACGATGTTTTTCCCGACCAAGCATCTCTCATTGGGAGCGGATCTGCATATCCTGAATACGGCCAAGGACTTCGCCTCCGTCGTGGACGGCGAAGACAGCAAGTCGATCGGTAACGAAATCGACATTTATGGCGTGTTTCGGAGTCATGAACGCTTCAATTGGGGAGCGGAGGTCAATATCACCTCGCCGAGCGAAGATTTCGGTGGCCAGGACGCGGACAGCTACATGACGGCATTGCTGCGCGGGACGTATTTCTTCTTCTAAGTGCAACGGACCGACGCTTCGCCGACCGTAGGGACGCCCGAATCCGGCAAACGGGCGATGAAAATTTAGTCTTGACGACCAGAGCGGCTTGCGTATCTTAAGTGCGTACTCTAACGCCAAACGTTCGTCCTGACATTGCGCCGGCCTCACAGCCGGGATTTTGCGATCTTAAGATTTTCGGCGGAGTTACGAAACTAATAATGTCAGGTCGCGGTTAGAGCTCAGTGAGAGGAGGAGAGAGCTATGACAGCTTTATCCAAACGCGCGATGGTTGGGATCGCGGTGGTCATGCTCCTGATGAGCGTTTTCCTCACGGCGCCGTCAGAGGCCGGGCAGACCGAAAAATCCGACCTCTATGCCACCGGCATTTCCGGCGGCAAAACCAAACCGCTTGTCGACATCGAAAACAAGGTGATGCGCCCGGTGGAAGAGCGGCCGATCAAAAAGGCCGAACCGACCCGGCGGGTGAGCACATCCGACACCGCCAAGGTTGAGGATGCCGCCAAGTATCAGCTTCGCATCGAGCCGATCTATCCGAAACGCGCCCGCGTCGCGCAGAAGGAAGCGGTGGTCGAGGTCAACATTACATTCGACAAGAAGGGCAAGATGAAAGACGCCCGGATTGTCAAGTGTACCGCCCCGGATTGGGGATTCGAGCAGGCCGTGTTGGCGGCGAGTCTGGAAGCCCGCTTGGCGGGTCACGGCGAGCGCGAAGTTACCGTCAAGGCGACTTTGAAGTTCGAGTTGAAGTAACTCTCCTCACAGAAGAAGCAAGAATACGCCGGAGCGGATCATAACGATTCGCTCCGGTTGTGTTTGGGGGGGAACGGCTTCTTGAGTGTCGGTGCAACTCTAAAGCATCGTGCAGACTAGCTTGATGCCAAAGCTCATGTATTGAGCTAATTCACCGCCATGCCGCGCAGGCGGGAGAGTTCGCTGCGGAAGTCGGAGAGAGAATTGACCTGACGGAGATTCTTGGGGGTATCTTTAACGTCGAACTTGCGAAATGACCAGCCATGCAAGCGTAACATGTTAATTATTAACAAGTTACAGTAATGCAGATAAAAACACTCGCGATTGAACCACAGTCGCTGATTATGGCTATCGGATCATATGAGTCGACTGGCACCGATTCACAACCGCGAACAGGGTCTTAGACAACGACTCGGCTCGGCAAGACGCACTCGCGGAAGTCTCTACCGTACGTCAATAGCGAGACAGCGCAAAGTTGCTGGACTTCGTCCCGCTAACACCGTGCTACTAAAATTATGATCGCATGGCAGAGGCCGTCACTGCTCAGCGAGCGGCGACGGCAAGATCGGCGGTTTCTTGACCTTGGCTTCCTGAGATTTCAGTTCCATCTCCTCGATCAGCAACGACGGCGTGACAATGCAGGCCGGCATTTCAAAGTCGTTGCCGATGACGTAATTGTAAATGAGGCGGCTAATGTCGGTGGCGACGATATCGCGCAGCAGTCGCGACGTAACCCCCGCAAACACGAGTCCGCGCACCGGCTCTTCGCGGCCGTCCGCGTACACCTTGTAGATTTCAAGCGGTCGCGATAGCCCGCCATCATTGCCACCGCGCTGACCCGTCATCTGCATGAAGCGCATCATCCCGGCCGGCGCGGAGAAATCGTCGAGGCGACGGACAATTAGGCCATAGGGCAGATCGATGTCGTGGCAAAGGGCAATCATCTGCTCTTTGAGTTGTTCAAAGCTGTACCGATCCGATGACTCGAAGATAGTGTTGGCGGGCTTGGCGGTGATGTCACTGCCGACCGCGCCGCGCGCCGAGCCAGTCGGTTCCTTCACCTTCTTTGTTGGCGTCGTGCCAATTAGAAAACTCACGAGTTTTCCATTTTCGACCAATTGAGCGCGTTCGGCGGGTCCGCCAACGTCATCGACCGGATATGCGCCGATTAGCTGCTTGTCGCCCAAAGCCGTGAGAGTCGGGTCGTTGTAGACATTGAAGGACAACGGCAGGATACGGCGATGGAGCTTGTTGCCGAATTCGGAACGATCCATCATGTCGGCGAATTGGTCGTTTTCGGTCATTGGCGCCGGCAGATTGGAGATGTTCTTGACAAACAATTGGCGCAGCAATTCGCCCGCAGCATCCCCAGTAAACAACACCGGCCCGATGTAGTCGTCGACGGTATCGGCGGCGATCATACGGCTCATGCGTTCGGCATTGCCTTTCGCCCAAGCAACGAGCTGATCGCGATCGGGAAGCTGCTTAAGATCATTAACGATCAAACGGTCGGCGCCGCTAATGTCTTCGCCGGTGGCAGTGCGTCCCGCCATCTTGAGATCGACACCGTAGATACGGTCGCCGCGCAGCACGCGCGTACCGATGGAATTGGCGATATACTGGTTGGCGACCGACGCCGTGATCTTGACTTCGGAGGAGATGATCTGCGGGTAGTTGCGGAAGATGGCAGTCATCGGCCGCGCAAGATCTTCAAAAAAGCGTTGGTCGATGTCGAAAACCTCGGGCTTGTCGAGGAATTTGTTGGCCGGCAGTTTAATGTGGTCGTCAATATGCTCGGTCGTGACCCGGGTCTGAAGATAGGCGCGCTTTTTCGAGACCGTCTCAAGCGCGGCCTTGTACTGGGCGTCGGTATTCAGGTAGATCTGATGGCGAAGGGCGTCATAGTCGTCAGCGAGCGGCAATGTCGTGTACGAGAAGTTAAAGCCGAACATGCCTCCGCCACCGGAGAAGTTCGAGTTGTCGAGGCTCCAATCGCCGACGCGCAGATCGGTAGTGAGGTAACGGCCATGCTCGAGATTCGATGAAATGAGCGAACCGAGTCCGGCAGTCACTTCCAATTGCTGGATTTCGTCGATGGTGTAGCGGATGAAATAAGGCCGTTCAAGATTTTCCATGACGAGTTGCGACATGTTTCTGTCAAGCTCGTCGGTAAGCACTTTGAAGATCAAGTCGGTGCGGGCATCGGCGAATACGTTATTGATCGCGATCGCGACAAACGCGAGCAACGCGAAGTAAGAACTTGCGTCGGCGCCGCGGCTTTTTGCCTTAGTCATGGTGTTGTCCTCCCGTTCCGGCGTCGCTGGTTTTCGTGGGTTTGTAAGGCGGCGGCAGGATCGGCGGTTTCTCCTGCTCCTTGAATTTCTTTTCGACTTCAAGTTCGGAAACGAGCACGCTGGGGGCGATCGCGGAGACCGGCACCCAGCCGGACTCGGCGCCGCAGGTGCCGTTGAAAATGTCGTAATCGTTGCCGGTGGCGATGATGCGCGCGAAGCTCGAAAGTGGCGTGCCGACGATATCAACGCCGCGAATCGGTTCGAGCGGGCGATCGTCGGTGTAGCACTTGTACACGAGCAACGGAATCACCTTATAGGATTGCGGGCCGAAGCGCGACGTGGTGGTGAAGCCGCCGGAAATGTCATTGAATATCAGGCCATAGGGCTTGTTTTGCTTGCGGCATTCTTCCTTGAGCATCACGACGAGCTGGTCGAACGAGAACTCCTTGCTCGACCTCACCATCAGATTGCCTTGCCGGGAGACAGCGTCCATGCCGGCCTGCTTGCGGCCATGACCGTTGGATTGAGTGAAGCCGGCGACCGGTGAGCGCGACATCAGGAAAGTTTTGAGCACACCGTCATCGACCAACTGCACGGGCGCGGTCTTGACGCCCTCATCGTCGTAGAGATAGTGCCCGCGCAGCGATGTTCCATTGAAGTCGCCTTGCGTCGGGTCGTCGATGACATCGAGGAAATCGGGGAGAATTTTCTCGTTCACTTTCTTGGCGAAAGTCTGGCCTTCAAATTCCGATTTTTGCCGGTGGCCTTCGATGCGGTGGCCGAAGATCTCGTGGAAGTAGACGCCAGTGGCGCGATTGACGAGGATGGCCGGGCCGATGTAGGGTTCGGCAAGCGGCGCATTGAGCAACGCCTCAAGCTCGCCGATCAAGCGCATGGAGGCGGAGGCGATTACCGCGTCGGCGGGTAGCGCATTGGGCGAGGCGGCATCAAAGCTCTCGAAGCGGCTAATACGCATGCCATCGGCGGCTGTTCCTTCACAGCGAATAAACAGCCGCGCATAGGATTGTCCAGTCTGGATGCGATGGCCCTCGGACGAGACGAAGTAGCGGTTGTCATTGGTAACGTCGAGTTCGACGCTTGATTCCTGCACAAACGGATAGTCTTTGAAAACCGCCGAATACTCCTGAAGGCGGAGACGCCACAGGGCGGTATCGACGACTTCGGCGACGGTGGGGCCGATGAACTCCTGCGCCCTTTCGCGCGAGAAGTCGGCGGAAGTGTCATCCTGTTCGACCATCACCTCCATGTTGGTTTTGACTTTGGTGTATTGCTCAAGGGCACTTTTGTAGCTACGATCGGTGGCGTTCCAAATGACGGTGCGGATCGCCTTTTCATCGTCATCAAGCGGCAATTCGGGAGACTGATTGAAATTGAAGTCGAATCCAAAGCCGCCGCGGATTTCGCGAGTGTTGTCCAGTTCATAACTACCGACGCGCAAGTTGACATCGAGAACCCGGCGCCGGGTATGATCTCGATTGACGAGAGCGCCATAAGCGGCGGACAGGGTGAAGCGCTCGGTGTCGGTAACGTGATACGCCAGAAAGTACATCGGCACCGAGTCGGCGTTGGCGAGCGCCGCAACGGAGCGGTCAAGCTCGGCCTGCATCGCCGACAGCAAAGGTGACGGTGTGACGGCGAAAGCGGTCGCGACGAGGCACAAGAGCGCCAGCGCCGAACCGACGATAAGCCGTTCTCTCTTTGACATAAATCCTCCGAAGATCAATGCGATAGTTTCTGCCTCAGATGTCACCCATCGGCGACATGACTATTTTACGCGCAGCGGACTTTGTTCGCAATGGTCGTTTTGCGTTGAACTGGGAAACCGGAGCCGTGCGTTTGGCGACAGTGGCAACGATCAATAGCCAAAAACGCTGACCACCGCCGGCTGGGATTCGGTGATCAAAATCGTGCGGCTAACGGCATTAAATGCAATCGCGGTCGGCGCAGCCAAAGCGCGATCCTGAGGGTATACGAGTCGCAGCCTGCCATCGAGATCATAGACTAATACCTTGCCTGAGCCCTTGTCAAGGATGTGGAGCCGTGTGCCGTCGGGGTTGAACGCGGCCGCGACCGGATTGACAATGCGTGATTTGGTGGGCATCTCGGCGGGGATGGCGGATTTGGCCTGAAGATCGAAAATCCGAATTTGCCGATGGCCGGGATCGCCTACCCACAGCCGGCCGGATCTGTCGAGAACGGCCATGCCAACGGATGCAACTTCAAGATCGGCAAACGAGACCAGATCGAGCAGTTCAAATATGTCGGCGAACGGTTCTCGCCGCACCAGAGAAATCACGGCGATGGCTTTATTGACGGTGTCGGAGACGACAGCGGACTCGCCATTAGCCCAAAGCCCGACCGGATTGAGGCGTAATCGGCGATCGGGGTACCAGGACGCCGACCGAAGATAGTCGCCTTCCCGATCAAGCATGATCATACCGCCGTCGTCGGCGATTGTGATGACCAGCAGCGAATCAGCAAGGGCGATTTGGTCCGGAAACATCACCGAGGGTGTCGTCAGGCGGATGGTTTTGAGCAGGTCGAGATTGCCCGAGTAGACTTGAATGGCGTTACTATTGTGCAAGCTGACGAAGATCGAGTCTCCCGACGCGGCAAGGCCGACCGGCGTTTGATCGGCGCCGTCGAGACGAATCGCAAAACTAGTGAGTTCGAGTGGCGGGGCGTCAACGGAGCGGGCCTGATGCTCCGGCAGGCGTTGGGTCAGAAGCGGTCTGAGCCAGTAGCGCGACAGGCCGAAGCCGACGAATCCGAGAACCAGAATCAGAATCAGCCAGCCAAGAAGGTCTCCGGGGCGTCGTCGAGCCGAAAAAGGTCGGCCGTAATGAAACCCTGTCGCCAAACCGGGCTGCGAATCCGGCTTGAGATCGTTCGTTGAGGACATATATCTTAATTATCGGATTCTGCGGCGGAGTGCTCAGTCTCAGCAGGGCTGAAACAATTGCCGTTCGAAGGCCGTCTAATGGGCAACAGACGGCAAGTCTGTGTTAGAGGAGGTGCCATATGGCCAAGAGACTGTATCGATCCACGACCAGCAAAGTAATCGGCGGCGTCTGCGGCGGTCTGGGCGAGTATTTCAATATCGATCCGGTTTTGGTGCGGATTATCGCCGTGCTGCTGGTTTTCGCCAATGGCATCGGACTGCTGGCTTATATCGTGTGCTGGATCGCCATGCCGCGCGGCGCGACGGCTACCGCCGATTCCAACCGCAGCGATGCGCAAGTCGAACCGGAACCGGCCAAGTCGTCTCCGTGGCTCGGTTATCTTCCGGGACTGATACTGATTTGCCTGGGCACGATTTTTCTCGTAGATCGGCTTTTCTGGTGGTTCCGGTGGAGCCTGGTCTGGCCTTCGCTGATTATCTTGGTCGGGGTAATCGTGTTGGTGACGGCCATCATGCGACGGCAGTCGGATTCCGGAGGTGTTCATGAGTCCATCCAGAATTAGATGGGGTGTGCTGCTGATCCTGATCGGCGGCACGTTTCTGGCGATCAACCTCGGTTATCTTAGCTGGTGGGTGTGGATCGACTTGCTGTATCTCTGGCCGGTGCTACTGATCGCGATCGGTTTGGAAATGATCGTTCGCAAGACGCGGATCGAATGGATCGGCTATTTGTCGGCCGTGATGTTGGTCGGTTGTTTCATCTGGGCGATTGACCAAAACGGCGGCTTTTCGGCAAGCGCCGCCGACAATGACAGCCTGTCGCGGACCGAAACACACTTGGAATATAATAACGAGCAGGCGACGAAAGTCGTGGTGAACTTCTCCGGGGGCCGGCTCTACGTCAATTCCGGAGAGGAAAAGCTGTTGCGGGTTAATTCGCTGGGACCCGGCAACCGGATTGCGATGAAGAGCAACTGTAGCGGGGGACGTTGTGATGTCGAACTGGGCATTAAAGCCAAGGGTTTGTTCCGGCGGACGAATTTCGGATCGGGGGACAACTATTGGAAATGCTACCTGAAGCCGGGTGTCGACTTTTCAAGCGATTTCCAGTTGGACGATACCGATCTGCGGTTTTTCGCGCAAGATTTGCGGATTCCGGAACTGAACATCAAGGCCGACCATTCTGATGTCCTGGTGCGTCTGGGTTCGGGGGCGGCCAATGTCGTCGTGCGGCTCAGCGGCCGCTCCACGGATCTTGAGGTTATTCTACCGGACTCCGTGGGAGTTAAGCTCGAATCGATCGAGTTGCCGGTGCGGATGCGGGAAGCGCTGGGCATTTCCGAACGCGGTGGATATCTGGCCAACGATCTCTTTGGCGTGGCGGCAGTAAATTTCACTATTGTCGGCAATCTCGACAACAGCAAACTGAACTTGAGCTATTTCCAGACACAGCCTTCGCCCGAGGGCTCGATCTGACGCCGTCGAGATTGCTCCCGTAACTGTCGGCGGGATAAGCCTCTTCGATGTAGGCGATTGCTGAGTCTCGATGGCTCTTCTCCTTGAAGTACTCTAACTCTTTACCAAGCGCCCCAGCCAGTTGCCTTCGCGAATCCCGTAGATGGCTACCGCTCCGCAGGCAAATTCATCGTTGACAGGAAACTCAATATCCGCTATATTTTGGCGGTAATCAAACGCTGAAGCACAAATAGCAGTTTGAGGCTGCAGGAAGGCCTTGAACACTCGAGCTTTGTCTTGAGGAAGGAGCCGATCATGAAGAAGAGGATCTTCTTCGGAGTCGTAGCAGTCATTTTTGCGCTGACTGCGGTGAGGGCAAATGCACAGTGTTTCGCCAGCGGCGATGCCGATGGCGACGGCAGTTTGTCAGTTGCCGACGTTGTCGAAGCAGTCCGGTTTATTACGCAAGGCGGCTCGCCGCCGACTAATCTCTATGAATTAGATCTCAACGGCGACTGCCGAATCGACGAGCTTGATCTGGACGTTCTCAACTGCGTGTGGTTAGGCGGGATCGGTTGTGTTCCGCAGTGGCCGGTACCGACTTGCTGCAATCCGGATACGGTGCGCGGTGCATGTTGCATGGCGATGGATAGTTGCCGCGTGCGTTCGCCTTTCAATTGTCCGGGCGGATACTACTATCATGGTAACGGCACGCGTTGCAACGGTTCCCTGTGTCCGGCAGTTTGTGGCGACGTCGATGACAACGGTTCGGTGAGCATTGCCGATGCGGTGTTCATGATCACCTGTATTTTTGCTTGTAGCCCGGGACCATGGCTGGTCGTTGGCGACGTCAACTGCGACCGGAATATGTCGATCGCCGACGTGGTTTATCTGATAAACTACATATTCGCCGGGGGCGCGATCCCGTGCGCAAATTGCGGCCAGTAGCGGCGGATTAGCGGTGGATTAGGTTCAAGAACTCGGCGCGGGTGGCGGGATCTTCGTGCAGTTCGCCGAGCATGGCGGAAGTCACCATCACCGAATTTTGTTTTTCCACACCGCGCATCATCATACACAGATGCTGGGCTTCAATCACGACACCGACACCGGAAGCGTTGGTGTACTTCTGAATCGTATCCGCAATTTGCCGGGTGAGGTTTTCCTGAATCTGCAGGCGACGGCCAAAGACGTCGACGACGCGAGCGACCTTCGACAATCCTAAGACTTTGCCGTTCGGCAGATAACCGACATGGCATTTGCCGAAAAAGGGCAGCAAGTGGTGTTCGCACATGGAATACAACTCAATGTTCTTGACGACAACCAATTCGCTGGTCTCCGAATTGAACAAGGCGTTGTTGATGATTTCTTCGATGTTTTCATGGTATCCGCGCATGAGGAACTCAAAGGCGCGCGCCGCGCGGCCGGGGGTGCGTTTGAGACCATCGCGTTCGGGGTTCTCGCCGATATGCAGCAGCAGGCTGCGATAGAGCTCTTCGAGATTGTGCATAGCGATCGATTCTCCTTGCGAGCGACGGCGATGACCGCGAATAGTGACGGGACTCGCGGCGCGCCGCGGCGCCGATAATGGACTGCGAGATAGCGAATGGAAGGCGATTTGTCAATTGCCGTAATTAGCGCGGCGCCGGTCGACCACCGGAATTGAGATCCGCGATAACGACCATTGTCAGGGGACGGTCGGGCTGCGGCCGTGGGCTGATGATAATGCTCAGCGCCCGCCTCATTGACAGCCACTGCGCCGCGTTGACCGAAGGCGCCACGATGTCCTTGAAGCGACTGAGCGACAAGTTGATGTCGAAGAGCGTGTTGACGTCAAAAGAGCAGAGGATCTGCTGCGGTTTCTGCACAACGCGCGGATGCGGGGGGTGTTCCGGATAGTTGGCGTACTCCAAGTGCTGCGGCCTTTTGCCGGATGTCTGACCCAGAAGCTCGGACGGCACGGCGAAGACGGCGATGAATTTATCCTGCGAATGCGGCAACGGGATAATGTCGAAAATTGCTTCGCGCTGCAGTGATTCGAGCGTGCATCTGTCGGTCACGCGGCCGAGAATCTGGTCAACGGTATGCAGCACCTCGAGAAACTCGGAGGTGCTCTCGATCATGTACCTTACCGTTTTGCGAGTGCCGTAACCTGTAACTTCCATTCCTGCCATAATCATCCGGATGCTGCCGGCAGACCGCATCACTTCAGATATCGGCAGGTTGGGGACATCTATGCACGGGAAAACTGGTTTGACTTCGAACGTTTCAACTCGGAACAGCCCCAAGAAGGACATTGTGGAAGTGCAGCGGAGCAGAATTACTCTGCACGATAGACCGAAATGCCCCAACGCTGGGCGCTGCGCGGCCGGTCGGCGTTCCAACTGCCGAACGCATGCGAGCCGTCAGTCACATAGCGCAGCCGGTAGCGGCCCTTGTCGAGCAGCAGGTTGGATTCCGCGATGCGGTTTTTGTCGGCGCCACCGGCGGGCTTGCTGCGTCGGTAGGTCATTTCCCAGACGATTTCCTTGTCGTCGACGCGCTCGATCCATCCGTAATCGTACATTTCGTTGCCCTGACCCTCGCCGAGCGCGACAATGCGGACACGCGTGGGCTGGTCCAGTGTAAATAATTCGGATTCATCGGCGTCGTCACCGACGCGAATAATCTCGGCGAGCACATTCCGGGGAGCCGCGATCTCGGTTTCGGCGATCGGCGCAATCGCCGTTGCCGCCGACTGATCGACCGCAAACAGAGTGACGCCGTAGTTTTTCTGGTCGTACGGGGCGGAGGCATTCCAGTCGCCGTAGGCATGCGAATCGTCGGAAACATAGCCGAGAATGTAATCGCCCTGGGAGAGCGTGATGACTTCATCTGCGAGTCGATTTTTACGAGCGCCCCCGGCCGGTTCGGTGTTGTCCTCGAGCATCAGCCAGACCGGGTCTTCGAGACCTTCGCGTTCGATCCAGGCGTAGTCGGCGAATTCGCCGCTGCCTTCAGAATATTCGCCGATGGCGTAGACGCGCACTTGTGTGTCGCGATTGACACGGAAAGCGCGAGTTTCCTGCGCGCCGTCACCGACGCGGACAATCGAAACGAGCGATTTTTGAGAGAGATTTTGTTGATACGGCTTGACAGCCGCCTTGTCGCGTTCATTGACGACACTAACCCGCACACCGTACGCCTCGGGATTGTACGGCGGCGCAGCGTTCCATTCGTCGAAGCTATGGGAATCGTCGGTGACATAGTAGAGCAGATAATTGCCGGCGGGAAGTTGCAGCAGCTTCTTGGCCATCTTGTTCTTTTCGGCGCCTCCGGCCCATTCGAGACGGGTGTTATCCATTGACCAGACGCGCTTGCGCGAGTCGGCATCGATAATCCAGGCGTAATCGGCATAGCTATCACCCCAGGAGACGATTTCACCGATGGCCTGAACCTCCACTTCCGTGGGCTTGGCAAGGCTGAAACCGATTTCTGCATACTCGTCGTTACCCGGACGAAGGACCTCAGCGATGGAAAGCCGCGATGAGTAATCACAGGTCGTGATTCGCGGCGCGCCGGTCTCGCAGGTGATCAGCAAGCTATATTCCTTGACGATCTCTTCGGCATTGTTACGGAATCCGAGTATCGTGTTCTCGCCGGATTCAAAGCCCCTTTCCAAGGCCTTGAGTTCGGCCTCGGTAATCTCTTTGTCGTCGAGGAGCGCCTTGATTTCTTGTTTCAGTTTGTCCCAGTCGAAGTTGATGTTGAAGCCATCGAAGTTCCAACTGGCGCCGGCATAGAAATAGACTTCGTACTTTCCGGGTTCCAGCTCGAGACTGCTGTCATACTCGCGCAGGCGATCGCGCCGACCAAAGGCCTCGGTATTGTCGGCATCCATAACCCAGATAGGGTCCAATTCGCCTGAAGGGATGATCCAGGCGTAACCGGAGAGTTGCTCATCATTGACAATGCCGCCACCGGTCGCTTTGATATGAATCGTCATCGGGGTATTGACTTCAAACGCCTTGCAGTAAAGCTCGTTCGGTCGGAAGTTATCGACGTTAACAATCGTCGTCTGCTGCGCGAATAGCGCCGGCGCAGCCAGCGCAAGAACAGAGCACGCTAAAGTCAGCGCGCTCAACCGATGGGCAAGTTTTGGAATGCTCAAAAGCTGTCACTTCCTTCCACTACCAAAGCGAAACAAACGCCCCCGCAGCCCGTGTTTAGTTACGATTTGGCCTCCAAGAAGTTTCACCGGCGATTGCCGGCTGTAAGGCGATTTCGCCAGCGGCGCCAGTCAATGTCCGCGAGTTTTTCGACAGCAACGCGGCTGGTAGCGACCCCAGAAGCAAAGGCGGCAGCGGCAGGCGGATTTTTGTGGCGTCGCCAGTGAGAAATGAAGGCCGCTGAGAAAATGTCACCGCAGCCGGTAGTGTCGACCACTTGTCGCGGTACTGGTGTTTTGGGGGTCGAAAACTCAACGGTTGTGCTGTCTTGCGAAATGACGAGACAACCGGCGGGTCCGCGGGTGACGATCAAAACGGCGTTTTCCCGGCGCAGGTCCCGGTGCGCGAATTTCCGGCAATGATCGGCTTCGCAGGGCGTCCTTGCGAGCAATTTGAATTCAAATTCGTTCATTTGCACGAAGTCGGCGACGCTCAAGTAATCGCGCCAATGGGGAGGAATACGAAGGTAGCGAGAGCCGTCACGATGGCGTCCGAGCGTCCGCGAGTGGAAATCCATGAAGATGGTTGCCTTCGTATGCCCACGGAGCCACCGGAGATTTCGCAGGGTGATGTCACCGCCGGAAATAAAGTTGACGAGGATGATTTCCGCCGCAAGCGCCTTTTCCAATTGCGACCGGTCGACTGCGCCGACCCAGCCGGAGAGGATCTCGCTCTTGGAACCGGCGTCATGGTACGTCAGCAGGCAGTGATTGTTCTTGCCCGGCACGACTCTTACAGCCGAGAGATTCAGACTTGGGAGCTTCTGCAGCGCGGACATTATCGGTCGCTGCTGATCGCGACCGATCTTGACCAGGGGGAGAATACTCGCGTCAGTCGCCAATTCCGCGAGCACTCGCAGATTGTAGAGGATGCCACCGTAGCCCTGGCTGCGACTCCGATCGACGCGGACTACAGTGTCGCGATTGATGGTGCCAATCACTGCGATGGTGGGAGGAGCGAGAGTCATGATCAGTCGCCAAGAAACATGATTCTGCTGTACGGCGCGAACAATTTCGCTATCCTGCTTTCGTGATCACCGGTTTCGACGCCAAACGCGCAGTTTTCAATCTGACCGGGCTTGGCAACTACTCGCGGACATTGGTCCGGGCGCTGGCGGAGCAGTTTCCGGAGCATCAGTACTTCCTGTACACGCCACGATTCAAGGATCAGCCGCGATTGAGTTTTCTCGAGTCGCAAGCCAACGTCTCGATCAAGCTGCCGGATTCCGTCCCGGGGCGGCTTCATCCGAACCTATGGCGCGTAGCGGGAATCAGCGGGCAATTGCGCCGCGACGGCGTGAATGTATTTCACGGGCTGAGCAATGAGTTGCCGATCAGGATCGGCCAAAGTGGCGCGGCCAAAGTCGTGACAATCCACGATGTCATATTCCGGCGATTTCCCGATCTGTACCGAGCGCACGACCGCTGGATCTATGAACGAAAAACGCGCCATGCCTGTCGCCATGCGGACGCGATCATCGCCGTCTCGCAGCAAACCAAAGCCGACATCTGCGAGTTTTACGGTGTGGCGGAGAGCCGCATTCAGGTCATTTATCAGGCTTGCGATCCCAGTTTTGGAAGGCTGATCGACAATGTGGAGAAGCAACGGGTTCGACAACTCTATGGACTTCCCAACGAGTACCTGCTCTACGTCGGTTCGATTGAAAGGCGGAAAAATCTGCTGGCGGCGATCAAGGTGCTCGACATGCTTCGACCGCGAGCCGACTTGTTTCTCTTAGCGATCGGAAATGGCGATGAATACAAACGCCGTGTGGAAGCAGAGATTGTCCGGCTGAGGCTGCAGGATCGCGTAAGTCTCAGGTCAGATATCGCATTTTTGGATTTCCCAGCAGTCTATCAGATGGCACAGGCATTGATTTATCCGTCGATCTTCGAGGGATTCGGAATTCCGATACTGGAGGCGTTGTGGAGCCGGACGCCGGTGATCACCTCGCGGGGGTCGTGTTTTGCGGAGGCCGGTGGACCGCGGAGTATCTATGTCGATCCGCATGATTACGCCGAGATGGCGCAGGCGATCGAGACCGTGATCACCGATTCGGAGTTGCGTGAGGAAATGACACAAGCCGGATTTTCGCACGCCCAGAACTTTCGTCGCGAAGCGCTCGCGGCGCAAATGATGGGAGTTTATCGCCGGCTCGTGCAATAGCGATATTGCTACAATGGCGAGTGATGAGAGCCCTCACCCCAGAACGGCAGAAAGCGCGTAATCACGTAGAAGAGAACAAAGGGGAGAATCATCATAATCAGAGCGACGAAAAGCCCTTCAATGCCCATGAGTTCGATCTTGTATACTGTCAACCCACGCAGCGACTTGGAAAACAACTGTCCGCCGATGACGACGTTCCAACGCGTCGAGAAGATGCCCACCTGAATCAAAATCGCAGCAATGAAGTAGACCAACCGCCGCATCTCGTCCGGCAGTTTCCCGAATCGCGCGATCGTCAAGGAGATGAGCGGCAACGCCGAGCCGATCAGAAGCTGGGTGATGATCAGACTGATAAACAATCGACTTTCGATCATTTGCGCCAGAATCTCAATTGATTCTTCAGATTCGTAGAGCCGGTGCACGAAGTCGAGCAGTTCCAACGACAGATCGACGATCAAGGCGTACAAGAGCAATTCGGCGAGCTTGTTGATACATTTCATGTCGAGGTATTTCTGGCGGATCATTGCGAGGAAAAGATAGATCAGCAACACCAATGCAATACCGGAGACGATAGCCGAAAACAGAAAGACGATCGGCATCAGCACGCTGCTCCACCACGGGTTGGCTTTCACCGAGCCGAAAATGAAGCCGACATAGCCGTGCAACAAGAACGCCGAGGGAATACCGATGATCGTGATCAGGCGACCGGCCTTTTCGTCGAACCTGAGCGCCGCTTCGGAAATGTCGGTTGTTCCCAGCGTCAGGATCTTGTAGACAAAGCGTTTGAAGCCCTTGGCCTGTTGCGACCAGATCACGAAGTCCTTCCGGTAATCAAACCAGATTTCCAAGAGCAACACGACCATAAGGTACCACGCGTACACAAAGCCAAACATTGCCATGGCCGATTTGGTGTGCGGGGTGAGGAACATCGAGAACGCACGCTCCGGCCGCCCCAAATGAGCCAGCAGCGGCAGCGGCGCGACGATGAGAAACGACAAGGCCGCCAGTAGCGAAAGGCGGTAGATCGGTTTAAGGACGCTGACATTAAAGACACGTTCGAGCGACGCCAGAATGAAAGCGCCGGCAACGAGTCCGGTCAGGTACGGGTAAACGACGATGAGGATGCTCCAGTGAAGCTCGTACTCATTGGGGTACATGAATCCGGTGACGCCGTGGAGATAGTCTGCTGCGTTCGCCAACAGTGCTTCCATCACATCCTCCCTAAATCACTTCCCCGTCGGCGCCGGCGTAGTACACGCGCGGATCGGTATTGAGCCACGGCTTGAGCACGTTGACATCGTTGAAGCGCAGGAATCGCCGCAGTGGCGAACTGGATTGGTCAACTTCGCCAAAGATCCGGGCCTGCGTAGGGCAAACCTCAACGCATGCCGGCAAGAGTCCTTCGGTGATGCGGTGATAGCAGAAGGTGCACTTGTCGGCGACGTGCTTATCGGGATGCAGGTACCGCGCACCATAGGGGCACGCCTGAATGCAGTAGCGACAGCCAACGCAGTAGGACTCGTCAACCAGCACGACACCGTCACGGCTGACGAAGGTCGCGCCGACCGGGCAGACCTGCACACACGGCGCTTGGGCGCAGTGGTTACAGAGCTTGGGAACGAAGAAGGTCCGGAGAACTTTCTCGCTGTCGGGGACGTCGGAGAAGCCATCGATGCCGCCATTCGGGCTTTCGACATGAGTCTCGCCTTTGACCGGGATGATATAGCGTTCAATCCAGGTGCGGAAATAGGTCGGTTCTGCCGGCACCTTGTTCTCGGCCTTGCAGGCCGCAGCACAGCGACCGCAGCCGATGCACTTGTGGATGTCGACCCCCATCGCGTAGCGATGCTCATCCGGATTGTAGGTAACCGGATCGCTGCCCAATAGCAGTTCCGCACCGCAGGTGGCGAGCGTCGCCCAGATCGCCGGAAGTTTCACGCCGAGATTCTCGATGAATTCCCGCCGCGACATGCCGGGCCTCAGATCGCTCATATTTCAGCCTCCGGAAAATGCGGGTAATGGCAGTCCCAGCAACGATAACGGCCGGCATGTTCCTGCATTTGAACCGTCGGCGTTCCACTGGCGCTGGATCCGGCTGCATCATGGCAAGCGCCGCACACGGCATTGTCTGCCGGCTTCTTGGCGAGAACCAGCCTTGGCTGAGTGAAGTGTTCGGCAGGTACATCGTGGCATTGCGAGCAAGGCAAATCCGTGTGCGCCGAGACCGATTTCTGATTCACGATGTCGCGGTGGCACGCGCCACACTCTTTGACCGCTTCCGGAGTCGTTGGGGCGTGCGGATCGTGGCAACTCATACACGGCTTACCCGGATTGTGGCGCTCCGCGATGACCTGCGGAAAGCCTGAAGGCCTTGAAGCATTGTAGCCGTGGCAAACCGGACAAAACGACCGGTCGCGCGGCGCCGTTGGGGTCACCTCATCGGGAGCTTCTACATGAGCCGCCGCCGGGCCATGGCAGGTCTCACACGCGACTCCACGATGGTTCGATTCTGCCCGTTTACCTGCTATATCATCGTGACACTCGGCACAAGTATGCGCACCGGCAAAAGTGATTGGGAGATCGGCGATTTCGTTGACGGCATTAGCGCGATAATGACCGTAGTCGCCAAATGATTCCGGCACAAGAAGATATCTCGATATCAAAAGTGCGGCCACCATCAGGCCGAACAACAGAAATAGAGGTTTGAGCTGCTGCGGCATTCTTGCCATGGTCAATTTCTCAGCCGTATGACCCTATATTTGCGATTTCTTTCACAAAGAAACCTCTTCTTATCGGGTATGTCAAGCGGATTTTTGACAAATCGAGCAATTTTTATCTTGAAAATCGATGATCTCTTGATTATTTCTCAGCAGAAACAACGTCCAAGATTTCATCCAGATTCGATGCCGCTGGTCTCCGAGGCAGATCTACCTACACGGTGGTTGCTTTGGGAAGAAATTGAGAAAGTCGCGATCGCCGCTTGGCTTGTCCGTCCAATCGAAGGGCTACATTTGTGGCGGTCCTGATACTTGAATTGAGGTCCAAGGAGAACGCATGAATGCTGCACTCTACTTTTTGGCGGCTTTCGTGGTGATTGGCGCGATCATCGTCGGCGCGATGGCGCTGGCGTCGTTTATCTGGTGGTATCGCCACCGCGACGTGCGCCACTAAGGCTTGCCACATCGATCAATTGAGCGTGGTCTGTGGTTTGCCACCGACTAAAGTGACGCGCCCGATTTCCAGGGCGGTTGAATTGCGGATCACAATTACCGCTTTGGCTGGGTCAAACCCGCACTTGCGCAGGCACGAACTCCAGAAATCAAGAGCCGCGACACCGAACTCCTGCTTTTCCTCAGTCGACAATTCCGACCAGCCGTCGGCGACTGTCAATGCCGCCGACGGAGCATCGCCGTCGATTCCCGCAACAGCCGTGACCAGTTCGAGAAGCGTGTGCGCGCGACCGGCTTCCATACGAAAGCGGGTCCAAGGATCAACGTACGGCTCGCGCGTTAGCAGCGACTCAAAAATATAGGCGGTGCGTCCGTCATTAAGCAGCACGGTCCACCACTTATCGGACAATTCGACAAGCTGAACCTCCGCTCCGCGCGAAAGCTGCGCGACCACGTCGGCGGTGGTGGCCGGTTTGGCGCGGACGTTGATCAGGTCACGAATCACCCAGCCCCGCGGTGTGGTGTCGACCGGTTCCGGTAGCGGTTCGATGGTTGGCGCCGGTGGAGTTTCCGCGGCCTTGGTTTCCTGCGAAACCGGCGGCAGCGTCGATGTTTTCTTGCCGCAACCGATAAACAGCAGAAGCAACAGCCCCAGTACCGCAATTGTCATTGATCGAGACATTTTGATTCCCGCTCCCATAAAGAGGTGCCGCCGTAAATTACTCACTGTTGGCTGTTCGGCAAGAACAAAGTCGCGTTGTTCAGTGGCGAACGTGAAATCAAAAGAGCAAGTTGACGGCAGAATCTCCGGTTTTGTCATACCGCGCCTGTCATTTTTGGGCCGCTGCGCAGGCGAAGAATCCGTTTGGGGTTGTCCGGAAAGACCTACAGACGCTTCGCTACGCTCAGAGTGACAACCCGGGGCGCCTTTTATGAGTGTCCGCATGTGGGCACCAAGCCTGTGCACACCGGGATTCCATCCCCGACTGAATTACGGGATTTCGCTGTGCTCAACTTTCGCCGGATTGACTGAGGTTACTAACGCTCCTCGGTGACAAATCACTTTGGCGACACAGTTTCAGTATTTGATTACCGTTGATTTCCAGCGCTTGTGCGTCCAGAGCCACTGATCGGGATGGCTCATTATCAGACGGCCGATGCGTTCCGCGTAGGCAGCCACCAAGTGGGTAACCTCGCTATCGCGATCGGCATCTTGTCGCGGCTCGATAATGTCGCTGATCTGCATCACCAGCCGTTCGCCATCGCGCAGAACGGCGCCGACGACGATGGGGGCATTGTAGTGGTAGGCAAATGAACCGATACCCCGATAAAACGAGGCCCTGGTGCCCATAAAATCGACGGAGACGCCGCCGGTGCCGCCATCCTGATCAGCGACCATGAATACCGGCTGACCATTCTTCAGCGCCCGGGGCAGTGCGCGCGATGCCTCGTGGCTCGACGTGATGTTAAGTTGATCCATGCGGCGGAGGCGTTTGAGATAGCGGTCGACGAACGGATTGGATTGCGCTTGCGCAATGAACAGGCAATCGGGAAACGACTCGTAAATTTTCAAGCCGAAAGCTTCCCAGTGGCCGATGTGGGCAGTTGCGAAGATCACGGGCCGGCCACTTCTCACGATGTCGCGGACTCGATCCATCTGCTTCTGCGTGGCGAGTGGCACTTCGATGCGACGGTAGCCGGACTTTTGGTCGATCAGGTCGAGGGCGTAAAGGGCAATGGAATGGTAGACGCCATTGATGACCTCGTTGATCTCGTCAACGGTAGACTCGGTGAACACCAAGCGCAGGTTTTTGCGAGCGATCTCGACGCGGCTTGGAGTCACCCAGCGCGCGATCGTGGCGACCGCTTTGGCAATTGTTGTGCGCAAAAGAGGCGGCGTGAGACGAACGCCGAGAACGATGGCACGCAGTGCGCCGTATTCAATAGCGTGACGAATTCTCTTCGTCGTCTTGGTCGGATTTCCAAGGCTCATCGTCGGAACCCGAGTAATCGAAATCGGTGCTCTGGAATTTTTCTTCCTCTTTCCAGCGGTCGTAGACGTGCTTCTTCTTGCGGCGGATCAAGAGCCAGCCGACGAAAACTACGATCGCCAGAATGATCCACAAGCCGGACATGTCGGAAAGTATAGCCAGGAGGGTGTAGTTATCCGAAAGGAATTTGCGGTACTGGGCTTCGAAGGTGTAGAAGGAGATTCCGAGTACTTTGTAAAAGGCTTCGCTGAGATTGCTGCCGCCGTTGAAGGCGTCGAGCAAGTCGAGGAAGGCCAACTCGCCGTAGCGGTCGAAGAGAAATTGTACGACCAGGTAGCTCTGCGCGTACGCGAGGTTGGCTTCCGCTTGATGGAAATCGTTGACGTCGTCAATATCGCGCAGCGGCAAGAGGGAATTGGTGATCTGCGCCGCGGCAACAGTGGTCACATGCGAAAATGTCCACTCGCCGGCGAACCACGATGCGAATCCCTCATCGATAAAGCGCGGCACGTGCCCGCGACTGACGCGCAGGTGCATAGCGATATGCGCCAGTTCATGCTGCAGCAAGTCGGCCATGGTGCCGGGATAGCGGTCCATCATTGGCTCGCGCAAGATGATCAGACTCCGCGAGGGAATCGCGGCGCCGGCGCCCCATTCGGGAAGGCGTCCGCCGGCCAGCGAGTCAAACTGCTCTTGAGTCTGAACGATAGCGATTTGCACAGTATCCGGGAGTCTTACTTCGAGCAGCCTGGTCAGGCGCAGCGAGGCGACCTCCAGCACCTGACGCATCTCGTCAAGTTTCGGCGGCGCGCCGGTAATGAATCGGAATTGCGACGCGGTTAAACCCGGCGGCAACGAGAGCAGTAGAGACAGGATAATGATGCGAATCATAAGGCGATAATATACAAAGCCTGCGGAATTCTCCAGTCGGGGATTAGGGTAAGCGATGGTTAATCTATTTAGCGTCGGGAATGAGGAACTTCCAAGCGCACCAGAATTGCGGGTGCTTGGGATCCGGAGGGCAGCCGACGCATTCGGTTTCGATGCGCGGATCGATGGTCTTGGCAAACAGCGAGTATTCGACAATACCGACTTCCCGACACGGAAACGCGGACATCCCCTGGCGCTGGCGCGCTGATTGCACACGGCAGTCGGTCATGCGGAAGACGAAGCTATTGGGCGTTTCGTCGACGATTCTCTGTTCGTTGATGTAGGCGTAAAGCCGGTAACCAAGCGCAGTTTTGAGCGTCGCGAGACCACCGTTGGCGGGAAGATTGTGACGTTGCATGATGCGTTTGGCCTCGATCACGGTAAAGCGTTCCCAGGCGGCCTTGTCGAGCTCGATCGCCTTGGCCATGCCAAAGGCCTTCTCGGCTTCCTGAAACCAGAGGCCGTCGTGCGCCAGCCAGAGCTTGGCGGCGTCTTCGAGCATGCCGATGAGGTTGGCGCTCATGCTACTTCAACACTCCCGGATCGCTTTTCGGTTGCTGCCAATGCTCCAACACGCCCCATACCGGCTCGCTCTGGCCGTCAATCGTTAGAGTCCCCTCGAGTTCGGTGAGCGCAAAGCCGGATGAATAGAAAACACGCGCGGCTCCGAGGCGAACGTCGAAGGCGACACCCAGATCGGAGGCATTCAGTATCTTTCGATTAGCGAGCCACTCGGCGATTTTCGGATCGCGGCGGATTTCATCGGAGGAAATGCGCACGTATTGGTCGCCTTCGGCGTAAAGACCGGCACCGGTGGGGGATACCGCCACGAAATTCTTGAGGATCCGGTCGCCTGCGGTTGTTGAATCGCCGGCGGCGATGACAGTGGCTCCCGACGGAGCGGACAGCGCGATCCAGTCATAGTTTGAATACTCGATGCCGACGCCGACCGTGTCGACGACGTTGAATCCGTCGACTTGAATCAACTCGTAAATAAGCAATCCTTCGGTCGTAACTGCGCCGGACGTAAGCCGGCCGTTACCCATGCCGTGCGCGCGGGAGTTGTTTCCGTGAGCGTTGTGCTGGCGCGGAATCAGTTCGTTGAATTCAACGGCAAAGTCGACACCGCGCCAATTGTAACGCAGTGCGCCGCTCTTTCCGGCGGTTGTCCATTCCACGCCGCCAAACATGAAGGGATAATTCTGATCGAGGCGCGTTGAATCATGCCGCATTTTCGTATATGGCAGCGCCTGCCAGTAGCCCGGACCGAGGACAAAGCCCGAGAAATCGCGTTCGGCGCGGATAAATTTGTTGTCTTTCAGGACGCGACGAAAAGTGGCAGCGACCGCGGTGCGGTTAGTGTCGTGCCGACCGATAAAGACAAACCGCTCGATGATCGTGTAGTTCCGGATCGGATCGGTCAGCTTGATTTCGTTGGGAATCAAGACCGACTGATCAAACCGCTGGTCTCTACTGACGAATCCTGAGACCCCGTCGAGGGGTTCGTCGGCTGCCTTCTGACAACAGACGCTCAGGCCGATTGCCATCGCCGACGCGATTATGACATTGCCGATGCGTCGCATGGCGATATGTTATCAGAATCGAGTGGTGCCGCAAAGCAAAATTCTCGGCCGACGGCGCGGGACAAGGCTGTTGGCTCGGGAACGCGGATTCGGTATATTCGGACGTATGCTGCTGGCTATCGATATCGGCAACACGAACATCGTCGCGGGATTTTTTGACGGCGACGAGCTTACGACGTCGCTGCGGGTGGTGACCGATCACGCACGAACGGCGGATGAATCAGCGCTGCTGTTGCATCAATTCATGCAGTTGAAGAGGCTCCCACCGGTCACGGGTATAGTAGTGGCGACCGTAGTGCCGCGACTCGAGCCGGTGTTTCGCCAGATGAGTGATACTCATTTCAACCAGAACGCGCTGTTTGTGCACGCCGGACTCAAGTGCAACGTCACGTTCGACTATCCGAATCCGGGGGAAATCGGCGCCGACCGTATCTGCAATTCGGTGGCGGCATTCACGCAATTCGGCGGACCGTGTATCGTCGTCGATTTTGGCACAGCGACGACTTTTGATGTTATCTCCAAGGATGGCGCCTATCTCGGCGGCGTCATTGCTCCGGGTATCGAAACGGCGCAGAGCGCCTTGGCGCACCGTGCGGCGCAGCTCTACAAGATCAATTTTGCGCCGCCGAAAACGGCGATCGGAAAATCGACGACCGAGGCAATGCAGGCCGGGTTTTATCTGGGTGGCGTCGGACAGACCGACTTCATAATTCGTGCGCTGACGAAGGAACTTGGCGCCGAACCGTTGGTGATAGCCACGGGCGGATTGGCCGGATTGATTGCACCGGCGTCGGCGGTGATTAGCAAAGTTCTGCCCGATATCACGCTTGACGGGTTGCGGCTGATTTACGAGATGAATCGATAGCCGGTAGCTGTCCGTCGATGTGCGGCAATCCCGGAGCCCGCCAAAGCTATGCTTGACACCGATTTGCCGGATGGCTTTATTGATTAATTGTGGATAATCGGGCGCTCGGTTTGCCAGTCCGGTAACTCAGATTAAGGACAGTTGTTTGCTTTACGAAGTTGAGTTCAAAGCCTATCGGCGTGAGTTTTACGACAACCCGTTTGAGTTGCCGATCCGCGAGCAAGATTGGGTGGTTGTTGAAGCGGAACGCGGTGAAGATATGGGCTTCGTGCATTTGATCATGTCGCCGGAAGCCAACGTCAAAGGCAAACCGGCCAAACCGCGGCCAATCCTGCGCTCGGCCAATGATGATGATCAATACAAACTCTCGAAAAATCGCGAGATGGAGCGGGAGTCGCACGATTACTGCGCCGAGATGATCAACCAGCATGGCTTGCAGATGAAGCTGGTCGATGTCGAGTATCAGTTTGACCTGAACAAGATGACGTTTTATTTCACGGCCGACGAACGCGTGGATTTTCGCGCTTTGGTCAAAAATCTCGCGGCGCACTACCGAACGCGAATCGAACTGCGCCAAATTGGTGTGCGCGATGAAGCGCGCCGCATCGGCGGCTACGGCGTCTGTGGATTGCGCCAGTGTTGCAACACCTTCATACGCGAGTTCGATCCGATCTCGACGCAATTGGCGCGCGACCAGAATCTCTCGCTCAACCCGGCCAAGATCTCCGGCAATTGCGGTCGATTGCTCTGCTGTCTGCAGTATGAACAAAACCACTACCTCGACACGCTCAAGCGGTTTCCGGAGATCGGCGTCGAAGTCGACACTCCCGAGGGTCGCGGCGTGGTCGATGCGATCAATGTTTTCCAGCAGTATATGGTCGTGAAACTGTCGGAAGGCTCGACGCGCCTTACCTGGAAGGACTGGGTGCAGTCGGAAAAGAAACGGCAATTCGTCGCCAAGCTGCAAGCACGCGGAAATCCCCAGAAAGACCGTCCATGAACTTCTTCATTACGACGCCGATTTACTATGCCAACGCCGAGTTGCATATCGGTCACGGCTATACCTCGATCATTACCGACATTCTCAAGCGTTACCACACCTTGTTCGGCGAAGAATCGTTTTTCCTCACGGGCATGGATGAACATGGCGCTAAGGTCGAGCAAGCGGCGCTGGCACTGGGGAAGACGCCGCAGCAATTGTGCGACGAGAACTATGTCAAGTTCGTCGCCGCGCTGGAAAGTCTCGGCATCAGCTACAATCACTTCATTCGCACAACTTCCGAGCGGCACAAAAAAGGCGTGCAAAAACTTCTGCTCGCGCTCCACGCGGCCAAGACACCGGACGGACAGCCGGCGGTTTACAAAGGCAAGTATGAGGGCTTGTACTGCGCCGGTTGCGAAAAGTTTATCACACCGAAAGAACTGACGGAAGACGGTCTCTGTCCGTTGCATCTGACCAAGCCGCAGGCCGTGACCGAAACCAATTACTTTTTCCGGTTGACATCGTATCTCGCTCAAGTGGAAGAGTTGATCCGCTCGAATCGGTTGCGGATCATGCCGGAAGGCCGCCGCAACGAGGTGCTGGGTCTGCTCAAGCAGGATTTGACCGATTTTTCGATTTCGCGTGAACGACTAAATTGGGGCATAGAAATTCCGTTCGATCCGACGCAGAAGACCTACGTATGGGTCGACGCATTGCCGAACTACATCACCGCCATCGGCTACGGTGACGACGAGGCGGAGTTCGACAAATGGTGGAACAAGTCACAGGTCGTGCACTTGATGGGGCGCGACATTCTTAAGTTTCACGCCATCTTCTGGCCGGCGATGCTGCTCGCGGCGAATCTGCGCGTGCCGGATGTAATGTTCATTCACGGTTTTATCAGCCTGAACGGGCAGAAGATTTCTAAGTCGCTCGGCAATGTCATCTCGAACGAACATCTCGTGGCGCAGTTCGGTCGCGACGCCGCGCGCTATTTGTTGACATCGCAGTTTCCGTTTCATGTTGACGGTGATATCAGTTATCCGCGCCTGTACGAGAAATACAATTCCGATTTGGCTAACGACTACGGCAATCTCGTCAGCCGCGTGGTCAAACTGACGATTGCCAATTTCAACGGCAAAATTCCGGCGCTGGAAGGCGCCACCGATGAGCACGGCGAAGAGCTTTCAACCCTCATGGCGAAGACACCCGACAAAGTGATCGCGCAAATTCGCGAGATCGACGTGCTGAGCGCGATTGAATCGATTTGGGCGTTGATCCGCGCCGCCAATCGCTACTTCGATTACAGCAAGCCGTGGGAGCTTGCCAAGAACAATCGGGCTAAATTGGCGATGGTGCTGCATCGATCGCTCGAGGCGGTTCGCATTGCCGCAACCTTGACCTGGCCGATCATGCCGGAGAAATCTTGGCAGGTGCTCCAGATGCTGGGATTCGGCAACGACTATCAGCCATCCATCGAAGACGCCGCGCAGCCGGAGATGCTGAAAGCCGGAACATCGCTCCGGCCGCTCGACAATATCTTCCCGCGCCTGCAGGCCCCAAAGGAGGAGAAGGTGGAAACTTCGAAACCGGCCGCTGTCGACGCGCTTCCGGAGGGCGTTGTCTCGATCGATGATTTCTTCCGAACGAAACTGGTTGTGGCCGAAGTCGTCGCTTGCGAGCCGGTGCCGGATGCCACCAAGCTGCTCAAACTGCAAATTGCGATCGGCGAAGAACGCCGCCAGATCGTGGCCGGAATTGCCGAATATTACCGGCCCGACTCGATGATCGGTCGCAAGATTATTGTCGTCGCCAACCTGAAACCGGCGAAGATTCGCGGCATCGAATCCAACGGAATGTTGTTGGCCGCCAAGAAGGGAAAAGAGCTGAAGTTGGTGACGGTCGACGGCGACATCCCTTCCGGCGCCACCGTTGGTTGATTCACTCAGTCATGATTGATCCGCTGCGGCGATGTTTTTCTGCTCATTCGTCACTTCGTTGGCCGTCACTTCGGCGGAAGCCGGAAGCCAGTACTCGCCACCCCTACGCCGACGCACCGATCAGCTTTCCCTTGTCCACAGGAGTTCGGTTTACGTATGATCGACACTCACTGTCACCTTGATTTCCCGGACTACAATGACGATCGCGCTGAGGTGATCGCCAAGGCCAAGTCGGTCGGTGTGCGCCGAATGGTCAACATCGGCTGCGATCTCAATTCGTCGATCGCCTCGGTGCGGCTGGCGGAGCAGTATCCTGAAGTCTTCGCCGCCATCGGTGTTCACCCGCACGACGCCAAGCAATACGATACACACACCGAGCACGAATTGCGCGAGTTGGCCAACAACTTCAAAGTCGTCGCCATCGGCGAAATCGGACTCGACTTCTATCGCGATCATTCGCCGCGTGACAAGCAACGCGAGGTTCTTGGGCGGCAGATCGCGCTGGCCAAAGAACTGGCGCTGCCAATGGTGATTCACATTCGCGACGCCTACGATGAAGCGCTCGACATTCTCATCGCTGAAAGAGCCTATGAAAGCAACGTCGTGCTGCACTGCTTCTCGGGCACTCCCGGTCATGCCCGGCGCGCGTTGGACTACGGAATGTATCTGAGCTTCGGCGGTATACTTACTTTTCAGAAGTCGCGATTGCCAGAACTGGTCGGCGAAGTGCCGCTCGAGCAAGTGCTGCTCGAAACCGATGCGCCGTTTCTCGCGCCGCATCCGCACCGCGGCCAGCGCAATGATCCTTCTCTGATAAAATTAGTCTATGAAAAACTTGCTACAACGCTGCGGCGCGATTTCGGCGACATTGAGTCGATCATTGATCGCAATGCCGAGGCGTTCTTCGAGTTCGAATGAGACCGAAAAAGCGATTTGGCCAAAACTTCCTGACCAACACGAACGCCGCCAAGCGGATCGTCGAGCTTCTCGATGCAAGCCCGGACGATCTCGTGGTCGAGATCGGCGGCGGTCGCGGCGATCTAACGCAGCATCTGGTGGCGACCGGCGCTAACATCGTTGTCATCGAGCTGGACCGCGATCTGGCGCCGGCGCTTCAAGAGCGATTTGTGGATTCGGCAAACTTGCGCATAATGCACTCTGACATCTTGCGGGTAGAGGCGCGCTCGCTGTTGGGTTCTCGCAGCGACATGAAGCTGATCGGCAACATCCCCTACAATATCACTTCACCGATCATCGAGTGGATTGTGGAAAATCGCCGGTTCATACCCCGCGTGGTAATTATGGTGCAGCGCGAAGTGGCGCACCGGATCGCGGCGATTCCCGATTCAAAAGACTTTGGCGCGCTCACCGTGTTCGTGCAGTTGTTCTATGCGGTTAGGCGCGAATTCGATTTGAAGCCGGGATCGTTCTTCCCGGCGCCAAAGGTCAGTTCATCGGTGTTGACTCTGAAACGATTGGAGAGGCCGCTGGTATCGTCGGCGGGTTTCCCGGCGCTGCGGCGTCTGACCGCGGCGTCTTTCCGGTGGCGACGCAAACAAATGCAGCGTATTTTGCGCGATGAATACTTGCTCACCGCGGAAACTGCCGAAGCAATCCTGCATCGCTGCCGGATCGCGCCGTCGTGCCGCCCCGAACAGATCGCGGTGGAGCAGTTCGTGAGACTTTCGCAAGAACTGCCATGCGACAAACCGTCTTCAGCCTCATCATCGCCTTAAGCGCCTCGCTGTACGCCGGCGACCGGAGCGAATTCTACCTCGGATTGGATTTTTCCGTGGACCGTCAGACCTACAACTGGTCGGATTCGGCGTCGGGGCGCTACGATTTTTCGTCGCGATTGCAGGGACACTTCCATAATCGCTCGCAGGCAACGCTCTTCCAGGAGACGGTGTTCGGTCGCGGCGGTGATCGCTGGCAGAAGACCGCGTTAACGCGTGGCAGCCTCGACTATCGATTGAGCGGTTCTTGGCGCAGTGGGCTGTCTTTCGTGCAGGAGTTCGACCGTCTGGAAGAGCGGCGCTTCATCGGCAACCGCGCCTACGTGACCGTTGCCTTCGAGCGCTCGCGATTCAAACTTACTCAACGCGGCGGGCTGCTCTGGGAAGAGAGAAAAATCGAACCGGAGACGAATCGCTCGACGGGACTGGCTTACGAAGCGGAGTTGTCGTTTTCGCCGCAGCCAAAGTTGGGTTTTGGCCGGATCACGGGCGAGGCCACGACGCTTAAGCGGACTCCGAAACGGTCGGTGTGGATATCTTACGAGTTGCCGCAACTGGTCTGGCGGCAAGATACGCTCTCGATCTCATCGACGCAGTCGCTGGCGGTGCGCAAGTATTTTCCCTCCGCCGGCAACTTCGATGCGACGGCGCGACAGTCGACGCGCCAGCACCGGTGGGACGTGGCTGTTGTTAAAGCGTTGCCGCTCGCGACGTCGGCGGTTTTTGAGACGGCCTATCGCTACGACCGCTACGACTACGAATACGAGAATCTCGCCGCCGGAGCGCTGCGGCAAAACGACAACTTGTCATCGATCTTCGAATATCAACTGACGCTGGCTCGCCGCTGGGGTCGCGTGTATACCGAGTCTCAGTATCTCTATAACCGCACGCGTGAGGACTACGGCGCGGCGCTGACCAATCAAAAGGCCGAGACCGGACAGCTTCTGGCGCGTGCCAGCGCGAGTTTCGGCGACCGCGATTCGATAGAAGTCAGCGGACAGATCGGAGTGACATCGTATTTCGCACCGGCAGGCTCGGCGATTTTCGCTGATCGCGATCGAAAACTCAGGGTCGCGACCCTGCGAGTGGCGCATCGCTTCAGCGAATTTCTTACCGGTAGTCTCGAAAGCAGCGTCCGCAGTTTCGAGACGATCTACATCTCCGGCGCGTTGTCGGCCAATAACAACTTCAACAACATCTATATCATCAGCCCCGGCTTGAGATGGCGTCCGGCCAACGCCGTCGTGATTCAACACAGTTATCAGATGCACGCCAATTACACCTACTACACCTACGAGAAAAATGCAGTCAGCGAGCGCAACACGATTTACCGCCGCGCGCAGTTTACGAACACGATCACAGTCGCGGTGAGTCCGCGTCTCGAGTTGCTGGGTGAGTATTCGTATCGCTACGAGGATTTCGGCCGCTTGCTTTGGGACGGCGAGTGGAAACAGCAAGTGAGTTGGGATCGCCGCACCCATCGCCCGCGACTCGGCTTGACGTATCGACCATTTGCGGCGCTGCGCTTTGCGCCATTCGCCAGTTACGAATGGCAGGGGTTCTTCAATCATCTCTTTGATGCCACAAGTCAACTGGGCCGGCGCGAACAAAGCGAACGGCTCACGCGCGCGGCGCTTGGATTCGAATTCGCCTGGACACTGTCGCCGAACTCCTATCTTGACTGCCGTCTCGAACGCCGGGTACAGGACTACCTGAATCAACGGCGTCAAGAGTACGATGTCTTCACGCTCTCATTGAAGAGGACACTGTGAACGCGCGCTGTATCATTGGCGTTCTCGCGATGATCATCTTGTCGCACGGCTGCGCCAAGAACCCGTTCGCTACACGGGATGACGAAACCCCGTCCGGGCAAATCGGCACGTTCATCCCGCCGACCGCGCCGCAGATCGTGCTCGAGAACTTGCGCTTTTCGTACCAAGAACTGGTGATCGGGAACTTCACGCAGTGTCTCGATTCGCAGTTTGTCTTCGTTTTCGACTTCTTGGAGTTCTCCGCCGGCGATACCAGTTGGAATTACTTTGAAGAAGTCGGTTTGACGAACACGATGTTCAATGACTATGCCGCCAACCGCGCCGTGCAGCGTTTTGCCGTCGAATTCAGTTCGCAGATCGAGCAGCCCGATCTTGTGCTTGATACGGCGGCGACCCTCGTGCGGCGATACCGGGTCAATGTCACCGACACGCTGGGCACGGTGCGGCAGAGTTTTCAGGGGATTGCGCGTTTGGACATGGTTGAAAGCGCACTGAATTTCTGGTCGCTCCGGCGCTGGGAAGATCTGCACTTGGATGCCGAAACACGCTCGTGGGCGGAGTTGAAAAATGCCTACCGCTAAACGGAATTCGCCGTTGTTTCGATGGCGGCAGGTGGTCGCGCCGCTGGCGATTGTGTTGACGGTTATTGCGTTGACCGGCTGCCAGAACCTGTTCGCGCCGACCGCGGTCGGGCCGTCACGGATCGTGCCGATCGTGCGGCAGACGGCGCCCGATTCGGTGCTACAGAATTTCCGCTACGCCTATGAACATCGCGACATTGATCTTTACGAAAACTGCCTTGACGAGCGATTCGTCTTCCGCTACATCGACCAGGACCGCACCGGGCAGATCGAGCAGGTCGAAATCGGTCGCGACGGCCCCTCCGGCGATTTGGCGCGCACCGAGCGGTTGTTTCGTTTGTTCGACGAAATCCGATTCGAAACCTGGGTGCCGATTTTCGACCGCACGGAGTTCCCCAATGGCGAGGTCTGGCCCGTCTATCGCGTCTTCTTTAACTTATCGGTGAAAGACCTCGACGGCGATTTCGGTTACGAGTTCTACGAGGCCGTCGGGGTGGCCGAATTCAAGTTCCGCCAGTCCCCGCAGGACAGCCTCTACCGCATCGTCGTCTGGGATGATCGGTCGAATCAATAGGGGGAGAGCAGTGTTCTACTTACTTGGCGGAATCTGGTAGGCCGAACATTCGCAGGTTGGCGATGGTCCACCAGAGAATATCATGTTTATTAGAAAGATAGCGTCAGCGATAGAGACACTACCGTCGCACGTAGCATCACCGGAACCGACGGCATGTGGCTGTGGCGCTTGTCCGCTGGCAAAAATATAATTGCTGATGTAAACCGCGTCGGCGATTGAATAGGCGCCGTTGCCATCGGCATCGCCAACCAGCCATGTACACGGCACGCCACAGTGCGTGAACGGAATTGTATCGGTCACCACAGCCGATACCTGACCGGTGCTCGGGTTCCAATAGTAGCTCTCCGCGTAGACCTCGAAGTAATATGCGCCAGCGGGCTGAATCACACTCTGCGTATTGCGACCATCCCAGAGATAGGTGTGATGCCCGGGTTGGACGGTGGAATAACTCGCAACGGATTTGACCAGAGTGCCGTTCGACTTGTAGACTTTCACACGCAGCACGTATGCCACATCCGTAAGGCGAATACTCAAATTGGCCTGACAACTACTCCCAGCAAGAAAAGAATTGGCGTATGCATCTTTGACGTCAATGCCAATCGTGAATCCTTTGATCCCCGTCTGCTCAGTCCAGGCTTCAGTGAACATCATGCCACCGGTCGGATAAAAGCCACCGGAATTCGAAACTGAAGTCGGCGACGACAATTGGTTCTCGGAGACTCCGGCCATCGCTAACTCGTCAAGCTGATCAAGATTGGCGTTGAATTTCCAGACCAAACCATGCTCCATGATTGCCCAAAGCATGCCTGCGCCATCGACTTCAAGATCAACAATGGCGGAGACGAGGTACGGATTCGTGAACTCGCGTTCCCAAAGAAACGTGCCGCCGGAATAACGCAGCCTAACAATTCGCCCGTTGCCGCCGTCGACAACGAAGATCGTGCCGTTGTTGGCGCGCGTGTTGAAATCGCGACCGCAAGCGACTGCCAGCAAGCCGTTGAATTGACCGATTCCGGAACCTGTGCCGCCATAGAACTGGAAGGGAACCCCGGATGCCACATTAACGGCGACCAGCGTGTTGTTGCCGTTGATCACCCAGAGGCGGTCGTCGCTTTCGGCTGATGGTGTGCCGAAGTCGTCATGGTCAAAGTCTATCGGACTCGGAAGCAGCGGGCCGCTGAAGTACCGGACCGGCGCGATTCCAGCGGCATGGTTCTGCCAATTGTAGCGCAGATGCTGAATGCGATTATTGAGGTTATCGCCCACAAAGATGTTGTAATAGGCCGGCACACGATACTGATCATTGGGTGCGACGACCTTTACCACTTGCGGGACACGAAACTGATTCTGTCCGGTACCGGGTCCGCCAAAGGCGCGGACCTCCGGATAACCGTCAGCGACGTAGATCAGACGATTCCAGCAGCGATCGGCAAAAACTGCGAATTTTGAGACGGTTCCCGAGCCCGGCTGAAGAACGTGCGCGATGCTGCCGGCGTGCGGTTGACAGAACAACTCGACATTCCAATGCGTTGCGGCGAAAGTCTTATCGAGAACGTATTCCGGCGGCACCGTCCAGAGGAGATTTTGCACGAGTGTTTGCGGTCGCGCTACGCTGCTGAGAGTGACTATTAGTGCGCCAAGCCAAAGACGAGCGAGCGTTTTCATTTTCGTTTCTTCTTGTCAGGTAGGGAGTGTTTCCCGGCGCTCACGAGCTTAACTTCGGCCTGCAGGAACGGCATCAACCCCGTAACGGTGGCGATACGCCAGATATCGTCGGTGATGCGAGCAAAAGTCATGACGCCGTTCGCCTCCTTCCCGCCATAGAAGAGCACATACTGGCAATGCAGAATGGCGGAGTCGCCAATTATTGTCGGCATGTCGGGAAGAATGAGAAAGTCGCGGAACGGCCCCCAATAGCCGGGCGGCACGAACGGCGAAATCGGATAGTTGTTCGTGCGTCCGGCCGCGCCGACAGCGAGAGCGCGAATTCGCGCCATGAACAGAGAGTCATTCATCTCTTCGCCGTCGACGACCATCGGCCAACCATGCTCGAAGTACGAGTAGCCGGGCTGAGCGCGTTTGACGAAGCTTTCGATTTGCCGGAGCTGCCAAATGATCTGAGTCGTGTCACTACGGCGGGTGTAGGGCTGGGCGAGCGTGGAAGTTGTGATCAATGAACTGATCGCCAACACGCCGCAAAGAACCACAAAGAAAAAACGGCTAGTCAGCGGCACCGCGATGTGCGGATCGGTACGCGTTAGCTTGGGTTGCAACATGCTTAGCCTCTTACTTATTGAGTTCATTGAGCTTTGCATCAACGGCTTCCTTTACGCTTGGCTTCATGGCGAACTTTCTGGATATGATCCGGAGGTTGTCCAGCGCCACTTCACTTTCGGAGTCTGAGAGCTGGCTCACATCGAGGGCATCGACGGATCGACCGGCGTAAGAGGTCTCAGGAAACTCCAGTATGAGTCGCTTGGCTGCGTAAGTAGCCATTTCGTGGCTACCCAAGAGCAGCTCACCAAGCGCTCGCGGCAGAAGCGGACTTCCAGGGTATGTCTCAATGAACGCCTTGATCAATTCCTCGTGTCCTCTGCGGAGTATGCGACCGTGCGTCTTTCCGTAAGAAAGTGCAGCACTGAAACTCTCGGTTTGAAGCTCCTCGGCTTTCGTTGCTGGCGGCCGAATGGTAATTGTCAGCGTGTCGCTCTTCATATTTTTCGCAAATACACGATAGATTCCCGGCGGGATGTTTGGGCACTGGAAAGGCTTGTCGAAGGTCTGGCCATCCAGAAGCTCGGACGGGTGCTTCCAGGCAATAGCACCTACATCCAGCCACACCCAGTCCGAGAATTCCAAAGTCGAGTCAGCGCGTAGAAACATTGGAATGTGGCGGATCATCGAGAGGGCGCACGGCAGAACGGAATCACCGACGTCATCGACGACCAGCAATTCTTCTATTTCGGCATATCGAAAACGCTCTTTCGATGTCCCTACATTTTCAATCCAATAGGTAATTTCGATGCCTTCAAACAACAAGAAGGTATCTTTCTCACACTCTATCCGCATTACAATATCTCTATCTCTGATGGACCGCGTCTCCGCTGAATCAACTGTAATTGCGAAAGAGGGCGCTATAGATAGGGCCACCACGACAGAGAGACATGAAAGAACTGAAATCTTCATCTTGCACTCTTGACCAATCCTGGTCACCACGAGACCGATTCGATTCTCCGGACGCAAGAATCACAGAAGTGGAGAAAACCGGGTACAAGCTGATAAGTTACTTCATCAATTATACTTCCCCACATGACACATCTCGAATTCCACTCATGAGCATAAGCACTATCCTGCGGGTGACTGAGGTTCGCCCTTTGGTGGCCAAGCTCGTGTATCGTCGCATTGTCAACGAAGCTCCAAACGTCATCGAGTGGCCAATTGTACGGGGGCTCTGTGAAAGTCGCCACGCAAAATCCTCTCGCGACGGCACTTGCATTGCCTGGCTGGCCCCATTGACCGCCTCTCTGCCGCAGTGTGGCGCCGGCCGTGAGTGAATCAGCCGACGATCGGTCATCAATGTCTTGAAATCCGAAGAGGTACATATCAAAAGTCTCGGGATAATGAAGACTGATGTAAGCTGCAACCGAATCCCAATCTCGGAAGACCGAATCAGGTAACGTCAACTCCCCTGACCAGAGCTGCGGAATGGTCGATGCTTCATAGAAGGCCGTTTCAAGACGGTTGATGGAATATCTTCCGACCAGTGACCAAGTGCGCTGGCAGTCATACTCAACATCCATCTGGCGAGTATAAGTCGAACAATCGTCTGAGCCGACTTTAAGGAGATATGGCCCCCAAATATCGTAGCCGTACTTGTCCGTACTACCGCAGAAGGGATCAGCGTTACCGATCCCGGCCCATACCCAATAAGACCCGGGATCGAGATTGATTTCGCCGAAAACAGCATTTTGAGAGGATGTGACTTGCACGCTACCGCACTCGACCACTTGAGTCTCGATTCCGTTTATCAACTGAATCACCTTGATCCACCCAAAATGTCCCGGAAACAATGTGGTATCGGTTCTGAACTCGACGGTAAATGTCAACGGTGACTTCTGGAAACTGCAATCAAGTGACGGGATGTTTACACCTTCGATACGTCCCTGGGGCGGATCGGGAATCACATCAATACTTCCGGTTTGCATATCGCATCCACACAACGCAGCCGCGATTGCAATCGCGCAACTGGCACCGCATAATGCCCTCTCCCGCCTCCGCATGTCAACCCGCCCGCTGCGCACTTCCCTCAAGTCCTGACTTCTCTGTCTATTTAGACGATTTGGTTCCTTTTCTGCTTAATACAATCTACCCCCCCCCCCGCAAGATTTTGTCAAGAGGAAAATTGAGTTTTCGCCCGGTTTGTTGACTTTTCTTTTCCGGAATGTGCCGAAATGCCTGAAACGCAAGCGCTTCAGCAAAGTTGCGCGACCACCGGTCGCGGGTTACGACGCTCAGCTAAAGCCGGAATTGCCACAGCCGGAGTTACCGCAGGCCGGACCGGCTTTGGTGGCGGCGCTTGATGAAGTCGCAAAGGTGCTGAACTGCTTCTCCAATCGATCGGAGGCGCAATGCGGGCAGTGCTGCGAGTTCGCGTAGCGTTCGGAAGCGACCAGCAGGTCGAACTTGTGGCCGCATTCTTTGCAGATGTATTCGTAGATTGGCATAGTCTATTCTTCTTCCGTCATGCGCATGCCAATGAGAACGCCGAACAATCCGCCGAGAACCGTCGTCGCCACCGGCGACGAAAAGATACCTCAGGTGTTGTAGCAGCCAATGAAGTGATAATAGGCGTAGCCCGCGATCGCGAGCACCGCGCCGGAAGCGGCGATAATCGAGTATTTCTTCATATTGTCATCATCGGCTTGCGCCATGCCAAATATAAGCGAAATCGGCGTCGGCGCAACGGCGTCGAGAGTTCTCGGCAGAAGCGACCTTCAGTCGGGGCTGGCAGGGGTCTATCACGACCCAACCAATGAACTCCTACTCTTCGTCTTGGCGCAGCTTCTCCAGAATCGAGAAATCCTCCAGCGTCGTCGTGTCGCCGGTGACGACATTGCCATGGGCGATTTCGCGCAGCAGGCGGCGCATGATTTTGCCGGAGCGCGTTTTGGGAAGCGCATCGGTGAATCGAATCTCATCGATCTTGGCAATGTGGCCAATTTCTTTCATCACATGATTGCGAAGCACTTCGCGGTGCTCTTCCAAGAACGCCGGTTCGCTGCTGACATTGCTCTTGAGCGTGACAAACGCCACCAGCGCGCTGCCTTTCAGGTCATCCGGTCGCGCGACGACGGCCGATTCGGCTACTGTCTTGTGCGAAACGAGCGCGCTCTCGACCTCGGCAGTTCCGAGGCGATGGCCACTGATGTTGACGACATCGTCGATGCGTCCCATTACCCAGAAATAGCCGTCCTCGTCCTTGCGCGCGCCGTCGCCGGCGAGATAGTAACCCGGCCGAGTTTTCGTCGGCGGAAAATCGTTCCAGTACACTTCCTTAAAGCGCTGCGGATCGCCGTAGATCGTGCGCGTCATCGCCGGCCACGGATGTTTGATCACCAGCAGACCGCCTTCGTTGGGAGCGCAACTGGTGCCGTCCTTGCGCACGACATCGGCGATCACGCCGGGCAGCGGCATCGTGCACGAGCCGGGTTTCAGAGTTGTTGCGCCCGGCACCGGCGAGATCATGATCGCGCCGGTCTCGGTCTGCCACCATGTGTCGACGATCGGGCAATTCCTGCCGCCGATCAACGTGTGATACCACATCCAGGCTTCGGGATTGATCGGCTCGCCGACCGATCCGAGCAGCCGCAGCGACGATATGTCGTGCGCAATCGGGTACTGCTCGCCAGCGCGCATGAATCCGCGGATCGCCGTTGGCGCGGTGTAATAGACAGTGACGCGGTGTCGCTTGAGCATGTCCCAAATACGATCCGGCGCCGGATAATTCGGCGCGCCTTCGTAGATAAACACCGAAGCGCCGTTCGCCAGAGGACCGTAGACGACATAGCTGTGCCCAGTCACCCAGCCGATATCGGCCATGCAGAAATAGAGATCCTCCTCGCGGATATCGAACACCAGCTTGAAGGTGTACGCGACCTGCGTGAGGTAGCCGCCGGTGGTGTGAAGAATCCCTTTCGGTTTGGCGGTTGAACCGGAGGTATACAGAATGAACAGCGGGTGCTCGGCGTCGAGCGGCTCGGCGACACAGGGCGACATCGGCACTTGCATCCGCTCGTGCCACCAATGATCGCGGCCGATCTGCATGTTGACTTCGTTGCCGACTCTATGATAGACGACGACATTCTGCACCGTCGGCGCGTCTTGCAAGGATAGATCGACATTGTCCTTAAGCGGGATCACCGCGCCGCGTCGGTAGGCGCCATCCTGCGTGATCACGGCGACGGCCTTGGAGTCGTTGATCCGTTCGCGCAGCGCTTCCGCCGAGAACCCGCCGAACACGACGTTGTGCGTTGCGCCGATGCGCGCGCAAGCGAGCATCGCGATCACGGCCTCCGGCACCATGCCCATATAGATCGCGACGACATCGCCGGGCTTCACACCAAGCGACTTGAGCACGGTCGAGAACTTGCAGACTTCACCGAGCAGTTGCTGATAGGTCAGTGTGCGCGTCTCGCCGTTTTCGGCCTCCCAGACGATGGCCGCCTTGTTGCGTCGCCAAGTCGCGACATGGCGGTCGAGACAGTTATACGAGATATTGATCTTGCCGCCGACAAACCACTGTGCGAACGGGTGCTTCCAGACCAACGGCTTCTTCCACGGCTTGAACCACAGGAGTTCGCGCGCCTGTTTTTCCCAAAACGCCACCGGATTACGCGCCGCGTCCGCCTGCAATTTCGTCAGTTGCGCCATTGACTTGACATGCGCCTTGGCCGCGAAATCTTTCGGCGGCGGAAACAGGCGGTCTTCATGCTGCACCGATAAAATGCTGTCGGCGGCGGGAACATTACTTGATCGCGTTTGGCGTTTGCTCGCGGACTTTTTGGCCGGTTTCGATTTCGTTTTCGTTGAAGCGGCGGGCCGCTTCGCGCGGGATTGGGAAACCATGTATCTCTCCAGAATAATAGATCGCTATAGTCAATAGTACGCTGCTGCTGCCCGTGAAGATGGACTTCTCTGCCGACTGACACAAGGGGAAAGTGGGAAGCAATTCTGGTTGACTACCGAGAGAATTTCGTCGAATATTATTCCTATTGTCATCGCCTTTAAGGGCAACGGATCATGCCACGATTAAAACTTAAGCCTACGCACAAGGCCGTAAAAGAATATTACGAGGCGCTCGCCAAATTCGAGCGACTGGGGATCAAACATGAAGGGGCGGTCCGTTCCGCTTTCCAGACTCTACTTCAGTCGTGCAGTCGCCAGTTCAAGCTGACAGTAACCCCCGAATACCAGCGCAAGGTCAACGGCGGCGGTCGAATCAGCGTCGATGCCGCTCTGTTGGACAGTTACAATTATCCTTACGGCTATTGGGAGGCCAAGGACAGTCAAGACGAATTGACCAAAGAGGTTAAGGTCAAATTCGAGAAGGGATACCCGCGCAACAATATTCTCTTTCAGGAACCGCGGCGCGCTATCCTCTATCAGAATGGCAAACTTGTCGTTGATGAATCGATCCAGCAGGCGGAGAAGCTGGTTCGCGTTTTGGAGCTCTTCTTCGACTACGCGGCCCCCGAGTATGCCTCGTTTGAAGACGCGATCAAAGATTTCAAAGAGCAAATTTCCGAACATGCGCAAAGACTCAAAGCGTTGATTGAGGGCGAGCAGAAGACGAACAAGCAGTTCAGCGAGGCGTTTGCTTCATTCATCGAACTTTGTCGCCAGTCGATCAATCCCAACTTGTCGACTGACGCCGTCGAGGAAATGCTATTACAGCACATAATGACCGAGCGAATCTTTCGCCGCGTGTTCAACAATCCGGATTTTGTCAAGCGGAACGTAATCGCCGCCGAAATCGAGAAAGTCATTGCCGCCTTGACCTCGAAGGCCTTTAATCGCGACGCGTTTCTACAGCCGCTCGATCATTATTATACGGCCATCGAAAAGTCGGCCAGCGGCATCGACGATTTTCAGCAGAAACAGAAATTCCTCAATACCGTCTACGAGAAGTTTTTCCAGGGTTTCTCGGTGAAAGTCGCCGACACGCACGGCATTGTCTATACGCCGCCGCAGATCGTCGAGTTTATGGTCAACAGCGTTGAGGAGATTCTTGAGACGGAGTTCGGCCGCTCCTTGTCCGATAAGAACGTGCACATTCTCGACCCGTTTGTCGGGACCGGGAACTTCATCGTCCACGTCATGCAGAAGATCAAACCTTCAGCTCTGACGCACAAGTACCGCCACGAACTTCACTGCAATGAAATCATGCTGCTGCCCTACTACATCGCGGCCATGAACATTGAGCACGAATTTTACGAGCGCACCGGCGCGTATGAGCCGTTCGAAGGAATTTGTTTGGTGGATACGTTTGACTTGGCCGAGAAGAGGCAAACGGAGTTGTTCAATACAGTCAATAAGCAGCGCGTCCTCAGGCAGAAGGAATGTCCGATATTTGTGGTGATCGGTAACCCGCCATATAACGCTGGCCAAGTTAACGAGAACGACGACAACAAGAATCGGTCATATCCCGCTGTTGATGAACGGATTAGGGTGACATACAAGAAATCTTCCAAAGCAAAGCTTCTCCGCAAATTGGACGACCCGTATGTAAGGGCCATTCGTTGGGCAAGCGACAGAATTTCCGGCGAAGGAGTAGTCGCGTTCATCACGAATAACAGTTTCGTTGAAGAATTGTCGTTTGACGGAATGCGAGAGCACCTCGCCAAGGATTATGACAAGATTTGGATACTCAATCTCGGTGGTAATGTGCGCAAGAATCCGAAGCTCTCAGGGACAACGCACAATGTGTTCGGAATTCAGATTGGTGTCAGCATAAACCTCCTCGTTGCCAAGAGGGGCTCGGAGTCAAAACAGAAGTCGTCAATCCACATTGCATCGACCGGCGAAGGATGGAGGCGTGAGGAGAAGTACAGGCACCTTGACTTCGGCAGATGCGTCAGCGGTCTTCAATGGAGATCTTTCAGAGGTGATCGGAGGGCACCGTGGAATCTTGAATGTTCAAATGCGGAGTTCCACGAGTTCCTCCCACTTCTAGATAAGATGTCAACCTCAAAGGAGAAGCCACGCTCAATATTCGCGGAAGGATCTTTGGGTGTTTCGTCGAACCGCGACACTACCGCCTTCGACTTCAATCGTGAAGCACTTTGGATCAAGTTGAAGAGCTTTGAAACTAGTTACAACGAAGAGGTGGACAGGTATCATAGACTTGCAGTGAAGCCGGATCCGGACTTGTTCGTTCGCTACGATGCTATTAAGTGGAGTGATACTCTCAAGCGGCACTTGGCATCATATCATAAGTTGGCCGTAGATTCGCTGAGAATCGCGCAAGCGCAATACAGACCTTTCGTTCGCAACTTCGTTTACCTTTCCGACATTGTACTCGATAGACCTGCCAAGTTCTCTGCATGGAGGACGAACGACGATGAGTCAGCTGCGAACATCGTTTTGTGTGTTACGGGTGCGGGTAGTTTCAGACCTTTTCACACACTCGCAACTAAGGCCGTTGCTTGCCTCGACTCCCTAGATAAGACGAACTGTCTTCCGCTTTTCACACTTGCCAGCTCGGGCTCATCGCGCCGCGACAACATCACCGACTGGGCGCTCAACGAATTTCGCACAAAGTACGACGACAAGAAGATCACCAAATGGGATATCTTCTATTACGTCTACGGCGTCTTGCACCACCCCGAATATCGACGGCGTTTCGCAGCTAATCTGCGTCGCGAATTGCCGCGCATTCCGTTAGCCCCCGACTTCTGGGACTTCTCCGCGGCGGGAAAGCGGCTGGCCGAAATCCACACCGACTATGAACAGCAGCCGGAGTATCTTCTGGAGCAAATTGAAAATCGCGAAGTCAAAATTAACTGGCGCGTCGAACGCATGAAACTGTCGAAAGACAAACGATCATTGATCTACAACGATTTCCTCACCCTGAGCGGCATTCCTATCGAGTGCTTTGATTACTGCCTCGGCAACCGCTCGGCTCTGGACTGGGTGATCGATCAGTATCGCGTCAAGACCGACAAGCGCAGCGGAATCGTCTCCGACCCAAACCGGCCCGATGATCCGCAGTACATCGTGCGCTTAATCGGTCAAGTGATCACGGTGAGCATGGAAACTCTGAAGATCGTGAGCGCGTTGCCCGACTTGGGCCTGAAACCTGAGAACAGGAAATGATGTCGGGCTTCGCGTTCTTCGGCCACGGTTGATCACCGGGAGCCCGACTTAAACAGCTCTGTACGTCGGAACCCCGCCAAGTTGCTTCGGCGAATCGTAATGCTCCCATCGGGGGTTCCGACCTACGGTTGCTGCGATCGGTGGATGGTCGTCCAAGGTCGCGACTGAAGTCGCTCCTACAGAAGCCCCGATTTCTTCGCCGAACCGGGTACCAACTTCTATGCCGGGACGGTCACAAATTCGTCGCCGGGCTGCCAGCCGCAAGGGGTGAGCTTGTCGGTCTGAAGCGCCTTAAGCGTGCGCAGCGTCTCTTCGATCGACCGGCCAACCGCATTATCGTTGACGACAATCGATTTGAGAATGCCATTGGGATCGATGATGAACGTCCCGCGCAGGCTGAAGCCTTCATCGATCAGCACGTTGTAGGCTTTGGAAATTTCCTTGGTGATATCCGACAGCAACGGGAAACTCAACCGCTTGAAATCGCGTTCGATCCAACTCAGATGCGAAAAATGCGAATCGACCGAACAGCCGATCACTTCGGCGTCGGCATCGCGAAACGAACCGTAAGATTTGTCGAAACCGCGAATTTCGGTGGGACAAACGAATGTAAAATCGAGCGGGTAAAAGAACAGAACCACCCACTTGCCGCGATAGTTTTCCAGTTTGATCTCGGCGAATTCTTTGTCGGCGGTGACTGCCGTGCCGGAGAAATTAGGAGCCGGTTTTCCGATTTGCATGTCTTATCTCCTCAGCGAAGCGCTTAAATTCAACGCGGGATTGATAAGGTGACAACGCAAACCTGTCAAGCGAATCGGCAAGCTATCTGGGTCGAAACTACTGAGCTAACTGCTGCTGCAACTGATCTGGGAAAACCTGACGATGAACGTCATTCAAGTAGTCGCGGACGATACCCGACTTGCCGACCACCAAGGCGAGCGGCGCGTCGCGGACTTCATACGTAGTCGAGAACACCAGCAGCGTGTCGGCCAGAAGCGGGAAATCGATCGCGAGCTTGCGGCGATAGAAATCGGCGACGGCCACCGACGCCGGCAAAATTCCGCAGACTTGGGATTCATTAACGACACCGGCGGCGATTCGCTGCTGCCATTGGCGCACCATTGTCGAGCACTCAGCGCAGGCGGGATCGAGGAAAACAAACACCGCGCCATCATGCTGAAATGTCTCGCGCGTCGACTGTGGCTGCCCGAGCGCGGTCGTCAATCGGATGTCGGGAAAGTCCTTGCCGATGCGGAGCGGATAGCCGGCAACGGTTGCCGAAGATTCGGTGGCGGGAGTTTCCGATTTGATTGCCGGGGTCTCTTTGCGGTCGCTCGGGGAGCAGGCGAAGTAGAGCAGTGCTGCTATAGCGAGTAACGTGAGTCGTGCGAGCCTCATGTCTTTTCACCTTAAACGTCGGGTTTCGCGCTTCTCCCGCATCTGTCATTCTGAGCGCAGCGAAGAATCCGTTTGCCCTTGTGTCGCAACAAGAACAAACCCTTCGCTTCGCTCAGGATGACAATGGAACCGGCTCCTTCAACAGTCCAGTTCGCAAGGATAACGAAGCAAACAACGATTGAGTCAATCTTACGGCACAGCAGTCGCGGCTTCCGGAGCCGGAGCCTGCTCGGTCGGTTCGGGCGCCGGTTCAATCATAAGTGTGCCGGGTAATCCCATCGGCCCCGATAGACGATAGCTGATCGGGACGAATTTCTTGGTGACCCAGAGATTCGTCTTGAGATGATTCGTGATCTTTGAGACGTTCATCACCACCCTTTCGCCGGTCAGGGCGACGAAGGGAATCAGTTGATCCGCTAAATAGTGGTCGAGGCAAACCTGTTTGCCGAGAAAGGCCTTCAGATCGGACACGGTGGCCTCCGAGACTCTCTCCGCAGGAACACCTTTCTCACCCAAGGTCGAAAAACCGGCGCGGACATTGTCGAACTCGGCGGTCAAAAAGACGATTGTCCCCTTACCGGAAGCTTGCACTTCGCTGGCGCGCACCTGCGCTTGAATCTCGGCCGCCTTGAGCATCTTGAGCGTGGCCTTGAATTGACGATCCTTAACGCCGCCACCGACGTTCGTGACTACCGACATCCCGTAAACGCGATGCAGTTTACCACGCTCGGCGAATTGACGCGCGCGCATTTTGTCGATCGGACGAATCTTGCAGGTGATTTCGCCGCCGCCTTCGGGATACCAACCCCAGCGATTGATCTTCATGAAAGTCTGACAGCCCATCATGCCGAGAACCGGCAGGAATACCTGCTTGAGATAGGTTGCCGGCGGCGACCACGGCACGTGTGTGCCGCCTTTGACGGTGATGAACGATTCATTCTTCGCATACAGCAGCGGCAACAGGACCGTCTGCAAGACCAGCGTGGCGGCGCCCGCCGATTTTTTGCTTTCGGCGACATCCCAGGTGTACTTGCCGGAACGGATCTTCCCGGGGATAAACGTCAGGCGTTCGGAGTTGATCTCGCCGCCTTCGACGGTCGCGTCACAAATCTGCTGACAAGCTTTGACCGCTGTCAGATGCTGCGGCATCAGGCCCGGGAACTTCCGATTCTTGCGGATATTGGTGACTTCGACTGGTCGACCAAGCAAAGTCGAAAGCGCCAGCGAAGTGCGCAGAATTTGTCCGCCGCCTTCGCCAAAACTGCCGTCAACCCGTAGAAACGTTGGTTCAGCCATAATCACTCGCGCAGAACTTACGGCGACTGCGCACGATAATCAAGGCAAAAAGGGCTTGATCCAGACCATGTCTACATGTTACTGATTGAGCATGAAAAATCGATTTATCTTGTCAATGCTCATGTTCAACGCGCTGCTTTCCGTCTTGAGTTGCGGACGAGAGCGCGTAGTGCTCGAGCGATTTAGTTTTGTCGCTACCGACACAAGTTCGGTGTTTCAACAAACGCACGAGCGCTTCCTGGTCGAGTACGACAGCTCGGCAATGGGTGTGTTCGTCAAGAGCATCGACGGGAAAGCGAGCACTAAGACGGCGTACTGGCTGTTTTTCGTCAACAGTCAACCGGCAAAGGCTGGAAGCCATGCCCTTTATCCGGCAATCGGCGACACGATTGAGTGGCGACTGATTTCAGGGTACTAACGGGCGGCGCCTGAGAACCAGCCAGAGTGTCAGGCCGAGAACGAAAAGCGCCACGGCGATCAGATGATTGTACGTGAACGTAATGCCGAAAAGCGTGGTAACCATCTCCGGCTCATAGTAGCGCACGTACTCGATCAGAAAACGAAACACCGCCTCCGACATCAGCAGCAAAGCAAATGTCGCACCGAGGAATTTCTTGCGCTTATCGATGAAGTCGAGAACGAAAAAGAGAATCAGACCATAGAGCGAGGAATAAAGCTGCGTCGGATGCAGCGGCTGGTCGCCGAAGTGCGCATGCGGGATCGAGCCTTCCGGAAACGAAACACAAAACGGCAGGTCGCCGGGAATGCCGTAGCAGCAGCCGTTGAGGAAACAGCCGATGCGGGCAACAAAGATACCGAGCGCCACGGCCGGGGCGAAGATATCAAACACGCGCCACAGCGACTGTTTCTTGCGCCACACATACCAGAGCGCGACAACAATCGCGAAGACGATGCCGCCATACAGATTGAGTCCGGCGATGCCGAACTGCCCGGACGCAAACGGATTAAACGCCGACAATGGGTTGCTCGAAAAGTCCGACCAATGGAAGAGCACATAGAATACACGAGCGCCAAAAATGCCGGCGAAGATTACGAGAAACGCCAAATTGAGTACGAAGTTGACATCGACGTGCTCTCGCAGCGCCCGGCGCCTGATATAGAGAATACCGACGAGAAAAGAGAGCGCCAGCATGAGGCCGAAGCTGCGCAAAGTAAACGGGCCGATATGAAGAATCTCTGGATGCATTGCGATACTGTGCCTGCGGCAATATAGAAGGTCAAAGCCGGAATCCCAATATTTGAATCCGCTTGCCGGACGAAACTCAACTCACGGCGTTCGCGTTGGCTTCGACAACCGCAGGTTTTTTTCGCCGGAAGAACAGCAACGTGACCGCTCCAGCGCCCACCGCCCAGGCGAGGATATAGATCAACCAGCCGAGTATCGGAATCTTGAAGGAGAGGGATAGCAGGAGCAATCCAATTACCAGCGACCAGCCGAGCGAGACTCGACCGTTGCGGCGAATGAGACCGAGTAGCAACATGCCGACGGTGATGGCAACAAACACCTTGCTGACGAAAAAGAGCAGTCCGTAGGCCGTTAGTGCGGCCAAGGCCGCCGGAATGCCGACGACCGTGATCATCATCAGGAAAATTATCACCAATCCGAGGATGACGATTGCCAGTCCGAGCGCGCCCGCGAGCGCGCCATTGGTGCGGATTTCGTTGGCCACGTTTATTACTGATTCGCGCCGGCCAAGGATCAGGATTACGCCGATGATTGCCGAGCCAAAGAAGTAGAATAATGACCAGGAAATCGACACCGGTGGCGGCACCCACGACATGACACCGCCTGATTCGCCGTCTTTGGCGGACTTTTTCCAGCGCGTTTCACCCATGACTTGCGCCTCGGGCGCGACTTTCGCCTTCTCGCGCGACTCGTACTCGAAACCGCCGCCGACAAACGCTGTCGGAGCGATCGAAATCTTGCCCGCTTTCACCTTGAGATTGCCTTCAATGCGACCGCTGATGTTGACGGTAGCCGCGTAGATGTAGGCATCGGAACCGATATCGCCGTTGATGAAGACTTCCGTGCCAAAAAAGGCGACATCACGGCCGACCCATGCATCCGACGTGACTGTGATTTCCTGCCCAAAGGCCGTGGCGTCACCGTCGATACGCGAATTGAGGTTGATCGATTGCCCGGCGGCGCGCAGCGAGCGGCAGATTTCGCCGTTGATGGTAACTCGTTGAGCGCCGACGTTGACATTGCCGTCGACCAGACCATCGAACGTCATTGTGCGCGCACCGACAAGCAGATCGCCCCAGATCGTGCCGTCGAAATTGACCGTACCGCCCGCGAGCATAACATCTTCCGAGAAGTCACCGGAGAGGTAAACCTCGTCCGCAACCTTGTACTCGAAAGCCAGAAGCGGCGTGGCTGTCAGGATAAAAAGCAGCAAGAGCGCCCAACGGTAATGATGATTCTGGCGGGAACGGATCATGAGTTCTCCCGTTTATCCAACGATCCGGCGGCGGGAATGTTGCGCCGGTTTCGCCGGATGGCATTGTCGAGATGGTAACACTTAGGAAGCGGTTGAAGCAAGAGCTTTGTAAGCTGCGGTTTTCGAGCAAGCTCCGCTGGTCGGGCGACCTTATTGGAAGGCGCAACTCGGCAGTCGAAAGCAACTGCCGAGTGGGACGATCAGAGACTTGTCAATCAACGCGCCGGTGGCCGATTCTCGGTGGTCGGAGTCGGTGCGTCGCTGCGGCGAATCTGGTCGACGCGTGCCTGTGGGCGATCGATGCGGGCGCGAATATGTGGCCCGTCCGGTGTCGATTCCGTCGTGTAGTTCAGATAAACCGCCGCGGCCAGAAGCACAAGAATAAGCCAAAAACCGATGGCCGATTCAACCTGCATGATGCCACCGCCCTGCGATTCGACTTCCGAGCCGATACTCACGCGCAGAAACACCAAGGTCGCGGCCGCGGCGCAAGCCAGCAGGATGCGCGGGTAGCGCAAGCGGTCGGCATCGGAGAAACTGAGAAATAGGCCAAGCAGACAGCACGCCATTGAGATTATCGCGAGGAAACTGGGCTCGACTTGCCGCGACATCTGAGTGTCGGGAGTCAGCGCGGGAGTTGTTTCGCCTTCGGGAGCGGATTGCGCGAATTGCTGCATTGCGTCCATTCCCGCAAAGTCGACCGACGATCCGAAGACCAGGTCGAAGCCGCTGACCGTAGCGACGGTCATGTCGGCGCATGAAAAGTTGACGAACGGCAAAAAGAAACACAGTGCGGCTATGCCAAAGATGATGCGATTGATTTTCGGTTTCAGTTCTTCCATTGCGGTTTGACCTCCGTTTTTCGATACAGCGATTACGCTTTGAACTCCCGCGCTGTTTCGAGCGCGACCTTTTGTCAACTTCGAGGAGTCCCTCCTCAAGCTATCGTCAGAGATTCGCTGCCATTTGAGGCGGTAGCGAAAGTGTGTTTCAGATTGGGACAACCGGATGGGACGACGATCCATCTACGTAGGAGCGACTTTAGTCGCGATCTTTGGTGATATTGAGAAAAACCGCGGCTGAAGCCGCTCGTACAGAGTCGATTGTTGTGTGCACAACTCAACCCTGTGGGACTTCATAGAGGCACTGTGTTCGTATCATCCGCCGCTAATATCCAGCGGAGCATCCGGCAGCACACCTTTCAGGAGGGGCTCCAACAGGGCGGCTAAATTTGGCGGGCGGACGATTTCTTCGGTTTTCGCCAAGTCATCGATGCTCCACCAGCGGGCGGCAAGGATGTTCTCTTCCGCGTGTCGAGAACAGTCAATTGTCGAGTGGGACGAGTGTGCCAAAAAGTAGCGTTCACGCACCTGTCGCATTTCGCCAGATAACTCGAGTTGGAGGTCTCGTGACCAGGTGCAGTGGCTGATTGTGACACTCAAACCGGTCTCTTCTCTGACTTCACGCACGGCAGCTTGTTCGTAGGATTCGCCGCTTTCAGCGCCGCCACCGATCGGCACCCAGAGAGTGAATTCATCGGGTCTCGTCGGATCGACCGGTCTGTCACTCTTATACTTTACTAAGAGAATTTCGTTCTTGTTGTTTATCAGAACGACTCGCGCTGTCCGTCGCTCCGGGAACAATTCAGGTGATAGTGAGGGCTTGTTCACAATCAGTTGGTCAGGTTCAAGCTGAGCAAGCTACTCCCCATCGCGGTCAATTTGGAGGACAGCAAGGAAGGCCTCTTGCGGGAGTTCGACAGAGCCGATCTGTTTCATCTTCTTTTTGCCCTCTTTCTGACGCTCGAGCAACTTGCGTTTGCGGGTAATGTCGCCACCATAGCACTTCGCAGTGACGTTCTTGCGCATTGGGCGCACAGTCTCACGCGCAACGATTTTGGAACCGATCGCGGCCTGAATCACGACTTCAAACATCTGCCGCGGGATCAATTCCTGAAGCTTCTTGCAGAGTTTGCGGCCCCAAACCTGCGCGCGTTCGGAGTGGATCAGACAGGAAAGCGCGTCCACCGGCTCGGAGTTAAGCAGGATGTCGAGCTTGACCAGTTTGCTTTCGCGCATCTCGAGGAAATCGTAGTCGAGAGATGCATAGCCGCGCGAAATCGACTTGAGTTTGTCGTGGAAATCGAAGATGATCTCCGACAGCGGTAAGTTGAACTCGAGCGTGGCGCGACTCGGATCGGGGTAATGCGTGGCTTTGAACTCGCCGCGGCGCTCGGCGATCATCTTCATGATACTGCCGATGTACTCGGTCGGTGTGATGATTTGTGCCGCCACAAACGGCTCCTCGATGTGATCGACGTTCAGCGGCGGCGGCATTTTGGAAGGATTGTCGACGCGCAGAATTTCGTCTTTGGTCGTGTACACGTGGTATTCGACGTTGGGCACGGTGTTGACAATCGTGACGCTGAACTCGCGCTCGAGGCGTTCGTGGATGATCTCCAAATGGAGCAAGCCCAGAAATCCGCAGCGAAATCCAAACCCTAATGCGAGCGAAGATTCCGGCTCAAAGGTGAGCGAGGCGTCGTTGAGCTTGAGTTTTTCGAGCGCCTCGCGCAGTTGGTCGTAACGCTCAGTCGTCGCCGGATAAATGCCCGAATAGACCATCGATTTGATTTCTTTGAATCCCGGCAGTGGCGTATCAGCGCCGTGTTCGGCGAACGTGATTGTGTCGCCGACTTTGGCGTCGGCAACGTTGCGGATGTTGCAAACGACATAGCCGACTTCGCCGGGGCCGAGTTTCTTGGCCGGCACGCGGTCGATGATCAGGTATCCGACCTCGTCGACTTCGTACTCGATGCCGGTCGAGAAGAAGCGGACTCGGTCGCCCTTCTTGACTTCGCCGTCGACCACGCGGATATAGGGCACCGCGCCGCGATAGCTGTCGAATTTGGAATCGAAGATCATGGCCCGCAGCGGCGCATGCGCCTGAGTCTTCGGCGGCGGAATGCGCGTGACGATGGCCTCGAGAACTTCATGAATGCCGATCCCTTGCTTGGCAGAGCAGGCCAAAATTTCCTCGCGGGTACAACCGATCAGATTCATGATCGACTCGGCGACGCGCTCGGTTTCGGCATGCGGCAGGTCGATCTTGTTGATCACCGGTATGATTTCAAGATTCTGGTCGAGCGCTTTGTAGAGATTGGATAGCGTCTGCGCTTCGATACCCTGCGAAGCGTCGACAACCAGTAGCGCGCCTTCGCAAGCGGCGATCGAACGCGAAACTTCGTATGAGAAGTCGACATGCCCTGGTGTGTCGATCAGATTGAGCGTATAGGAGTGACCGTCCGCGGCTTTGTAGTGCATGCGAATGGCGTGAGCTTTGATCGTAATCCCGCGTTCCTGCTCGAGATCCATGTTGTCGAGCATCTGTTTGTGAGTCACGTTGATGGTGCGGGTCATCTCGAGCAGGCGGTCAGCCAGAGTCGACTTGCCGTGATCGATGTGGGCGATAATCGAGAAGTTGCGGATGTGGCGTACGTTTGTCATGTCAAGTAGCAGCTACGCGAATCGCCAGCTATTCGTATGAGGGTTGCGGCGGCCCGAGGTTAGGTTTCTCCGGACGAATCTCATTCGGCTCCGGTTCGCGCATCGCGCTGCCTTCGGTAAGCTTGGTTTTGTCTTCGTGGTACTGGATCAGCAGGAAGGCAATTAGTTGCGAGCAAGTAATGACATTGAAGCCGTAGGAGACGATCACGATCCAGGTGACAAATACGGCAATCGCGATGATGATCGCGCCGATGTATTCGCTCCCCGTCGCTTGATACGCGCCGCCGTAGTGAATCCAGTCGTACTTAATGGCCGAGCCGGGATAGAGCGAAGTGCAGAAATCGAAAAGCGGTCGCAGCGGCTCGAGAAGATTGTATCCGGCCATCAGCAAGCGGTCGACTTTCTCGCCGCCAAACCAGCTCGCGATCAGATTCGTTAGCTGCAAGGCGCGCATAAAGAAGTACCCGAGCACCCAAACGCCGAGTTTGGCGAGAATGACACCAATCGCCGTCAAGCTGAACCAGCGCAACGGCTGCGACCAGATGATGTTGTAGATATAGAAGGTCGCGCCGAAAAATTCCTTTTCGCGGGCGACAATGATCGCCGGCAAGGTGAAAACCGCCGTTGTCAGACCGAAGCCAAGGAAGACGATAAACAGCGACCAGAGGAAGAACAGCATTCCATAGAGCGCGCTGTAGATAATCTCCCCCACCCCCGGAATCAATGCTACCCAACTCACTACTCCCTGCAACACGGCGAGAAGAACAATTAGAAGGAGCACCAACCCACCAGATACCCAGAGCGATTGCAGATTGCCGCGAGCATCCTTCTGTGCCGCCGAAAGCGGCATGAAGAGATTCCCGCTGAGTTCCTCGAAGGCGAGTTTGGCGGCCGTCAAACAGCCGAAATCGTACATGGCGATAACTGCGGCGATACCGAATATCCACAGCGCATAAGTGTACCAATGGGTTAGCCCCAGAGAAAGCACCGGCAGAAAACTGAACTTTGAGAAGCTCTCGGCAAAGGATATCCCCTCCAGCGTCAGCGCCAGATAGGTGAGCAGAAAGTACCCCAGCAAGCCGTACGCTAACGGTCGCGCTTGCGCCGTCAATGCTTTGCCCGACAACGCCAGACGCGGCGCGCGCAGGATGTCCCAGTATTCGTAACGAAGTTTGCCGGTCGTCGCCATGATTAGCGAAGATTGTAGGCTCGTTGGCCGGGTAAGTCAAGGAGAGAATTGGGTTCGCGGCGGTCAAAGGTGCGGTCGATCACTAATACGGAGCCGCATAACCACGTATCAATTACGAATTTGGTGAGGTAAGGAAATTGAGTTTTCCCGTAATAGTGTTGCTCGTATTACTTGCACTTGTCGGGCTAATGGCGTCCTGCGCGGACCCGCCGATACTTGCGCCGGAGCGTGCCAGCGTGGCGGGAACAGTCTTCGTCGAACAAACGTCAGGGACAATTCCCAAAGTCACAATGAGAATCGCCGATCGGGAATTCACGACCGTCACGAACGGTCGTTTCGAATTCCTCAATCTGGAACCGGGCGAGTATTTGCTCACGGCAGACAAAGCGGGATACGAGCCGTATGCCGCGATAGTCGTAGCCTACGGGCAGATTCAGCACGATGTTCGGCTAAACAGAGTATTGGGCAATTAGCTCGCAGCGCCGGCTACGGCGTCGGCGACAACGAACGCAGATACGGCATTTGCGCAATTAGCCCAATCTTGGTCAGGTAATCAACGTCGCCGTAGGTTGCTTTGGGATCGCGATTTGGCGTCCGATTGTCGTGGTCGATGGCGTTGGCGACGTGCACCGCAGCCAAAACGTTGACTGCCGGACTTACGCATTTTTGCGGGTCATCGTGCAGCGCGACCGCCTCAAGAATCTGATCGGTCAGACCCCAGAGCGACAAGAGGTGTGCGCCGATTTCGCAATGTGTTGCGCCCAGCACCTTTAGTTCCGCCTGGTGGAGCGTGAGATGATCGTCGATCATCACTTTCTGCATCTGGCGGACTTCCTCCGCGAAGTTGGTCAACAGCACCAGCTTGCCGATATCGTGGAGCATGCCGGCGGTCAACGCATCTTCGGATTGCTTGCGGTTTAGTCCGAACGCCTTGGCAAAGTGGCGCGCACCGGCACCGACGATGAGGCTGTGGTTATAGATATCATCGATTGAGAAACCGCTGATTCCGGGATCCTTGAATTGACTGAATACGCCTGCGGTGAGCACGAGGCTCTTTACGGTATCAAGGCCGAGGAGATTCACCGCCTGCAGCGGATTTTCCACGCGGGTCGCGACGCCGAAGAACGCGGAATTGATCATCTGCAGGATTTTTGCGGTGATTGCGACATCCTGACGAATTAGCTGCGCGACCTTCTGCATCGAACAAGATTCGGACTGCATCTCGGCAACAAGCTCATCGTAGACGGCGGGTATGGCGGGCAATTTGTCGATTGCCGCGATGCGCCGTTGGAGCCCTTTGTCGGCCAGCAAATGACGCAATGAAAGAGAACTGGCAAGGTGCGACTTCAGATCGTCGATCTTAACCGGTTTGGCGATGATTTGATGCGCCACACCGAGCGACTTGACCGCCGTTTCGCGATCATCGACGCCGGTAAGAATGATGCGAACGCTGGCGTTTGTATTCGCCTGCACGCGACGCAGGAGATCAACACCCGTCATATCGGCGAGCAGCAACTCGGAGACGACGATATCAATGGACTCCGCGGCGACGAGATTCAGGGCTTCATTGCCGGTGTTGGCGAATTTCGACTGCCACGCGCCGGATGCCGGGGAAAAACCAAAGTTCAAGTCATCGGCGACATCATGCTGTCCGACAAAGAGGATGGTAGTTGAGGACATGTCACGGTGCTCCTTCAGTTGTGACGCCAGGGTTGTGACTCAGATCGGGTTCCGATACCCGAATGCCCCACGGGTTCCATGCTCCAGAGAGATCCGTATTTTACCCACACTTTGGGAACTGCTGATACTATCGGAAGGAGGGCTGTATCCCTTGAGTCAACCTGTGCCGCCGGTGATCACGGCGGAGAGCCGAAGAATCGCCTTGACGGAGCCGCCGATGCGTATAATATAAGAAGGCTTTAGGCCGCCTGGCCCGCCAGAGCGGGCCACCTTGGCGAATGGACATGGGGCAGTAGCTCAGTTGGGAGAGCGGTACGTTCGCAACGTACAGGTCGTCGGTTCGATCCCGATCTGCTCCATTTTGAAAACTGAAAACGGCCGGTTCGAAAGAACCGGCCGTTTTCAGTGCTTAGCAGTGGCGCCTGTAGATCGTCTGACGCTTAGTCCTTAACGATGTTGAACTTCTTGACCTTGCGCCAAAGCGTCGTTCGACCGATCCCTAACTTGCCCGCCGTAATCGAATAATTCCAACGGTTTTCTTTGAGGCTACGGATGATATGATCGCGCTGCATGTCTTCCATCGATTGGGTATCAATTCCGCCAGTGGCTGCTTGCATCGGGTCATGACGCTTGACCATCGGCTTCATCAAGAAGAGACTATCGACGTCGATGACTTCGCTGATCGATAACGCCACGGCGCGCTTGATGGTGTTCTCCAATTCGCGGACGTTGCCCGGCCACTCATGATTCATCAGCTTGTCACTCGCAGCCGGCGTCAGGCGCTTGAGCGGTTTGCTGAAGTGACTGCAATACCGCGCCAGAAAATGCTGCGCCAGCGGGACGATGTCCTCGCGGCGTTGCGCCAACGTTGGCAACGGGAGAGAAATGACGTTCAGCCGGTAGTAAAGGTCTTCGCGAAACTTGCCGCGCGCCACCATCTGTTCGAGACTTTTATTAGTCGCCGCGATGACGCGGACGTTCGTTTTGAAAGTCTCATTCGAACCCACCGGGCGAATTTCTTCTTCCTGCAACACTCGCAGGAGTTTGGCCTGAAGCGATGACGATGTGTCGCCGATTTCGTCGAGAAAGATCGTCCCACCGTTCGCTTCCTCAAAAAGCCCTTTCTTATTGTTCGTCGCCGAGGTAAACGCCCCTTTGACATGACCAAACAGTTCGGATTCCAGGAGTAGCTCCGGCATTGCCGAGCAATTGATCGCGACGAAGCGGCCTTCGCGGCGCTGGCTGTTGTTATAAATCGCTTTGGCGATTAGTTCTTTGCCGGTCCCCGATTCACCGGTGATTAACACATTGACTTCCTGCGGCGCGATTTGACGGATCACGTCAATGACATTTTTCATTGCGGTTGAAGTGCCGATGATCGAATCAAAGTTGTAGCTCTCGGCGAAGGCACGCTTGAGGTGCTTGAGTTCGCTCTTCATCCACTTCTGTTGCAAGGCCTTTTCGACGGTCAAGAGCATTTCCGCCTCGTTGAACGGCTTGGTCATGTAGTCGAACGCGCCGGCGCGCATCGCCTCCACCGCAGTATCGACGGTGCCGAATCCGGTTAACATGATGATTTCGGTATCGGGCATCAGCCGTTTAACGGTGCGGATGATATCCGTGCCGTTCCCATCGACGAGGCGCAGGTCGGTGATGACCAGATCGAACATCCGCTTCTCGAGCAGCTCTTGAGCGCTTTGCCCGCTGTAAGCGCACACCGCGTCGTGACTTTGGCGCGACAGGAGCGTGCTGATGGCCTGGCAGAGATTGCGGTCGTCATCGACAACTAAGATCGTAGACATGGAATATCCTTTCGAGTATGAAACGCCTTAGCATAAGTTTTCATCTTGAGGCAGCGCGACCGTGAACTCGATCGCGCCGAATTCGCAGTTGTGGCGCACGGCGCCGCCGAGGAGACGGGTGTAATGCCGGACCAACGCCAGACCCATCCCGGCGCGTCCGGGTTTGGTCGTGAAAAACGGCTTGAAAAAGTTCTCCGATACAGCGGCGGGCAATGGCGCGGCATCGTTTCGAATCGCAATCTCGATGCGGCTTTCGCGGGGAGTTACCGAAACGGAGATCTCTTTGCGCACCGAAGCTTCGACAGCGTTTTCGATCAACTCCGCCAGGACTACGGCATAGAGCTGGCGATCGGTCTCGACCAACGCTTCACGCTCGAGACCCTCGAGACGGACTTGCACGTTGCCGCCGGTAGTGTAACGATGAATCAGCGAGCGCAACAAAGGCCCCAATTCGAAGCGTGCCAACCGCACGATTTGTGGTTTGACCAAGAGCATGAAGCGATCGATCAGGCGCCGCTGACCCTCCGTGGCCGATTCGAGCACTCCCATCAGCATCGAGGTGTCGGCATCGAGATGCGGCATCAGAATTTCTCTGAGTTGATTGATCGCGGTCATCGAAGCACTGAGATTGTTGCGCAATTTGTGGGCAAACGCCGACTGCAAATCATCGGCTACCACTGCGGCTTGGCCAGGTTCCGTTGCTGCCGTGTTGGTCAACGCGCGCGCCGACTCTTTCGGGCTGCGCGCTTCCGCCGATCGCGCCAAATAATCGCCGAGCGTGACGCACAGAGTTTGACGAAGCGCATCCTGCGCCGGAACCGAGAGCGACTGGTAGGAGCAGTTCAGAACCAGACGTTGGCGACGGCCGGGTAATTCGAGATCAACTTGAAGCAACGGCGAATCGCCGAGTTTTGCGTCGCCATCAATGAAGTTCGTCTCGACTCCGGCAACGCGTAGCAGAGCGCCACAGCGCGCGTCAATGATGTCGAGCAATTGATCTTGATTAGAGGTTTTCGCGAGCGCTTTCAGAATACCGGGCAATGACAAACTCGCACCGGCATTATCAACATTCCGATTTTGAAACTGAGTAATCGTCGTGTCCAAAGTGGCACATCCTGTACGCGGTTGGGGTTCATCCGTGACTTTCGGCCTTACCGAATTTCATATCGGAACAAGCGGACAAACCTTGAGCGCCCCAGAGTCACTTTTTCGCGATGAGTTGAAACGCGGAATTCAGGATCGTGTGTTTCGCGCTGAAACGGTCATCGCCGCGAGCGCGGCTGCCAACCGAAACGTTCGAGGTCGATCACGTCCCGGCGATCGAACTTAACGCCCTCGGCCAGCAAGCGCAGCTTCTGCTCTTCGTAGCCGCTACCTTTAGGCAGTGATATACGGCCCTGCTTGTTAATCACCCGCTGCCAGGGGAGGCGGTGTTTGCGGCTCTGGGTGTGGAGAATACGCACAACCTGCCGGGCAGATCGTGGCTCGCCGGCGAGGGCTGCAATCTGGCCGTAGGATGCGACTTTGCCGCGTGGGATGCGCTTGATGATGTCGACGACGCACTGGTGGAAGAGCGTGAGGGTGGCGCGGCTTGTGACGGAGTTTTCTTTCGCGCTCACACGACTTTGCTCTTGAGGATGTCGTGAATGTGTATGATCCCAATCGGTCGGTTTTCCGGGTCAACGATTACTAATGCGGTAATCGAATGATCTTCCATGATTTTCAGCGCCTTTTCCGCCAGTTCGTCGGGCCCGATCAGCTTTGGCTTGCTCGATATGACCGCGCCCGCCATCTTGTGCATGAACTCTTCATTGCGATTCACCAGCCGCCGCAAATCGCCATCCGTGAAAATTCCGAGCAGGCGACCGTGGTCATCGGCAATCAGCGCCGATCCGAGCCGCTTGTTCGTGATCGTGATCAGCATCTCTTTGACCGGGACGCGATGGTCGACGACCGGAAGATCGGCGCCGGAGTGCATCAAATCACGCACGCGCAAATTCAAACGCCGACCCAAAGTTCCGCCCGGGTGCAGGCGTTTGAAGTCGTCGGCCGTAAATCCGCGTTGTTCTTGTACCACCAGCGCCAGAGCATCGCCCAGGGCAATCGCGGCTGTCGAAGACGACGTCGGCGCCAAATTGTGAATGCACGCCTCGCCGCTGACCGAGGCATCCAGCGCGATATCACTCTTTTGCGCCAGCGGCGATGCCAAATTGCCGGTTATGGAAATCAATGTGAGTCCGAGACGCTCGATCACGGGGTAGAAGCGTTCTATTTCGTCGAGATTTCCGGAGCGTGATATCGCGATCACCAGATCATCACGCTGCAGCAATCCCAAATCGCCGTGCAGTCCCTCGGAAGGATGTAAGTAGATCGCCGGCGTTCCGGTCGAATTGAATGTCGCGGCGATCTTGCGGCCGACGATGCCAGACTTGCCCATGCCGGTAACAATCACTTTGCCCGAGCAGGCGAGCACGGATTGGACGGCGCGGACGAAATTCCCGTCGAGGCGTTCGGTCAAGCCGCGTACAGCGTCGGCCTCGTGCGCCAACACTTCCTTGGCGCGCTTAATGAGCGGTGATTCCATCGCGATAAATCTGCAAAAGGTTAAGACCTTTGGCGGCGAGCACGAAGTTGATCACTTCGCGGCAGGCGCCTTTCCCGCCGAGGCGGGTTGTTTGAAAATGCGCGGTATCGAGCAACTCCGCCTCGGTATCGGCGACGCAAACGGCGAGGCCAACGGTTTCCATTGCGACGAGGTCGGGAATATCGTTTCCCACGAAACCGATCTGATCCAGATGAAGCGCGTATCTCGCCGCCAGCTCTTTCAACGCCGCAACCTTGTCCCAAGCAGTGACTACATCGCCAACCCCCAATTCTCTGCAACGCCGCTCGGTGACCTCCGAGCCGCGCGCCGTAATTACGGCGTATTTCAAGACCCGACCCGATGTTGCCTTAATGGCAAAGCCGTCGGCGGCGGAAAATGATTTTGCCTCTTGGTTATCTTTGAGGAAGATCATGCGATTATCGGTGAGCACACCGTCGACATCGAACACGAGGAGCTCAATTTTCGCGATGTCAGCGCTGAGCGGGCGCGATAGTCTCCGCAAGCTGTTTTACCTCCTGCAAGAACGCCTCGACCTGAACGAGCGGCATTTGCGTCGCGGCATCGGATTTGGCGTTGGCCGGATCGGGATGCGTCTCGAAAAAGAGACCATCGATTCCGACTGCCAGCGCGGCGCGTGTCAGTGGCGCGACAAATTCCCGCAAGCCGCCGGATGACCCGCCTTGGCCGCCCGGCTGCTGCACGGAATGCGTGGCATCGAAAACAACCGGAAATCCGAGCTGCCGCATTTTCACGAGACTGCGATAATCGACGACCAAATCGCGGTAGCCGAATGTCGTGCCGCGCTCCGTCAACATGACGTTTCGATTGCCGGAGTCAACGGCTTTTTGCGCCAGATGGGCCATGTCTTCGGCGGCAAGGAATTGCCCCTTCTTGATATTCACCGCGCGTCCCGTTTTGGCGGCGGCGGCAATCAAATCGGTTTGACGACAGAGAAAGGCGGGAATTTGTAGCACATCGCAGACCTCGGCAGCAATCGTCGCTTCACGCGGCTCGTGGATATCCGTGAGAAGAGGTAATGCGAATTCAGACTTGATGCGAGCGAGAATCTTCAAGGCTTCCTGATCACCGAGACCGGCAAATGACTTTCCAGAAAGTCGATTGGCCTTGCGGTAGGAAGCTTTGAAGATCAAAGGCAATTCCAATCGGCTGGCAACCCCGACCAACTTCTCGGCAACGGTACGCGTGATCGATTCTGATTCGACGACGCATGGCCCGGCGATGACAAAGAGCCGACCGTCGCCGAGTTTGAGATTACCGGCGGTAATCATGAATGCAGATCGAAATCGCCGTCGCGTTCGGCGGTCATCGCCGATTCGGTATCGAGATCCAGCTCCGGCTGCGACGGATTGACATGATACGCTTTTGCTGCCCGAACGAACTCGCGGAACAGGGGGTGCGCATTGCCGAGTTGACTCTTGAGCTCGGGATGGAACTGCACGCCGACAAACCAGCGGTGGGTCGGAATTTCGACGATTTCGACTAAGCGGCCGTCGGGCGACACTCCCGACAGGCGCAAGCCCTTTGATGTTAACAACTCGCGATACGGATTGTGGAATTCGTAGCGATGACGGTGGCGTTCGGAAATCTCGCGCGACTGATAGGCCTCATACGATTTGCTGTTTTCATCCAAAATGCACGGAAACGCGCCAAGCCGCATCGTGCCGCCCATCTCCGTAACGTCCCACTGGTCGGCCATTAGGTGAATCACCGGATGTTTGAGGTCGCGATAGAATTCGTAGGAGTGTGCGTCGGTCAAGCCGGCAACGTTGCGGGCAAACTCGATCACCGCGCACTGCATGCCGAGACAAATGCCGAAAAACGGAATGTTACGCTCGCGAACGTAGTGGATCGCTTCGATCTTGCCTTCGACACCGCGTTCACCAAAGCCGCCGGGTATTAGCAGTCCGTCAATGCCGGACAAATAGTGATGCGAACCATGGGTCTTGATATCTTCCGACGACACCCACACCAGATCAACCTTGACGTCGTTTTCGGCGCCGGAGTGTACGAACGCTTCGATGATTGATTTGTAGGCGTCTTTGAGGTGAACATACTTGCCGCAAATGGCTATGCGCACATGGTCATCGGGTTTTTTGATCTTGTTGACGATGCCGCGCCACTCATCCAGCGCCGGTTCGGGGGCATCGAGACTGAGATAATCAACGATGAAGTCGTCAAGCCCTTGTTCGTGATAGAGCAACGGCACTTCGTAGATCGTGTCGACGTCGCGCGATTCAATAACATTTTTAGCCGGAATCGAGCAGAACAAACCGATCTTTTCGCGGATCGAATCCGAAAGCGGACGGCTGGTACGACAGAGCAATACCTGCGGCTGAATGCCGATTTCGCGAAGATCGCGCACCGAGTGTTGCGTCGGCTTGGTTTTGATTTCGCCGGCGGTTTCGACCCACGGGACCAGCGTGAGATGGATGAAAAGCGTGTTGTCGGAGCCTTCCTCGAGCGCGATCTGGCGGGCGGCTTCTAAGAACGGTAGCGATTCGATGTCGCCGACCGTTCCGCCGAATTCGGTGATAATCACATCATAGCTGTCGTCGCGGCGAGCGAGTTTGCGGATGCGGGATTTGATTTCGTTCGTGATGTGCGGAATCACCTGCACGGTGGCGCCGAGATAGTCGCCCTTACGTTCACGATTGATAACCGTGAGGTAAACCTGTCCGGCGGTAACATTGTTATCGCGCGAGAGCGCTTGGCCGGTGAAGCGTTCGTAGTGGCCGAGATCAAGATCGGTTTCGGCGCCGTCGTCAAGCACGAACACTTCGCCGTGCTGGAACGGATTCATCGTGCCGGGATCGACGTTAATGTAGGGGTCCATCTTTTGTAGGTTGACCTTCAGGCCGCGCTTCTGTAGCAGCACCCCGATCGACGCCGACGCGATCCCCTTCCCGAGCGACGACACCACGCCGCCGGTCACAAAGATATATTTCGCGCTCTTCACCGTGTCGCTCCTCCCTCATCCGTGAGCCGCTGATTCGCTATTTTCAAATCTTCCGGTGTATTCACCGAAAGCATAGGTTGGTCGAGAATCGCCACGCCAATCGCAAATCCGGATTCCAGTACCCGCAACTGCTCGAGCGACTCCGAGAGTTCGCGCGGAGTCGGTTCCAGGCGCGCATACGTCATCAGGAAATCCTTACGAAATACGTAAACACCGGCATGGCCGTAGTTCACGATTTTGCGCTCTGCTCTCATTATCGGCTGCCGCGAGAAGTCAATCGCGCGACCGTGTTCGGAAACCGCTACCTTGACGAGGTTCGGATCGTCGAGGTCGTCATCAGAAATCGGAAACGCCAGCGTCGACATGTGCAGCGCGATGTCTAACTCGATCATCCGCACAGTCGCGTCGATTTGTTCCGGCGCCAAACTCACTTCATCACCTTGCACATTGACGACAATATCACAAGATAATTCTCCGGCGGCTGCTGCACACCGTTCGGTTCCGTTACGAAACGGCACTTGTGAGTACCAAACCTCTCCGCCATCAGCTTCAATCAGTGATTTGATCCTCGGTTCATCTGTGGCTACGACAATGCGATCAAATCTCTTGTACGCCTTGGTGTTAGCGTAGACATGACGGATCATCTCGCGACCGTGAATCAACGCCAGCGCCTTCCCGGGAAATCGCTTGGAAGCCATGCGTGCCGGGATTACGCCGATGATTGTCACCGTTCCACCACAGGCGGAACCTTGAAGAAGTCACCACTGGTTGCGGGCGCATTCTTCAGCGCCTCGGTGACCGGCAGCGACGGCCTGACGAGGTCGTCACGCAGTGACGTGCTATCCGGTACGGTAGCTGCCGTCGTTCCGACGTCGCTGGTATCGACTTGCTCAAGCTTGCGGACGTACTCCAGCATTTCCGAGATATCGGCCTGAAAACGCGCGATTTCGGATTCGTCCAGGCGCAATCGGGCTAACTCTGCCAGCTTGAGCAGTTCTTCGCGACTAATCATTTCCGGGATTTCCCGTGTCCTCCCACGAAAAGCACGGGATTGACGTTAAGGATAATTCCGGTAGAAGTCAACAACAACCGCTCGCGATTTTGACGGCACCGGTTTAACTTCTCTCAGGGATTGCGAAGTCCAAGATCAGGATAATCGAAGGGCAAATTCCTTGACGATAGCCGTGTCTCCAGTTTCTTGTTTGTGAAAAAAGTAACAAGTATGTCGGCGCCCAGAGCAATGACGACGGCGCCACAGACGACACAACCACTTTCGGAGTAGCTGAATCATGGTAACTGAAACTCGCACCAACCCCGCGAAGGAGACCAGCATGTCGCGCAACGTTTCCGAATTCATGGAACACGTCAAAGCGAAGAATCCGGGTGAGAAAGAATTTCACCAGGCGGTACAGGAAGTCGTCGAATCGCTGATGCCGTTCCTCGACAAGCACCCCGTCTATCGCGAAGCCAAGATTCTCGAACGTATCGTCGAACCGGAACGCGTTCTGATGTTCCGGGTGCCGTGGGTCGACGATTCCGGCGAAGTGCGCGTGAATCGCGGTTTCCGGATCGAGATGAATTCGGCAATTGGCCCGTACAAGGGCGGACTGCGTTTCCACCCGACAGTTAATCTCGGCATACTCAAGTTTCTCGCTTTCGAACAGGTGTTCAAGAACAGCCTCACTACCCTGCCGATGGGCGGTGGCAAGGGCGGTTCCGATTTTGATCCCAAGGGCAAGTCGGATCTGGAAGTGATGCGCTTCTGCCAGGCGTTCATGAGCGAGCTGTTCCGCCATATCGGACCGAACACCGATGTGCCGGCCGGTGACATTGGGGTTGGCGGGCGCGAGATCGGTTTCATGTACGGCCAGTACAAGAAGCTGCGCAATGAGTTCACCGGCGTGTTGACCGGAAAGGGTCTTAACTGGGGCGGTTCGTTGATTCGTCCCGAAGCGACCGGTTACGGCGCGGTGTATTTCGCCGCCGAGATGCTGGGCACGCGCAACGAAACGCTCGCCGGCAAGACTTGCCTGGTGTCGGGTTCCGGCAACGTCGCGCAGTATACGGTTGAGAAGCTGCTTGATCTCGGCGCCAAGCCGGTGACGCTCTCCGATTCGGCGGGATACATCTATGATGAAGCCGGAATCGATCGCGAGAAGCTGGCGTTTGTGCTCGATCTTAAGAACAACCGCCGCGGCCGTATCAAAGACTACGCCGACAAGTACAAAACCGCCGTCTACACTGCGCTGCAGCCGGGGATGGATTTCAACCCGCTGTGGAATCACAAAGCGCAGTGTGCGTTCCCGTCGGCGACGCAGAACGAAGTCAATCAGAAGGACGCCCAGAATCTGATCAAGAACGGCGTCTACGTTGTGTCGGAAGGCGCGAATATGCCGTCGACGCCGGACGCGATCAACGTCTATATCGACAGCAAGATTCTCTACGGTCCGGGCAAAGCGGCCAACGCCGGCGGCGTGGCGACCTCGGGTCTGGAGATGTCGCAGAACAGTCTACGGTTGTCGTGGACGCGCGAAGAAGTCGACAAGCGCTTGCATGGCATCATGAAGTCGATTCACGATACCTGCGTGCACTATGGCAAGGATGGCAATTTTATCAATTACGTCAACGGCGCGAACGTTGGCGGATTCGTGAAAGTCGCCGATGCGATGCTCGATCAGGGTATCGTATAATTTAGAATTCTCTCATTCGTGCGCCGTCATCGCAGTCGGGGACTGCTGCGGTGAGGTTTCACAGGGGTGGCCTGCCGGCCACCCCTGTGCTATTCGGGAGATACGCAGAGGCATGAGTCGCAGCCTTACACGAGCCGAAGCCCGCAAACCGATGGTTTCGGCGAGCTGTGACCTATCAAACGGCCGATTTACTTCGCGCCGCGCAGGCAGACCGGGAAGGAGGCGTTAAGATCTCCGGTGTGGGCAAAGGTTATTCCCCGACAGCCCCCACCGCAGTTGGCGAAATCGGTGCAGTCACGACAGTGGCCAGTGATCTGAGAACGGTCGTAATTGGCGATTTCAGTCATGCGCGGATCGTCCCAGATGTCGCTAATCGCACGCTGGCGCACGTTCCCGATTTTGAATCTCTCGTTCAAGAGCGAAGTACACGGATAGACATCACCGACGCACGTAATGTACATGGTACTCACTCCGGCCAAACATTCATGAAATGAGAAATCAGGCGGCAGCGGTCCAACAGCGGGGTCAAATATGGGTCGCGGAGTATCAAGATCAACTGCGCTTGCGACGAACTCCCGCAGCCGGTGCAAGTTGCCATTGAAATTAAGGTGATCCTTCACGAGCTTCCCTTTGCCGCGTCCCTGCGGCACGAAGCCGCAAAAGCGCACCGCCGCGATTCCTTCGCGTTTGGCAAATTCCAACATGGCGGGAGCGTCGGGCAGCGTCTCGCGGCCGAGCACCATAGCAATATTGACGCGAATGCCAAACTCTCGACAAAAATGAATTCCGGAGATGATCTTGGCGAATGAACTTGCGTCCGTGCGACGCATTTTCTCATTCTTCTCCGGAGTTGAACCGTCAAGGCTGATCTGGACAATTTTAACGTTCGCCGCTTTGAGTCGCTCAGCCACAGTGTAGTCAAGCAGGACACCATTGGTGGTGATGCCGGAACGGATTCCCTTGCCGTTGGCGTATTCGATCAAATCCACCAGGTCGTGGCGGAGTAGTGGCTCGCCGCCGGTCCAGCCAATCGTCGTGGCGCCGAGAGCGGCGAGCTCGTCGATGAGCGCTCGATACTCCTCAGTCGTAAACTCGGCTAGGCTCTTGCGTGTTGCCGCCGTGTAGCAATGCGGGCATGTAAGATTGCATTGCCGGGTGATTTCGATTCCGACCAACTCCGGTCGGTTACTGCGGTGCTGCGGTGTCAATTTTCTCACAAACTCCGAGATTCAACAATTGTCGCCAAATCCACGACAGAGGGCGAATAGCTTGACTTGAAGGCGCTGGAGTAAGTCACAATGATCTCGACGCACTCCAGCGCAGTGTCATTGACGAATGGTAATCAGATCAATCCGGTGGCAGAATCGGGAAAAACCGCTTGCAGTACCACGGGCACGGAGCCGAAACGGTCTGTGCTGCTTGCTGGATTAGCTTCATACACTCACCTCCTCTCGAGCCTTTAGCTGCTCACTCCTGTGTTTTAGCCCAAGCATAGGACCCAGATTATACTTCCAGGTCGCGCAACGTTCGGTATTGGAATGGGGGGAATTGTGCGCCAGCATCGGACAGCCGCCGAGACAAAGCGGCAACACGGCGCAGTTCTGGCACTCGGGGTCAGCGAATGGACTGGATTGGAGTCCACTACCCGTACTGGGAGATTCCTCAAGAATGCTGCCACACGACACATTCCGGTTGCCGATTTGCTCCCAGCACTTGTAGAGAAGTCCATCGGGTGCGATAACGAAGGCGTTATCACGCGCCGCGCCGCAGAAAACGCCCCGCAGCGGCAGCGGATACTCAATGTCAGTGTAGCCGCGCGCCACGAGCGCTTCATAGATGTGAACCAAAGTCTGAGCAAACTCGCGGCTTGAGAAACATCGCTCGCCGATATCGGCGCAAGCGCCGCCGGCCGTGGTCACGGGCGCGAACTGCAAGGATGTCCGATCCAGAAGCTGCCGTGCCTCAAGATCATCGAACAATGCAAGCACGGCGGCAATGTTGTCGCGGTCAACATTGACGCGGATGGCAATTTGCATGTACTCTCTCGCCGCCGCAATGTTGGCAATGATTTGTTCATACGAACCCGTGCCACTCGCATGCGGACGCCGTCGATTGTGAGCTTCGGCAGGTCCGTCAAGCGTGACTTGCGCGACGACAACACCACTACTCGCGAGCCGCTCGGCCATCGGACCGTCAAGGAGGTAGCCGTTGGTGACAATGCCCGCGGGGTGAACCTTGACGCCGAATTCCGCGCAGAGTCGATTTATCGCCGCCGTCAGGCGTTCGATGATGTCGGGACGCAGGGTCGGTTCGCCCCCAAACCAAGTAATCGACACGTCGCGGCAAGCACCGAGGCGTCGCTCGACGAACGAGACCACGGCCTGCTCGACTTGGGTCGACATCGATCCTCTGCGATTTGATTCAAAGCAATATTGGCAGCGAAGATTACAGGCTAAGGTCGGGGCAATGGTCAATTGGAGCAGTTCTTTGGTCGAGCGCGCATCTTCATAGGCGCGCCTCAATATCTCTATTTCGTCGTAATCGGCGCCAACGAGAAAACGGTTTTGCTCGAGAAAATTACGGAATTCCGACGCCCGCGACTCGCTGGCGGGACCTGTGCCCCGAAGCAGGGCGTGAACCAACTCGACATGCTCGGATTCAACTTCCGCAAGAGCGGCGGAGTTCGAATTAAAAAGCAACTCACCCTGAGACGAAATCGGGACGGAAAGATTGAAGCGGGACGCCTTCACTTGCTCATCCGATATCGGCACCGTCTACTGATGAGCCTGAATCAGAGACGTGCAGCCGTTGATACAATATAATTGAGACCTAAATAGTATCGGCTTTGCCTGTTGTCAAGTCATTTTGTGATTCGTTTCACAAATTTCCTGATCCCGATGAGATTTGACCTTTCTCAACTGCAAAGCAAGAACCAAGGCGGATAGGGCACCAGCACGAGGAATCGGTTCTCGTGGAAACCTCAATTCCTTGATTGACACACAGTTATCGTCTCTCGCGCTTGCGAGCACAAATACTAAGTCTTGCGAAAATTTTCACAAATATCTGATAAAGTTCTTGACAATGTAAGACGAATCTTACATTGTATGCACGTGATTACTTTAACCGCCAAGGATCAGGATTACCTCGAGACGATCTATCGCATCTCGCGTGATCACGACACGGTGGGAGTAACGGACGTCGCCAAAGCCCGTCAGGTGACAGTGCCGACGGCCCGGACGGCGGTGGCGCGATTGATGCGTTCCGGACTGCTGCGGCAGGAGCATTACGGGAAGATCATTCTAAACGAAACCGGCGAGAAGCTTGGTGCAGAAATCTACGGTGTGCATTCGACGTTACGCCGCTTTCTCAGTGAAGTGCTGCTGCTTGATCCGGAAACCGCCGATGCCGAAGCCTGCCGCCTGGAGCACGGTCTCTCAAAGACGACGCTGCGACGATTGTCGATTTTCCTTGACGTGATTCATCGCTGCCATGGCGGTGCACCATCGTGCATGGGAATCTACCGGGACAAGGTCGATCATAATCGCACGAAGCGGAATTGACGGGAAAAGAATGACGATGAGCAAGAGCCCAAAATTGACGCTGGCGGATCTCAAGAGCGGTGAATCCGCGCGGATCACTGCCGTATATGCGGAAGGCTCGCTGAAACATCGATTGCTCGATTTCGGATTCCGCTGTGGCGAAAGGGTCACGATGATTCGCCGCGCGCCGCTGGCGGATCCGATTCAATTCGAGCTTCGCGGCGCCTATATCAGCCTGCGCAAGGCGGAAGCTTCACTGATCGAGGCTGAGAAGGCAGCATGAGCGGGACGTTGATCGACAAGAAGACCTTCACGGTCGCGCTGGTCGGCAATCCGAATTGCGGCAAGACTTCGATTTTTAACGGTTTGGTCGGTGCGCGAGCGCACGTCGGGAATTATCCGGGGGTTACAGTCGAAAAGCGCTCGGCGGTTTTGCGTCGCGACGGGCTTGAAATCGAATTTGTCGACCTACCGGGTACATATTCGCTGTCGGCGGCGACACTCGACGAGCGGATCGCGCGCAAGTTTATTCTTATTCACAAGCCCGACTTGGTCATCAACGTCGTCGATTCGGGCAATCTGGAACGCAATCTGTATTTGACGATGCAGGTTGTCGAAATGCAGGTGCCGATGGTCGTCGCGCTCAACATGTGGGACGAGGCGCAGAAGCAGGGGATCGAGATCAACGAAACCAGGCTGGCGAAGAAGATCGGCGCGCCGATTGTGCGGACAATCGCGCATCGCGGTGAAGGAGTCGCCCAGCTGCTGGCGATGACAGTGGAACTGTTAAAGCAGCGGCAAACCGCTCCGCAACCGGCGATTCGCTACGGAAGTGAAATTGACAAGCAAATCAAGAATATTGCTTCTGCCGTAGCCGAAACGAGCTGCAATACACTGCCGCCGCGCTGGTATGCGGTAAATCTCTTGGAAGACTCGGTCAACTTGGACGATTTCGCCAAACCGAGCGAATCCGAGCGCGAATCGATAATGGGCCAGGTTCGCTTCGCGAAGAACCGGATCAAAGAACATCTGGCGAGCGAGTCCGATACGGCACTTTCCGATGCGCGCTATCGTTTTGTTAGCGACCTGCTCCAGGAAACTGTCAAGCGTTCGCGCGATAACCGCATGGAGTTCTCCAACCGTCTCGACGCGCTGTTAACACATCGTTTCCTCGGGTACCCGATTTTTCTCTTCTTCATGTGGCTGATCTTCCAAGCGACCTTTGTGCTTGGGCAGTATCCGGCCGATTGGATCAACTCCGGCGTCGTGGCGCTGCAAGGTCTGATCGGGGGGATCTTGCCCGCCGGAGTCATCAGCGACCTGATCACCAATGGCATGATCGGTGGTATGGGAGCGGTACTGGTTTTCTTACCGAACATCATGATACTTTATCTCGGCATTGCCGTGATGGAAGACTCCGGCTACATGGCGCGCGCGGCGTTTATGATGGATCGATTTATGCGCGTGCTCGGACTGAACGGCAAGGCGTTCATACCATTGCTAATGGGTTTCGGCTGCAATGTTCCGGCGATCATGGCGACGCGCACGCTGGAGACGCATCGCGATCGCGTGCTGGCGGTAATGCTCATTCCCTTCATGTCATGCTCGGCGCGATTGTCGGTATATGTGCTCTTCTGCGGCGCGTTTTTTGCCGGGAACGCCGGAAACGTCATCTTCTCGCTTTATTTGCTCGGGATTGCCGTCGCAGTGGTTTTGGGCCGGTTGCTCAAGAGCAGTTTGTTCAAGACTGAGACGGCGCCGTTTTTCATGGAATTTCCGCCGTATCGCCGACCCACTTTCAAGACAGGGCTATTGATGATGTGGGAGCGGGCACGGATTTATCTGCGCAAGATCGGCGGCGTGATCTTGATCGCCTCGATCATCATCTGGTTCCTTGGTGCATTCCCGCATCTCGACAATTACTCGCAGGATTATGTCGCGCAAATTACGCAATTTGAGAACTTGGGCACACCGGAGGCCGGGAACCAGATTACGCAGCTTCAAGCGCAGATGCGTACGGAAGAAATCCGGCACTCTTATATCGGCCGTCTCGGCAACTTGATTCAACCGGTGATCGAACCGTTGGGATTCAACTGGCAGATGGGAATCGCGTTGATTACGGGATTCGTCGCGAAAGAAGTCGTGGTCTCGACGCTCGGAGTGCTCTATCAATTGGGTGACGACGTCGATGAAACCTCGACGTCGCTAATGACGGCGCTGCAAGATCCGACGACCGGCGTTATCCCGATTGCGGCATTTGCATTCCTCGTGTTCGTGCTCCTGTACACGCCATGTGTATCGGTGATGGCAGCAATGAAACGGGAAATCGGCTTAAAGTGGCTGTGGCTCGGAACATTTATCCAACTGGCCGTGCCATGGCTGATGGCGTTTGCGGTTTACCGCATTGGACTGCTTCTCGGATTATAGCTCCAAATCTCTTCGTGGCAAGCAAAGCGGCGTCAGCAGAGATTTCTGCGACGCCGCTTCAACAGGGCTTGTGATCCATTCGCCCGGACACTACTCCACGGGGATTTGATTCTTGTTCTGCGCGAGCCAATTCTCAAACGTGAGCAATTCCGGATTCAGTCGCCGGGCGCCGTCAACGGGGCGATTCCCACAGAAGTCATCATTGAAATCGCGTTTGAACTGGAACATGTTTCCCAGATCGTCGGCGCCGGGGAATCCGAATCCGCGATAGACCTCCGGCTCGATGGCGTTGTAGGCGACTGGTTGACCGTAGAGTTTGCTAAATGCGGCCGCCATCTGCGATCCGGTGAGATGCTCACCCGCCACACCGACCGTCTTCCCGATTAGCTCAGAACCGCGTCTGAGAATTCCCAAAGCGGATTTACCGATGTCCGCGGCGGCGATGCCCGGTAGCTTCCGGTCGCCCATCGGCAGCGTGATGGCGAGCTTACCATCCGGCGCTTTCTTTGGAGCCATACCGAAGAAGATGAAGTTCTCCCAATAGAATGAGGTCAAGAGTTTGGTTGTCGGCACTCCGAGAGCTGCGAAGTAACCGTCAGCTTCGCCCTTGGCATCGAAATGTGGCACCTTGTACTTCCCTTTCAGCGTCGGCATGCGGTTATCGCTGAGCGGCATCCAGCGGCGGGTGTCTTCGAGAGTCGACCAAACCACATGCTTCAAGCCAGCGGCCTTGGCGGCTTCCGCCATGTTGCGCGCCTGTTGCATCTCTCGCTCGGGAGAAAAATGTTCCCAGAAAAACGTCACGCAATACGCGCCATAAGCGCCCTTGAATGCGTTGGCGACGGATTCGAGGTTATCGACATCGACGGCTACAACTTCGGCGCCGAGATGCGCAAGCTCCTTGGCCTTGTCAGATTTGGTATTGCGGGTCAATGCCCGAACACTCCACTCCCCGGACTTGTCGTTCAATATAGCCCGCACCAGACCTCCCCCCTGTGCACCGGTTGCGCCAACGACAGCGATGATCTTCTCAGCAGCCATCAATTCCTCCTGGACTTATATGGTAAATATTCTTCTGAATCGGCCCACTCCACCAAGAACCAATTCGATGCCTAACGAGTTCCGACCAAGCATCAAAACGCCGGCCCAAAACTCGTTACTCGGGGTACTCGGCGCGCAAGGCCTTGTGAAAAATATCACTTGGCATTCGCCGGAGAATTTGATTATCTATGCGGTGCATTTTGAAGTCATTATGGCGAGATGAAATGAACTCCTGCAGGAAAATAACATGGTAAAGGTTAAACCGTTTCGGGGGCTTCGTCCAAAAGCCGATCTTGTCGAACGTGTGGCCTCACCTCCTTATGATGTTCTCTCGTCGGATGAAGCACGGCAGATGGCGGCTGGGAATGAGCTGTCATTTCTTAATGTCACGAAACCGGAAATCACCTTCGCGGCGAATGCGCCGACATCCGGCAGCCAGCTCTATGATCGCGCGCGCGACAACCTCAAGGCGCTGATCGAACGCGGCGCGATGGCGCACGACCCAAGCGAGTGCGTTTACGTCTATCGCCTGAACTGGCGTGACGTCGACCAGACCGGATACATGATTCTCTCCTCGTGCGCCGACTACATCAACGGGAGTGTGAAGCGACATGAGTTTACGCGACCGGACAAAGAAGCCGACCGCACCGCGCTGAACGATATCACCAACGCCCAGACCGGGCCGGTGTTCCTGTTCTACCACTCCGAACCGCTTCTGGACGAAGTGCTTGACCAAACTAAGAAGCAGCAATCGGTATACGATTTCGTGGCGGCGGATGTGCGGCATCGGTTCTGGGTGATCAGCGACCATTCGAAGATCGCCGAAGTGGTCAAGCGGTTCGCCGGAATTGACAACACTTACATCGCCGATGGCCATCATCGCTGTGCCGCAGCCGCGAATGTGTTCAAGCAGCGATCCAGCGAGCATGCGCATCACACCGGCGAGGAGCCCTGCGCCTTTTTCCTTTCGGTGATTTTTCCCGAACACGAACTCAAGATTCTGCCGTACAATCGCGTCGTGACCGACCTCAACGGCAATGAGCCGTCACAGTTTTTGAACTTAGCGAGAAACCGATTCGAGGTCACGGCGCTGCCGGCCGGCAAGACGGTAGAGCCGGAAGTCGACAAAGTGATTGGAATGTACCTTGACGGCAAATGGTACAAGCTTGCGCCCCAGCAGAACAGCTATAACAAGTTCGATCCGATCGAGTCGCTCGATGTCAGCATTCTCCAAAAAAACCTACTCGAACCGGTGTTGGGTATCAGCAAGCCGCGCACCGATAAGCGCATCGACTTCGTCGGCGGAATTCGCGGGACCGGCGAATTGATCAGGTTGGTCGATTCGGGCAAGTTTAAAGTGGCGTTTGTGATTCCGCCGGTGAGCCTGCGCGCGTTGCGCGCAGTGGCCGATTCGGGCGGTGTAATGCCGCCAAAGTCGACGTGGTTTGAACCGAAGTTGCGCGATGGAATCGCCGTGTACACACTCTTCTCATAGAGTTGACCTTTTACCAAAGGATAAACGTAATGAAGATTTTGATCTGTGACGCCTTCGATCCGTCCCTGCCGGATTTGCTGAAGAAGCACGGCGAAGTTACATCCGACATGAACGAACTACCGAACGCTACCGTGGCGCTCGTGCGTTCGAAAACCAAAGGCGACCGCGAGTTCATCGACAAGGGAAAATCTCTCCGGATGATTATTCGCGGCGGTGTCGGTGTGGACAACATTGATGTCAAGTACGCCCGCGAAAAGAACATCGATGTCCGCAACACGGCGGAGGCCTCAAGTATCGCCGTCGCCGAACTGGCGTTCGCGATGATGATCGCCGTGCCCAATCGCCTGGTCGAAGCCGACGCTTCGATGAAAGTCGGCAAGTGGATGAAAAAGGAACTGAAACGCACCGAACTGTATGGCAAGACGCTCGGCATTATTGGCTGCGGCCGCATTGGCACCGAACTCGCCAAACGCGCGGCAGCTTTTGGCATGATGGTGATCGGTTATGATCCGACTGTCGACGTATCGGATTACATTCACATTCAGCCGACGCTCGAGGCGATGTTGCCGATCAGCGATTATATCTCGATTCACACGCCGTTGACCGACCGCACGCGCGGATTCATCAACAAGGAGACGATCGCCAAGATGCGAACCGGCGTTGTGATTATCAACACCGGTCGCGGCAAGTGCGTGGTCGAGGCGGATGTGGTCGAAGCGCTCAAGTCGGGCAAGATCGGCTACTATGCGAACGATGTTTGGTACTCCGATCCGCCGGAATCGACGCCGCTGGTCGGCGCGCCAAATGTCCTGCTGGCGCCCCACATCGGGGCATCAACAAGCGAAAACCTTCTGCGTATCGGCAAAGCGGTCGACCGGATTTTGACCAAGTCGATTGACGCCGGATTCTTCGGCAAATAGGAAAGGTTGAGTTCAATGAAACGCGTTTACAATTTCAATCCTGGTCCGGCGGCGTTGCCGATCGAAGCGCTCAAAACAGCGCAGGAAGAGATGCTCGACTACAAGGGTACCGGTATGTCGATGCTCGAGATCAGTCACCGGTCCAAGGATTTTGAAGCGGTACTCGAAGAGTGCAAGAATCTGATCAAGAAGCATCTGCAGATTCCCGATGGTTATCACATCATCTTCATGGGCGGCGGCGCTTCGCTGCAGTTCGCCATGATCCCGATGAATTTCTTGTCGCAAGGCCAGTCGGCGGACTATGTCGTCACCGGCTCGTGGGCCCAGAAGGCGGCGTCAGAAGCCAAGTTGTTCGGCAAGGTCAATGTCGCGGTGAGTTCGGAAGAAGCGCAGTTCACTTACATTCCCAAGCCGGATCAGATCAAACTCGATCCGTCGGCGCAGTACGTGCATATCACTTCGAATAACACGATCTTCGGCACACAGTGGAGCTATTTTCCGGAAACGGGGAGTCTACCGCTGATCGTCGACATGTCGTCGGATATCATGTCGCGGCGGTTTGACGCTTCCAAGATGGCGTTTATCTATGCCGGCGCGCAGAAGAACTTGGGACCGGCCGGTGTGACGCTGCTGATTATCAAAGACGAATTCCTGCAGAAGCAGAAGTCGGGATTGCCGAAGATTCTCAGCTATACGACTTACACCAAAGAGAACTCGCTCTACAACACGCCGCCGGTGTATTCGATTTACATCACGATGCTGACGATGCGCTGGATTGATTCGATCGGCGGATTGGCGGAAGTCGAAAAGCGCAACCGCAAAAAATACGATTTGATCTATGGTCTAATTGACGGCTCCGGCGGCTATTACCGCGGCACGGTCCGCGCCGACAGCCGTTCGTGGATGAATGTTACGTTACGCTTGAAGAGCGAGGAACTGGAGAACAAGTTCATCACGGACGCCAAAGCGAACGGATTTATCGGCCTCAAAGGCCATCGCTCGGTCGGCGGCGTGCGCGTGTCGGCGTACAATGCCGTTCCGGTGGAAGCGATCGAGAAGCTCTGCGAGTTTATGAAGGATTTTGCGAAGAAGAACTAACGTCGCGTTTGACTCATCACAGCGGTCGGGAAGCGATTCTCGGCCGCTGTTCTTGTTTGGTCGATTCCATTCGTTCGAATTGATATTGCTAAAATGCTACATTATGTCTATCTTCCTTCGTAAATCGGAGGCGCACATGACATGTAATGCCAAAATCTGGTCAGCGATCTTGCTCGCTGCTTTGATGGCCGGATGTTCCGAACGATCCGTCCAGCACAAGCAGCCCGACCCGGATCCCCCATCACTGAGGGAAGCCGAAACCAAGCTCATATCTGCGACTAACACGTTCTGTTGGAACTTGCTTCGCGAAGTTGTTAAGGAAGAAGCCGCTAATGCCAACGCGAATGTCTTTATCTCGCCATTGAGCGCGTCGATGGCGCTGGGGATGACACTCAACGGCGCGCGTTTCGAAACCGAAGAAGCGATGAAAACAGCGTTGGGATTTTCTGAGTTGTCGCGCGAAGAGATCAATGCCGTCTATCGGCAAATGCTTGAACGATTTGCCGAACAAGATCAGGATGTCACCTTTCAAGTGAGCAACGCAATCTGGCATGACGACGATATTGTCATCCGCGACGATTTTATCAGCGTCAATCAGCAGTACTTCGATGCCACTATCCGCGCGCTTGATTTTTCGTCATCCGAGGCTCCGGAAATCATCAACGGCTGGTGCCGCGAAAGGACGCATGGGAAGATTGAAAAGATAGTCGAGAAAATTTCACCGAACACGGTGATGTTCTTGATGAATGCCCTGTATTTCAAGGGGTCTTGGACTTACCGCTTCGATACCGCCGAGACCCGGCCCGGAACATTTCGCTGCGGCGATGGAAGTCTTATTGAGTGCGATTTCATGCGGATGACAACCGAAAGTCTGCGGGTCTTCCGAGGCGACGGCGTGTTGGGTCTGGAGATGCCCTACGGAAACGGTACGTACCGCTTCATGGCCTTGATGCCACAGAACCACGATGCTTCCACGGATGTGTTGCTGGACCGTATGACACCGGCGAATTGGGAACTGTGGCGCAGCCGGCTGGCTTACTCCGACGAAGAAATCGGTCTGCCGAAATTTAAGTTCACGTATGAGATAACTCTTAGTGATGTCTTGAAGAGAATGGGCATGTCGGTGGCCTTCAGTGATTACGCTGATTTTCGAGGCATCTCGGAGCTTCCCTTAGCTATAAGCGAAGTCAAGCAGAAGACTTTCGTCCAAGTTGATGAAATGGGCACTGAGGCTGCGGCGGTCACTTTGGTTGATATACACTTCACTTGTTGCGGACCAGATTTCCGGTTTTCACGCCCATTCGTCGTCGTTATCTACGAAGAACAATCGGGCGCCGTGCTCTTCACAGGCGTGATCTCCAAACCGGAGTTTGCGCAGCCCAGTTAGGCCCCTACGGCACTTCTTCGCTTCAAAAACAAGCGCCGCCGGGATTCACTTCCCAGCGGCGCATAATGCGATAGGCGGGCACGCTGAGATTCTCAGCGCTCGCCAGCCGATGATTACTTTTTGTCTTTCTCTTTCTCTTCGGCGCGCTCCTGAGCCTTTTTCTCGGAGATGACTTCCGGCTCGGTGGCTTCGGTAGCCGCAGCGGCGACTTCGCCTTCGGCGCCTTCACCGGCCGTCGGCAGCTTGGCGACCGTCGGCGGCGCGACCAAGACAATTGTGCGGTTGCCTTCGGTGATAATCTCTGCCTTGTCCACCTTCAAGTCGCTGACGTGCACGGAGTCGCCGATCTTGAGCGCCGTGACATCAACTTCGATGTGGTTCGGGATGTCGGTCGGAAGACATTCGATTTCGATTTCGCGGAGCACGAACTCCTGCACACCGCCGCCGCGCACGCCTTCGGCCGTTCCGGTGAGGTGAATCGGCACCGGCACGACGATCTTCTTGGTCAGATCGATGCGCTGGAAATCGACATGCACGATGCGATTGGTGACCGGATGATGCTGCACGTCCTTGAGCAGTACTTTCTCCGGTCGCAGCGTGCCGACCTTGAGATCGATCAGAAGGTTCTCGCTTTCGGCGCTGTTGAGCAGCTTGGCCAGTTCGCGGCTATTGACGCCGATCATCTGGGGATCTTTTTTGAGACCATACAATACCGCGGGAATGTCGCCGGCAACACGCATTTTGCGCGTAACGCTCTTGCCGGCGCCAGTGCGGGCTTTGGCCTCCAGATTCAACTCCTGCATGACTTCTCCTCTATCTACTAATCAAATAACTTCGAAACCGATTCTTCGTGCCAGATGCGGCGAATCGCTTCGCCGAAAACATCCGCCGTCGAAAGCTGCCGGATCTTGCCCGGCATCTGCGCCAGCTCGCGCTTGATCGTGTCGGTGACCACGAGTTCCGTGATCGGCGACTTCTCGACCCGTTCGACGGCATTACCGGACAGCACACCGTGAGTGCAACACACATAGATGTCCAAAGCCCCGGCGTCTTTCAACGCCTGAGTGCCGAGCACGACCGTTCCGGCGGTGTCGACGATATCGTCGCGGATCACGACATTTTTGCCCCGTACGTCGCCGATGATGTTCATCACTTCGGCTTCGTTGGCCTCCAAGCGGCGCTTATCGATAATCGCCAGCGGACAGTGCAACTCTTTCGCGAACGCGCGCGCCATCTTGATCGAGCCGACATCCGCCGATACTGAAACAAGATTCTGCACGTTCTTGGCGCGGAAATAATCGAGAAAGATCTTGCTCGCGTACAAGTGGTCGTGCGGGATATCAAAAAATCCCTGCAACTGCGCCGCATGCAAGTCCATCGTGATCACCCGGTCCGCGCCGGCTTCGGTGATCAGATTTGCCACAAGCTTTGCCGTGATCGACACGCGCGGCTGGTCTTTACGATCCTGCCGGGCGTAGCCGTAGTATGGTATCACCGCCGTGATTCGTCTGGCGGAGGCGCGCCGCGCGGCATCGATCATAATCAGAAGCTCCAGCAGGTTTTCGGCCGGCGGATTCGTCGGCTGGATGATAAACAAATCCGAGCCGCGAATATTCTGATTGATCTGGACCCGCACTTCACCGTCGGAGAAGCGACGCACATCGCATTCGGTCAGCGGCACTCCCGCGTATCCGGCGATACGTTGCGCCAGCGACGGATGGGAAGTACCGCAGATGATCTTAAGCGCGTTCTGCATCCCATTCCTCCGCGAAAAACAGACTTGTAGTATACGCACCCGTACCAGAAAATCAAGAGGAAATGCTCTGTTTCCGGTGGTTTGCACCGTGCCGAGCCAACGAACGCAGTAGAATTAACTTATTGTAACACAATACGTAAGAGCGACAGGACATCCGTCGGCCTTAGCTCTGCTGTGAATCCGACCGTAGACCGACTGCCTGCTTGCGTCAATGAACGCCGAAGCACATGTTTGATTGATGATCGAGTTTGATCGAGTAAGCTTCGCCTTCGATCCGATCCGTCCGGTGTTCCGTGAGTTGTCTCTCACGATAGAACGTGGTCAACGCGTGGCGCTGATCGGCAGGAACGGTTCCGGAAAATCGACGCTTCTGCGCTTGGCGGCGGGCCTGCTCAAACCCACAGCCGGTCGTATTGCGATCGACAGCGATGATGCTTTCCGAACATTGTTCAGACGCAACTGGCGGCAAAAACTCGGGTTCATATTTCAGAATCCGGAGGACCAAATCGTCGCCGCGACGGTCGAACAGGAGTTGGCCTTCTCCGGCGAGAATTTCGGTTGGGAACGAGAGCGAATCGCGGCTGCGGTGGCCGATCGCGCGACTCGCTACGAATTGACGGATCTTCGCGAACGTGAGTCGCTTTCGTTGTCCGCCGGGGAGAAACAACGCCTGGCGCTCGGCGCGATGACGCTGGTTAATCCGGACATCGTCCTGCTCGATGAGCCAACATCTTATCTCGACCAACGAGGTCGCGAGCTTCTTGTCCGTGAATTTTTTGCCGAGCGCGGCATAACGGTCGTTGGCGCCACCCAGTACCTCGAAGAGCTGACGATGTATGATCGGGTGCTCATGCTGCAGGATAACGCGATCGCGTTCGACGGAACGGTCTCCGAGTTCCAGGAGACTCACGTATTTCAGGAAATCACAGCGATCAAAGCGAACGCCGCTAATCGACAAGTCCAGGGAGCCGAGCCGATAAGTGCCTTGAGTTGCGTCAACGTTGACTTTGCCTACGAATCGTTACTGCCGGTTTTCAAGTCGCTCAATCTAACGCTCAATCTCGGCCAGATTACAGCCGTATGCGGCGCATCGGGAAGCGGCAAATCGACGCTGGCGTTGTTGCTTGCCGGAGTCTTGACGCCGCAAGCCGGGGAGTTGCGGTATCACTTGCCCGAAGGACGCCGAAATTCAGTCGCGCTCGTTCTGCAATTCCCGGAGCGCAACTTGTTTGCCGACACGGTCGCGGAAGAAATCGCCTACGGGCTGCGAAACGACGCAGTCGCATCTGAGACCATTGCGGTGCGAGCCGAGTTGGCCCTCGCTCAGGTCGGTCTTGAGCCGTCAGTGTTCCTGACGCGGCATCCGCTGAGTCTTTCGGCAGGAGAGCAGCGGCGAGTCGCCATTGCCGCAATGCTGGCGCTCGAGCGTCCGATTCTGATTCTCGATGAAGTCACCGCCGGTCTTGATTGGGATGGCGTCGCGCAGGTACGGCACATGATCAACGATCTGACGACGCTCGGCAAAGCGGTAGTCGTGATCAGTCACGACCGAGATTTCGTTGATTCGGTGGCCGACGTGGTCTTCGACTTGTCTTCGGAACCTTAACCGTTGCCGCAAAAGCGTTTGCCGCGCCGATTCGATAATCTAAATTCGCTTTTAGGAAATATCCGCCCGACTCTGCTGTATACTTGATATTGGTCGGGCCAAGCTGCCCCTCTGTCGATAGGAGCGCTCGTTGATTAATTCACAGTTTCTTCTGGTGTCCGGTGGGCTACTTGATCTGCTGTCGCACATGTCGTTCTTCGGCTGGCTGATCCTGCTGGTCCTGCTTGTTATGAGTTTTATCACTTGGGCGATTGTCATCAATAAATGGCGACTTTATCGCGCCGGCATCGCTGACGGGCGCCGGTTTTTTCATACGTTTCGCCGCCGATCATCGTTGAAAGAGGCGCACGGCAAGTGTTTGCTTTACAAAGCCTCACCGTTGGCGCGCGTATTCGAAGAAGGATTTCGCGAATGGGAGTCGCTGATGGCCGCCAAAGACGGAAATCGCAGCGCCGGTCAAAACGTCAAACTCGAGCCCGACGAAATGGAAGCCATCGATCGCATTCTCGAAAAGGAAACCAACGAGCAAATCAAGAATCTCGAGCGGCACGTCGCTTTCCTGGCGACGGCCGCCAACTCGGCGCCGTTCATTGGTCTTCTCGGAACCTGTTATGGTATCATGACAGCGTTTTTGAATATCGGCGAGCAGGGTTCAGCGTCGCTGATCGTCGTCGCGCCCGGTATTGCCGAAGCCCTGATCGCTACGATCGTCGGCCTGGCGGTCGCGATTCCGGCGGTGATGGCTTACAACTGGGCCAACACCAAATTGAAATTTTTCGCCGACGACATGAACAACTTTTCGCTCGAATTCCTCGCCGCGGTCACCAAGGAGCAAATCTAAATGGCGCATAAGCGCAGACCGCGTCAATACGGCACGATGCACGATATCAACGTCGCTAATCTCGTCGACGTCGTGCTGGTGATTCTGATCGTCTTCATGATCTCGGCGCCGCTTATGCAATCGGGGATCAACATCGAACTGCCGACGACCAAGGAAGCCGACGCCACGCTCTCCGAAGGAATCGTCGTGACCATCGATGAGCGCGGTGTCTACTACATTGACGACCGCGTCGCCGGACCGAGTGTTTTCGAGGAACGGATCAAGGAAGCGCATGCGGCCGCGCCGGAGAAGATGGTCTTCCTGCGCGCCGACAAGTCCGTTACGCACGGCAACGTCATTCTGGTAATGGGCTATATCAAAGCCGCTGGTATTAAAGAAGTCGGTTTGGTAACGAAGCTGCCGGAAGAAGGCCGTAAGAAGTTATAGATGCTGAAGAAGGATCTGATCATCTCGGTTTCTGCGCATCTACTAATCGCCTTAGTGATTGTTGTGCTCAATCCGGCGATGGGGATGTTTCGCGACAAGCCGGAGATCATGATTGTCAAGCCGATGGACTTCGTCCCCGGCGGCGGCCCCAAGGCGGGTCAGGACGAGCCGGCCAAGATCGCGCCGACGCGGCCGTCGCCGCCGGAGCCGGTCGATGACGCGGCGGTGATCAAATCGAAAGAGAAAAAAGAGGCCGATAAGCCCAGGGAAAAGAAGAAGGAACCGACCAAACCCAAAGAGAAGATCAAGCCGGAACCGGAAAAGCGCGAAGCCGAACCGGTTGAGGAAAAAAGCGATCATCAGGTTCGCGACGACGGCAAAGGCGGACTTGAAGTGCAAGGCGCCGCCGTCGGTACCGGCGTTGGAGCCGGCATCGGAGCCGGGTCGTCAAATCTTCCGTACAATTTAGGACTCGTGCTCAACGTCATCGAGCGCAATTGGCGCAATCCGGTGACCGCGCCAAACTCGATTTCCTGCACGATCTACTTCCAGATCGACCGCCGTGGCAATGTAATCGGTGAGCCGGTGATCGAGCGATCTTCGGGAATCGCGGTGTTCGATCAAGGCGCCGTATCGGCAATCAAGCGCGCCAAGCAGTTTCCGGCGTTTCCCAGCAACTTTGACTACGAGTACATCGGTCTGCACCTCGACTTCGAGTACGTGCCGGAGATGTAAGGACGACGAGGCGAATATTGAGGAATCCATCTGATCTGAAGCGGGCAATCTTAAGACGCGCAGTGGCCATGTTCCTGCTGATGGTGTTTGCCGGATTGTCGGCGGCGACTTCGTTGCGGGCGCAAGGACTCGATATTGCAACTGCCATTCGTCGCGGCACGTGGAAGCCATACAAGATCGCCATCAATGATTTCAAAGTCGTCGGCGCTTTTTCATTGCAGGCGGATTCGCTGGCGCGAGCGCTGCAGAAGATCGTTACCGACGATCTGGATTTTCACATCTTCTTCGATACGATTCCAAAGGACCAATTCTATCTCGATGTTTGGGAGATCAAAGAAATCTTGCCCGAGATCTGGCAGCGCATGGGCGCTGACTACCTGATCGACGGCGAAGTCGAGGTTACGGGCGATGAAGTCAAACTGCTGTACAAGATCAGCGAACTCACACCGCGGATGCAAGAGATGACTTCGGAGAAGCTTAAGACTTCGGTCGCGAACCATCGCCGTTTGGCGCATCTGGTCGGCGATGCCGCCGTGAAGCAGATCGCCGCCTCCGAGGGATTTTTCACGACGCGTATCGTCTTTGTGTCGTCCGCGTCCGGTCACAAAGAACTCTTTGTCAGTGATTACGACGGTGCGAATCCGATCAAGATCACGGAAGATCGTTCAATCAATCTCTCGCCGGCATGGGATCGCAAACAGGATAAATTCCTGTACACGACCTATAAGACCGGCCGACAAGAAGTCTGGGAGCGCGACGTTCGGACCGGAAAGTCAACGCCGGTTTCGACGTATCCCGGCTCCAACAACGCAGCGGAAGTCTCGCCGGATAACGATGAAATCGTCATAACGCTGTCCAAGGATGGCAATTCCGATCTTTACGTGCTCGACCGGCGTGGTAAAGTCAAACGTCGTCTGACCGACTTGCCCTCAATAGAAGTCTCCGGATCGTGGTCGCCGACCAGCCGCGAAATCGCCTTTGCTTCTGATCGTACGGGACAGCCGCAGATTTACATCATGGATTCCGAAGGATTCGGCGTGACGCGACTAACCTATGAAGGCAAGTACAATGACTCGCCACGGTTCTCGCCCACCGGCGACGTCATCGTGTTTGTTTCGCGCGGTGAAAACGGTCGATTTCAGGTTTGTACGATCGATGTTACCGGCCAGAATTTCCTGCGTCTCGACCAGACCGGTTCCAATGAAAATCCCCATTGGTCGCCCGACGGTTGGCATCTGGTGTACACCAAATACCGCGGACAAAGCAGCGACATCTATTTGATGGATCGCTTCAGCAAGAAATTCAAACAGATTACTTCCGACGGCAAGTCGTCGAATCCGGCTTGGCAGCCGTTTGTGCAGTAGCGAACTGGGCTTATCCACTCGACCAATCTTGCATAGTGATTCGCGACTGCGACTGCGCAGCTCCGGGATATAAGAACTGGCATACCCCGAGAGCTTTGCGGCAATACTCTCTCCAAGACAGCATCGCTTGCATCGCAGCCCAACCGACGCGAATTGATTAGGTTTTTGTCCGGCAATCGCCTACGTTGATAAACATGATAAATACCAACTCTCATGCCGGTTTTACCGGCCTCGGCATTGCGCCACTTCTTCTCGAAGTCGTCAACGCACTCAGGTTCAAGCTGCCGACACCGATTCAAGCCAAATCGATTCCGATCGGCATGGCCGGACAAGATCTCATTGCCATCGCCCAGACCGGCACCGGCAAAACACTGGCCTTCGGCATTCCCATGATCCAAAGGCTCTCCAAAATCAAGGGCCGGATTTTGGTCTTGTTGCCCACTCGTGAACTCGCGCTCCAAGTCGATGAGGCGCTCCATCCGTTTGCGGCCAAGATGCACCAGCTTACCGCCGTGCTGATTGGCGGCGAGTCAATTGAGTTCCAGCAGCGCGCCTTAAAAAAGCATCCGCGCATCATCATCGCCACGCCGGGACGCCTGATTGATATGATCGAACAGCGCCGCATTGCTCTCAGCGACATTGAAATTCTCGTTCTCGATGAAGCCGACCGCATGCTCGACATGGGTTTTGCGCCGCAGATCAACAAGATATTGGCCCTGGTACCGAAGCAGCGGCAAACCATGCTGTTCTCGGCAACAATGCCCCGGGAAATCGTCGCGATCGCGCAACGGCACATGCAGTTGCCGGTGCAGGTCGAAATCGCGCCGCCGGGCACTACGGCTGAGCGCGTCAATCAGGAAGTGTTCTTCGTTGGACGTGACGCCAAAACCCGACTGTTGGAAGTAATCCTGCGCGATACTCCCGGCCCGGTGCTGGTGTTCACCCGAACCAAGCACGGCGCGCGGCGACTGGCGCGCCAACTGCGCAACATCGGTCACGGCGCCGCAGAGATCCACTCCGATCGAACTCAAGGCCAACGCCGAAGTGCTCTCGATGGATTTAAATCGGGCCGCTATTCGATTCTGGTCGCCACGGATATCGCGGCGCGTGGTATCGACGTGACCGGCATCGAGTTGGTCGTCAATTACGACTTGCCGACGAATTCGGAAGACTATGTTCATCGCATCGGTCGCACGGCGCGAGCCGGACGAGCCGGACGGGCGATCTCTTTCGCAACATTGGATCAGGCCGTCGAAGTCAAGAAAATCGAACGTCTGATTCGCGCGGCGTTACCGGTGAGCAAGCTGCCGCAATTGCCGCCGGATCGCTCGGCGCCAAGGAGTGATTCGCAGCCGGCACGCGCTGCGCGCGCCAGTCAGCCGCCGGATTCGCGATCCGAGCAAAGGCGATTTCCGTCGTCACCTCCAGCGTCACCTTCGCACTACGATAAGACGATGCAACGCCGCCAGAAGCCGTTTCGCCGTCGTCGATTCTGAGTGCGCGGCGCTGAGATTTCATTGTTTCACGGACATCGGAGACCAAGCGCCTCCGGGCTAACGACTAACTTAGGTAATATCGATCCATAAATGCCCTTGACATCGCTGGTCACCCGTCGCTAATTGGCGCCGCACAGGTAACAAGGAGTAAATCTTGCGAACTACACAACTTAAACTCGTTCTCTTACTGGCGCTTCTAACCCTGGCACTGCTTCTGATCACATGCGCTCAACCGGCCGAGAAACCGCTAACCCAGGCCGAAATCATCAAACGCGGCGAGTACTTGGTCAATCTCGGCGGGTGTAATGATTGCCACTCGCCCAAGCGAATGGGACCGAAAGGCCCCGAACCCGATCCGACAATCCTGCTTTCGGGACATCCGGCCACGGCAGGGGTTCCGGAAGTGATCCCGGGAATTCCAAATCCAGCCGGCTGGATCGGAGCTACAAACATGCACATGACAGCGTGGCTGGGACCGTGGGGAATTTCATTTGCGGCCAATCTAACGCCGGATTCGAAGACCGGAATCGGCGATTGGGAAGAGTCAGACTTCATCAGTGCGATGCGCACCGGCCAACATCTGGGCATGGGGCGGGAAATCCTGCCGCCGATGCCATGGCAGTCGCTGGCCAAAGTTACGGATGACGACTTGAAGGCGATGTTTGCCTATCTCATGTCACTGCCGGCCGTGCCAAATCTCGTGCCGGGTCCGGTACCGCCAGCCGCCGCGCCGACGAATTAGCATTTTTGGCTAAGCACGCGATCGTGATCGACCGCTTGTTTGTGCGCGACGTTAAATCTAGGCGCGTATCTTCAGTGGGAGGAACTGGAGGATCTGCTCCCGCGTAGCGCGGATGCCGCCTTGCGAGCGCTCGATCAATTTCATTTTCTCCAATTCTTTGACGTCTCGGACTAAGGTCGCATGTGCCTTGTTTGCGTACTCAGCCGCTACAGCGGGAGAAATTGTGCGTAATTTCTCGAAAGCAGTCGGTTCAGTTTGTCGTGACAGGTCAAGAAGTAGCTGCCTTCGCCTTCTGTCGCCTGCTTTCTTCCTTTCCGCAAAGGTTTCATACACGAAATCGCGCCAAGCTATGTCCCATTGCTGTGCCCTGATTTCATCCAACGCCCCGCGGAGAGAATCGACTAGCCCTGAGATTGCGTACTTCAGAAAGGGCACGATGTTGCCGCCCGATTGGCTGGCTTGCTGTAATTGTCGGTAGTATTCTTGCCTGGTGCGGTTGTAGTGGTCGCTGAGCCCATGGGCCGCCGGCAGCGGAATGCCAGCCGCGAGCAACAATTGGAACTCAACCAGCCTTGCAGTCCTTCCATTGCCGTCACCGAACGGATGAATCCATGCGAGGTAAAGATGGGCAACGATCGCCTTCAGAATACCCATGGGGATCGCCATTTCGGGGACCGGAGAGTCGAAGCCAGCATTCAGCCAATCACAAAGTCTATTAAGCAAGTATTCACAGTTTTCTGCCGGAGCACCGCGATATCGAGCACCATCAATTCCCACGTCATGATGCCGTACCTGCCCCGGAATAACCGGCTCCCTGGTCTTGAGTTCATTCAATACAATGAAGTTATACTCCATAATGTCGCGAGGACTGATTCTTGAACCGGATGATGTAGTTAATTTTGAAATGATCAGGTTAAAGCCCTTCAGAACATTTTCGATCTCCTTCTGAAGATATTCGTCTGAGCGAGGAAGTTTGACCTCTTCACTAACGATCCCCTTTACTTCTTCCTCGGTAAGCGTATTGCCTTCAATCGCGGTAGTTGCGTGTGCTCCTTTGGCCAAATAGACGAGATTCAATCGCTGATGCAATGACCGTTTCATCGGCACACCCGCGATGTGTTCGCACTTTGACCTGACTTCACCAATGAGCATCCACAGAGCTGGATCCACTAATCTCAGGTCCAGCATGAATGAGAGCCATGGATGGCTCTTCTCGTATTTCAGTTGCATCTTCTCGCGCTGCATCTCATGTAGCAAGATTTGTCACACGATTTGTAACAAATAATACATTTAATCACAATAAGTTATATCGATTGTGGATAGAAAATGTTGAGCGAAATGTTACAGTCTTGAGCAATCGCGCTAAGCTCAGCCGAGCCAAGCTAACGATCTAACTTAGGCGGTACTTCGATCCGAGAACATGACGCCGCAACACCGATCAACGTGTTCGGCGTCACTTCGTTGATGGTTACATCAACGAACTCGCCGGGCGTGGCGCCGGTATCGGGAAAGACGACGATCTTGTTGCCATCGTTGCGACCCATAAGCTGTTTCGGACGCTTGCCCATCCCTTCGACGAGCACCGAAAATGTCTGCCCGAGGTGAGTTTGATTGCGGCGATAAGCGATCTGTCGCTGCTGGTCGACGAGGCGCACCATGCGCTCGGACTTGATTTCATCGCTGATGTCATCCGGCAGGTTGCGCTGCGCGAGCGTACCCTTGCGCTCGGAGTACTTGAACATGAACGCCGAGTCGAACTGCACTTCCTGCATGACTTCGAGCGTCTCGGCGAATTCGGCCTCGGTCTCAGTCGGAAAGCCGACGATCACGTCGGTGGTGAGCGCCAATCCGGGAATTCGCTTGCGCATGCGCTGGGCCAGAGCGATGAACTCCTCGCGCTTGTAGGTGCGGTTCATCGCATCGAGAACGCGGTTGGAGCCGGCCTGTAGTGGCAGATGAACGTGCTTACAAGCCTTCGGGTTGGTCGCTACTACCTCGATGAGACTTTCCGGGAAATCTTTCGGGTGCGGCGAAGTAAATCGGATACGCTGAATGCCATCGATGCGACTCACTGCCGTTATTAGTTTGGCGAAGTCAAACCCCTTGAATTTGTAGCTGTTAACGTTCTGTCCGAGAAGTGTCACTTGTTTGAAACCGTGCTCGGATAACTGTCTGACTTCTTCGATTACATTAAAAGGATCACGACTGCGCTCTCGGCCCCGAGTCATCGGCACCACGCAGAAGGTGCAGTAGTTGTCACAACCGCGCATCACCGCAATCCAGGCATTGATGCCGTGCCGGTTGGTCGGGAAAATATCGGCGTAGGTTTCGTACTCCGACAGCGTCAGTTTAAATTCCTTGGAACCTGAGTCTTGGACACTTTCGATCATAACCGGTAGGGCCTTGTATGAGTCCGGCCCGGCGATCAAATCGACCCCGGAGTTGCTTTCCAGCAAGTCCTTCTTGAGATTCTGCGCCATGCAACCGAGCACGCCGAGAATCATCGCCTTCTTTTGTTTCTTCAGTTTTTTCAGCTCGCCTAGGCGCGCGAACACTTTCTGATGGGCGCCTTCGCGAATGGCGCAAGTGTTCAGAAGAACGACACCGGCATCTTCCGGTCGCTCCGCGAGGCCGTAGTTGTTGCGCCGCAGAATTTCGCGCACGATGTCCGAGTCGTACTCGTTCATCTGGCAGCCGTACGTTTCTACGTAGGCCAAGCGTTCAAACGGCGCTCGCACCGGCGACGGCAAATCTGATGGAGTTGTCAGTTCGCTCATAGATAACCGCCCGGTCGACAATCATCGACCGCGACGGTACGAATATACAGTTTCGTGCGGGTCTGTCAACCCAGCAGCTTGCGAGCGATGAGGTAGGGGATAATGATATAGAGAACGGTATCGCGGATCAAGTAGTAGACCACGATCGCGACTACCAGTTTCCAGCCGTAGCGCTTGACCAAATGTTTAGCTCGGGCGAGCAATCGAGCTCGCAGACCCATCCCCTCGGTTCCCGGTATTGGGGCTCGGAGATCGGCTTTTAGTCGCCGGAAGATCCCCGGTTTTTTCTCCGGCGCTGCCGGATCGTCTACGGAAGGACTGATCGCCGCTCGGTCAGCGGTTTTCGATTCATCAGGTTGCAAAGACCTCATACTTCTCTACTTTTGAAGTCAACGCGATATGGCCGGCGCTATCCTTGAATTCGCCAACCCGCCGGTGTCCTTCAAGGTACTCGCTGCTCTTCGTCCACTGCTCAAATGCGTCTTCAGATTCCCAATGCGTCATGACAATGTACTCATCGCCTTCACGCGGACGAAGGATCTCTGCCTTGATAAAGCCAGGCCGGCGGTCAACTGCCTTGGCGCGAGATTGGAAGACCTCTTCAAACCGTCCCCGAAATTCCACCGGTACCCGCATTCGGTTCATCATTACGAACATGGCTCTGATCCTCGGCAAAATCGCCTTTCTAAATGGACAAACAATTCAATCCTTAGTAACTTGGTCAACATAACGATAGCTTGCCTGAAACACAATAAAATTCTGACAAAACTTATCTTAAAATGAAGTCTCGATGAGATTCAGATCGGCTCACACAGCGCCGAAAAACGGATCGATAGGGCAAAGCAACCGTAATCACCCTCGTCCCAAGAAGCGATAAACGAAGTTCGCCCGTTGGTAAACAATCTGGAAGCCGGCACGCAGGACGTTGTGGGCCGACGGATTCTGCTTTTCCGGTGTGTCCTCAACCGTCTCCGTTATCGCGTATTTGCAGCCGATCGCCTTGGCGTCCCTGAGGCGTTTGGCGATCAACGCATTTTGTGCGCCTTTACGCCGCTGCTCCTTCCGCGTGCCTGCCCAACCGAGCCAGGCAAGCTCATCGCGCACGAACATGGCGGCCGCGCCGACCGGTTCGTCGTCGGCGTAGGCGATGTAATGATACCACCCGTCGCGGTCGATCACGCAGCGGACTAAGTCGACAAGCGACTCCGGCGCATTAAACGCCTCACCGACGATCGCTGCGAACGGCTCGGCTGCGGTTGCGTTGATTCGGCGGACGTTGAGTTCGTTCTCATCGCCATCAACATCGTCAAGCGATCGATAGAACTTCGTCCAATTGTCTTTGCGCTCGAATCCGGCCTTGATCAGCCAGTGCGACAGGCTCATCGGTCGTGCCCCGGGGGCAATCTGAACTCCGAACTTCTCGACGCCGGATTCGCGATAGAACGCAACGAGTTCCGCAATGTCCTTCTCGGTCGCCGTTTCGAGTATTCCGATGCCGAATACGCGGTTGAGAAGGAACATCGGCACGCCCGACGCATTAAGCGCGATACCATGCCCCACTTCACGGTGTCGCAAGCCAAACTTCCTCCGCAGCGATTCTGGCGCCGCCTGCAGGAGGTCTATGTAGGGATAGGTCTCGCCGATCTCAATCAGCTCAGTGAGCTGCGGTCTTGTCAGTGCGCCCAGCATGAATACAACTTATACGGCATTCCGCACATGAGTTTCAATTTGATTTCCGCACTCCTGGGCCTAAACAAAATCGGGCAGCAGCGTGGACATGATTAAGTCGGAACGTAACATTCCTGAAGGGGTCAATCGCAAGCGGCCGTTTTCAATGATTAAATCGCCATCCGCCTTGAGGGCGTTGATCAAATCCTGTCGCTCGGACAAGACATCGTATCCGAAATCAGTTTTGAGCGATAGATGGTCAAGGCCGCGACTGAGCCGCAGCGAGAGCATAATCGTCTCGATTAGTCGTTTTCCGTGAGTGAGTTCCTCGACATCCGTAGGCGGAAGGCGGTTTGAATTGAGCGATCGAACGTAACGATTAAGGTCCGGCTCAGTCTTGTAGCGAATATTCCCGATCGTGCCAACTGCCGCCGGGCCAAAGGCCAGATAGTCGCCGCCAGTCCAATACGCCAAATTGTGGCGACATTCCCGGTTCGTTTGTGAAAAATTCGAGATCTCGTATTGATTCAGACCGTGGCCGCTGAAGTGCTCGATGGCGCGGCAATACCGGGAGATCAGTTGTTCTTCTGCCGGCAGCGAAACTTCACCGCGCTGCACCTGATACCGCAATGGCACGGCGCCGTCGAGCATCAGAGAATAAAACGAGATGTGCTGCGGTGCAAGCCCGGTCGCACGCTCCAGATCCGAGTTGAATGACGCGTCAGTCTCGTCCGGCAAGCCGAACATCAAGTCGATGGATACGTTTTCAATTCCGGCGGCGCGCGCATTGGCCACAGCTACGCCCACTTGCTCTGCTGAGTGCAGTCGCCCTAAGCGCTGCAAATTGGCCTGATCGAACGATTGCGCACCGAACGAGATTCGATTGACGCCAAGTTGCCGCAATCCGTGGAGCTTTTCCGTTGTCGACGACTCGGGATTAGCTTCGGTAGTGAACTCGAGATCACCGTCGAAAGCAAAGTGCGATTGCAGGCGCAAAACGATCTTTTCCCACGACTGAAGCGACAACACGGTCGGTGTCCCGCCGCCAAAGTAAATTGATGTCAGCTTGCGTTGCTCGGGAAGCACACCGTTCGCTCGCCACTGGTCGACTCGCAGGTCGATCTCACGGGCGATCGCTTCGACGTAGCGATTTTCCCACTCCGATTCGTGCACCAGCCGGTAGAAATCGCAGTAGGTGCAGATTCTGGCGCAAAAGGGGACATGGAGATAGCAGGCCAGCGGCATAATTCCAAGATAGGCAAGGCGCCGGATGCTGTCACGTGCGAATGCGCTTGATCGCTTTGGCGCGATCCGATATTTTGTCGCCACGATGGCAAAAGCAAGGTCAGAGGCGCAGCCGATTGTCAAGCACGTGTGGCTTGATGTTGCCGTAGTGTTTGCGTTGGCGCTGGCGGTTCGGCTGGCGTTTTTTTTCAGTTTTCAGGATGCCCCGAGCTATGGCTATCTCAATTTCGAGACGGCGCATTTTCACTCGCTGGCGCGTAATCTGGCCGAGCAGAACCCGGTCGGGCATGAGTCGATATATCGAGCTCCTGCGTACGCCTACCTGTTGTCGCAGCTCTACAACCTCCCGGGCGCTGATTTAGATACAGCGCTGGTAGTGCAGAATCTCGTCGGCGCCTTAACCTGCATCGCAGTATTTCTCATCGCCGCACACTACTTCTCGCGGAAAGTTGCCCTAACGGCCGGAGTCATGGCGGCGCTCTGCGGACCGTTGATCTTTCACGACAATGAACTGTTGCCCCACACTTTTGCCCTGGGTTTATTGACGTGGTCGCTGTACGCGATGCTACGTTATTCGCTTTCGGGGAAGGCCCGACCGGCGCTATCCGGCGGATTGTTCCTCGCATTCGCTTGTGGTCTGGCGCCGGAATCCATGCTGCTAATTCCGATTTATCTGATCTGGGTCTATCGCGGCAGTTCGCCCGGCTCCACCCGACCTGATCAGGCGATCAAAGTCCTCCTGGCAATCATCATCGGCTTGTTCCCCATCGTTTACCAGAATTACGACAAGGGCCGAGAAATCGTTCCGTTCCTGACCGATCTCAGTATTCGCACTGCAATTGCCAATCAACCGAACGCGACCGGGCGCGACCTGCGCTTGCCGGATGGCGTCCGTGAACCGGGACAGACTTACAACTCCGCCGTTGATTATGCCCAGCGACTTCAACAAATGGAATTGACGCTTTCGGATCTGGGCGCGTTTTGGATGAAGCGCGCAATCGGCTATTTCGCCGCTCAGCCGCTCTCGTGGCTCGGTCTCGAGTTGCGAAAACTGGGGTTGCTGATCAGCGGCTACGAGTACTCGGCGGCCAAACCGATCTACTTCTTTGCCGGCGAGCATTTCCCGCTCAACCTGCTGTTGTGGCACAAAGGCGTCGCGTTTCCGATGGGGGTGATCTTACCGCTGGCGCTTCTCGTACCGCTCTCCATGCCGATGATACGGCGCCGCAAGTGGCTCTTGTCGGCATGTCTTGTCGTTTTTACGATCGCCGCGCTGTTGCTTTCGCCGCTCTCGCAGCAACGGCTCTATCTCATTCCGGTCTTGATTGTTGCCGCTGCGGCCGGACTCTGGGGGCTGATCGATCTTTATCGCAACGGCGATTTCCAACGGTTCTATCTCCGACTGGGAACACTCATCGCCGGTTTTGTGGTCGTAAATCTGATCGTGGTCATTCCGGGTTTGCACAAGTCCGACGCCGAGTTCGATGGTCAAATGTACATCGGCGCCGCGCAACTGGCTCAGGGAAGACTGGCTGATGCCGAACAGGCCTTTGAGCGCGCCAATCGTGCCAACCCGCGCTCGCCGCGGCCGATCATGAGTCTGGCCGCTATCAAGTTGCGCTCGCGGGAGGACTCGCTCGCGCTCGTTCTGTACAACCGGGCTGCCGGACTCGACCCCGGCGATGACCGGCCAATTCAAGGTATCGCGGCTGCGCTGAAACGGATGCAAAACGTCGGTGAGCTAAACATGCTCCTCGCCAAGACGATTCGCGAATTTCCGCAAGCCGAGTGGGCGTATATCGAGTACGCCGATCTTCACGTGCGCTTGCGCGAATACACTCAAGCCGCAGATATCATGCAGCGGGCCTACGAGGCGGATCCGACCAACATTGATGCCATTTTTCGACAGGGGGAAATCTACATATTGGCCGATATGCGCGGCGAAGCAGAGGAAGCCTTTAAGAAGTACTTGGAGTACCGCCCATCAAGCGTCGATGCTCACGCCAATCTGGCGCAGGTATACGCGCGCCAGCAGAAACTCGACCAGGCGTTGGCGATGTTCCAATGGGTGCGCGACCGCCAGCCGTTCAATCCGGGGTCGTTCTTCAATCTGTCTACGGTCTATATACAATTGGGTCAGTATAGCCGGGCGCGCGCCTATCTCGACACCACGCGCATGATCGATCCGGCATTTCCTCGACTCGATGATCAGCGCCGCATGATCGACTCGACTGCAGCGCAGGGACGGTAGCATCAGGCGACACGCTCAGCCGACAACTCCGGTCTCTAAATCACCAGCCCGCGACTGCGCCGCTACTGGCGATAACTCCCTCAATGGGAGTGCGCGCCGACCCAACCGATGCCCCAAGAGTTAGTTCCGACCTCCACAGAGTCGATCTTGCTCAGTGTCGCGACATCGATTTCATAGACGTAACCTTTGCCCGGGGGCGTTCCGGATGCCGCTACCCAGACGCGACGGTCGTCAGCCGAAAGCGCAACACCGAAGGAATGGCCGACGGCGAATGGGATTTCGGCCGCCAGCGTACGGCTTTGCAGATTAAGCACAACCAGAGAATTGCCCCACTTGGTAGTCGCGAAGAGATACTTGCCGTCATGCGAGAGGTGGGTCATTGCCGGCCCGGACGTCGACACGCCGGGGGTCACCGGAACACTAAACGAGTCAACAATCGTCCGAGCGGCGATATCCAACACGCGGACCTGTTTGGCATAGAGGCAGGTGATATAGGCGTAGTTTCCCGCGTGGTCAAGCGCGATGCAATATGGCCCGTACTTGGGATTCTGCGGATCGGGAGATTGCGCCGGATCAATCGGCACGAAGGTCACCGTGTCTTCGTCGGTGTACAGCAGTGTGACATCATCCGATCGCAGATTGCAGGCGATAATGACATTTCCATCGGGAGTCGCCAGCAACTCGTGAGTTTGAGCGCCGGACTGGATCTTTTTCAAGACCGAAAGATCAGCCAATCGAATCTTGTAGATATGCCCACGCTCGGAGCCGGCGGTGTAATCGCACATGTACCCGAATTGACCGTCCGGCGTGATCGCCATGCCCGCCGGGATGACGCTGCGCTGGTTACTGAACACCGCGCGCGCCGCCGCCGTGAGATCGAAAGTCGATACGAACTGGTCGGTAGCGGCGTCGAACTTGGCAATACGCCCGGACAAATCGACGGTCATCACATAGTAGTGACTGCGGTCGGGTTCGAACACAATGTAGTGCGGTTTGGCCACGACGGTGTTGACCGAGCCGAGCCGCGTCATCGCCTGCGTATCGAAAAGAGTAATCGTTGTATCGTCTTGATTGAGCACATAGAGCTTTCCGGCCGGACCGGTAATTGGCTCCCTTTGTTCGCTGCCTTTGTCACTGCAAGCAGTAAGCGCCAGCACGCTGCCAATCGTCAACGTTAGGGCAAGGGATCTCAACATGAATCCAATAACTCCTCGAAATGAGTGTGCCGGCAATTAATACGTCACAGGTGCGCGTTTGTCAATTCGCGATTGTCGTCAGGTACCGGCACAAATCCGGCACGGCGCCAATCCGCCGGCGAAGATGTAGTTGACCAGGAACACGGCGTCGGCAATCGACAGTGCGCCGTTGCAGTCGGCGTCGCCGTTAAGTGTCAGATTGGGCGCATTTCCACCGGCGAAGATGTAATTGACTAAGAACACGGCATCGGCAATCGAGTATGCCCCGTTGCCGTCCGCGTCTCCCGGGCGATATGTCGCACCGCCGCTGCGGCGGAAGAAATTCAGCCCGCCGTCTTCCTCGCCGAGTATCAGATCGTAGTCGCCGTCCGAGTCAATGTCGCCTCGCGTCATCGCGATGCGATTGCCGACGTCCGCGCCGGGAAGCGTGTCCGGCTGAGCGAGCAGTGTGTTCGAATCCGGAAAGACGCCGGCGGTCGCGGTATTCCTAAACCAGGTCAAACCCAACCCGCGATTCCCGACGACCAGATCCGTCTTGCCGTCACCGTCCCAGTCGACGGCATGGGGGATGGTGAAGTCGCTTGCAGTCCGCTTGAGCAGCGATTTCGTCACAAGCGTGAGCGCCGGGTTACCCGCCGATCCGGTGTTCTCATAGAGCAAGACATTGGCAAAGCCGTTGAAATCCCACTCGCCGATAACCAGGTCGGTCAAGCCATCGCGATCCAAATCGACCGGGGCCGGCACCGCCAGTTGGTCGGTCTTAATTCCGCCCAATTGCGTCGTCACCAGTGTCGCCAGAAACGCGCAGGAGTCTCCGTCATTGCGGTAGTATTGGACGAAACCGCTTTCGTTACCGATCAGCAAGTCCAGGTCGCCGTCGTCATCCCAATCGGTCAACGCCGGCGCGGCAGACTGACCCACATCGATGTTTTGAAAGAAGCTGGTCTGCAGCTCAAGAACCGGGTTCAGGCGCGAGCCGACATTGCGGAACCAAGCGATGCGACCGTCGCCGCTGCCCACCAGCAAATCCAAATCCGAATCACCGTCGACATCGCCGAGAGCCGGAACGGCACTCCGTCCAAGGTCGATGTTCTCCAACAGATTCAATTCCTCAAGCGCGAAGCTCGCGCTGGTCGCGGTGCCGATATTCCGGAAAAACCGCAGATTGTCGATGATTTCGCCATTGGCCGGGCTCAGCAGCAGGTCGAAATCGCCGTCACCGTCGAGATCGGCCAGCGGTGCATGGTTGAACCCGGTTGTCGAGTTTCCGGCGCCGAGGTAGGTGTCGGTTTCGTAAGTCAAATCCGAGACAAAACGCGTACCGTGATTGCGAAAGAGATACAAATTGGGATTGAACAAGTCGCCCCAGATCAGGTCGAGGTCCAGGTCGTTATCGATGTCGACGAAGTGGATCGCCGCAAATCCATGTTGCGGGTCGGCGGACAGTGAGCGGCTGCCGCCGCCGGGAAATGCGAGGAGACTGTCGTAGAAGCCGGTGACGAAAACGAGGTTCGGCGTTGCCGGCGTGCCGGTATTGCGATAGAATACCAACTGCCCGCCCGGTTCGGGTATAAACAGATCAAAATCGTTATCGCCGTCGAGGTCGACAAAATCAGGCGTGTTGTCGACGCCGGTAGCGATCGCTCCGTATGCCGGGTCTATCTGCACGAATGTGATGTCATTCCCAACGCTGCTGTTTCGCAAGTAGCGCACGCCATTGAGCAAGTTGTCGCAGAACAGATCGAGATCGCTATCGCCGTCAATGTCAACGAATGCGTGCCAGGTGCCGATGTCCAGATTGGCAAATCGTTCGCTGATTGGCGTCCAAATCGGCATCGCAGTAGTGCCGGTGTTGTGCAGATAATTCAGCTTGCCGATCGTCTCGCCAATGAACAAGTCGATTTTTCCGTCGCGGTCAAAATCCACTAAGGACGGCTTCGGTGAGTTGATTCCACCCCAAAACGGAAGCGCCAGAGTGTCACCGTCTACAATGACCGGGAACGGCTGATACTCCTTGACGAATTGCGCCAGAGCCAAAGGACAGCTCGCAATCGCAAGTATGAACCATGTGATAGTCGTGCGCGCTAAGAGCATTCTATGATACAATCGGCAAATGTCCGCGAACGGCGCAGCGACGTCGCCGCTTCAGATATACGCCGCTAACGGCGGCGCGTGAAGTCATTTGACGCTATTAACCTTCCGGAAGCGTCTTATGCGAGCCGTCGCAATAGGGCGGCGTCTTGGTGTGCTTGCACTGGCAGTACGAGCGCAACTTTTTCTCAGTGACGCTGAACTCGAGCGGCTGGAATGTCGTCACCGAGTGCGAACCGTCGCAAAAGGGTTGATCCACTGAGCGACCGCAGCGGCACCACCAATAGCTGCCAACTTCAAGTTCGAGTTTCACGGATTTGCGGTCTGCGATTCTTGGCTCTGACATCAAACTCCTTGCTATCGGCGCAAATCTTCCTGCCACCGACCGGCGCAACGCGATTACCGTCGATCGGCGATGAACCCGAACGTACTAACGGCTCGACGCGGATGACGCGCTATCTCCCCGAGCGCCGCCGTTTCGCTGGTGCTTTGGCGCGCTTCGCCCGAATCGGCTTCGCCTTAATCCGCATCTTGGCTTTGACCTTTGTTTTCGGTTTGGCCTTGGTCTTGGCGGACGGTTTCCTCGTCTTTGGCCTGGGAGCCGGTTTCGCCTTGGTAGAGACATCCGGCTTCCTCACGACAGTGCCCGGCATGACCAATGCCCTGACGAACTCATCGATCTTCTTGATCTTCTCAAGATCGTTGATCATCGCCGCAATCTTGGTACGCTGCGAGTCTGAGATATAGGGCTTGGTTAATCCGTAAAATTTGTCCATCAGGTCGGAGTCGGTCATTGGCTCGCGCGGATCACCCTGCGCGTAGCTGACTTCCTTGGTGAGCGTTTCGCCGCTTCTGAGTTTAAGCTCGACGCGCGACGGCTGCTCTTTCGGGAAGCGCGCTTCGAGTCCGTCATCGGCAACGACTTTGATGCGCTGGATGAACTCGATCAACTGCGGATCGTCGATGCGTGATTGCATAAACTGCAGCGGAGTCACCATGCGGTCCATAATCGCGACGCCGACGCAATACGGCATCGAATGGTCGGCGGTTTCCTTCTCCTTCGGATGGTACTTGCTCGGATCCGCAAGAATATCCACGGCGCGGTGAATTGTCGAAACCGTGACTTCTTCGATTTGCTCCCAAGTGACATTCTGCTCTTTGATCAATTTGAGGGCGGCGGTAACCGGCGACTGCGTGAGATATTCCGTCGGGAACGCCTTGAACGCGATCTGCGGCACGCGCCAGCTTTGGCCGAGCCCGTCAAAGAGAACCTCGGTTTCGAAATTGCCGCCGAGCACTTTGTAGAGACCTTCTTTGCCTTCGAAGATCTCGATTGTGCCCGTGTAGCCCTCTTTGGCCAGAAGCGCGCTGATCACGCCCGCGTGGCACGAGAGCGGATCGGCGGTGTTTTTCATCATCGAGAGTTTGCCGGCGGCAATCGCGCCGGGGGTAAACGAACGGCAGCCGGAGATGGCCACGGCGTGCATTAGTTGCTCGGCATTGAGATCAATCATTTTCCCGGCCGACAGCGGCGAGCAGAATGCCGTGAGTGTCGCATGATGCCAGCCTCTTTCACGAATGCCGGGATGCGCGAATTCGCACATGCGCATTTCGATCTCGTGACCGATGATGACAGCCAATAGCAAATCCTTACCCGACTTGCCGTGGCGTTCGCCCAAGGCCAGCGGCGCGGGAATGATGTCGGATGGATGCGAGGGGTCTTCTTTCCAGTAGATGTCGTTGTAGTCCATCGAACGAATCTGAATTGCATTCATCAGCGCAGCATTGTAGCAGTTGGTCTTGACCGGCGAACCGAGAATCGACGATTCCGGCGTGCCGCCGAAGCCGTTGATCACTTTGCGCATGACTTTGGCGTCGTGCGAGTGATAGCCGCCCAAACAACAAGCAATCGAATCGAGGAGAATTCGCTTGGCGGCGGTGATCACTTCAGGGGGCACTTGTTCCCATTTAAGGTCATACACCCAGTCGGCCAAACGCCGCGAGACACTCTTTTCCATTATCTGTTACCTCCCGATTGGGGAATGTGAGTCTTGATCATGCCGCGAAGTTATCGGGCGGAATCGCCCAAGTCAATGGGGTTGTTGGGAGGGAAATACGCCGCCGGAGACTAACTCCGGCGGCGTTGGATTCGGTTTGTCGCGAACGCTTACCAACACGCCGCGCAGGGCACCATTCCACCCACAAAGATGTAGTTCACAAAGTACACGGCGTCAGCGATGCTCAGACTGTTGTCGCAATTGACATCTGCTCGCCCACCATGCGGAGCGGGTCCGGCTGCAAAGATGTAGTTTATCAGATAGACTACATCAGCGAGGTCAATGCGCCGCGACGCATCCACGTCGCCGCAAGCCAGACCTCCCCGGAAGACGAATACGTCACCCGGCTTGGCGGGCTTGTTGGTGATAATCTGCACGATTGTCCCGGGTGCCGGGTAGTTGCCGATCTCGGAGTAAAAGTCCAACCGGTGGAAACGGAAGCGACGATACGACCAGGTCAAGTAATCGGGGTCATACATGCCGGTGTTGGTCGCCGGATTGTTCCAATTCACGATGTTGTAGGGAATGTCATTAAAGTAGATCCCGTCGCCCCAGTCAAAGATCCCCATGTTGTCGCCGTCATCGAGGAGCATGAACGTGATGCGAAAATCATCGCCCGGATCGCCCTGCGCCGCAATCCCAATGTTCCAAACTTGTACCGGAACGTAGAAAGGATTGACATAGCTGTAGTCCTCAGTCTGGTCCGGGCCAAACCAATCAAAACAGCGTTCGGTGGCAGACTCGACAAAGCGAATTTCGTAATCATCGTCGGTCGGATTAGACCATCTGTAGCGGCCGATCGAATGGTCACCGAGCGGGTCGATTCGCCATTCGAACGTCGAATTGCGCGAGTAGTGGACATTGTCCGGCGGTATAACAGGACCGAAGGCATTTTGAGTTTCGACGACCTGTCGGACGCCAAGCTCGGGTGAGAGAACACGAATCATCATCCCGTCAATTATCGGGAAATCATAGCCACTTAGCTTTGGTAGTTGATTCTGAAGTAACATCGCACCGCTGGTCAAGTCCTGCAAATTCCACGTCAAGTCCGAATTGAACGTGACCCGGTATTCGTGTCCGGTTGTAGCCGCCGGGTCGAGGATCTCGGCAATCACCATCGCGTCTGAAAGTCCACCGACGTGCGCGGCGGTATCCGACAAGACGGCAGGAACCGCCTCGGGGCGTACACTTGCTGTGACCGGCAAAGTTTCAAATACGGCAGTAAGATATCCAAGGAAGTTACCATAGATGTCGGTGAACGGGATCTTGCCGTTGATATCGTAATAGTAGCCGGTAACGGCGAAATGATACTCCTGGCCGTTGATTAACGGCGCCCCGGTGAAGGCGTTATCGTCGATGCTGATCTCATAACGCAATCCGGTATTGGTGCCGTTCTGGACGATGACGCGCTCGATGCCACCGGAGACGGGATTAAAAATATCGGCGTAGATCAAGAGGACGTCGTCGATTTCGTCAAACGTCGCGATTTTCTGCCACGGCCCGTTGGCCGTCGCGCCTTGATAAACATTGAACCCCTCAAACTGATAGTACTCCGGCAGTGTGGGAAACGGAGTAAACGCCGGAATCAACTGCGAATCCCAAATGAGTTGGGCGCGTTGATCAAATCCGCGACCATAGACGGTCAAATCGTTCGGCGGGTTGAGCGATGCAAAGTTCGTGTCGAATGCAGCCTGAACCGCTTTGTCGACCTGCCGCAAGGCCGTAATCGAACTTATCGGGTCGTTGCCCTGACCAATCAACACCGCAACGACAACCACCTGCGTATCGTTCGGCGCCATATCGAACGGACCGCAATTGAGCATCATGCGGCGGTCGGCTGAAGAAACATCGATCCATCCGTTTCCGGTCACCGGATCGCCGGATACGGCAAACATCGTCGTGTCAGGCGGGAAGCTGGTTGGATCCGTCAAGGGAACCATGCTCTGACTCATTGGATCTTTGGTCAAGCCCTTCATGTAGCCATAGGTCTCGAAGCTGCTGGTCGGATCCGTGCCGTTGATGTACTTGTTGAATGAGGTCATCGGCAAGATGCGATAGCCCGGATAGGGCACTCCATCAATCCACGCCGTGTCCGTGGGAACACTCGGAACCCGCGGCCCGAGAAGGAAGTCAAAGCCGACCGCCGGGACGGCATGACCATAGCTGTTGTCATCGCCTTCGTTGTAGCAGAAGCCGAGAGAAAGGAGTGTGTCGCAGCCAACAAGATCGTCGGCGGCGTTACCCAGATCGGGATCAGACCAAATCGAAACGTATGTGCTGTCGAGATAGTTGCTTCCTCTATTGATGATTCGATATTTCATGAAGTACACATTCTTCAGCGCGTTATAGCGATTCCAGCCGAAAACCGTGTGCTGAATCTCGACACCCAGCGGCTGCGTACCGCCTGCGTCGTTAAAGTGCGCCGCCGGATCAGCGTCGTTAAATACCGACCAGGTCATCTGGTCGCCGGTAATCAGCGGGCTACCGAAAATGTCAACCGGCGCACCCTGATCTGCCGGCCATGCAGCATAATCGGGATTGCTAGCCGGGGTGTCGCCGGGGCTAACTCTGTAAACTCGAAATGCATCCTGGTCGGGCTGAAACGTGCCGTCGCTCATCGGCCCGGGAACAAACTCCGCGCTGTACTCGGCCATCGCAATTCGAATGCCGTTGGCAACTTTGGCGCCGATCCAAATTCCGGCGGAATAGACTGCGGTTTTCGCAGAGCCCTTCGGGTAGTACAGTCCGTCGGTCTTGCCCAATATATTCGCGTTGTCATAGGCAAAATTGCCATCATTGTAAACGAACATCTCAATGGAGTTGGTATTGATCCGTGTGTCAACGTCGAAGGCGAGCGCCGTTCGAACAGGAGTCGGCCGCGTCTTTGGCTTGGCGCCCTCGAGCCGCGGCGAAGAAAGTACACTGGCCAGCATCAGGATCGCGATGCCGGAGATAGCCCAAAGAGGTTTGCGCATAACGCCTCCCCGGGGCGGGATCGCGCCCGGAAGAAATGCCCAAAAGGATAAATGTAGCGATGATTAATATAGCTACCGACGGCTACATGTCAACGTCAAAGTGAATTCAACACCAAGTGGAAAATCAATGAGACTCGGCGCTGGTGACCGGTTCTCCGGCGCCATTACCGTTGAGCGAGTGCACAATCACGCCGTCCTTGATCAAAATCGTCCGTTTGGTGCGCTTGGCGATGTTGGGATCGTGGGTGATCATCAAGATCGTCGTGCCCGACTGCCAGAGTTCTTCAAAGATTTTCATGATTTCGGCGCCGGACCGCGAATCGAGATTTCCGGTCGGTTCATCGGCCAAAAGCAGTTTGGGCGAATTTGCCAGCGAACGCGCGATCGCGACGCGCTGCATCTCGCCGCCCGAGAGTTCGGTTGGCTTGTGATCGAGGCGATGGCCAAGCGCGACACGTTCGAGCAGGCGAACGACGGTCTCGCGCCGTTGTTTCGCCGGAGCGCCGGCGAAGATCATCGGTAGCTCGACGTTTTCGTAAGCCGTCGCATACGGTAGCAAATTGAAATTCTGAAACACGAAGCCGACCTTGCGATTGCGAATCTCGGCCAACTCATTCGCATTGAGCTGGTCGACGCGTTCGCCGTCGAGGTAGAACTCGCCGTGCGATGGCGAATCAAGGCAGCCGACGATATTCATCAAAGTCGATTTCCCCGAACCGGACGGTCCGACGATCGACACGAATTCTCCGGCCGCCAGATCAAGATCGACGCCTTTGAGCGCTTCGACCGCGACTTTGCCGGTGTTGTATAGCTTGCGAATGCCCTGCATCTTGATCATAGTCAAAACCTCACATTACTCGTAACGCAGCGATTCGACGGGATTCACCGACGCCGCCTTGCGCGCCGGGAAGAACCCCGAGACCAGCCCGATAAACACCAGAATCGCGACAGTAATCAATCCGATGGTCGTGGAGATTGTCGGTTTGCCGAGCCAGGTGAGCGCTTCGTTGTTCAGATTGATCTGGCCGAATCCGGAGCAGACAGCTTGCGCAATGACAATTCCCAGCATCCCGCCGATGCCGCAGATCAGTAGTGCCTCGAGAATGAACTGCCCCATGATCTGTCGCCGCTTGGCGCCGAGAGCCATCTTGACGCCGATTTCAACAGTGCGTTCCTTGATTGCCGCATACATGATATTGGCGACGCCGAGTCCGGCAATTGACAGGGAGAAGAAGCCCATGACGCCGAAGAAAATCTGCAATCCGAGGAAGATTTTCTCCATGGTCTTCTGGCTTTCGATAACGTCCCAGATCGAAAGCGTGCTCTTGTCCTTGGGATCGAATTTCTGTCGTTTGCCGATTACTTCATACATGCGGGTCTTCACAAACTCGGATTGATTAACATCGCGCGGCTTGATGACGAGGTTACTGTAGCGGAGTTGACCCCAGATCGCCGAATGGGTGGTTGCCGGTATCGAGATCTTGTTGTCGTCGGGTCCGGAATAGGAGCCCATTTGTTGTTTCTTCTCCGAGACCCCGATAACCGTGAACGGGATATTGTCGATGGTGATTATGCGGCCTACTGGGTTCTCGTTGCCAAAGAGGTCGGTGGCGGCGCGATCTCCAAGAAACGCGACGCGGCGCCGTTTCTTCATATCGAGGTCGTTGATGAACCGACCCCCCGGCTGCGGATGATGCGCGCGCATTGTTTCGAAGCTCGGGAACAGGCCGTTGGTGCGAACCGAAATCGTCTTCTTACCGTAAGTAATCGACGTGCCCCAATTGAAATAGTCGGCGCCAAGTTTTTCGATTTCTGGAATCTGTTTTTCCAGTTCTTCGAGATCTTCCGGATAAAAGCGAATCCAGCGGCCTTTGGGGAGTCCTTCGTACGGTATCGTTGTCTGGCCGCCCCAGACGATGATAATGCCTTCGCCCAGCCCTTTCATGTTTTCCATTAACTTGCTCTGCAGGCCGTTGCCAAACGCCAGCAGCAGCACAATTGAGAGTGTTCCCCAGAGGACGGCGATGAGAGTCAATGTCATGCGCTTCTTGTTGGCCTTGAGGTCACGCCAGAACAGTCGCACGAAAAGCAACGAGCGAGTCATAATTATAGCTTCAGCGCCTGCACAGGGTTCATATTAGCAGCGCGGCGCGCCGGGAAGTAACTGGCGATGAGGCCGATCAGTCCGAGAATGCCGATCACAATGAGGCGGTCGCCGACGGAGAGCATGGGCGTGCCGATGTACTCCTCGATGTTTGCATTGCCGGCGCCCCAAATAATCAACTGCGCGATCAGGTAGCCGGCGCTGCCGCCGATGGCAGTCAAAATCAGCGTCTCGAAGATGAATCCGAACAGCACGAATGCCTTCTTCGCGCCGAGCGCCATCTTGACGCCGATCTCCTTGGTGCGCTCTTCGACGACGACGTACATGATGTTTGCCAAGCCGATGCCGCCGACGAGCAAGGTCATGAAGCCGACGAAGCCGATGAACATGCGCATGGCGACGAAGAAGATCAGAAACTGGTTGCCTTCAACGGTGTCCCACATCGCGAGAGCTTCGCGGTCCGTGGGGTCGAACTTGTACTTCTTGGCGAACACCTCGTAAACGCGGTCGACACAGGCGGGATGAACCGACAAGTCTTCGGCGCGAAACACAATATTGTCGAGATAGCGATCGCCGTAGGTGGTCTGGAAGGTCGTCGCGGGGATCAGCGCCTTGTCTTTGTCGCGACCGGAATAGGAAGAGTCCTGTTTCTTCTTGGTCATGACGCCGATCACCGTATAGGGCACGCCATCGAGCATGACAACTTCACCGACAGCGTTGTAGTTCTCGCCGAATATTTCGTCGCGCAGGTCGTTGCCGATGAACATGACCCGCCGCTTTTCAAACAAGTCGGTCGCATTGAGGAAGCGGCCACCCGCCTCCGGAACAAGATTGCGCATCGTTTCGAATTCCGGCTCGACGCCGGAGCAATCAACAAGTTTGGACTTGCGTCCATACTTTATCGATGTGTTACCGCGCATAAACTCGCCGGAGACTTCGCCGAGCTGGCTGATGTTCTTGCGCATCATCGGAATGTCATCAGGCACGAATCCAAACCAGCGGCCTTTGGGATAACCGGCGAACGGCTTGCTGGTGCGGCTGGCCCACATGATCACAATGTTGTCGCCCAACCCCTTCATTTCTTCTTGTTGGTTTTTCTGCAGGCCATAGCCAAAAGCCAGCAGGCAGATCACGGTAACCGTTCCCCACGCCAAACCCAGCAGCGTTAGAAAGGTGCGCAGCTTCTGGGCGCGCAGATCATGAAGGAACTGCTTGAAGTAGAGACGAATCGCAGTCAGGCGCATAGCTCAAGCTCAGAACAGCTTCTTGGCTTCCTTTTCGGCCAGTCGTTCGCCTTCAGTCAGGCCGGAGGTTACCTCGATGGTGATACCGTCCGACAATCCGGTCGCGATCGTCCGTTCTTTCTTGCCGCCAACCGAGTCAATCACCTGCACAAACGCTGAATCGCCGCGGAAATCGACGAGACGTTCCGGGACCACCAGAATGTCTTTCGCCTGCTTGATGATGATCTCGGCGTTCGCCGAATATCCGGCGCGCAGCTTGGAGAGGTCGGCTTCCTTGAAACGCACTTCGACATCAAACACCGTCGCCGATTGCTCCTTGCGCGCCTTGGGCGAGATCTTGTGCAGCGTGCCAGTCACCGTATCTTTCGGCAGCGCGCCGACCTTGAGAGTGACGTTCATTCCCTCGGTAAGCTTGCCGACGTCGATCTCGTCGACGGTGCCTCGGAAAATTAAGTCAGTCATGTCGGCCATGGTGATCAACGGCGTGCCGTCCTGATAGGTAGTGAGCGGCACGACCGGGTCGCCTTCGTTGACATTTTTCGAGAGAATCGAACCGGTGATTGGCGAGCGGATCACGCTTTCAACTGTGACATTTTGCGATTTGATCGAGCCGCTTTCAATGAGCTGCATGCGCTCTTTGGCGAGTTTGAGCTGCAATTGCGCTTGCTCGAACGCCGCTTTGCGGTCGTCGAATTCCTGTTTGGCGATCAGCTTCTTGTCGAACAACTCCACCGCCCGCTGATAAGCGGTGTTGGAATTGTCGAAAGCGATTTGCGCGCGGTCGATTTCGCGCTGCGCTTCGGTATACTCGAGCGGCGTCGGCTGCGGCGAAATTTCGATCAGCAAGTCGCCGGTTTTCACGACGTTACCGACTTCGATGTGCAGCTTGCGGACGATGCCGGAGATTTTTGATTTAACGACAACTTCTTTGTAGGGCTGAATCGTACCGATGGCCATAGCTTTTTCGACGATTTCGCCCTTTTCGACCTTGACGCCGGGCTGTTGGCTTTCATTGGCTGAGTCACTGCCGCTAAACGCGAAGAGCACGACCGCGCCGATAACCCCGACAATGAGGACGCCGATTATGATTTTTTTCATGGGGTTTCCAACCTATCAGAAAAAGACACGAATTCCGAGTTCCAAGAGTGAGTCTACGCACGTTTAGACTCTAAAGTTGCGGATGAAGTTTCGGTATCAATGTCGACGCCGGCTGCCGAGAACTCCGGAAAGTGGATTAAAACGTGGCGAGATAGGGGGATGGAGAAACGGATTTTTGGAATCGAATGGAGCGGGTCGGCAGCGACCCGCCCCATTGTCGGTTGATTCTACTCCTTGGAACTGAATGGGCCCTGTTTCGTTACCGTGACTCTTACCGGTGAACGCAGCACAAACTGCACTTGAGTGCCCGCCGAATGGACAATGTCTTGCTTGCCGGTTGCGGCGGCCGCAGCCGCGCCGGCGGCGGCGCCGGCAGCGGCGCCAACCTCGGTGCCGCCTTTCTTGCCGGTTAGCTTGCCGATCACACCACCGACAATCGCGCCACCGCCGATCAATCCGACCTGCTTCTTGGTGTGCGAATCCTTCTTTTCTTCAATCGGGTAGGTGTCGATCTGGACCTGCTTACCGGAACGGTCGGCAATGCTGACCAAACTGAAGACCAGTTCCGCCGGCGTTTTCATGCGGCCCGATTCAACCACACGATTGAGCACACCGAAGGCAGTTGCGCCCTTCTCAAACACCGTTTCGTTGTCGTGAGCAACCGGCTCAAGCAAAGTTGCGCGGAATTCGGTCCCGCTGACATGCAAATCGGTGTCGATCGAATCCACGAGTTCGATCACGATCATGGTGCTTTCGGGAAGCGTGACGACCTTCGGCGCCGGCGGCTCAGCCGATTTCTTCTCTTCGGCCTTGGTGTCTTCTTTCACGACCGGCTTCTCCGCTGGCTTGTCGGCTGATTTTTCGGTCGGTTTCTCGGCGACCGCCTTCTGATCAGAATCGGAGTTCGAACCGGTCGCCGGATCGGTTGTTGTTGGCTGTTCATTTGTCGCTTGCTCGCCGGTCGTCGCCGGTTCTTGTTTCTGTGCCGACTGTTTGCCGCAACCGGCGGCCAGAACAACGGCGAGAGCAAGCAAGAAAGTGAAGATCATGTACTTCTTCATGAAGTCTCCTTCGACGATGTTAAGGTGGAATCTCCTTATTGCACTCTTTCGGATCGGATCGGCTCTCAATTTATCAGGTTGTTAATGATACAACTCAACCCTCAATTTGATTCCGGCGCGCTTTGCAGGAATCGCACAAAGCATGTGAGCGCAACGACTTGCGTCCAGACTGGTGGCTACGAAACTTGCACTGGATGCGACAATAATCACCAAAATCACGCCGTCGAGCTTATGGCGTCCTGTCGATGCCCCAATTGGCGGCGAACTCGTCCGCCCGCGTCTTGAATCCAAGCCTCTCCGCCAGCATCAATGCAAAATGCATTGCGGCGCCGGGACCCATTCCAGTAATAATCCGCCGGTCATCGGTTACTCGCTCGTTGGTTACGATCGCGCCACTGGCGGCAAGCTTGTCGTTGAATCCCGGATCGCCGGTAGCTCGCCTCCCGTGCAGGACACCAGCCGCTTCTCCGAGAACATGACTCGGCGCTGCGCAAATCGCGGCGACAATACGACCGCGTGCAAAATGCTCGCGCGCCATCCGAATGGCGTTCTGGTCGGCTGCCAGACTTTGGGCGTTTTTTGTGCCGCCCGGAAAAATGATGGCGTCGAAAAGCCCGGTAACTTTGTCAAGCGAGGTGTGTGGCACGAGTTTGGTGCCATACGCCCCCTGAATCGGTTGGTCCAGCAGTCCGGCAATTGTGACCTTGACGCCGACACGGGTCAGGACATCGATCGGCGCGACAGCTTCGATGTCCTCAAATCCGTCCGCCATCACAATTAACGCTGTCTTCGTCATAACCAAGTGTTCTCCCGTTGGAAACTACTCTGGAGTTTCTACGACGAATCGTTACGAGAAAATGGGATAAAGCAAAGGCTATTCAGTCGGCGGCATGCCGAAACGAAATGCTCCGGGAAAATCGGGCGCCGCCACTTTGCGTTTCCCGGTCCAGGACTCGATCACGAGGCGGTAGGCGGTGATATGCTCGAGTTCTTCAGGATCGATGAGTTGATAATCAGTGCCCGGTTCAAGATGCGGGAAGTACTTCGCGACGAAAAGCTGCATTTTCTCCCGCGCGAACACCATATCGCCGATGATCTCGATCCGACCGCGCACGATGACGCTTTCGTATTCGACGCTCATTTGTGTGGCAGTCTTTGCCGGCAGCAGCCGCCCCATGCGCCCGGTGCAGAAGCTCACTTGCGGATTCGCCGCAAACGCTCGTCGCGTAGTTCCGTCCTTTGCGGTATGGAAGTAGATTGACTCGGTTGCGCGATCGTAAACAAAGGTGTTGATGTTCTGGTGGGCTTGTCCGTCGGCTACGCCGGCAAAAACGCCAAAGGCCGCAGTCTCCAAGTGTCGGCGGATCACCTCCGGGTCGTCAATCGCGCGATCATGCCGCCGTAGCGTCGAAGAATCCAAACTGGGAATTTGACCTTCGGGCATAATTCTTGGTTACTTGGATTCAGTCGCCACAGCCGGTTGTGGACAAGAATGAGTAGCGGGTTGTTGCTGCCGAACGCTTCGGGACTTACTCAGGATAAGGATCACTACGGCGCCGGTGATGACGATAGCCGCCAACAATGTTCGCAGAGTGATTTCTTCGCCGCCCAATAGCCAGCCGAGAAATACGGCAACCACCGGATTGACGAAGGCATAAGTCGAGACCTTGGCCGGTGTGGTGGCTTTCAAGAGCCAGGCGTAGGCGGCAAAGGCTAACGATCCAAACGTGATCAGGTAAAGCAAGCCGAGTATTGATCGCAGACTGACTGCGGAGACTGAAAATCCGATCCACTCGCCGCTCACTGATCCGGCAAGCAGGAGCACTACGCCGCCGATTAACATTTGGACACTCACCGTTAGCACGCGCGAATTCGGCAGATCAACATGTCGGGAGTAGATTGATCCGCTGGCCCAGCTTAGCGTCGCGATTCCGACAGCAACAGCTCCGATCAGATTAATCGCGCCGCCGCCAAATTCACCGGGACCGATCAGCACGGCGATACCGAAAAAGCCGAGCAGCAATCCGGCGAATACCGGCATTGGCGGTTTTACGCCCTGCGGGCGCAACCATTCGATCAGTACCATCCAGAAAGGCATCAACGCGACCAACAGCGCCGCCAAACCGGAATTGATGTATTGTTCTGCCCAGGTGACGATACCGGTACCGCCGACGACGAGAAGTACGCCGGTAACAGCGGCATTTCTCAGTTGCGGGCGCGTGATTCGGCTTCGGTCCTGCGTTCGCGCATACACATAGAGCATCGCACCGCCGAGAATGAAACGAACACCAGCCGAAATCAGCGGCGGAATCGTCTCAATCGTGAAACGAATGCCGAGATAAGTAGACCCCCAGATGAGATATATGGCGAGGAAGCCGACAACTAACCGCCAGCAGGCAACAGCGACGTCAGTCATGTTTCTCCCGATTCAATTGATCGAGTGGCAGCGAACCGTTTTCCTTGAATGTCTCAAGAGCAATGACGGTGCGCGTCGAAGTCACGGTTGGAATCGTCCCGATCTTGTCGCGCAAGAACTGGCCCAGCGCCTCAGTATCACGGATTCGCACCTTTACGAGGTAGCAATCCTCGCCGGCGATGTTGTGGATTTCCAGCACTTCGGGGATTTTGACCATTTCCGTCGCCGTCTGACAACTGCGGACGGGTTCATCGGCTTTGACGAAGACGAAAGCGACCAACCCGAGATCGACGGCCTTGGGATTGAGTCGCACATCATATCCGGCGATAATTCCCCGCTGAACGAGTTTCTTGATCCGCTCAGCAGTGGCCGATGGCACAATGCCGATTCTTTTGGCGATATCTGAATTAGGAGTGCGGCCATCCTCCTGAAGGATCTGAATGATCTTTTTGTCGAGCTCGTCAATCATTCTCGTTAACTCCGTTTATTCGTGCGTTTGTTCATATAATACGTCGAACAACAGACTATTGTTTCAGGAATTTGCTTGTGTAATGGATATTTTTCGTCAATGGACTGAGCGAATTTCCGAAAATTGTTCGGCGTTCCGGCTTGCGTTCAGGTATATTGTCCGAACTTGGAATTCTCGATGCAAACCGTTTAGGGAAGATAGCAGGAGGAATTTATGACTGACCATGCCCAAGATACTCGCGTGCGCGATGCACTCGAACTTCTCAACAGTTACGCCCGTGACAAGAAGACCGAATTTCAGGAAATGCTGAGCGGACGCTACAGCAATCTGAAGACCGCAGTGGGCGATTTCGGTGATCGAATGGGAGACGAAGCTGCCGAGTTATACGCCAGAGGTCGCGACAAGGCCAAACAAGTGGCCAAAGATGTCGACGAAAGCGTGCACAAGCACCCTTGGACCTATATCGGTGGCGCCGCCCTTGGCGCGCTGATTGTCGGCTATCTGCTCGGTCGTTCGCGTCGCTAAGTGCGAAGGATATCGCAACATGAGTTTTCTTAAAGGCCTGTTGTTCTCGCTGGCCGGGAAGTATATCCAGACCGCAATTGATGTCGTCAAAGTCGAAGTGGCAATGGCGATCATTCGCGCTCTGGGCGGTATTCGCAAGCTGCTGATTTTGCTTTCGCTCTGGGCATTTCTGCTGGTATTGATCGGCGCCGGCCTGATCATTGTCCCCGTCGCGTTGACATCGTACATGCCGTGGGCTCCCGAAACCAAGTTGATCGTGCTCCTGGCGGTGGCGTTGATTTACATTTCGGTACCGTTGATCATCTTGATAAGCATCCTCTCCGAGAAGCGATTCCTCAAGTTGTTCAAGGTAGATGAGTTGGTTGCGCGCATAGTTCGCAAGCAGGGGCCGTAGCCCAGTCCTTGCGACCGGGAGTCCCAACCCCGTTGAACTTCCCAGCGCTGTAGGAGCGGCTTCAGCCGCGATCCGGTAGGGGATTTATGACACGCATCTCGACTAAAGTCGCTCCCACAAGTTTCTATGTCTCCGCACAAAGCGAAGCAATCGGGGTGACGCCTTGTGAAATCTGTCACATTTTCGATTTGACTTGAGAAAATCGCTCAAGTATCCTTCCTTTTCGCCTGCGCAGATTTGACAGGGCTTCTGCGCGATTGACTATCACCATCTGGTGCGGAGAAGGCTATGCGTCTTTATGAATATGAGGCCAAAGAGCTGTTCGCCAAATTCAGGATACCGATCAGCTCCGGCAAGCTCTCATCATCCCCCCAAGAAACAACCAAAGCCGCTACCGAACTCGGACTGCCGCGGGTCCTGAAATCGCAGGTTCTCACCGGTGGTCGCGGCAAGGCTGGGGGTATCAAAATTGTCAATTCGGAGTCTGAACTCAAGGCCGCCGTTGACGGTCTGTTCAAGTTGACCATCAAGGGATTTCCGGTTGAGAAGGTACTGGTCGATGAGAAACTGGCCATCGCACAAGAGTACTACCTTGGAGTAACGATTGATCGCGCCAACTACAAGCTGGTAATGATTGCCTGCGCCGAAGGCGGTGTGGATATCGAAGAGACCGCCGCCAAGACGCCGGAAAAGATTCTCAAGCTGTCCTTCGATATCGATGAAGATTTCATGTCGTTCCACGGAATCAAAGTCGGTCATTTCCTCGGATTTCAGGGTGATCAACTCAAGGCGTTTATACCGATTGCGCGCGGCCTCTACAGCTTCTTCGTGAAATACGACGCCAAGCTGGCAGAAATCAATCCACTCGTGCGCACCGCCGACGGCAGGCTAATTGCCGCCGATGCGCGGGTCTCGCTTGACGATGACGCGCTGTTCCGTCACAAAGATCTTCAGGAGATGGGTATCGAGAAGCGCCACGAAGAGGGCGAGATGTCGCCACGCGAGCAGAAGGCGACCGAGTGGGAGATTCCGTATCTTGACCTCGACGGCGATATCGGCATGTTCCCCGGCGGCGCAGGATTCGGAATTATGGGCAACGATTTCATCCAGTATTATGGCGGCAAACCGGCGAATTTCATGGACTCGGGCGGCGGCCCGACCCCGGAACGACTCGCCAAGATGCTGATTCTCCTCGACGAAAACCCGCAGGTGAAAGCGATCTTCGGCGCGCGCTTTGGTGGGATCAGCCGCTGCGATGATTTCGCCAAAGGTGTGGTGATGTTTCTCAAAGAGCACGGGCTTTCCAAGCCGATGGTGATGCGCTTCACCGGCAACATGTGGAAGGAAGGGATGGACATCTTTGCGCAGGCCAAGACTGACAATCCGAAATTGTTCGAGAAGATCGAATATCACGGCATCGAAACACCGATTGAGGAAATCGCCAAGCGGGCGGTCGAGCTGGCTCGGGAGGTGAAGTGAGATGGCGATTTTAGTTACCAAAGAGTCGCGCGTGCTCGTGCAAGGTATCACCGGTGGCGCTGGTTCGTTCCACTGCAAACGGATGAAAGCCTACGGCACAAACATTGTCGCCGGGACTTCGCCGGGCAAAGGCGGCTCGCAGGTTGAGGGCGTGCCGGTATACGATACCGTCGAGGAATGCGTTAAGCAGCAAAAGGCGGATACGTCCGTGATCTTCCTGCCCGCGCAGTTCGTTAAGGAAGCCGCGATCGAGGCGATTCATGCCGGCGTGAAGTTCATCGTGATTGTGCCGGAGCACATTCCGATTCTGGACATGCTCAAGGTCCGCAAGGAAGCGCTCAAGCGCGGCGCGACGGTGCTCGGCGGCAACACGGCGGGAATCATCTCGCCGGGTCAGGCGAATGTCGGAATCATGCCCGATATCGCGTTCAGCCGCGGCCGCGTCGGCACGGTGAGCCGTTCCGGTTCGCTGACCTATTACATCGCCGATACGTTGACTTCGGCCGGTTACGGCGAGACGACCTGTGTCGGTCTCGGCGGCGATCCGGTGCTCGGATCGACCTTCGCCGAGATTCTTTGGATGTTCGAGCAAGATCCGGAAACCAAGGCGGTCGTCATGGCCGGGGAAATCGGCGGCGTCTATGAAGAGATCGCCAAGGACACGATTGCCAAAATGAAGAAGCCGGTGGTTGTGATGATTGGCGGCGTTTTCGCTCCGCCCGGCAAGCGAATGGGCCACGCGGGCGCGATTGTCGAAGGCAACATGGGCACGGCGGAATCGAAGCTGAAGATCCTCGAATCGGCCGGCGCGCATCGCGCGAAGACGTTCTTGGATATTCCGCGGATATTGAAGTCGTTGGCGGTGTAGGGGGGAGCAACGAAGCGAACCAACGGGAACTCCGCATGATAAGGCGTGAGGACCACGGCGCGTCACTCAGGACGTCACGACTACTGGCTCTTCTTTGCGCTTCGATGCGGAGTTCGCTTCAGGGGATTTTGCTTCTGAGACAGTTTCAACCAGAGTCGGAGCGCTTTGTTAACAGCAGCGGAAGTGGGAAAGATCTTGGCAATCTCTGGCTTGAGCAATACCAAATTTGAACCTTTCTTATATGCGGTGAGATGTTTACCGCGAACTCCCTTGCCCAGTTTTTTCAAGTCGTATTCGCTTCGCAGATCATCGTCCTTAGTCTTCTTCATATTAAACTCTCTCATGGCGCGTCATCCGACGAGCACTAATGATACGGGTTCGGTCTCCCCGATCAACATGTGATACGACCAACAAATGCGAGGCACTTGATATGCCGAACGTGATGAACCGGTCCTCATCCTCCGAGTGATCGGGATCGGCAAAAGTAATCACAATTGGATCACCAAAGACGCTTGCAGCTTCCTCGAAAGCCACGCCATGTTTCTTTCGGTTCATCGCGGCTTTGCTTGGATCCCACACAAATCGCACGTCCGCTCCAATTACACTACCAATCCATTGCCGCCATCAAACCACAATCCCCCATTGAGTCAAGACCGCGATTTCGCTATCTTTGCTGCGGAGCAAAGATGCTCCACGAAGGTTGAAGCATATGTCAGAAATCCTCTGTGAAGTTTATCGAAATCAGACCGTCGAATCGGTGCATTATGGCTCAATCGTCGTTTGCGACAACAAAGGCACGGTGCTGTATTACTGCGGCGATCCGGAGATGATCACGTTTTCGCGCTCATCGGCGAAAGCGTTTCAGTTCTTGCCGGTTTACGAATCGGGTGCGACCAAGCGCTTTGGCCACAGTTTGCAGCAGACCGCGATCATGCTCGGTTCGCACAACGGCAGCCAGTTGCACCAGAAAGTCGCCAAATCGAATCTCGACTTGATCGGTCTCGACGAATCGTATCTCAAGTGCGGCACACATCTGCCGGTCGAGCTGAAACTCAAAGGCGAAGTACCGGTCGCCGGTGAAGAGTATTCGCCGCTGGCGCATAATTGCTCCGGCAAGCATACCGGGCAATTGGCGCTGTCGGTGCATATTGGCGACGATCCGCACAATTACATCGACCCCGACTCCAAGACGCAGAGAATGGTCAGGCAGGCAGTGAGCGAGGCTTACGACTATCCGGCGGACAAATTCGGCATGGGCACCGACGGCTGCTCGCTGCCGAATTTCGCGCTGCCATTGCGCAACATGGCGAAGGCTTACGCCTGCATCGTGACGCGCACTGCAAACTCTGAACTGCGTCGTGAAGCTTATCAAGTCGTCATCGATGCCATGACGCAGCATCCGCTAATGGTCTCCGGCAATATGCGCAGCGATCTTGCTGTCACGAAGGCCTGCAAGGGCGACGTAATTCTCAAGGTCGGTGGTGAGGCAGTCGAGACAATCGGCGTTTTGTCGAAGGGACTGGGAATCTGCATCAAGACCGCCGACGGCAACACGCGCGGGCTTTATCCGGCAATCTGCGAAACGCTGCGGCAGTTGGGCGTGATCGACGATGCGACTTTCGCGGCGCTCAAGGCGTTTTCGCGCACGCCGATTTACAACGATCGAAAGATTCTCATCGGGGAGGTTGTCCCCACTTTCAAATTGAAGCGAGGTTAATCGTGAAGGAATATCTCAAGTCGAAATTTCCCGAGCTGGAGCAGATCAAAGACGCCAAGCTACGCGACGGCGTTTTGGCCGTGATGGTTGAAGCCGTGGAGCTTTCCGGATTCAAACAGGACGAGCTCGACAAAGTGCCGTTTACGCTTCTGATCCCCGGCACGCCGATTCCGCTGATCGACCATATCCGCGCCGTCACCGACACGGCGCTGCGTGCGGCCGATTCGGTGCAGAAGTTTTTCGGCGACCGCGTGCCGATCAACCGCGATTATCTCATTGCCGGCGGCCTGCTGCACGACATCGGCAAATTCGCCGAGTACAAGAACGAAGGCGGCGGGAAGTTCGGTAAGTCGGACTTTGGCAAACTGGTGCGGCATCCGTTTTCCGGCGCCGGTCTGGCGATGAAACACGGCTTGCCGGCGGAGATCGTGCATCTGATCGCGACCCACGCCGGCGAGGGGGACAAGGGTTACCGGTCGCCGATGTCGGTGATTCTACACCATGCCGACTTCATCAATTTCGAGGCCTTGGGCGGAAAGATATAGCCGCGGCTGAACTATCGAGTCGCTTTGGTGGCGGCAATTCGTGGCGGAGGCAGTGATTGCCAGATCTCTTTGAAGATGAGCAGCTCTTGCACAAGCGGCGCCATGCGCCGCTGGCAGAGCGGATGCGTCCGGAGCGCGTCGAGGACTTTGCCGGACAGCATGAGATCATGGACCCCGGCAGACCGTTGCGTCAGCTTCTCGACAAAGGCAAAATCCATTCGGCGATTTTTTGGGGGCCGCCCGGTTCCGGCAAGACTACGCTCGCTTATCTGATTTCCAAGGTCCTCGAACTCAAGTTCGTCTCGTTTTCCGCGGTAACCTCCGGCATCAAGGAGATCAAAGAGATCATGGCCGCCGCCGAAAAAGAGGAGGCGCTCTACGGCAAGCGCACGGTTCTGTTCGTCGATGAAATTCATCGCTTCAACAAGAGCCAGCAGGATGCGTTTCTTCCGTACGTCGAATCGGGCAAGATCATATTGCTCGGCGCGACGACGGAGAATCCGTCGTTTGAAGTCGTTGGGGCCTTGTTGTCGCGACTGAAGGTGTACCTGCTTAAACCGCTCGAAGCTGCCGATCTCGACAAGATCATAACACGAGCGTTGAGTGACGCCGAAAACGGATTAGGCGCAAAGTCGGTGACGCTTGCCCCAGATGCGCGCGAGTACATCATTCAAGTTGCCGGCGGCGATGCCCGCAAAGCGCTGACGCTTCTGGAATTCGCGTGCGAAGCCGATCCGCTGTGGGAATCGGGGCGCGCCGAAATCACGCTTGGCCGCATCACCGAAGTGCAGCAGAAGAAGGTGCTGCTTTACGACAAGTCCGGCGAAGAGCATTTCAACTTGATTTCGGCGCTGCACAAGTCGATGCGCGATTCCGACCCCGATGCCGCGCTCTACTGGCTGGCGCGCATGTTGGCCGGCGGCGAAGACCCGCTCTACATCGCCCGGCGCGTGATTCGTTTCGCCGTAGAGGATATCGGACTGGCTGACACCAACGCGACCACGGTCGCGCTTCACGGCAAAGAAGTCTACGATTTTCTCGGCACACCAGAAGGCGAACTCGGCATTGCGCAAGCGGTGATCTACTGCGCCTGCGCACCGAAATCCAACAGTGCGTACAAAGCCTACAAGCGCGTGATGAAAACCGTCGAGGATGAACCGGCGTACGAGGTGCCTTACCACATACGTAATGCCGTGACGGGCCTGATGAAGGGGATCGGTTACGGCGCCGGGTACAAGTACGCGCACGATGAGGCGGATGCGATCACGAGTCAATCTGATCTGCCCGATCAGCTCAAGACGCGGCAGTTCTATTTTCCCACCGAGTTTGGCTTAGAGAAGAAGATCAAGGAGCGCTTGGAATATTGGCAGAAACTGCGCACAGCCAAGCGTGACTCGTCGTAGCTCGTCAACACAGAAGGACGAAAACAGCGTTTCCCAGCCGTACAGCGAAGTCAATCATCGGTACAAGATACTGCATCGCGATGTGTGCGTCATGCCGCGAGGCAGATCAGCGATCGAGATCGTGTTTGGTATAGTAAATTGTCAACTCAATCGAATTTTGGGCGTCGCGCAGAACGAGATTGCGCGTTCCCTCAAGGCTGCTGCGGATGAGTAGACCGTTGTTCTCCAATTCGCCGTCCACCCAAGCTTGAATCAAGTCCGCAATTTGAAATTCAATGCGTCCAGCCTTGACTCGCGAGGTTGCCAGCACACAGCTTCGCCGCTGGTCAGTGTTGCCCGCAAGCACACCAAGAGTGACTTGCTCTTGAGACCAAGGCGCTTTCAATGGAAATACACCAAGTCCCAGCAGTTTCGATTCCGCGTCGAATGAGGAAGTATCGACGACAATCGTGAGAGTTGCATGGTCGATGGTTACGTCACGCAGTTCTGAAGGCAAGGAGATCGGCAACAACACGCGTTGATCCTCGGCATTCGGATGGCTGGCCACCGTTGACGCCCCATCCAGCTTGAGAGTGATCTTCTTCTGTGCCAGCCCGGTGCTCGCCATAGCGAAGAAGATTGCCGCACCAATGATAAGACCGTATTTCATGACAAGAACTCCTGACTACTTCAGCACAACCATCTTTTTCGTGCTTGAAAATAGGTTGCCAACGGAAAGGCGGTAGAGATAGATACCGGACGCGGTCTCTTTGCCGACATGATCGCGACCATCCCATACGACCTGATAACTTCCCGCCGGTTGTTCCGCTTCGACCAGTTTTCGCACACTCTGCCCAAGAATATTGAAAATCTCAAGTCGAACTCGGCCCGCTACCGGGAGCGAGTAACTGATGGTAGTCGTCGGGTTAAATGGATTGGGGTAATTCTGCTCAAGCGCAAAGCGTGTCGGTAACGCAACCTGATCGCCCGGCGATTCTGCAAAAGCCCACTTCGCGAATGCAAAACGCGAGTAGTTCGAGTAATTGACACTCGAACTGCAACTGCTCACGAACTTACTTGCTGCAGGCGGGTACGCCCCCCAGTAGTTAAATCGCGCCGGAACATCGCCGCCGATAATACAGCCGTTGAAATACACAGCGGAAGTGTCGTCGGAATAGATATTGTTGTATCCTCCAAATTGACCGGTTCCAGTGCCGAGATCCCAGCGCGGGCCGAGGCAACAGAACATCCAGAATGCTTGATCTGCATAGTTAGCGATATCCGAACCGCGAATCTTAAGCCACGACGGCAGACCGGCGCCGACGATCGTCGAAGATCGCTCATCGATAGAACTCAGGAAATTAACATCAGTCAATTCCAGTCGCGCAGACGCGCCGATGTTCAAGTGAGTGTACTCGAAGGTGCCGGTGATTGAGACGTTGTTCATCGTCACCGGTGTCAGAGTGTCGCTGGCTCCACCGATAAACGCACCCGACTTGCCAGGTCCCACAATGCGCACGCTCGTCAACGTTGGATCCGAAAGTACGGTAGAGTGAATCCCGTACTCGCAACTCGTGATCGAATCGCTGTCAATGACCGGATCGCTTTGGTATACGTAGATTCCGTATCCCGGATTGACGTTCGAAATGTAGGAGTCACGTATCACCAGATTATCGTTCTCGCCGCGAATGCCATACATTCCGCAGTCGATAAAGCGACAATGCGTGACCGAATCGGCTGCCGTGCCTTTGACGACAATGCCGGCGTAAGCGTTTTCGATCCGCGCGTAGTCCATCACGCACTTGCCGGAGTTCACGCGAACTCCGTACCAGTCGACACGCTTGCCTGAGCCTTTCTCTGGCGGATAAGTCAGTTTGATTGGATTCGCCGATGTGCCGTTCATGCGCAGAGTGCCGCCGTCGACGACAAGCTCGATGAGCGTCGAGTCAACGCCCTTGTAGCCGGACAGATCGTAACTCTCCATGATCAACGTCGTCGAATCCTCGATGCTCAGGGTTACTCCAGCGGGAATTACCAGATCGCCGCGTAGCGTGACCATCCCCGACCAGATCGTATTTGAGTCGAGGGTATCGTCCCAACGGAAGTCGTAGAACTCGTTGGTCATGTGGAGATAGTCGTAGCTGAACGAGCCCGAATCCACCCTGATTCCATACCATTGTCCCGGACGGTCGATTTTGCCGATGAAGGCGACCGGCTTGTTGCTGGTGCCATTGATGTCCAATACACCGCCAGCGACGATTACTTCCGCGAGCCAGTCGGCGTGGCCGGAGGCGGTCACGTCATAGGAGGACGCTCTGATCACCGCGCCCTGATTAACAACTAAGGTGCAACCGGGATTGATGACGATGTCGCCATGCAAGATCAGAGTTGTATCTTCGGCCCACACGGTCGTCCCCGGCGGCAACTCGCTCACCTCATCTTCCCAGATCAGGTAGCGCAACGCCTCATAGCAATTGATGCGCCCAAATCCATACTCCGGATGCCAGTCCCAATACTCGTCCGCCCACCATGCCGTCAACGTGTCGGCGTCAATATAGGTGTTGACGCCGTCCGCAAACGTCGTTGTGTCTTGCCACACCTTGTCAGCCGTCAGCGCGATAATCTGCCGAACCGTATCCGGCGTCAGCGTGGAATCCTGAGACAAGATCAGAGCAGCCAATCCGGCAACCATCGGCGTTGCGAAGGAAGTGCCGCTTGAATAAATGAACTGTGTGATCGGATACCCAGTGCTGTCGACCAGATGATTGCGCGCGAGGTAGATACTCTCGGCGGGTGCAGAGACCCAGGTACGGAATGCGACACTGCTTTTGCTGTTCTGAAATCCTTCTGTGCAAGACGGCGAATAGCTCGATGATGTTGCGAACAGACTATCCCATCGATCAGTTCCTGAGACATTTAGCACATTCGACCACCCGCTCTCGTGCCCGGATTTTCGCCCGTATTGTGACAGCGCACCGGGCAACCAGATTAGACCCGGCACATAGCCGCCTTCAAATTCGAACGTGCAGCCGCGATTATTGCCGGCACAAGCCACGAGCAGAATCCCAACCTCGAGCAGTGGCGAAGAGACATAGTTCTCATAGTAGGCAGTTTGGCCGCTATCAATCCATTCGATGCCCGTAATCGCATTTCCCCAAGATGCGCTAACCACATCGACGTGCTGGCCAATCACTTCCTGCACTGCATTTGGTATTCCTGAAGTTTCGCCGTACAAGGGTTTCACCACGTAGGCACTTGCGCTATCAACAACGCCGGCGATTCCGAATGCGTTGTTGATCTCTGAAGCAAGTACACTAAGGACGGCGGTACCGTGACCACGGGAAACGTCGGTCAGATCATGCGGGAAACAGCCTGCTTGTCCAGAGATATAGTTGCCACCCAGGAGAATTAGATTGTCGTCATCAAGGTCTGGCCACCCCAGTGTACCCGACTGGCAACACGGGATTTCGCAGCCGGTCATGGGGAGGCCGCTGTCGAGTACGCCCACCCTGATGTTAGGCTTCCCCCGCAGTCGGTCCCACACCAGAGTAATGTGAATGTCCGCGCCCGGTCGACCGCCACCGACACCGACCTCCAGCAGTTGGCCCGTGTTTAGCAGCGCGTATTGCTTACTGAAGTGAGTATCGTTCGGCGTACCCGCCAATTGAATCACAAAATTCGGTATTGCCGCGGTCACAGTCGGACAGCTGCCGATGCTATCGATTGCAGATTCGACATCGGGATAGCCAGCATCAAAGGCGGCGAGAATCCAAAGCGAGTCCGGCTGGTAGAAAACCAACTCGAAGCCAAATGGCTGAAGGATGATGTTCAGCGAATCGGAACTCCACGGCGTGTTGAGCCGGAGGAGAAGTTCGTTGTCGCGAAACGCCATGTCCCCATTTGGCGTACTCAAAATGCCGCACTTTGCGTCAGGAACTGTGAGGGAGAGTACTACCAGAAGTAGAGAAGCAACTCGCCAGACGCCGCGCCATCCGAAAATCAAAGTGTACATGAAAGACCTCCCTGTATTCTGCGCATTCCATTCGAATAGTCGACGATCCCTTTGACAAGATACCTATGGAACTACGCACCCCGGCTGGGGGGCGTTACCTCCGGCAAAGATGTAATTGATGATATACACCGCGTCCGCAATGCTGATAGCACAAGTCGCATCCGGATCAGCGGCATTCCGATCGTAGGGCGGCATTCCGCCCGAGAAAATGTAATTGATCAGGAAGACGACGTCAGCAATTGAGACTTGGTTTGAGCAGTCAGCATTGCCAGGGACCATGGCGATGGTGTCAGGCACAGATATCGAGCGATTCAAGGATTGAATCGACACCATGTAAGGCCCCAGCCCAAATGGCTGAAGTTGAAAATTGCTCATCGGAAAGTTTAGATTTACTGCATCGCCGAACACGGTATTCAGATGAATGATCGCAATTGTCTCCTGACAAGGGGGAATCTGCGGAGAGAATAGATCAGTCGCTACCACAAAGAAAACTTCCTTCTGAGCATTGTCGATTTCGGCATCGATGTAATCGGCATGTGTCGCCCAGACCCCCTTCGGTGAGACCGAGTCGCAGGTCGCAGATCCCGTCCAACTGAACCGAAACCATCCGGTGTAGTGCGGAGCGTCGGTGAACAAGTAAACCGGCAACCTGATCTTGATTGTCGGTTGACAATCGGTTATGACAATTGAAGGCGTGAGAGTTCGCGCCGTGTCTGGAATACCATTGTCTTGGGCGCCGGCCTCGGCGCTGAAGAAGCCAAGCCACAAGGCGACTATGACTCTCAAGTACGTCGCCATGATCTCTCCTTTGCAAGTTCTTTGCGGCACTCTGGCGAGGGAAACGCTAACAGGTGGAGTCGCGCCGCCTCCGCAACCCCGCGGTGCCCATTCCGAACTTAACACTCTTGCCTTTGGTCTCATTCGTCGCGCCTCCGCTAACGACATGCGCACTAGAAATGACATAAGTTCTTAGCTTGACATCAAAATCGTTAAATCAATCCTGTTTGTCAAGGACAATTTACACGATAATTGGTTTTCTCCTTGAGCGGGAATTGGTTGTAACCTCGCCAAGAGAATCGGTGAGACCAGAATCTATCAGAACGGGAGTTACATTCGCCGCTTCGGGTCTCTGTTGCGCTACAACGCCGCGATGAAGCGGTAGATAAATACCCCGACCAGCGCCACCGACACAATCACGTGCATAATCGTGCCGACCAGAAATCCGACAAATGTCCCGAATCCGGCTTTGAGCGCCGGTCCGAAATCTTTGCCAACCGCCAGTTCAAAGACGACCGCGCCGATCAGCGGCCCGATAATCGCACCGATGAATGCACCGAAGAATATGCCGACGACCATTCCGAAAAATGCGCCCAAAGTTCCCCATTTCGATGCGCCCCAACGGCGAGCGCCGTAAACTGTGAGCGCGTATTGTAGGATTGTAATGACGACAACGACGATGCCGGAGTAGATCAGAAACTCGCCGCTGATGGCACGAAACCCCGTGCCCCAGGCGAAGACCAACAGCGCGACCCAGATCAACTTCGCGCCCGGGATCACCGGCAAGAGCGTGCCAATCAGGCCGACCAGCATCACGAGCAAACACGCGGCGGCAAGCAGCCACTCGCCGGTGGTGAATCCTTGCGCAATTACAACAGTGCTATCCATCAACTTAGTATACGCACTTCAAATGCAAAGGGAAGTCAAGTAGTCCGTAGGTCGAAACCCCTAATGAGAGATAAGTTGTTGCTTGTATGATGTTGGAGGGGTTTTGACAGGCGGTGTAATTCGTCAAATGTCGAAATCCGGCAACGAGGGTCAAGCGCAATGCCCGTCTGCCTTAAGGGGTTTCGACCTAATGACCGCATATTTGTCAAGGTTTGCGGGTCGCGGTTTCAGCGGCTTTTGCAGGAGTGAAGTAAATCGCGATTGACACGCCGAGCGCCGGAAGAATCGGCTCCCAACCCAGCCAATAGGAGCCGTCGGCTGTCCAGTTCTTGGAGAGCAGCCACAACGTCGCGGTAACACCGGAAACGATCATCGAGATCAAGCATGAACGCGGGCTCATTAGGCGCCGGCCTATGAACGTCGACACCAGCGGCACAAGCAAAATTGGCGTACCGATCGAGCCGAAGGCATGCCAGACGGTCACGACTGAATCAAAAAATGCAGTAATCATGATGGTGATTAGAGCGGCGATCAGCAGGAAGTAGCGGGTGAACTGATTGGCGGCGGCTTCATCAAGGCTGTTGCGAGCGGCGATCAGGTCTTTACCGATTGTCGATGCCGAGATAAAAAGATATGAATCGGCGGTGGAAATCACGGTCGCAAGCAGCGAGACGACGAATATCCCCAGCAACCCGACCGGCAACACCTTCTGCCCGAGCAACGGATAAGATGCGATCGGATCGATATTGGGATCGAGCAGCGCCCGCGCATACAACCCGCACGACGTGGTCAGAAAATCGAAAACGAACCAGAAAGCAATTGAGACCAAGATTCCGCGCCGCGCCGTTTTTTCATCTTTGGCGGCGTAACAACTTTGATAGAACGACGGCTCCACCAGCGTTGCCAACGCGATAACATACCAAACAGCGACGAATGACATCGCATTCCCGCCGTGCCAGGTGAAGTGAGTCGCCGGAAGTTTCGCGCGCAGGAAATCGACGCCGCCGTACTGACTCACCAGCGCGATAAACATGACGGCGAAGCCGAGATACATGAACACAAAGTGCCAGCGGTCGGCGCGCGCTAAGCTGCGAAAGCCGCCGATGTAAGCGTAGATCGTGACCAGAATTGTTCCGATCACGATGCCGGCGATCTTTGACCAGCCAAAGAATGACTCGCCCAAAACGCCGAGAATCAAGATGTAGGCGATTGGCAGAGTCCAGACCGCTACAACGAGCGCCCCCAGTGCTGCGACCCCGGATCCGTAGCACTGGCGCAAGCGGTCGGGAATCGTGATGAACTCGGTGCGTCGCGCTTTCTTGGCCAAAAACAGAGCGAACAGCAGCGCTGCTACATAATAGGGCAGTCCGAAGACGAACCAGTTGGATAATCCGTAACGGAAGGAGTATTCGCCAACGCCCAGAATTCCGCCATACCAGTTGCAGACCAATGTCGCGACAAAAGCGGGCAGCGTGAGTTTCCGCCCGCCCAGCATGTAGTCAACGCTCGAGTCGGTCTGCGGTTGGCTGCGCCACAGGCTAAACAGAAGAATGCCGAACAGATAGCCGGCGATGATGATCAGATCGAGCGTTGCCAAGGTCTACTGCAATTCCAGTCGCAACGATGCAAAAACCGAACGACCGGCCGCCGGAATGTACTCCGCCCAATACTGGTCTTGCGAGTCGCGGAAGCGGCTGACACCGCCATAGCCGGACGCTTCGTACTCTTTGTCGAAAATGTTGTCGAGCCGCAGTCCGAGTTCCAGCGCGCCGAAATTGGCGATGCTCCCCAGCGAAAACGCCGCCGACATCGATCCAACGAAAAACGGATCAATCGCCAGCGAGTCGAGGTTGTTGTTCTCGACGTAAATCTTCCCGACGAACCGACCGCGCAAAGTCAGGTGCAGACGATTATTCTGATACTCGCCGATTAGGTTGGCGATGTAGTTTGGAAAACCGGCGATGGTATTCCCGTCGTAATCGAAACGGGCGTTCTCGACATAATTCCAATCGGTATCGTTGTCGTACACGGCTTCGCTGATGGCGAAGCGTTTGATCCGATTGTAATTGAGAGAGTAATTTCCCGACAGCCGGAAGCGATCGGAGATCTGATTTGTCGATGCGAGTTCGATTCCGGCGTGCACCGAGCGGTCAACGTTGGTCGTGATCGTGAGGCCGAGATCGTTTAGTCCGCCGTAGGGTACAAGCTCATTCTCAAAATCCATCCAAAAGAGATTCACGGAGTGCGTACTGCCAGAATTCCGATAGTTCATTCCCAATTCGAAGTTGTGGACTCGCTCCGATTCCGCCAACGGGTCGCCGAAAACGATTGAAGAATCGCCGCCGCTACGCCGGATCGATGAAATGTTCAGCGCCGGAAACGCATCGGGATCGCCGGCGTCATAAATCTCCCAATCGGCCGGCACGCGCGAAGACAGGGAGTAGCCGGCCAGCAGATTGATTCTATCGCTGATACGGTAGTTTGCTCCGAATCGTGGCGAGAGGAACAGCCAGTTGAGGTTGTAGTCATAGCCGGAGTAAGCTCCCATGCGAATCTGATCGAAGTCATAGTGTTGATAACGCAGTTGCAAACTGCCGGAGAAGTTTAGGCGCTCGGTTGCGGAATAGCTTTGGGTGGCGTACAACGCGCCGAACCACTTGCGGCCAGTGTACTCATAGTAGCGATGTTGCGGACTAATCGAATTGCTCACGCCCTCGGCCCAGACGACCTGCCCCCAGTGTTCGGAAGCGAAATAGTAGAACTGACCGCCAACCGTCAGCGATCCCTTTGGCCGCGCAATTTCGAGGCGCGGATTCCAACCCCACTGGTTCTTGCGCACATGCTGCTGACGGACGAGGTCGCCGCCCGTGATGACTCCGACGGAGTCGCCGTTGTTGTCGTCAATCCGTGTCGGCGGAATCCCGTAATCGAAGAAACTGCGGTTGTCGCGATACTGCTCGTAGAAGCCCCGACCATGGATGTGGAACAGCGTATTGGTCAGAGTCGCTTGTTCACTCAAGCGGATGGTGTTGTGCAGCTCGTAATGGGGCTGATTGAAATTGTCGGTTTCGTTTTCGTAAGTGAGCGGATTGAATCTCCGGTCAGCACGAATCTGATCGCGGGAGACGCCGTAGTAAGCCAGATGCATCTGCATCGGGCCGCCGTAGACGTTGATCGTCGTGCTCATGCGCGGATCGAGTCGCGCCAGCGAAAGGTGATAGGCCCAGCCGTTGTACCATGAATTCTTGCGGTAACCGTCCGACAGTTGCCGCGAGTAGCGGCCGGAGAAATTCCACCGCCCGTCGATCAAGCCTGATCGATATTCGAACGATTGTTTCTGCATGTCGCCGATCCGATCACCGTCCGACCAGAATCCGCCGTAACCGGTTTCCAGCGCGACCTGGCGGGGCTGTTCGATGCCCGCCGACACGATATTCACCGTGCCGCCGAATGAGGCATCTCCATAGAGCGAACTGCCGATTCCGCGCTGCACCTGAATGTCTTTTACGCTGGAAGCGAAGTCGGGAAGGTCGACGAAGTAAGTAGCTTGATCTTCCGGATCATTTAGCGGAATGCCGTTGATGTACACCGACACGCGCTTGTCATCGAATCCGCGGATCTTAAGATAGCTATATCCAAGTCCGCCGCCGGCGTCGGCGTAGGCATACACATTCGGCGTGGTCTCCAGGAGCAGCGGAAATTCGCCGATGGTGTAGTCGCGCTCGATTTCGCGATTCGTGAAATCGGTGAACGCCACCGGCGACTTGCCCAGTTCCGCGCGGTCGGCTGTTACCGTTACGCCTTGACCCTGAAACAGGGCCGGCTCAAGCCGCACCCGCAGCGGCGCAAAGTCATTCACAGCGACCATGAATGTCTTGAAGGCAATGTGCTTGAAAGTCAACCGCCGCTCGCCCGACAGATCGAGGTCGAGCGAGAAGGCGCCCCGGTCATCGCTCAACGCGATTACACCGCCTCCATCGACCGAGATGGCGACGCCCGCAATCGCCGTCCCGGTCTCGTCAATAATCGTTCCGGTTATTTTCTGATTGGCTGCCTGCAGCATGACGCCGAGCAGCAGAAGATGCGCAAGTACCAAGCGAAGCGTTTTCATCGCGACCACCTCGAACTCGAGTGCATAAAAAATGCCGCCTGATCTTCCGCAAAGATCGGCAGCAACCGAAACTGGACGCGCTGTGTGCTCTTGGTGTTGCTACCGTTTCCCTACGCCGGTATTATCCGGATCAGGTCTTGGGGGTATGATCTCAGACGACTTCGATGAGTCGCCACTCCCAACGGCTATGTCTGACGCAATTAATACGCACTGAAGTTTCGGATGCAAGAACAAAATGGCGGCGGAGATTTCGAATTCCGCTTCCGCGATTGAGGTTAGCGCTCAAGTCGGAGCTCTGCGGGAATCTGGTACTTACGACACCGGATAGGCGTCGTCCTTAGCTTTGCCCATGGTTTCTTCGCCGGGCTGCCAGCCGGCGCCGGTCAACTCGCCGGTTTGAATCGCTTTCAGAGTGCGCAGCGTTTCATCGATTGAGCGACCAATTGATGTATCGTTGATTACGATCGAACGCAGAATTCCGTCGGGATCGATGATGAAAGTTCCGCGCAGCGCGAAGGCGTCATGAACCAACACGTTGTAGGCACGGGAGATATTACGGGTGATATCGGAGAGCAACGGGAACTTGACTTGCCCCAGTTCCTTCTCAATCCAGGCCAAATGCGAAAAATGCGAGTCGACCGAGCAGCCGAGCAAGTCGGCGCCAATGTCTTTGAATTTGTTGTACACCAAAGAGAAGGCGCGCACTTCCGTAGGACAAACAAAGCTGAAATCAAGCGGGTAGAAGAAAAACACCAACCACTTGCCCTTGTAGTCATCGAGCGACAAGCGCGCGAAGGCTTTGTCGGGCATGACCGCCATGCCTTTGAAATACGGGGCTTTTTCGCCAATCTGCATCTGACCTCCTCATCAGGACGATACCGCTGTGTCGGGCTCGAAACGTAGTTATTCTTATACACTGAGTCAAGGGCATGGATTCTCATTCTGTGCGGCAGGCCTCAATTCGGAGTCGGAAACTCCCCTTGACAATCAAGGGTCTGCCGGTAGCTTAGTCCGATACATTGATAAGGAGACGCTCGCATGCAACCCGTTCTGCAATATATCGATCAAAACCGGAAGAATTTCGTCGAGCAACTGGTCGCGTTGCTCAGGTATCCTTCAGTCTCGGCCGACTCGAGGTACAAGGCGGATGTTGACCGCTGCGCTGAACATGTCCGCTCCAAGTTCACTTCACTTGGTCTTGAGGCGCGTATCTATCCGACCAAGGGGCATCCTATCGTCTACGCTGAATACAAGAACCCCAAGAACAAGCGCACGATTCTGATCTATGGCCATTACGACGTACAGCCGGTTGATCCGCTCAATCTCTGGACGACGCCGCCGTTCGAACCGCGAATCGAGGGCGACCGCGTTTTCGCCCGCGGCGCAACGGACGACAAAGGCCAATTCCTGATTCATGTGCTGGCGGCAGAGTCGTATCTAAAGTCCGGGATGGATTTGCCCGTCAACCTGAAATTCCTCATCGAAGGTGAAGAAGAGATTTCTTCGCACAACCTCGGTGACTTCATCTCGGCAAATCATGAACTGCTCCGGGCCGATGGTGTCATCGTCTCCGATACGGCGATGTGGACAGGCGGGATTCCCGCTATCACTTATGGATTGCGCGGCATCGCGGCGGCTGAGATCAAAATTACCGGCCCCGATCGCGATCTGCACTCCGGATCGTTCGGCGGCTCGATTGCCAATCCGACCGTTGAGATCGCCCGAATCATCGCCAAGCTGCATGACGACAAAAAGCGCGTTCTAATTGACGGATTCTACGATCACGTTCGCGAACTGGAAAAGTGGGAACGCGAGATGTTTGCGGCGCTTGGCCACAGCGATGAGGCGCACAAGAAGCTCACCGGCTCAGTAGCCGTTGTCGGCGAGGATGGATTCAATACGCTCGAGCGTGTCTGGGCGCGACCGACCTGCGAGATCAACGGCATTTACGGCGGCTATTCGGGCGAAGGCTCGAAGACCATCATTCCCTCCTGGGCCGGCTGCAAAGTGACGATGCGGTTAGTGCCGGATCAGACCCCGGATGATATTCTCGCGAAATTCGAAAAGTACGTGCGCAAGGTTGCGCCGGCGACGGTGAGCTTGGAAATCAAAATAATGGGCGGCGCCAAACCGGCGCTTGTTCAGCGCGACAGTTTTCTGGTGCAGGCGAGCGTGCCGGCGCTGGAGAAGGGATTCGGTCGCCCGCCGGTATTCATCCGCGAGGGCGGCTCGATTCCGGTCGTGAACACTTTCAAGGAAGAACTCGGCGTCGATACGCTGCTTCTGGGTTTTGGACGTCACGACGACAATGCCCATTCACCGAATGAAAAATTCTCGCTGACCGACTTTCATAAGGGCATCGTCACCGTCGCGCATCTCTTGAACGGATTGGCCTAATGGACCTCGGCCTCAACGGAAAGGTTGCCGTCGTTGCCGGCGCTTCCGCCGGCATCGGCAAAGCGATAGCAACGGCGTTGGCCGCGGAAGGCGCCACGGTCGCGATTCTGTCGCGCAATGCAGAGAATCTCAAGAAAGCTGCGGCCGACATCCGCACCGAGACGGGTGAGGATGCCCAAGCGTTTGTCTGTGACGTCACCAACCAGAAGTCGATAACTTCGACGATGGGCACAGTCACGAAAAAACTTGGCACAGTCGGCATTCTGGTGTGTAACGCCGGTGGTCCGCCGATGCGGCGATTCGATGCAATGAAGGACAGTGATTGGGATGAAGCTTACGAACTCAATCTCAAGTCGACGATTCGACTGTGCGCAGCGGTCGTGCCGATGATGAAAGAAAAACGCTGGGGGCGGATCATCAGTATCACATCGATCTCCGCGCTGCAGGCATCGGAGTCGCTGATCTTGTCGACGACAATGCGGCCGGGCGTACATGGCTTTTCCAAGGCGCTCTCAAACGAACTGGCGGCCTTCGGGATCACGGTGAACGTCATCTGCCCGGGATACACGAATACCGAGCGACTGGTTGAACTCGCCCAGGCGACAGCAAAGGCCACGGGTCAGAGTGTCAAGCAGGTTTACGCCGGTTGGGAGAAGATGATACCGGCGCAGCGCTTGGGCCAACCGGAGGAGCTTGGCGATCTCGCAGCGTTCTTGTCCTCAGAACGCGCCTCATACATTACCGGCGTGGCGATCAACATCGATGGTGGCTTTATCAAGAGCATCTGAGAAGCCAACTTGACCGACTCTCGCGCAAAACACATCTATCCACTCATTCTCATCGGTCAGGCCATTGCCGCCGGGACTTTCCCGATCGCCAAAATCGCCCTCGAGTCCTTCGAACCGTTTACGCTCGCGTTTACCCGCTTCCTGATCGCATCGGTCGCCATGATGCTGATCGTTCGCTTGACCGGACGTTGGAAAGTGATCGAGCGCGCCGACTGGGGGAGGTTTCTCTTTCTGGGATTTCTCGCGGTGCCGGCCAATCAATTGCTGTTTCTCTATGGCCTGAAATTCACAACCCCCGGCCGCTCGGCGTTGTACTATGGTGCGACGCCAGTGTTCGTATTTTTGCTGGCACTCTGGTATTTGCGCGAGAAAGCGACGATTCTGCGTCTGCTTGGAATCTTGATCTCCTTCGCCGGGGTGGCGATTATACTACGCGCCGGCAGATTCGATTCGGAAATCCTCTTTGGCGATTTTCTGGTAATCTTGGCGGTTGTCGCTTGGGCGGCCTATACGATCTTTGGCAAGCCGCTAATCGCGAAGTACGGCGCGATGAATGTCACCGGTTGGGCGCTCAGCATCGGCACGATTCAGTATCTGCCCTTCGGACTATACTTCGCATGGAAATTCGATTACTCGGCCGTGACGGCCGAAGGTTGGCTGTCACTGCTGTATATCGCAATTGTCACCTCCGTCATCGCCTACTCGATTTGGTATTGGGCGCTCGGTCGAATGGAAGCCTCCAAACTGGCGATTTTTCAGAATCTCCAGCCGATCATCGCCGCCCTGCTGTCGGTGCTGCTGGTCGGAGAGACACTCGGCGCGTCCTTTTACATCGGCGGCGCTTTGGTGATTGCCGGCGTATTGTTGACCCAGCGCGGATGATTCAGCTCTCCCAGAGCTTTGCAAGCTTGTCTCGAATTTCTGCAAGATGCTTGAGATCGTCGTTTCGGGAGTCACCCAGTCTGTCAAGCGACTCAAGATGAACGACACGGTCATAGCCGGAAGCGACGATTCGGCGACAGAGTTCCGCCCAGTCAATCATCCCGGCGCTGACCGGCGCCCGGCCAGTGGTTCTTTCGTCGCCTTCCGATAACTCGATCATTTTAAGTCGATTGCCGTAGCGATCGAGAAGACTCAGTGGCTCGTCTCCGGCCAAATGGTCGAAACGGGAGTTGTAGCAGAACCCGAAATTCGGCGACGGATACTCCGCGAGCGCTGCCTCGAGGGTCGATCGCGACAGCGAATCGACGAGATTTTTCAACGCCAAATTGATCTTCATGATCTCGGCGCTTTCCACCAATCCTTCAAGGGCGCGCAGCGCCGAGCGCGTGTCGTTGCCGTGCGGGCTTGGCAATGACGGCGAGACGCACAGCACTACAGTAGGAATTCCAAGTGTTTTTGCGGCAAACATGAAATTGGCGATGTGACAGACTGCGTCCATTCGTGTTTCGCCATCGCGGCAGGTGATATCAAAACGTGACGACAAGGGCAGGGTCAGCGCCGCGACCGAGACTCCGAATTCCTGGAGCGCCGATTGAACCTTGACAAACGAATCTCGGTCCGATAACTCGTTTTCCAAGAAGAAGTTGTCGACGACAAAACGCCGCCAGCCTTGCTGGAGAGCGATTGCTAATTTCTGACGGAGCGGCGTCGAGTCGGATTGTCGCAGGCTGATCGCGAATTCCATCTATTCGTATGTCGGCAGAAAGCTCTGAATGAAGAAGCAATTGACAGCTTGGCGCCGTCTCCTTAGCTTCTCGAATGTCAACAGGAGAGGCGATGAAGGTTCGCAACTACAACAAGGTTGAGAGACGGGACGTGCGCCGCGACCAATCGGCGGGCGTATCCGTGCGGGTGGCGATCTCGGTCGAGGACGGAGCGCAGCAATTGGCGATGCGCGTCATCGAAATCGATCCGGGAGGATTGACGGCGATGCACACCGAACCGCATGAGCAAGCCATCTTCGTGACCAAGGGGTCGGGTCTGGTGACCGACGGCAAACGCGAATGCCGGTTGGCGCCGGACGATGTCCTTTTTATACCTGCCGAACAGAAACATCAAATCAAGAATACTGGCGATGGCCGGCTGATTCTGGTCTCGACGATTCCGCAAGACGCCGATTGACCAAAGTGGTGATCGTTTGAATTGGCGGCGGAGGTGAGCACCTCTGCCGTCTTGATTGTTGTTCAGATTGCGTAATAGCGATAATCGCCGCTCGGGCGGCACCTGCAGCGATGAGCGTCACTCGACTGATCTACTTCATCGCGGCGACGAAGAGCTGATTCACCTTTTCCCAATTGACGACATTCCACCACGCCGTGAGATACTCGGCGCGACGATTCTGGTATTTCAGATAATAGGCGTGCTCCCAGACATCAACCCCGAGCAGCGGCACTTCCGAGTCGGTCAGGGGCGAATCCTGATTGGTTGTCGTCGCCACCCGCAACCGACCTTTGTCGATCACCAGCCAAGCCCAACCTGAGCCAAAGATGCGCGATGCCTGGTCATTAAACTGCGTCCTGAAAGCCTCGAATCCGCCCAGTTCCTTTTCGATGGCTGCCGCGATTTCACCTTTGGGCGCTCCGCCGGCTTTCGGCGCCATGATCTCCCAGAAGAACGTATGATTGACATGGCCGCCGGCGTTATTGCGCACAGCGCGGTGGATGTCTTGCGGCATCGTGCCCAAGTTGCGGACCAGATCTTCCGGAGTGTGCTTCTTGAGATCGGGATAGTTTTCCAGCGCCTTGACAAGGTTGTTGATGTAGGCCTGATGATGCTTGGTGTGATGGATTTCCATCGTCGCCTTGTCGATGTATGGCTCCAGCGCGTCGTAAGCGTACGGTAACTTCGGAAGCGCGTACGGATCGGTGGCGGTTTGAGCGTTCGCCAATTGATCGCCCAAGAGCGACGGCACGATTACCGCGGCCGCGCCAACAACAGCGGCGTGCTGTATAAACTCGCGACGCGTGATTTCGTCTGAATTGTCCATGTAAACGGCCATAGAATGCGTTTCTCCCTTTCCGGTCTGAGAAAGTCGACTAAGAAAATCGACGATTACCGGATCGTGTGTTCGTCAAGGGATTTAACCGGAGAGGTGGGGAATGGTTCCAGTCGATCAAGGGAAGGCGCGACAGTGCGAATCCTTTGGCAGCGAGGGAAGATTCGAATAGCGCCCCAGCGGTGGCACTTTCAGTACTCTTTCAACTGCTCTTGGCCGGAAAGAAAACGCACTCCGGCTGCGGCGAGAGCTTCCATCTCGAATTCACCGGCGACGACGATAACCTTGCCGAGGAACGAGATGTATTTGCTGATTTCACTCACCAAGCGTTCCGATTTGGCCATGCCGCCGGTGAGCACAATCGCCGTATATTGGCCCTCGAGCACTACCGCCGCCTGACCGATCTCCTTGGCGATCTGGTAGGCCATGGCGTTGAAATACATCAGCGCCTTTTCGTCGCCGCCGCGAATTAGTTTCTCGCACTCGCGCAAATCCGCCGCGCCGGTGTAGGCGACCAAGCCTGACTTGCGCGAGAGCTTGTCGATCAGTTCCTTCTCGGTGAACTTGCCGGAGTAGCAGAGCTTGACCAGCGGCCCGATCGGCAACGCGCCGCAGCGGTCGGGCGAGAAAGGTCCCATTCCCAAGAGCGCGTCGTTGACATCGACCACGCGGCCGCCCTCGAGCGCGGCGACACTCACGCCGCCGCCCATGTGGGCGCAGACGAAATTGACCTCTTCGAGTTTCTTGCCCTGCTTGGCGGCCTCACGGCGACAGACTTCTTTGATATTGAGCGCGTGCACGCGGCATTTACGCTCGATCTCGGGAATCCCCGATACCCGCGCGATGTCGGTGAAATTGTCGACCGTGATCGGATCGGAGATTAAGCACGGAACGCCCCAGCGCGTCGCCAGATGGTGCGCGATAATCGCGCCAAGGTTTGAGGCATGATTCGAGTATTTCATCGTGCGCAGGTCTTCGAGCATCTGCGCGCTAATCGCATACGATCCGCCGGCCAGTGGTTTGACTGGCGCGCCGCGCCCGACAACGGCCTTGACCTGCGCCAGATCGATGCCAAGTCCGTCGAGCCACGGATCGATGGTAATCATACGAAATTCAAACGAGTCGGCGACATTATCGAATTGCGCCAGATCGTGCGCGTCGTGACGGATCGTTTCTTCCGCGACGCGCGTTTCCCAGTCGAACAGCGCGACCTTGGTCGATGTTGAACCGGGGTTGATGATAATCAGGTAGGTGGGCATGAATGTCCTCCGTTAGTTGCAGGCCGGGAGCGCCGCGCACCCGACATTGGGCGCATTGCCATGTGCCCCTACGCGACCCTCTCCCCCAACACCTCTCCCTGACAGGTAGAGGGGAAAGGGTGAGTGTGTTATTTCGCGACCTCCGCCAAGTGTATCCCCCGGCCGCGCGCGAACGCCTGCAAATTCACCGCGACGAATTTCTCCTTCACCAGCGACTTGATCGTATCCAGCCACAGTTTTTCTTCGAACGGAAGCAAATTCGACAACACGCCGATCAGGATCGTATTCACCAAGCGCGGGTTGCCCAGCTCGGCGGCGATTTTGTCGGCTTCGACATCGAGCACGTTGTGAATTTTCCCGCGCAATTGCTCGACCGAATCTTCCGGATAATGCAAGTTTTTCGACGAGGTCACAATCGCCGGCACCAGCGTCGTGTGCGAAACAATCACAGCTCCGGCCGCTTTCATCCAACCGGCGAAACGCAGCGCTTCGGCTTTCTCGAAACCCATCAGAATGTCAACTTCGCCCTGCTGAATCGTCGGCGAATAGACTTTCGGGCCGATCCGCACATGCGAGGTCACTACTCCGCCGCGCTGCGACATGCCGTGAATTTCCGATTTCTTGACATCGAGACCGGCGTGCATGGCAACTTCGGAGATAATCTCGGAGGCCAACAGCACACCCTGTCCACCGACACCGACGATGAGAATATCATAAGCTTGTTTGGTCATATCGCCTCCGTTACACTTTCTCCGCGAACTGGCTCTGAAGCACAATCGCCTCGGTCGGGCAAATCTGCGCGCAGAGCGTACAGCCGGTGCAAAGAGTGGTATCGATAATCGCTTTCGGGCTGCCGTGCTCGTTGGTCTCGTGCGACGCCGCAATCGCCGGACACGAGATGCGGAAACACGCCGAGCAGGCGTTGCAAAGCTCGGCGTCGACGACATAAGGTTCATCCATGATGCGCTTGGGCATCAGTACGCACGGCCGCGACGTGAGAATCACCGACGGGCCCGGCGCCGACATCTGCCGTTTGATACATTCGAGCGTGGCATCATAATCGTAGGCGTCGACTTCCTCGAAATTCTTTACGCCGAGCGCCGTTACCAAAGTCTTGATATCGGTGCGGCCGGCCGGATTGCCCATCAAAGTCTTGCCGGTGCCGGGGTGTTCTTGCCCGCCGGTCATCGCGGTGGCGCGATTGTCGAGGATGATCACCGTCACGTTGGAGTTGTTGTAGACGGCGTCGAGCAGGCCGGTGATGCCCGAATGGAAGAAGGTCGAATCGCCGATCACCGCGACCGTGCCCTTGTCAGAGCCTTTGACCTTCTCCATTCCGATGGCGTTGCCGATCGACGCGCCCATGCAGATGCAGGTATCGAGGGCATTTAGCGGTTTCAGCACGCCGAGCGTGTAGCAGCCGATGTCGCCCGTCACGGCGACGCCCAGTTTCTTGAGCGCCATGAAGGCCCCGCGATGCGGACAACCCGGACACAGCACCGGTGGACGCGGGAAAAGCTCTTCCTGAGTAATCTCCGGCCGCACGACTTTGTCGATCACACCGGCGGCCTTGAACCCTTGCGCAACCCGCGATGGCGAGAGTTCGCCGAGTTGCCCGAGATACTTCTTCCCTTCGACCCAGATTCCGGCCGCCTTGAGTTGGTCTTCGTAGTAGGGTTCGAGTTCCTCAACCACTAAACAGATCTCATGCTGAGCGACGAATTTCTTGATGCTCTCGTACGGCAGCGGATAGCCGAAACCGATCTTGTAGTAGTCAAAGTCGGGCGCGATCTCTTTGGCGTACTGGTACGCCACACCGCCAGTGATGATACCCACCTTCGAGCCGTTGCTTTCGACGCGGTTGAAAGTCGTCAGCTCGGAGAACTTCGCCAAATCCTTCAGCCGCTCGGTGAGCACGACATGACGCACGCGGGCGTTGCTCGGGATCATCACGTATTTTTCCGGGTCCTTGACGAACTTGCGATCCTTGAGGTCAACCGGATCGGAGAGCGTTACAATTCCCATCGTATGCGAGATGCGCGTCGTCATCCGCAGCATCACCGGCGTGTCGTAGCGCTCCGAAATTTCGTAGGCCGCAACGGTCATATCCTTCGATTCCTGCGAATCGGACGGCTCCAGGAACGGAATCCCCGCGAAGCGCGCGAAGATGCGATTGTCCTGTTCGTTCTGCGAGGAGTGCATCTCCGGATCGTCCGCCGAGATTACGACAAAGCCGCCGTTGACACCGGTGTAGGCGAAAGTCATCAGCGGGTCGGCGGCGACATTCAATCCGACATGTTTCATCGTCACCAGTGCCCGGGCGCCGCCGATCGAAGCCCCGATTCCGACCTCGAATGCGACCTTTTCATTGGGCGACCACTGCGAATAGACCGTTCGATGGCGTACCGCCATCGTCTCGAGAATTTCCGTCGACGGCGTACCCGGATACCCGACCGCCAGTTTGACTCCGGCCTCGAAGGCGCCGCGCGCAACGGCTTCATTGCCGGACAAAAGTTGTTTCATCGTTGACTCGCTTTATCAAAGAAAGAGATCATCATCATGCGTCATTCCCGCGAAGGCGGGAATCCAGACCGCGCGGACGCGAATCTACATTGTCCCGCGCTTCAGAGGGCCCTCGCCGAGCCGTCAGGAACCCCTTCCTGACGGCAACTTGTCCGTCATTCCCGCGAAAGTTGAGCGATGCGAAGTCCCGCTTCTCGCGGGGCGGGAATCCAGATTCCACGTCATTCCCGCGAAGGCGGGAATCCAGCCCAGCTTGTCATTCCGGCGGAAGCCGGAATCCAGCCGTTGTGGGTCGAGTGCCCTGCGCTCCCGACTCGCAAGTGGTCGGCGCACGCCCTCGTGTGCCAACTCTGTCACCTATGAACCCTCTCCCCCAACCCCTCTCCCTGTCAGGGAGAGGGGCAAGGGGTGAGGGAGTCTTTGCCACCATCACGCCACTGGCGCATCACCGAGCCGTCAGGAATCCTTTCCTGACGGCCATCATCACGCCACTGGCGCGATGTGAATCTTTTCACAAATTACTTGGATAACAGGACAGAAGCAATGGGTTTTTGTGCTCCATGGTGATCCACAACACCAATCGACAGATTAATTACCCAGGATATCAGTGCCTTTCGTCAGGATCGTGTTCGAAGAGCTGTCCCCGAGCCAGCACTCGGGATCGAAGTCGCTTGTCAGCTTCGCGAGCGGCATCAGCGTCATATTCTTTTCCTGGCTTGCGCAAGCGCAAGTAATTCTGCTTAATCTTCTCCCTTTGAGTGTGACTCAATTTGGACTGCAACGTGTCCACGCTGACCGCTCGATCGATCAGGAAATCGCCTATGTAATCAAGGAGAATTTCTTGTGGGACTATCAGCTTGCCCTTAGTTCCGATTTTCGTTCCGATCATCCCATTAGGATTTCTTGGACTCAAAAAAGTGAAGACTATGATCTTACACAGTTTAGAGAAGACGAGCAGGCGATTCCCTCCATGAACCACATCAAAATCCACCGCCCTGAGCAGGTAATGATTGAGGTACTTAGGCATGCCATTCTCATCGACTGATCGCTCGTCAATCGTATCCAAGAAGAACACATGATTAGAGAACTGAGATGTATATCGGCCTCCTTTGATTAGCAGTGCTTTCATTGTATCCATTCCGCGCCTCGCCAATCGCTCCAACCCAGGATTGAGATTCGACAAATCGCCGAACTTCTTGTCAGCATGCGCGAGAACTCGAAAACTCTGAGCGATGCAGAAACGACCTAATTGGAAATTGTATTCAATTGAGCAAGCCTTGTCTTGGTGAAGAGGTCGGAACACCTGCTCCGCGAAATACCTATCTTCAACTCCTAAGAGCTGTTCACAAGAACCGCACAACAGCGGAAATTTGTAGATACCCTGACGTGGAACGTTCGGGTTTTCCCCCATCCGGAGCACGCCTGTAACGGAGGTTTCTTTCAACCACTTCCCAGCAAATGCAGGAATGATGTGACTTTCACATAGTTCCTGTAAGCTATCGCATAGTGAACATAGCTCCGTCATTTCTGTGGTTGTTCACTCATTCCGATAGGGGCTCGAATCTGGTGCGAGACAATGTTGTTTGCCGTTTATGCCTTCACAATCTTCCGATACCGATTCCGCCGATTCTCGAACGGCTTGCCGCCGAGTTCGCGTTTGTGCCAGTCTTCGTACTCGCGGTAGTTGCCCTCAAACCAGCGCACATTGCCTTCGCCCTCGAACACGAGCAGGTGCGTGCAAACGCGGTCGAGGAAAAACCGGTCGTGCGAAATCACCAACACGCAGCCGGTGAAATTGAGAATCGCCTCTTCGAGATTGCGCAGCATATTGACATCGAGGTCGTTGGTCGGCTCGTCGAGCAGCAGCACATTGCCGCCCGCTTTGAGCACCTTGGCAAGATGACAACGATTGCGCTCGCCGCCCGACAGTTGGTTGACATTTTTCTGCTGGTCGGAGCCTTTGAACCCAAACCGCGCCAGATACTGCCGGATCGGGACTTCGACCTTGCCGAGCAGGATATTGTCCGACCCGCCGCCGATCTCTTGAATCAAACTTTGTTCCCCAGTGAGTGAATCGCGTTCCTGATCGACGTACGCCAGACTAACCGTGCTGCCGACTTTGACTTCGCCGGAAGTGGGTGTCTCCTGCCCGACAATCATGCGGAACATTGTCGTCTTGCCGGTGCCGTTCGGACCGACGAGGCCGACAATCGCCGACTTGGGGATGTTGAAGTTGGCTTCCTTGAAAATCACCCGGTCACCGTAGCTCTTGCCGGCGTTGGCGAATTCGATCACCTGGTCGCCTAGTTCCGGTCCCGGCGCAATCACGATATTAGCGCCGCCTTCTTTGGCCGCCGCCTGTTCGCGCGCGACCAACTGTTCGTATTCGACAATGCGCGCCCGCGACACCTGCTGGCGGTCTTTGTTGTTCATCTTGATCCACGCCAGTTCGCGCTGCAACAGCCGTCCGCGCGGCGAGTCTTTCTTTTCGTCGCCGGCGATGCGCTCAAGTTTCTGCTCGAGCCACGAAGTGTAATTGCCGGAGTAGGGAATTCCCGCGCCGCCTTCGAGTTCGAGAATCCACTTGGTGATGTTGTCGAGGAAGTAGCGGTCGTGCGTCACGATAATCACGGTGCCCGGATACTCGTTCAACTGGTCTTCAAGCCAATCGACCGTCTCGGCATCGAGATGGTTGGTCGGTTCGTCGAGCAGTAGCAAATCCGGGCGTTCGAGTAGCGCCTTGCACAGAGCAACCCGTCGCCGTTCGCCGCCCGAGAGAGTGCCCACAATGCGGTCGTCATCGGGCAAACACAGCGCGTCCGCCGCCACGCGAATATGCAGATCAAGATTCCAGGCATCGAGAGCGTCGAGCTGCTCTTGCAGTTCTCCCATCCGTTCCATCAGTTTGGTCATTTGGTCGTCATCCAGCGGCTCGCCCATTTTGGCGGTGACCTCGTTGTATTCATTTAGCTTCTGGGTGATTTCCCCGAACGCGCCCTCAATTGTCTGGCGCACAGTCAGGCTGTCATCAAGCTGCGGCTCCTGCATGACAATGCCCCTCCGGAAGTTCCCGTGGAGTTCGGTCGTGCCCTGGTATTGGTCATCGAGCCCGGCCATAATCTTGAGCACGGTCGACTTGCCGGCGCCGTTTTCACCGACGATCCCGATCTTGGCGCCCGGGAAGAAACTGAGGTTGATATTCTTGAGAACCTGCTTTTGACCGTAAAACTTGTTCAGCCGCAGCATCGTGAAAATGTACTTCTCGGACATCGGTATCCCGTCGTGAATCGTTCTGCCGTCTTCGAGACCTGCGCCGAGCCCATTATCCGGCGCTGAGCGCGGGAAGGTAGCTCTCAATCGAGGCCCAAGTCAAGGCCGATTGCAGTATCGCCAGCATGAGTGTACGAACTTCGAGATAAAAGGTCTCTGTTAGACAATTCGCGCTATGCTGCCGGGCAATCAGGCTTTCGCTTTGTCGGGAGGTCGCAATGTTAGAGATTTTTCTCAATCGCTGGATTCTAAGCCTAACGGTTCTATCGGCACTGGCGGCCATCATCGGCTGTTCCAGCCAGACCCTGGCGCCGGAGCCCAGCGCGTCAATCACCACCGCTCACAGTGGACAGCGGGCTTCAGCGCTCAGTTTGCAGTCGGATCCACGCCGAGAAACGACCGCATTTGCATCCGGCACGACTCTGCTCGATGAAATACCCGCTATCGAAATCCAATTCGAAGCGCTGATCCTGCCTCCCAACCTCGAAGCGAGCACCATCCTGCTGATGCATATGACGACTTTCCGGAATCTTACCGCTACGGTTGACGAAAACTCGGTTCTGCGCGGATTCGACGATGAACCCGTTGCCTTGGGTGACTTCCAGATCTGCAACCGCGGGCTGGCGCGCGGGATCGTCACCGGAGAAGATACCATTCAGCTCACGTATTTGAGAATGCTTCCCAATTAGCGGGACATCACAGTCGACAAGCTGTTCGGTTGACGGCGGCATTAAACAAGGCCGGCAGCGACGTTAGCCGACAGACCAACCCGAATCCCGGCCCGTCCGGGTTCGGGTTTTTAATTCGTTACTGCTTAATGACTTAACTCGAAGCAGCCGCTCAAGCAGATTGGTCTAATCGTCCCGAGACATGGGCGGTTGTTAAACTGGATAACCGCTTCTGCTTTTCGCAAAAATTTAGTTGACAGGCACCATAGCAGCCTATAGATTCTGCGCCCATTGAAGGCGGGATTGTGAAACGTTGCGCAATCAAGGGCTAAGAGCGCCGCGCCGCACAACCCGAAGGAAATGGCCGGGCCAAAGGGTCCGGGGGAATTAGAAGATACGTAACTAAAGAGAACTCTCGTCTGGATGGGTGTTAGCTGGGTAGCTTACGCGTATCCATTTTTTTTTAACGTCATCCGGCGGGAAAGAAAGGAAGTACTCCAATGAAGAAACTGTTGTTAGCCGTGATCGCCATCTCCTTAGTGGTGATGGCCGGCTGCAGCAAGCCGCCGGAAGCCGAAATGGCGGCAGCACAGAGCGCCCTTCAGAATGCTCGCGCGGCGGAAGCCGAGCAGTATGTTCCGCAGGCTTTCCGCATGCTCAGTGACAGCTTGAACGCCGCTAACGCGATGAAGACCGAACAGGATGGCAAGTTTGCCCTGTTCCGCAGCTACGGCGACTCCAAGGCCATGTTCGAGCGCGTCGCCGCGATGGCCGGTAATGTCGTGACTCAAGCCAACGCCGAGAAAGAGCGCGTGAAAGCCGAAGTCGCCGGCATGATGGGCGGTATCAAGATGATGCTCGATACCGCGATGGTCGCCCTCGACAAAGCCCCGAAGGGTAAGGACAACAAGGCCGAAATGGAACTGATCAAGAACGATCTGAACAACTTGATGTCCGAATACATGGCGGCGGAAGGTGACTTCAATGGCGGCAAGTTCTTGGTCGCCAAGACGAAGTTCGAATCCATCAAGAATCGCGCCAACGGAATCGTCGGAGAAATCTGCAAGGCTTATGAAGCGAAAAACAAGCCTTGTCCGATAACTCAAATGTAAGCGCGCAGGCTTGCCTTAGCGTATAATTCGCTGGGGGGAGACGTGATAGCGCCTCCCCCCACTTCTGTCTCTACGAACCTTTGACGTTGATTTGCGGGGATCAACAATGAGATTCAGTAAGCGCATCCTCCTCATCTTTCTTCTGGCAGCCGGTGTCGTCGGCGTGTTTGCCGGTTGCGAAGATCCGCCCCGTCTTTTGTTGGAAAACGCCCGTCAAGCCCTGCGACTGGCGGAGGAAGCCGGAGCGCTCCGCTACTCGCCTGTCATTTACCGCGATGCCGAGCAACTGACGTATAATGGCTGGATGGAAATGGCGCGCCAAAACGGCAAATTCGGCTTGTTCCGGGATTACGAGAACGCCGATTCGATTCTGGCGATGGCCTTTCGCCGGGCCAATGAAGCACGATCGCTGGCAATCGATAGCCTGACAAATCTCAAGTCCAGTTTCGCGGACGATCTTAAGGAACTGGCTGAAGAACTCACGGAATGGAACGAAGCGCTGAACGGTTCGCTCGCGGGCTTCCATGTTCGCGACGACTGGCAACGCGCCAAGCTTAATCTCGATATGGCGGCCAAGTTGACGGCGGCCGGAGAATACGAAGAAGCGCAGCTCTCGATTCTCAAGTCGCGCAACCTGCTCAAGCAGGTCGGCAAAGCGCTCGAAGACCACGAAGCCGATGAAGCGCGGCTGCTTCCGATCTGGCGGCGCTGGGTGAATGAAACGGTCGAGCTGTCGCGTCGGACCGGCGGCTACGTCGTTATCGTCGACAAAACAGCGCACCAGACCTATTTGGTCAAAGCCGGTCGCATCGTAAAAACCTATGAATCCGAACTCGGCTACAACTCGGCGCGACAGAAGTTGTTCTCCGGCGATGCCGCGACACCGGAAGGAAAATACCGTGTCGTGCGCGAGAATAATGCCAGTATGTACTACCGCGCGCTGCTGCTTGACTATCCCAACGCCTCCGACCGCGAGCGCTTCAGTGAGAATAAGCGCCGCGGCGTCATTTCACCACGCGCCCGGATTGGCGGTTGGATCGAAATCCACGGTGACGGCGGCAAGAGTCGCGACTGGACGCAAGGCTGCGTCGCCTTGACGAATCGCGACATGGATCATATCATGCAGTACGTTGGCGTGGGAACTCCGGTGACGATTGTTCGAAAATCGGATCAGTGGCCATGAACTTGAAATTGACCTTGCTCATTTTGATGATAATCTTGGCGATTGGCGCCGTGGCAATGTTCGTGATTGCGATCAATCGCGAGCAACCGGAAGTCCTGGCCGAGGGTTACGCCATCGACACAACGCTGGCGGCACTTCCGGAAGACGAAGCCAAAGCCAAAAAGGAACTGGCGGCGGCGCGCAAGCAATTGGACAAGCTCAAGACCTCAAAGCCCTATATTGTCATCGACACGCACGCCAATCGACTCTACTTGCGCACGGCGGAGCAAATCTTGCTCGATGCCAGGTGCTCGACCGGTTCCGGTGACACGCTGATCGATTCGTCGACGACGCGCAAGTGGGTCTTTCATACCCCCAAAGGTGTGTTCAAGATCAGAAACAAGCTCAAAGAACCTTGGTGGCGCAAGCCCGATTGGGCGTTTCTGGAGGAAGGCGAAGAAGTGCCGAAAAACGAGGCGGAACGCTATGACCCCAATGTCATGGGCGACTACGCAATGGGTTTTGGCGACGGGTTCTTTATTCACGGGACAATCTACGAACGACTCCTCGGTGTCAATGTGACGCACGGTTGCGTGCGCGTAGGCAGCACAGATCTTGACTCGCTCTTCAAGCAGACGCCGGTGGGCACTTATGTCTACATCTACTGATCATCGTTACCGCACCGCGGCGCGTCTCGCCTCAGCCTGGCTTGGTCTCGGCCTGCTCTGTGTATTGGCTGGCTGCGGCAAGAAGGATACCGCGGGCGCTGTTTCAAGCTGGAGCCAGAAGGACGCCGATCTCGAGTATCGCTTGATCCGTTCGGAAATCAAACTCTCCGAAGCGACCAAACCGTACATTGTGCTCAACCTTCATGACAAGCGCGTGCAACTGCGGCTCAAGGGAATGGTGGTCTGGGACTACATGATGGAACTCGTCGACACCGATGACGGCGAACTGCGCGACTTCAGTGTCGACTTTGCCGGCGACAAGCAGACGCTGGTGCGACCGGTGCTCGAGCAGTACCTGTTCGCCGCCGCCGCCCAGACACCGGACTCCGTGCTGACGATCATCAGCGAAGCCACGAATTTCGATAAGTCGCTGCTGCAACGCGAACTGCCGACGCGATTCCAATTGCGCTGGGCGGGCGGATTGGTGCTCGATGTCCGCACGGATGTCGAAGGACAGGAAACATCGTCATTCAAGAACAAACTGCGCGATCTCCAGCAGTCGCTGGCCAGACCGTTCGGCCACGAAATCATCGCCGTCAAGATGCCCAAGGAAGTGGCATTGACGCTCTACCGGGTGGCTCGTCCCGGAGTCCCAACTCTTCTCATTCCGGCGTGAAATCCAAGCGCTCTTCAAAGTTGATTGTTCGCAAAGCCAAACTTGCCGATCTCGATCAGATCGTCGCATTGGAGAATCGCAGTTTCGATTTTGATCTTTTTACTCGCGCCCAGTACCGGTACCTGATCACCAAGGCAAACGCGATTGCCTTAGTACTGGAGCGCCGCGGCGGCATCATCGGCTCGGCAGTAGCGTTGGTTCGCAGAGATTCTCCCGGCGCGCATCTCTACACCATCGCGATTTCGCCCGAATTGCAGGGTCGCGGTTATGGGGCGCTGCTACTTGCCGCGATTGAGTCTGCGGCCAAAAAACTGAACCGCGAACGATTGACGCTTGAAGTGCGAATTGATAACCATCTTGCCCTACGGTTGTATCGCAAGCGCGGCTACGAAATTCACGGGCGGATCGAGGCGTACTACGAGGATGGTTGTGACGCGCTGCGCATGGTGAAGACCTTAGCGGCCCGCCCCAAGACTCTCACTCGATAATGATCAGGCCCGAACGATGAAAACGCTCGGGCCTGAATTGCAATGGCGGTAAAGGTACGCTCAGTGCGATTTCGGCGCGCTATCGCCCGAATCACGGTCTTGCTTTCTGGAACCGTAAATGCGCTGGTACCAGCGCGGATGGTGATGCTTCACGGATTCTTCCGTCACCCGCCCGGTCAACCAGGCGAACGACATCGGATATTGCTCCGGGTGGAAGATCACGAAGAAGAAATGAAAGACGGCGATCGCCAGTGTCGCTAACCACGCTTCATAGTAGTGAATCGTCTCGGCCACTTTGACCACCCATGCCGGCATGAATGATGTGAAGAAGGTCGGGAACCAGAGCACGAATCCGGTAATCACCATCATAATTGTGCCCCAGACCAGCGCCCAGTATTCGGCCTTCTCGGTATAGTCGTACATGTCATACGCCGGCCGCTGGTCGGTCAGCCCCATGTGGTACTTGACATTTTGAATTACATCACGGAAATCCTGCTTCACCGGCGCCAGAGCCTTGAGCTGTTCTTTGCCGCGACGGCTGAAGAGGAGGAAGATCGTGTGATGGAGCGACACGTAGATAAGAAATACTGCCGCAACCCGGTGAATCAAGCCACGTGCGTCTTCATAGATACCGAAGAAGTTCATGATCCCGACCCACCACGAGTCGGGGAATCGGAGCGCGAAACCGGTTATCACAAGCGTAATGAAGGCTACGGTTAACACCAAATGCTGGAAGACCATGTTTCCCGTGAAACGCAACACCGTTGGTTGCGCTTTGTTGGCTCGGTGTTTGGCGACGATGAACGCGCCAAGGATTACGCCGTTGTGCGCCAACATGCCGCCAATCACTACGACAATCGCGATGATGTAAAGCAGGCGCACCCAGCGGTCGATCGGATTGAACTGAAGTTCAGCCGTCTTGTGCGTGTAACTTGTTGCAAACGCCAGGTTCGCCTTGAGATGACAGGTTTGGCAGGTTTGCACGATGTTATCGACATGAATGGACGAAGCCGGATTGGTTGACGGCAACACATCATGCGCCTTGTGGCACGAAATGCAGCTCGCCGCTTTCAGCGATCCGCCGCGAATCGCGAGGCCGTGGTAGGAGTCTTGATAGGACGTAAAGCGTCCCTCGGCCATGCCGTACTTCTCCATCAGGCCCGGATCGTTGTGGCAGCGGCCGCAGACGTAATCGGACAGGTTTGAGACGTTCACCGGCGATTCCGGATTGTTGATCGGGAGGATTTCATGTTCTCCGTGACAATCGGTGCAATTCGGCGAGTCGGTAATCCCCGCCGCCAGCGCCTTGCCGTGAATACCGCGATTGTACTGAATCGCGATATCGTTATGGCACTTGGCGCAGGTCTTCGGGATGTTCATCTTGTTCACAGATGATGACGGGTCGGATGCTTTCTTGAGGTCGTGCGTGCCGTGGCAATCGTTACACGAAGCGGCCGACCCAATGCCCTTGTGAATGCCCTCGGCGTGAATACCGCGCGCGTAGCGTTCGAACGAATCGGTGATCCGAATATCGGGGTCCAGCATCAATGCCAGCTTGTGATGGCAGTTGGCGCAGGTGTACGGAAGGTTCTTTGCCGAAGTCCACGAATCGGGATTGGTGTGCGGAAGAATATTATGCGTTCCATGGCAAGATTGACAATTCGGAGAATTCGGATTGTTGAGCGCCTGTCCGTGCGCCGAAGTCATGAACGTGCCGTTGATGTCATCGTGGCAGCCGCCGCATTCGACGCGCTTGAGCACATCGCTATGCGGGAAATCCGTGACTCCATCGAGATCGGTATGGCAGGAAACGCAATCCAGGCTGCCATGCGAGGACGCACTCAGGGTGTCCGCATGAACGAACATGCTGATCTCATTGCCATCCGGACTGAAACCCGTTAGCGTATTGTCACCGTGACACTCCATGCAAGCGTCGTTCGAAGCTTGCGCCGCGGCTGTCATTAGCAGGCCGAGAACCAAGAGCAGCGGGAGGACCAGGGCGCCTTTGACGCGAGTTGCGTTTACGTTATCTCTCATTGCCTTGACTCCATTAGAATCCCAAGCGCAAAATATCGGTTTTATCATCGCGCGGTCAAGTGACCAAGGATGATTAAGAACAACAAAAAGAACCCGACCCAGAGAGCAAATGTCCCCCAGATGTAAGCGATAAAGGTCGGCAGCAAACCAAGCGGTTTAGTTTTTCTCTCTTCCAGTCCGCCCTCAACCGTGAGGCGATTCCACTCCAGCGGGCGTTCTTCCTTGAATTCTTCTTCGCTGATGCGTCCGGTGTAGACCGAGACATCCATCGGAAATTTGCTGGCACGTAAGTGCGTATTGAAGAAGTGCACGATGAAAATGAACGCAGTCGCCAGCAGAGCTTCCTCCTTGTGCACGGTATCGGCAAGCGAGACAACGCCGCCGCCAAGCAAACTGCCGAAGAACTCTTCCTGCCAACGAATCAGGCCGGAGAGGCCGATGACAAACACACCCCAGAAAACGGCGAAGTAGTCGAATTTTTCCCAGTAGGTCCAGCGGTCGAATCTCGGATGCGGTCCCCGGCCAATAAACCACAGGAAGTGTTCCTTGACGTCGGTCAGGTCCTTCTTGCGGAACATCAAAGTATTCGGGCCGGTAAGCATCTCTTTGATCGACATCTTGCGCAGCTTGAGCGCCAGAAAGACCAAGTGGGCGACGAAATAAAATCCCGTGATTGCGGCGGCCCAGTAGTGGAGAATCTGCGCCGTTCGCAGCGACATGACATTGGTGAACAACCACTTGGCCAGCTCCGTGTGCGCGTACGACTGCGGCAACCCGGTGAAGGCAAGCGTCAGGAAACTGACATTGACCAACACATGCAGGAAACGATGGAATCCGTCGATGCGCCGGTAATAGGTTCGCTCCAGATGTACACGCGGTCGAATTCCGCGCTGGAACCAGAGCACCGTATGGAACCCGAATACGCCCAACACGCCGACCAGAAGCAAGCTCATTGCCGTCGTCACCAAGCTATTGAATCCGGCCCAACCACCACTATCATCCCGTTCGCGCTGGACCCGACCTTCGGCCGTGAGGTTGATTAAGACGGAATCCTGAGCCGCCAGTTCCTTTCCATGTTGGAGCTCGGCTTCCGTCGGCTTGATCGGATGCACGAGGTAGGATACGAAGCGCTCGCTGGCGCGCGGATGACAGGTACGACAGGTTTCGACAATGTGCGAGCGGTTGATTGTCGACGCCGAGTCTGTCGGTTCGAGAATTGAGTGCGAGCCATGGCAGTTCGTGCAGACGGCGAATTTCAGATCTTGTGTTCCGGTTTCGAAGAGCTTGCCGTGATAAGTCTCCTTGTAGCCTTCGACGACGTAAGGATTGATCTGGAACTTCAGCATCTTGTCTTTGTCGGCGTGGCACTTCGAGCAAAGTTTAATCACACCCTCGGGGTTGAAAGCCTCGGAAGTTTTCTTGACGTCAATTTCGCCGTGACAGTCGGTGCACGTCGGCGCGTCCGCGATTCCTTGTGCGCGCGCCCGACCGTGAATCGATTGCCTGTATTGGCGGTTTTGTTCGGCGTGGCAATTGATGCACTCGGTGCGGCGGTGCTTGACCTCTTCGTTATCCAGTCCGGGCAGGTTCCAGTGGTAGATGTGACACTGCGTGCAGTTGGCCTCGGAGCCGTCGGCATTGAGCATCATCAGATTGCCGTGGGCGAGATTCTCTTTGGCGTGACGCTCGCCGGAGTGACAGATATTGCACTGATTGGCAATTCCGCCTTCTTTGAAAATCGCGTTGTTGATTGATGCCATGTCAGTCTGGTGACCGGTATGACAAGAAGCGCAGGAAATCGTTTTCGGATCAACGCCCTCTGCGCGGTGCAAGCTTTCTTTGTGACCCGGATGGCAGGCGTTGCAGACATCGGAGATGTTCGCCGAATTGACCCGCGACTTCGGATCGGCGGGATTGCGAATGTCATGCTTCTCGTGGCAACTGGTGCAGACCGGCGCCTTGGTGTTGCCACCTTCCATTTCGTGGAAGTGGCGCGAGTGCACGTAGGTTTCGATGTCGCGCTTGTGGCACTTCGAGCAGATGTCGACGATTTCATGCTTGTACTCGACCTCCGACATCACGTCTTTCTTCGATTTGAAGTGCGCATCGTGACAGGTTGTACAGATCGGATACTTGCGGTTGTCCTCCTGATATTTCTGAAAATGATAGCTGTTGCGATAGGCTTCCGCCTCCTTGGGGTGGCAGCGATCGCATACCAGCTTCATCGACAGCTCTTTCTGTGCATTGTGCGTGCCGTGGCACTCTTTACAATCGGGAATGTCCGCTTTGCCCTTGCCCTTGAGCATCTTGTAGAAGTACTCCATCCAGGTCGCGCTGACCATCTTGTGGCACGGTTCGCAGTTGACCGGTTGGTATTGCGTGAAATGCGGAACGTCCTCGAAATTGGCGCCTTCCTGATTATGGCAACTCACGCAAGCCAGTCCCTTGTGCACGGAACCGTGTAATTCATCGGTTTTGACGAACAAGGACTTGCCGGCTTCACTCGCCAGCGTTTCATCGGAGTGGCATTCCATACAAGCGGCGTTCGGGTCTTCTTGGGCATTGAGAGCGACCGTGAACGCTACCAACAGCGCAAGCACATTGAACCAACCCCTCGCGAATGATCTTGATCTATCAGTCATGGCTGCCACCTCGGAAATCAGTTGCTCGACCGGCGCAGACCGCCGGTGAAGATGGGGACATTGTTGGAGACGACATCCTCACACTTGTAGGAGCGTCCCTGAGTCGATTTCCAGAGCGATACACCGAGGGCGCAGTCGAAGAGCATTCCGATGAAACAACGCGCCGTGATCTCGTTGTTACGCTCAATGATCAGTTGCTTCTCAAGCAACCGATCAAGTTGCGTCTGAAGAAACTTGGCATGACGACCACGAATCGCTTGATAAACCTGCTTCGCCTTGACATGCCCACCCAGGGCGGAATAGAGTAGAAGGCGGTAGACTTCCTGATTCTTCTGGGCACAGGTGATGATATGTTCGGCTAAGCGCGTGAGGATAGTCTCCAAGTCTTCTGTGCTTTCCAACTCACCGTAGAGTTCCTCGCAGTGCAGACGGCTTTCGAGAGCATCGAGCACGGCATCGTAGATCAGTTCCTTCGAGGCAAAATATCGGTAGAGCGCCGGTTCAGTCACGCCGCAAGCGGCGGCGAGTTTCTTGGTCGTGACCTTGTCGTAGCCCTCGACCGAGAACAGCTTGGTGGCCTCCTCGACGATCTGAAGGCGGCGGTCTTCCGCGGCAAGTTTCATAGTTCCGATACCTCCTCGAAGCGGGGTTGATCCGACCTTATTAATCTTCAATCAACCCATAGTTATCACTAACTAACGAATCGGCTCAAGTCAAGGGAAAAGTGAGGATTTTTGTTATTTTTTTCACAAGCGTCTTAGTTGGTGTCAGTGAGACGATTGCATTAACTGATCGCTAACTTAGAGAGAGAAAGAGAGATAGCGGATGGTTCGGCCGTCAGCAAGATGGCGTTTCTCGTAGGAAGTTTGGATCGCCAATATCTCATTCCCGACCGGGTTGGCATACAGGTCGTCAATCTTCTCGGTGAGCTTCAGGCCCATCTCTGTGATGACCTCCTGCGTAAACGCAAACAGATTTGGCTCATCGGTTTTGAGGTGAATTGTGCCGCCGGGTATGATGATTTGCCCGTAAATATTGACGAATCTGGGCGATGTTAACCGCTTCTTGGCCTTGCCTTCACGCAGAAACGGGTCGGGGAAGGTGATCCAGATTTCAGTTACTTCGCCCGGGCCAAAGCACTGGGCCAGTTGCTCTATCGGGAGCCGCACAAAAGCGGCATTGGCGAGGTTTTCTTCAATTGCCGTCTTCGCACCGCGCCAGAGCCGTGCCCCTTTTAAATCGATGCCGATGAAATTGCGCTGCGGATACAGCCGTGCCAGCCCCACCGTGTATTCTCCCCGACCGCAGGCTAACTCAACAGTAATCGGATTATCATTGTGAAAATAGTCACGATGCCACCGTCCGCGCAGATGCGTTGACATCTGGATGACATTCGGGAATGTCGCCATCTCGGCGAACCGTTTGAGCTTCTTCTTAGCCATTGTTATCTGTCACTCCACCGCATCTCGGTACGAACGTAGCGCAAGATTAGGTGATCGAGCGCAGCGTGTCAAGCAATGCGGCAAGTCCGATGCCGGGATATCGGGATTGCGGTCGGGTCGAGGCACGAAGAGAACCGAGGTCTGCAGCTAATTCTCTTGATCAGGGTGGGACGCAGTGGCCAGAATTTCTGCCGGCCACTGCGCAGCTCAACTCGCTTCAGGAGAGTGGGGTGGTGGTGTTAGCAAGACGTGGAGAAGCGAGATTTGTGTAAATCGAAAACGGTTGTCGAGAACTGCTGCTGCCAACAATGTGGCAAGACGCACAGGATTCGCCCGTGGCCGGCGATCTTGCCGGCCACGAACGACTTAGAGGCGTTTTACGGGCAAGCCGCGCAGGGAGTAGCGCCGCCGCCGAAGATATAGTTGATCAAGAACACTGCATCGGCAATCGAGATAGCGCCGGTGCAGTCGGCGTCTCCGGATTCCAGTGGGCTGGGAGCGGGACCGCCGGCGAAGATGTAGTTGATCAGCCGTACGGCGTCGGCAATCGAGATTGCCCCGCTGGCGTCGGCATCGCCGCAAAGATAACAGCGAGAACAGTAACCGGCATTACAGACGGCCTCGCACTCATCGGGAACACCGTTGCCGTTTGTATCCTGAGATGTCCCCATCGCAATATCAGTCGCGTCGTCGATCTCGTTGAGGTTGCAATCGACCGGCGACTGCGGCTGCACAATGCCGGCGCCGACCGGCTCGTAAACGCCGTCATTGTCATCATCGATGGAGAATTGAATAATCGGCGATTCGAGAGCTTCGAACAGCGCGAGGCCAAGATTCACAGAAATCGGCTCGACCGTTCCAAAGCCAACAACCCGCTGAGTAATGACGGGTTCACCCGGTGGGAGGCCATTGAGACTAATCAGCGGGGATGGCGCTCCGCTCTCGGAAGTCAGCGCCTCAATCCGAAAGCGCAGAACGCCCGTTGAATCGTCGTCATTGAGCACATTGAAGGTCATCGCCGAGTTTTGCCCCTTGCGCAGCGGAATCGGAATGTTCGGCTCGATCGCGAGGATACACCATTTCAAGGGGGCGATGAATTTTCCCGAGCAAGTCGAGCTGGCGCCGGTAATCGGGTCAATGATCGACACCGAGTAGCAGGCCGTGTTTCCGCTGACAAACCCCGACGGTTTGGTGACGGTGATCGGGATGGTCGTGCACTGCCCCGGCAGCAGCAGCGGTGTGACGCCGCTTGACGGCGAGAACGTGAACCCGACTCCGGAGAAGTTACAGCCGACGCCGGTCGGTAAACCGGCCAACGAGTAGTTGATCGTCGCCGGCGACGTGCCGTCGTTGCAGATCGTGAGATTCAGAATCTTGGTGTTCTGGTTTTTGCAAAAGATTATTACCGGCGGAATTTTGCAGCTAACCTTGCATTTACCGGAACTGCCGGCGGCATGCAGCGCCTGAACCTCGCTCTGCGAGAGCACGCGATTGAATATCTCGAGCTCATCGATATAGCCGTCGAAGTAGCGATTCGTGAGATAACAGCCGCCGGTATTCAAGAACGTCCCGTGACCGATATCCATAATCGGGCCGGCGTTCGTGCTGTACAACGGGCCGTTGATCGGGGTAAATGTGCCGATCAAGTTGCCATTCAGAAAGAACTTGCCGCCGTTAGTCGTGCGCGACACCGTCACGGCGACGTGCTGCCACTGGTTGAGCGCAATTACCCCCGGCGCAGACAGGAATGTCGTCTGTGCCGTCGGGAAACTGCTCATCACGAGGCCGAGGTAGCCGGTATTCGTTCCCTGGCCGTCATCCTTAACGAAGAAGCAGGCACCGTCGAGACCGTTGCCGCCGAAGAACCATTGGCGGTTATCAAAGATCGGATCGACACAGGGCGCGTTTCCGGCGTTGATCAGGAAGGTCGCGCAATTGTTGCTGAAACTGGTGGGATAGATCCAAACATCGGCGCTGAAATCGCCCGGCCCGATGCCGACGAATGGGTCATTGTACACGCGAACGATATCCTGATTGGCCGGCGCCGGACCGAATCGATACGATCCGCTGACCTTGCCCCCAGAAAAGCCGAATGAGCCAATCTGCGTTCCGGGGTTGTCGCCGCCGGCCAGATCATAGGTCGTCGAAGGAGCGGTCTCGTCGAAGGAGTACCACGCTACCATTTTGGGCGGAACATTGGCGCAGCAGGTGTCGGCCGGATTGTCGGAGCACCTGAAATTGCCGAAGTTCACATTTGCCTGACTCTGTCCCGAACCGAGAGTGATCGTATGCGTACTCGGCGACGGGAACGTTTGCACCCAGTTGGGCTGGTTGACTTCGATTACCGTGAACGTCGTGCACGGCAGATTCGTAAACGAGTAGCTGCCATTGGCGGCCGTGGTCGTGCTGGCATACAGCGGACCGCCCTGATAGTAAAGCTGGATCGTCCAACCGCTGAGGCCCGGTTCGCCAACGTCATGAACGCCATCGCGGTCGTAGTCATTCCACTTGCGACCGCTGATGCTACAGTTGTTGGTGTCACCGCTGGGGCAGCAACTACCGACGATTAACTGCAGGTAATCAATCATCGTATCGTCATGCAGCAGAAAATCGAGTTTGCCGTCCTGCAGCAGCGGCATCACGCTGGTGACGAAGCCATACGGCGGCAGGTTTGCCAGATCGAGACAGGCGGTCATCGTGTCGCCGGGATTCCAGATCGTGTCGGCGCCGGCCGTGTGAATTCCCAGAAGCTGGCTGAGACTCAGGTGATAGATGCTGGCAGTGCCGGGGTAATCGCCCAGTTGCAGGTCGTCATCTTCGCAGCCGGCATTGAAGCCCTGCAGCCGCAGGCATAGTTTGGCCGAAACGACGCAACAGCTCGTGTCAAAACAGTTCGAGAAAGTGTGGCCAAAGCACTGGTTGAACGCCGGTTGATCAAACGACAGATTTGGCGCGTTCTGGCACAATTCGTTCAGGAATGTTGTCAGCGCCGGGGATGGCGACGGCACTTCCGGACCGTCGAATTGGAATTGATCATCCTTGCCGGCAAAGCAGGTATCGTAGGCGATTGCTGCGCACTTGGCGGTGTCAATGTTACCAAAGTCGTAGCCGGTCATGATCGAATTGTAGAACGCCTGATAAACATTGTACTGGAGCGTCGCCGGCCCGGTCTGCACCCAACCGGGCTGCTGGATTTCATAGACAAAGTGGAGATAGATCGAAGCCAAGTTGTAGATTGCATAGGCGCCGGTGGCGTCGGTCGTGTCGCAAAACGTGCCATAATAATCGGTGGCGCAGACGACCCAACCCGGAAGACCAACTTCGTTTGAGTCTCTTACGCCGTCGCAATCGAGATCTTCATACTTCACACCGTGAAGTTCGCCTTGCGGATCAGGTCAGCCGCCGTCCATTTTGGCATTGGCGTAGTCGATCTCGGTATTGTCGCGAATTAACAAATCAAGATCGCCGTCCTGCAACGCGGCGAGGATATTGGTGAGACCGCGATGCGCGACCGGTAATGCCGCCAAGTCGAGCGCCAGTGTCATAGTATCGCCCGGATCCCAACTAACGTCAGCGCCGGCAGTACGCCATTCCAGTAACGTATTTAGATCGGCGCGCCAAATTGCGCCGGCATCGGGGAAATCACCGAAGATCAACTCATCGTCGCCGGAGCCGTTGGACGACGCGCGCAGCCGCATCGTGATCACAGCGTCGATCGGCCCGCAGGCCGTCCAGCAGTTGCCGATCGTATGACCAAAGCACGCGCCGTTCGCGGGAGTATCAAACAACTCCAGTGGCGTGCCACAGGAACTCATCTCGGCAAGTAGCCCGGAACTTGGTATCGCGGTTTCAGAGCCGTTGCCGGTGTCGAACTGATCATTCACCCCGGCATTACAATCGTAGTGCGGTGTGGTGTCGCACTGCGGTGTGTATTTCAGCGCGAAGTCACGGCCGGTGAGCGCATCGCTGGCTGTCAGCGAGGCGCGGTGATCGACGGAGTGAGGAGTTGACTGCAAATATTCGGCTTGTTGTGCTATGGAAACGGCATACGCACCCGCCGCCAGACTGCCGAAAATGTAGGCGCCGTCGCCGGCGGTCACCATCGAATCGAGAATCGGCGGCTGACCGCCGACCACACCGCGCAGATAGATCTTCCAACCGGCAAGCGCCGGATCGACAGGCTGCTTGAGGCCGTCGCAATTGCGATCGATGAAGACGGTTCCGCCGATGCTGGCGGCGCCGGCGCCGACACTCAGCAGCAGCGACAACATCATCGCCAATGACAAGAGCTTGTGAGCAGGATGACGGGGCACATCTCCTCCACATGCGGATGATGAAGCTTAGCCCGGGCTCATCCGAGTCCGCAGTTTAGAATTGAAGTCGATTACGGTTTGATTTGGTTGCCGCCGGGTTCAACCCGGCAAACTACGCCGCTGCAATTATAGTCTTTATCGGGTGATTTTGTCAATAATAAACTGTTCCGCGTTGCCGATAGCAGACTGCGCAATGCGGTCGCCTTCAGCCGCGAAGCAGGGTTTGAAACGCCGGATATCCGCGAAGGGGCTTGAAGTCCTCGCCGGAGAGCAATAAGGCCTTAGAGATGCTTGATGGCACGGACAGCAGAAATCGCAATTCCGCAACTGCGTTGTCGAACTCCGCGAGCCAGATGTAGATCAGCATCAGCGCCTCGCGATAAACAATACTAAACACCTGATCACTTTCATGCGGGAAAAGCTCAACGGCGCGCTTACCGGATGCGAGCGCCGCCTCGCGCCGACCGAGACCGGCGCAGGCTAATCCGTGGTGCGCCAAATAGCGCGCGTCGTCGGGAATCGATTTGATCTTCGACTCAAGCATGATCCGCGCCGATTCGAAGTACGATTTCGATTCGGCCACCTTGCCGGCACGCGCCGCCAGGCGGCCTTTGTGGAGGAAGTGCAGTTCCATTTCGGTCTCATCGACGGCAAGGTTGTCCATCGCGATTTGCAGATCGCCGGAGTACTCGACGAAGGGATCAAGCAGCACCCATTCGATCACGATTTCGGCGGGCTTGATCTTGCCTTCGGATTCCCGAAACACTTGCGCTGCGGATTTGACGTCACCGTCACGCAGGTAGACCGTCAGAGCTTTGCGGGCATAAACATCGGTCCAATCAGGCGCCAGCCACAATGCCCGATCAAATTGCGCAATCGCCTGATCGTATTGACGATTCAGCATCAGTGTGTTGCCATACTCGTAAGACATGAGCGAAGACTTGGGATCGAGTTCTGCCGCTTTGCGGATATTGCGCAGCGACTCATTCCAGAGGCCGAGACGGCGTTGGATGAATCCGGTAGCGGCAAGCAGGCTCGCATCATTGGGGCGCGCCTTGCTCGCGCGGGTGAAGTGCTCGAGCGCCTGAACGTACTCGCGGCAGCCGTAGTAATGGTAGTAGCCCAGCGCCAGGCTCGTTTCGGGTGCGTCCGGCGCAATGGCCGCTGCTGTTTCCGCCGCCGCCTTGGCCCTGGCAACGCGTGCGGGAGTGCGGTCGTGGAAGAACCAGAACATCGCCGAATGTGCCATCGACAAGCGAACGTGAGCCAACGCGAATTGCGGATCGAGGGCGATGGCTTGTTCATAAAGATCGATCGCCTTGCTCATATCTTCGGGATTAGTGCTGCGCGGGAAGAATTCGTTACCGCGAAGATACAAGTCAAATGCTTCGAGATTGCTCGTCGGCGTGCGTCCCAGACTGTCCGCTTCATTGGCGGCAAGCGCAACCCCGAGCGCCTTGGAGATTTCCTCCGCCAATTCCGACTGCAGTGAGAAGATCTGTTCCAACACGCGGTCGTAGGATTCCGCCCAGAGATACGATTCGTCTTTGGCGTCGACCAGTTTGCAGCTCATCCGAAAGCGCGACGGCGATTGCGAGTTGTCCCAACGGATCGTGGCGGTCAGCAGGTACTCGACTCCAAGCTCGGCGGCGATTTGCGTTTGTTTCTGTGCGCGCACGTCAAATTGTCGAGCCGAGTTGTTGGAGATGACTTTCAGCGACTTGATTTTCGCCAAACTGGTGGTAATCTCGTCGGTGATGCCCTCGGCAAAGTAATTGTGCTCGGTTGGTCCAAGATTCTCGAACGGCAGGATGGCGATCGCTTTCTTGGCGCCGATCGCAGTGCGGGTTACGGAGCTGGCATCGACCGCGGGCAATCGTACACCACTGCGAGAGTTCGGCCCGGCATCCGACACGGCCGGGGCGGCCACGCCCGAAGCAGTGCCGACACTGCGCAGGGCGGCGCTAAACTCCTCGATCGACTGGAAACGTTCGCAACGATCTTTCTTGAGCGCGCGTTCGATAATCGACTCCCATTGTGGCGCGAGCTGTGAGCTGTTTGACCGCAGTGACGGCGCCGGCTGCTGCAAGATCGCCAGAAGCGTTGCCACCTCCGAGTCGCGTTTGAACGGCGATTGGCCGGTCAGCAGCTCGTACAGGACGACACCCAGCGAAAAAATGTCCGAGCGATGGTCGACGTCGGCGCCTTGCGCCTGTTCCGGCGACATGTAAGTAATCGTACCGAGACGAACACCGGTCGACGTCAGGCTTGAGACGGTTTGAAATTTCGCCAGACCGAAATCGAGGATTTTCACGCGACCTTTGGCGGTGACCAGGATATTGGCAGGCTTGATGTCGCGATGGACGATACTGCGCTCATGTGCGGCCGCGAGACCGGCGCAGATTTGCAGCACCAAAGCCTGTGCGCGATCAACCTCCAGAGCGCCACCCTTCATTATGTCCTTAAGTGGCGATCCTTCGACATACTCCATCGCGATGAACTGTCGTCCCTCGTGCTCGTCGACCTCATAAATCGTTATGATGTTTTCGTGGTTGAGCGCCGCCGCGGTTTGCGCTTCGCGGACAAAGCGCGCCTTGGTTTCAGCATCGGCGGCCATCGCCGGGGGGAGCAGTTTAATCGCCACATTGCGCTGGAGTTTGGGATCAAAGGCGAGATAAACTTCGCCCATACCGCCGGCGCCGAGTTTTTCGATGATGCGATAGCGGGCGATTGCCGTGTGCGCCAACGCCGAAACGCGGGTCTGCTCGTTGTTGCCTTGGTGATCAGCAGCAGTCATTGACATCCCGGAAAAATCGCGCCTTCAGTTTCGAAAGGCGGCGCAGTGAACTTACGATAGAATACGGAAGCTTCGCCAGCCACGAAACAAAAATGCGTGCAGACTGAACGGCTTGATGATCAAAACGAGCCGCCGGCAATTGAGACCGGCGGCTCGACAACGTTAGAAGTGTAGATCTAAGAGCGAAAGATGTAGTTGATCAGCGCGACGACATCCGCGATTGAGATATTCCCGCTGCCGTCGGCATCGCCGGCACAAAGTGACACCGGAGCCGGTCCGCCCGAGAAGATGTAGTTGATCAGGAAAACGGCGTCGGCAATGGATGTTTGCCCGTTACCATCGGCATCGCCGACCAGACATGGCGGTCCGAAGTTCTGCCAGAAGCCTTGCCGCACACGGAAGTTCTGGCTTTGAGTTTCACCGATGGCAGTTTGCACCGCCGTGCCCTTGAGTTGATAAGAACCGGCAGTCGCATTTGTTCCGCCGGCTGACACTACCTGCCAGTGAACGATAGTATCGGCTGCCGCAGTGACGACAATCGTGAGGATCATGGTCAGGCACAGAATCCGCATGAATTTCATTTTCTGACTCCGTTATCCGATCGGTCAGCGCTGACCCGAGTTGCTTTGCATCGACTTCATCATCAGGCGCAACTCAGCCACCTCGGCGCGCAAGCGATCGATCTCCGACGACGGCGCGGGAAACGGCGGCGCGGTGGTGGTAGCGGCAACAGCGTTTGCCTTTGGGCCGCTGACCACGCCATATGATTTGGGGATGAAGAGTAAAGACAGAGTCTTTTTAGTGGCCGCAAAGTTATTGTTGCCGCTGGTTCGTTTGGCGAGAAGATAAAAAGTGTGTGTGCCCGCGGTAACCGAAAAGATTTTCTGCGTCGACAGTGCGTTGCGGTACACCGACGACGCCAACTGGCCGGCGAGCGACCATTCGCGCTCTTGATCGCCCGGCAGCGCGGCGGCGAGGTCGGAAACCCCGCAAATTACGGCCGAGGCGGCGCCGCCGGAATGGCTGACTTCAAACTGACTGGATCCGATAACCAAAACGAACCCATCCATCGGACACTGGATGGTGTGTGAGATTAGGCTGGTGAGTGAATTGCCGACCGAGGTCGAGATATCGGAATCTTCGCTTTGCGCGGCGCCGGAATTAAATGCGGCAGTACACTGACGTGAATCGTCGCCGGCATACAGGACGCAGGGCGTAAAGATCTCGTTCTCGCTCGCCCAGAACTTGACCGAGTCGGTGTCGTCGAACAATTCGATACGTAGCTCATTCCGTCCGGCTCCCTCTTCCGGCGCCACGCCGATCGATCCCGAGATCACTCCACCCCGGGCGCCGTCCAGAGTTTCGACCCGCGAGGAGTAGCCCACGGACACCAGCCGGGTGCGCGGAGCGGCCTCGGTTTCGCCCTGAATCTGCAAACCGAGAAAGCTGTTGGAAGATGAGAAGACTTCGGCGTCGATGGGAATGATGTCACCGAGGATGACATTGAACAAACCGTCGACGACTTGAACCGTCTGCATTTCCTCCCACTTTAGTGATGCCGGTTCAAGGGAAGTTGGGCTGTCCCAGATACGGAAGGTGATGACCAACGCCGGATTATTCAGCGGCTGGCCGTTGGTATCAGTGAGCAGGCCCTGGTAATTCAGCCGCGACGGCGTGGTTTGGGCGATTAGCGAGATGCCGCTGATCATCACCAGTGCCACTAACACTATGAGGAATCGAGAGCGATGCGACATGAGGGATCTCCTTCGGAATGATCTATGCAAGAGTCCTGTACTCGGGAGCGTTGGCGACATAACCCATTAGCGGCCGGCGCGACTATCAGGCCGGTGACTGGTTAGGAATGGAAATCTGGCGCGGGTTTTTCTCTGTCGACAAAGTAAGCTACGAAACCGCGGAAGCGAACACAAGCAAAAAATAGATATCATGGATAGATAAAGTCAAAGATTAACGGCAAGAGCCGGGGGCGACTCAGACTTAACCGCTGCTAAGACTCAAACAAGCTTTGGGCCGGTATCGGTCGATGGAGATCCTGAAGCGGGGCAACCTCCAAATCGCCGCGACGCAGCGAGATTACGGCCTCCAGGGCCGCCGCCACTCCGGAGAGAGTCGTGATGCAGGGCACGTTATGTTGCAGGGCGGCGGTGCGAATCGACCAACCGTCGCGAAACGAGGTTTCGCCGAGGGGGGTGTTGATCACCAGATGGACGGCGCCGCTCTTGATGACGTCGACACAGTTCGGACGTCCTTCCGAGACCTTGAGCAGGCTTTCCACTTCGACGCCCATGTCGCGCAGGAAGTCCGCAGTACCCGTGGTGGCAATCAGGCGAAAGCCGAGCGACTGGAAACGCCGCGCCAGCGGAAGCATCGACTTCTTGTCGCGGTCGTTGACGCTGATCAGAAGTGTCCCTTCCGCCGGCAGGCGCAACCCGGCTGCCAGTTGTGCTTTGTAGAACGCGGTTCCGAAATCGGGACCGATCCCCATGACTTCCCCGGTCGAGCGCATCTCCGGCGACAGTTTGGGGTCAACGCCGGGAAATTTGACGAACGGGAAGACCGGAGTTTTGACAAAATAGCGAGCCACCTTCAGGTCGTCAGTGATGCCAAGTTCAGCCAGCGATCGGCCCAGCATCAGCCGGGTCGCAATTTTGGCGAGTGGAACGCCGGTTGACTTGGCGACATACGGAACTGTGCGGGAGGCGCGCGGATTGACTTCGAGCACAAAGAGCTGGCCGTCGGCGATGGCGTACTGGATGTTCATCAAGCCAACGACGCGCAACTCACGCGCCAAGAGCCGCGTTGTGTCGCGGATTTCCTCAAGGTGCGCTTTGCTGATCATGTAGGTTGGCAATACCGAACTCGAATCGCCGGAGTGAACGCCGGCCTCTTCGATATGTTGCATGATTCCGGCGATCACGCATTCGCGCCCATCGGCCAGCGCGTCGACATCGACCTCAAATGCGTCCTCAAGGAATCGGTCGACGAGAATCGGTTGATCGGGCGCCGCTTCGAACGCCTCGGTGAGATAGCTGTGCAACCGGGCTCGACCATAGACAATTGCCATGCCGCGACCGCCGAGAACATACGACGGCCGCACCAAGAGCGGAAAACCAAGCTCGCGTGCCGCGGCATCACCTTCATCGTGGCTGCGGACAATCGTGTGCGCCGGGTGACGGATTTGCAGCCGGTCGAGCAGCGCGGCAAAGCGTTCGCGATCTTCGGCCAAGTCAATCGAGTCGGGCGGAGTACCCAGAATCGTGACTCCGGCATCGGCGAGGGGTTTAGTAAGTTTCAGCGGTGTCTGGCCGCCGAATTGCACGATCACGCCCTCCGGCTGTTCACGATCATAGATCTCGAGGACATCTTCCATGGTCAGTGGCTCAAAATAGAGCCGGTCCGAAGTGTCATAGTCGGTTGATACCGTTTCCGGATTGCAGTTGACCATGATGCTTTGCACGCCTTCCGCTTTCAGCGCAAACGCCGCGTGACAACAACAATAGTCGAATTCGATACCCTGTCCGATTCGATTCGGTCCCGAGCCGAGAATCATGACTTTCCGACAAGATTCGATTTCCGCCTCGTCCTCTTGCTCGTACGTCGAGTAAAGATAGGGAGTGAACGACCGAAACTCGCCGGCACAGGTATCGACGCGCTTGAAGACCGGTTTGATTCCGGAATAGTAACGTCGGCGACGGACGTCGACTTCCTCGGAATCGGTCAGGTACGCGATTCGCCGGTCGGAGAAACCGAATTCTTTGGCGAGGCGAAGTTCGGCTTCGCTGATTCTCACCAATTCGCGCTTGCGGAGTGAGCGTTGCAGCGCGGCAAACTGCTCGACATGATCAAGAAACCAGGGATCGATCATGGTCAAGCGGCCGACGTCTTCGATGCTCCAACCCGACTCCAGTGCGTGGACAATAAAGTGCAGGCGGTTCTCATTGGGAGTCGACAAACACGCCGACAATTGCTCATCGGTCATCTGCCCCGGCCGAAACGGTTTGACGGCCTCCAGCGACCGCAGGGCTTTGAACAGCGACTCCTTGAACGTCCGGCCGATGGCCATGACCTCGCCGACCGATTTCATTTGGATGCCAAGCGTCGCGTCGGCGCCGGGAAATTTCTCGAATGCAAATTTCGGAATCTTGGTGACAACGTAGTCCAGCGCCGGCTCAAAGGCAGCCGGCGTACTGCGCGTGATATCATTGGGAATCTCATCGAGCGTATAGCCGATCGCAAGTTTGGCGGCGATTTTCGCGATCGGAAAGCCGGTTGCCTTCGAAGCCAATGCCGACGACCGCGATACCCGCGGATTCATCTCGATCACGACAAGCCGGCCGTTTTTGGGGTTCACCGCAAACTGCACGTTTGACCCGCCGGTATCGACCCGTACCTTGCGCATGATCGCGGCAGCGGCATCGCGCATGCGCTGATACTCGCGATCGGTCAAAGTTTGCGCCGGCGCCACCGTGAGCGAATCGCCGGTGTGCACACCGATGGCGTCGAAATTCTCAATCGAGCAGACGACCACAAAGTTGTCGCGCCGATCGCGCATGACTTCCAGTTCGTATTCCTTCCAACCAAGCAGCGACTCTTCGACAAGCACCTGTCCAACCGGCGAGAGTCTCAAACCACGGCTGACAATCGATTCGTAGTCATCGGCATTGTAGGCAATCCCGCCGCCGGAACCGCCAAGCGTAAACGATGGTCTGACGATGATCGGGTAGCCATTAAGATCGGCGAATGATTGCGCCTCGGAAAAAGTAGAGACGAGCTGGCTGCGAGGCACCTCGAGACCGATTTCGAGCATCGCTTGCTTGAACAACCGGCGGTCTTCGGCAATCGCGATGGTCTCGGCATTGGCGCCGATCGATTCGATGCCGTAGCGCCGGAGTATTCCCTCGCGTTCCAGAGCCAGCGCCAGATTGAGCGCCGTCTGGCCGCCGACGGTGGCAAGCACGGCGTCGGGCCGGTCGCGCTTGATGATGCGTTCGACGAATTCGACGGTCAGCGGTTCGATGTAGGTCGAATCGGCGAGTTCGGGGTCGGTCATGATTGTCGCCGGATTGGAGTTGATCAAGACAACTTCGATGCCCTCCGACTTCAGCGCTTTGATCGCCTGGGTGCCGGAGTAATCAAACTCGCACGCCTGACCAATGACAATCGGTCCCGATCCGATCACCAGCACGCGGCGCAAATCGCTGCGCTTAGGCACGGCGGACACCGCCTTCGCGGAATTCACACATCAAATCGGTGAAACGCCGAAATAGGTAATGCGCGTCATGCGGACCGGGCGCGGCTTCCGGATGATACTGCACGGAGAACGCCGGAATGTCACGAAGCTGCAGGCCCTCGACAGTCTGGTCGTTGAGATTGATATGGGTGATCTCGACGCGGCTTCCCAGCGAGTCGGCATCGACGGCAAAGCCATGGTTGTGCGAGGTGATTTCAACCTTCTGCGTTCGGCAATTCAAAATCGGATGATTGCCCCCACGGTGGCCGAATTTGAGTTTGTAGGTTTTGCCGCCGGCGGCAGATCCAAGAAGCTGATGACCAAGGCAGATGCCGAAGATCGGCACCCGCCCCAACAAGTCGCAAATGTTATCGACAGCGTAACGAAGCGGATCCGGATCGCCGGGGCCGTTAGATAAGAGCACGCCGTCCGGCTTAAGCCCGAGTATCGCTTCCGAAGCGGCGTTGGCCGGTACGACCGTTGCCCGACAGCCGGAATCGACGAGACAGCGCAGTATGTTCCACTTTACGCCATAATCGAGCACGACGACGTGAAATCGGGTCGATTGGTCGGAGAAGAGATCTTTCTGCCGGGCGGCTCGCAGTGGTGGAGTCGCCTCCGACCAGTCGAAAGTCTGACCCTTCGTTACTTGACTTGCCAAATCGCAGCCGGCCATGGTGGGAATGTCATTCGCTCGTCCGACCAGTGTCTCAGGTCGATCATCAATCGACGCGATCACGCCGCGCATCGCGCCGCGCTCGCGCAGGCGCCGCACCAGCATGCGCGTGTCGATGCCGGAAAGTCCGGGGATACTTTTTGATTTGAGATATTCGTCGAGAGTCAGCGTCGCTCGCCAGTTCGATGCCACGCGACTTACCTCTTTGACGATCAGTGCGCTCAGAAACGGTTGTCGCGACTCGAAATCTTCCGCCGCGATTCCGTAGTTCCCGATTTGCGGGTAAGTCATGACGACAATCTGGCCGGCGTAGGACGGATCAGTGATGATCTCCTGGTAGCCGGTCATCGCAGTATTGAACACGACCTCGCCGCCGGCCTCGGCCGATGCGCCGAAGCGGTTGCCGATCCAGCGCGAACCGTCCTCAAGAACCAGTTGCGCGCGGTTGCTGCTGTGGTCGTCGTAGCTCAACTTCGGAAAGATTTCTCCACGCCCTGAATCCTGCGGTCTTAGCTCGGAATGTCGCGCGAAAGTAGAGAAATCGCCAGCGCCTGTCAACAGGCGAATTGCCGGGACTGATCTGCGCCGATTCGCCGCTTGCCCTGAGAATTGAACTCAATTATTCAATCGACAACATGGCAAAATTGGATATTAGCTACCGCGCCAGGTTGTTGGGAATATTCCTCGTTTGGTGGGCACTCTGGGCGTACCGCCCCAGTCACTTCTCCGACTGGGCGCTGGAAAACGTATTGACGGTTCTTGCGGTCATCGGCATGATCGTTTCGCGCAATCGTTTCCGGCTTAGCAACGTATCGTATACTTTGATCCTGATCTTTCTCATGCTGCACACGATCGGGGCGCACTACACTTATGCGGAAGTACCCTACGAGAAGTGGACGGCGGCGCTGGGATTCTCGATCAACGACAGCTTCGGTTTCGAACGAAACCACTTCGACAGGCTTCTTCACTTCTTGTTTGGCTTTCTGCTCTGTTATCCGGTCCGGGAGGTGTTTATGCGTGTAGCCGCCGCCCGGGGAGCGTGGAGTTACTATCTCCCCGTCGAGCTGGTCATGTCGCTGTCGATGCTCTACGAATTGATCGAATGGCTGGTCGCCGAAGTATTTGGCGGCGAACTCGGTATGGCCTATCTCGGCACGCAGGGCGATCTCTGGGACGCTCACAAGGATATGGGGCTGGCTTCGCTGGGAGCGGTGGTGGGGATGATTATCGTCGCGATGATCAACTGGAAATATCAGCGCGATTTCAGCGCCGAGTTCCGGGATAGCCTGCGCATCAAAGAGCCTTCACCGCTCGGCGAAGTACGTCTGCGCGAATACCGACGGCGCCAGAAGGGCGAAGACCCGCGCGAATAGCAATCGGTTGCTTCTGGTTCAATTCTCAGTTCTGTTCCTGCTTGATTTGATCTTTGCCTGATTGCTTGACCGAGTACATCAAGCGGTCGGCCCGCAGGAGCATATCATTGACTGAGTCCGGTGGTTTAGTGAAAGTGAACACCCCGGTCGAAAACGAGACCGACCAATCGTGCGTGGCGACCATTTTCTGGAGATCGCTTTTGAGACGGTCCATAATCGCCTTGGCGGTAGCGGCATCGGTCTCGGTCAGCAGAATGACAAACTCATCGCCGCCCAACCGCGCGACCTGATCGACAGCGCGGATGCTTTTGCGCATCAGCTCGGCCGTCAACGTCAGAAGCCGATCACCGCTGAGATGTCCGTGTTGGTCGTTTACCGCCTTGAAATTGTCGATGTCGGTGAAAACGATCGTAAACGGCTGTGCGGTACGCTTGCAGCGCGCAATCTCCAACTCAGCGCGTTCGAAGAATGCGCGGCGATTGGCGATTCCGGTGAGCTCATCCTCGCGCGCTGTGGCCTTATGATGATCAAGCAGAGTTTTGAAGGCCGACAAGATCAGAGAGAACATGACAAACATCGCCAGGCGCAGGAATTCGTTGATCAACGTGATTGTTGGCGCAGCGGAAAAGACATCGTCCAAGAGGTCGGCGCCGAACCAGGTGAGGGCGCAAAGCACGGCAAAAACGACTCCGAGCCACTTCCCGCCGGCCCACGTAGATATTGCCAGCGGGACCAGGAAGAAGACCGATACCGCCAGTGTCGAGCCGCTGGCATAGTAGCCGACACCAACCGCGACAATCATGAGCAGGCTTACGATCAGCCCCACCGGGCGCGGTATCTGGTCCAAATATGCCGTCAGACGCATCATCGTCAGAGTGCTCCGCCCACCCCATCTTCATGTTGCCGGGGAAGAATCCCTCGAATCTGACGGAGAAGATATCCGTCTGCTCAATGCCATTGACAAGGGATTCCCGCCGAATCTTTGCGCGCCGGCGGCGATCAGATTCTCAAGCCAAACAATCGCTCGCTGACAGCGTATTGTCTGTTTGCAGGACGGATTTCGACCTATGAAGTCCATGATTGATTTTGGCTGCAGATACGGCCGGCACTACTGCCCGCCGTGGTTGGAGGATTAGACCGTGGCCCACGAATTACCGGCGTTACCGTACGCCTACGAAGCGCTCGAACCATTTATCGATGCGCAGACGATGAACATTCATCATACCAAACATCACCAAACTTATGTCACGAAGCTCAATGAAGCGCTGGCCAATGCTCCCGAATGGCAGAAACACAGCGCCGAAGAGCTGGTAACTATGCTCAACTCCGTGCCGGAGGCGATCCGCACGGCTGTCCGTAACCACGGCGGCGGGCATGCGAACCATAGCTTTTTCTGGAAGCTGCTCAAGCGGGATACGCGGTACGGCGGCGCCGTCGCCGACGCGATCAACGCGGCCTTCGGCGGCTATGACCAGTTCAAAGAGAAATTCACGGCAGCATCAGCCGGTGTGTTTGGTTCCGGCTGGGCGTGGTTGGTCGCCGGCGGCGGCAAACTCGAAATCATGACAACGCCAAATCAGGATTCGCCGCTCACAACCGGCAAGAAGCCGATCATCGGCATCGATGTTTGGGAACACGCCTACTATCTGAAGTATCAGAACCGTCGCCCGGAGTACATCGCGGCGTTCTTTAGTGTCATTAACTGGGACGAAGCGAACAGGAATCTTGCCGCGGCGAAGTAAGCGCTGTGAAAACGTTTCAAGTCACTGAGGTGAGAGTCGCCGACTACCACTCTTGCTGCGCTATTTGCTGTCTCCCGCCAGAACACGCATCATCTCTTTGTGGATGTGTCCGTTCGATCCCAGTAAGCGGTCCTTGTAGATCGAAAGCGGATTGCCGGCAAAATCTGTGATCTTGCCACCCGCCTGTTTGACGATCAAGACTCCGGCCGCCATGTCCCAAGGATGGAGCTTTAACTCCCAGTAGCCGTCAAACCGCCCACAAGCGAGGTAGCACAAGTCAATCGCCGCTGAACCGGCGCGTCGCACGGCCCGAGCGGTTTTCACGAATTTCGTGAAATTGGCCAGATTGTTGATCCGGCTGGTGCGGATGTCGTACGGAAATCCGGTCGACAGTAGCGCTTGATCCAAGCGGCGACGATCACTAACGCGAATGACGTGACCATTTAGTCGAGCGCTGCCATGCTTGCTTGCGGTGAACATTTCGTCGCGTGTCGGGTCATACACCACCCCAGCCACCAATTCGCCGTCGCATTCGCAGGCAATCGACACGCACCAGACCGGAAACGTATGTGCGTAGTTTGTCGTGCCATCGAGCGGGTCGATAATCCACTTGATTTCCCGCTCCTGCTCGCGCACCGAGCCTTCTTCGGTGAGAAACGACGACTCCGGAAACCGCCGACTCAGCCGGTCGACAATCAACTGCTCGCTGCGCAAATCCATTTCGGTGACCAGATCGATTCGCCCCTTGAACTGCACCCGTCGATTCTTCTGAACATTAGTGAGCAACAGTGCGCCGGCCGCTTGGGCCGCTTCTGTGGCGGCTAACAGCAGATCGCTGACGCGAGCGCGGGACAGCTTCATACTTTCCGCGAAACTTCCTGATCCTGAAATTGTAGTTGATACAAACGCCAATAGACGCCACGCGCCTTGAGGAGTTCCTCATGCCGGCCTTGCTCGACAATCCGCCCCTTGTGAAACACCAGTATTTTATCGGCTTCGCGGATCGTCGACAAGCGGTGTGCCACGACGACCGAGGTGCGTCCCTCGAACAGATGGTGAATCGCGCGCTGGATGATCTCCTCGGTTTCGTTGTCTACCGATGATGTCGCCTCGTCGAGAATCAACACCTTGGGGTTACGCACCAAAGCGCGCGCAAAACTGATTAGCTGCCGTTGCCCAACCGAGAGCGAACTTCCGCGTTCGCCAACTTTGCTGTCCAAACGATGTTCGAGCCGATTGATGAACGGCAGCAATCCGACGCGGGCGGCGGCGGTCTCAACCTGGGCATCGGTAATCGACTCGTCGCCGAGCGTGATGTTCTCCTTAATCGAATTCGAGAACAAAAACACGTCTTGAAGCACCAAGCCGACCTGTTGGCGCGCGGCAACCGGATCCAAATCGCGCAGATCGGCCCCATCAAGCCTGATCGCGCCGTTCGCAATTTCGTAGAAGCGGCAAATCAGACTAACGGTCGTTGTCTTGCCGGAACCGGTCGCGCCGACCAGCGCAATCTTCTCGCCGGGACGAATCGCAAACGATACATCGTGCAGAATGGGTTGGTCGGTATTGTAGGCGAAATCCACTTTCTCGAAGCTGATTGAGCCGTCATAGCGATCGAGAGTCTTTGGCGTTGCCGGCGCGGCGATTGCCGGCGGCGTATCGATAATGCCAAACACGCGCTCCGCGGCAGCCATCGCCGACTGTAGAATGTTGTATTTCTCCGCTAAGTCGCGAATCGGCCGATAGAACATTTCGACGTACTGGATGAAAGCGATCAAGGCGCCCAACTGAATCGCGTTTTGCAGCGAAAGCCCGCCACCGTACCAGACGATGAGCGCCAGGCTGACGGCGCCGATCAACTCGACCACCGGAAAGAAAACCGCATAGAGCAACACCGACCGCTTGTGCTGGTCCATCAACTCGTCGTTGATTTTCGCGAATTGCCCCATGATTTTTTTCTCCTGCCGGAAGAACTGCACTTCCGTCATCCCAGCCAGATGTTCTTGCGTGAAGGCGTTTAGTCGCGCCAGCTTGATTCGAATTTCCCGGTACGAATCGCGTACCCGCTTGCGGAAGAGCATGGTCGCCACGAGAATCAGCGGCACGATGATGAACGTGACCAGCGACAGGCTTGCTGAGATCGAGAACATCACAATCACGATGCCGACGATAGTGAGCAGATTGCCGAGAATATCGACCACCCCGGAGGCAAACATCTCATTGAGCGCGTTGACATCGGAGGTCACCCGCGTCAGCAGTCGGCCGGTAGGGTTTTTATCGAAGAATCCGAGATGCATCGCCTGTATGTGATTGAACAGTTTCTGCCGCAGATCGAACATCGCACTCTGGCCGATCCACTCCATCATGTAGATCTGAGCATAGCCAAGCAGCCCTTCCAGCACGAGAATGCCAAGAAACAGCAGGGCCAGTCGATCAAGGCCGGAGCCATCGCCTTTAGCGATGTAGTTGTCGAAGGCGATCATCGTCAGATAGGGTCGCGCCAACTGAAGAAACAGAGTGACAATGAGCAACAGCAGCGCCAGCGCCACGTACCAGCGATATGGCCGCAGATACTGAAGCAGCCGCTTCATCAACTTTGCGTCATAAGCCTTTCCGAGTTTGTCTTCTTCGCGGAAGTCCTGCATTACTATCCCAGCATCTCCAGTTCTCCGGCCAATAGCTCGCGGCGGATAATCTCGTAGTACCGCCCTCGCTTTTCCGCCAGCTCGTCGTGCGTGCCGATTTCAACTACTCTGCCGCCATCGAGGACCACAATTCGGTCCGCACGGCGAATCGTTGACGGCCGATGGCTGATCAAGAGCGTCGTTACCTTGCCGGAAGCCGCTACCAAACGCTCGAGAATCAGTTCCTCGGTCTGCGTATCCACGGATGAAAAGGCATCGTCAAGCACGAGTATCTTGGGTTGCTTCATTAACGCGCGCGCGATTGATGCGCGCTGCTTCTGTCCGCCCGAAAGCGTGATCCCGCGCTCGCCGAGAATCGTTTCGTACTTGTCATTGAAGCCTTCGACCTCAGTGTCGAATGCCGCAATCGTGGCGGCGTCGCGCACCGCGTCAAGATCGACCGAGTCCTTGGCGAAAGCGATATTCGCGGCAATCGTGTCAGAAAAGAGATAGGAATCCTGGCGCACAAAACCGATTTGCCCGCGCAGGTCATCGAGTCGCATCAGGTTTATGTCCACGTCATCGATAAGTATCGCTCCGTCGCTAATCGGGTACTGGCGCATCAGCAACGATACCAAGGTCGATTTCCCTGAGCCGGTTGCGCCGACGATGGCGACCGTCTCGCCCGATCTGACTTCAAAGGAGACATCCTCGAGCACAGTTGTCGTAGTATTCGGATAGGCGAACGACAAGCCGTTGAAGCGAATCGCTCCTTGTGGGGTGCCCACGGTTTTCGTTTGCCGAGCTTCAATAATTTCCGGCGCTTCGTTCAGAAGCCCGTCGAGTCTCTGCATCGAGGCCGTGCCGCGTTGGTAGAGCGAAATCACCCAACCGATCGCCAGCATCGGCCAGATCAGCATCATAAGGTAAACCATGAATGCAACGTACTCACCCGCGGTGATCTTGCCGCTAATGACTTCGTGGCCACCGGCCCAAAAGACAGTCAAGACCAGCAGCCCGACAATGAACATGATCGCCGGCCAGAATCCGGCCCGCACTCGCGCCAGTGCCAGATTCAAGCGCACATACTCACGGCTGATCTTGTCGAATCGTTTGCCCTGATCCTGCTCGCGACCGTAGGCTTTAACGACCCGCACGCCGGCGAACGATTCCTGCACGAACGCCGACAGAAACGAGAAGTGATTCTGGATATTCATGAAGCGCTTATGCGTCTGCTGCCCGAGCCGCCACATCACCAATGACAACAGCGGCAGGGGAACCAGCGAGTACAGCGTCAGCTTGGGCGAGATGAAGATCATCAGGATAAACGCAACCACGGTGATCACCACCGTGTTCATCATGTACATCACTGCCGGGCCGATCATCATCCGCACGGCTTCGAGGTCGTTGGAAAGTCGCGCGATGATGTCGCCCGTCGGCGTGCGCTGATAGAATGACGAGGACAGTTGCAGCAGGTGGCTGAAGATGTCATTGCGCAAATCGCATTCGATGTCACGCGAGCCCCAGATGATCGTCCGCCGTGCGAAATAGCGAAAGACTCCGCCAATCGCCGCCGCGACGACCATGCCGAGGGCGTAGTGGAACAGATTTTGCCCGAAAATGGCGACAATGTACGGCCGCAGCCATTCGCGCACCACGGACGAAGTTTGCACCGGATCGGCCTTAAGGCTGTCGATCGCTTCCTTCATCAGCCACGGCGAAATCGCCATAAACAAGTTGGTTCCGATCAGTACGATGAAGCCCCAGATGTAATAACGGCGGTACTTTCGGAAGTATTTCCAGATCGTATTGGATTTACGCAGCGAAGATTTTGACAAAGTCAGTTCCCACGTGTCTCAAGCTCGGACTCATTCGCACCATGTTTCTTTATAACAACTATTAGCCTGATTCGGCACAACGATTTTCGATACAGTGTAAAATTGCGATCGGCTCGGCCTTGAAAGCCGAATTACTTTGTGACGATGATGTCGCCAAGGCCGACTTTGCAGAACAATTTAATCCGGATCTCAGCCGTACCGTAGTTGGCATCGATGTGTTCGAGCGTAGCGCCAAAGCCGTCGCGCTTGTCGCCGAGCATTTCGATATCGCCGACGCCGACCTGCGCCGACGCGCTCACGGGAATGCCCTCGGGCAGCATCACCTTGATATCGCCGATGCCGAGATTGCAATCGACCCGGTTTTCGCCGGGGATCAAGGTTGTCTGCCGTAGGTTAAGCTGGATTTCACCGATGCCCTCGTGTACCGACAGTCCGCCGCTTTCAACTTGCACTGGCCGAAGGTGAACGTCGCCAAAAGTCTTCTTGAATTCTCGGCCCGTGAACTTGGCAAAGTCAAATCCTTCCGGACGCTCCGGGCGCACGCGTTCGAAGATCATCCAGCCGCCGATCACCACCAGCACGACCGGCCACCAGGTGCCGATAAACTCAGAAAAATCAAACTCGATCCAGCGCATATTATCGGCGAGAAATATCGCGCCGATGGCGACGAGGATCAGTCCCCAAAATATCCGCATGGCAATCTCCTTTCCGCTCCGCCGCAATTGCGCGACCTCCCGGAGCCGAACTCAGCCATCGTTTACGATCGTTACTTGAATATGTTCGCTTCTCCCCGCTGCCAGCAAGGAAATTCGCTTGACAGTCTTTACGCGTGCCGATAGCTTCTCCGCGACCTACGGGGGCCGGATGAAGGAGAGCCGTCATGAAGCGTGATTTTCTTGCCGAAACCGATTTTACCACCGGCGAAATCAACCGCATCTTCGATCTTTGCCGCCAGATGAAACTGGGAGAAATCAGCCCAAAACCGCTGGCCGGCAAGACCGTCGGCTGCATATTTCATAAAGCCTCGCTGCGGACTCGCATCTCGTTCGAGGTCGGGATCGCGCAGCTCGGTGGTTCATCGCTTTACATCACCGAGAAGGAAATCGAGCTCGGCAAACGCGAATCGATCTACGATGCCGCCAAAGTGCTGTCGCGCTATCTCGGGATGATCACGATTCGCACCTTCGCACACGACGACGTCGAGCAACTCGCTAAACACGCGTCGATTCCGGTAATTAACGCACTCACCGACCTGCTCCATCCGTGCCAGATTTACGGAGATGCATTCACGATTATCGAACACAAGAAATCGCTGGAAGGTCTCAAGATCGTCTATCTCGGCGACGGGAACAATATCGCCAACTCGTGGATTAACCTCACGCGGCGCTACAATTTCCACTTCGTCGTCGGCACGAACCCCAGTACGATGCCCGATGCCGGCCTGCTCAAGTTGGCGGCAGCCGACAAAGTCGGGAAGGTGACTGTCGTACACGATCCCAAAGAGGCAGCTCGAGCCGCGGACGTCATTTATACCGACGTTTGGGCCAGCATGGGGCAAAAGCATCTGGCGGAGGAAAAGGCCGCGCAACTCAAGGACTTTCAGGTCAACGACGCGCTTATGAAATTGGCCAAGAAAGACTGTCTCGTCATGCACTGTTTGCCGGCGCTGCGTAACGCCGAGATAACCGACTCCGTCATGGACAGTCCCAATTCGGTGGTTTTCGATCAGGCCGAAAATCGCCTGCACATTCAGAAGGCCGTGATGCTGGTCCTGATGGATGACAAACGTCTTAAGGGCTAAGCGTTCGCTCGTATGGAAAGGGAAGTAGCCCGCTACAACGGTTGCTTTGTTTGCGGCCCCGATAATCCGATCGGCCTGAATCTCAAATTTATGGCCGATGGCAGCAGGTGCTACACGACGTTCAAACCGGATAGTCGGCACGAAGGCTACAAGGGAATTCTGCACGGCGGTATCATCGCGGCAATTCTCGATGAAGTGATGATCAAGGCGGTCATTGCCCGCGAGGTTGTCTGCGTTACGGCCAGTATGGAGGTGCGCTTCAGGGCACCGGCTGACATCCGTAGCACTTATCGCTTCGAGGCGGAAATCACCGGCGAACGCGGTCGAATTTTCGAGGCCGCGTCGCGCGCGCTCAATGAGAACGGGCTGTTGGTGGCTGAATCCACCGCCAAGTATATGACGGTTCCTCCGGAATTCCAGGACCGATTGCGACAATCGCTCGATCCTTGACGCTGTGCAGTCGACTTCACTTTTATGACGAGTCTTATAGTCGCCTGGGTGCGCTGAGATTTCGCTTGCACACCTCACAATGCGCGCCACACGACACTAAACTACAATTCAGCAAGAACTTATAGCGGCATCATCGACCGCTCTAAATAGCCTGATTACGGCACGTTCCTTGCGGTATTCGGCAGCGAGGAACGATGATGAATTGCTATTTTTACGGCTCAAATCTCCATGACGAAAAACTGGTTACGAATCGGGGCGTTATCTCTTTTGCAGTTCCCGACTACGGTGTCATGTTTCGCGCCCAGTACGAGGGCAACCGCTATGAGTGCGAATATGCCGCAGGTATCGCCTTGATCCGTTTCATGCAGCTCAATCAGCAGCACTTCACCAAACGCGGAATCAAATTGATGACCGATTCGCCGATTGTCGTCTACCAAGTAAATAACCGTCTCGCCGCCACCGGCTCGCTCCTGCGGTTTCGCGATCTGATACTGTTCTATCGACGCAAATTCGGATTCGAGTTAAAATGGGTGCCGACACAGATGAACCGCGCCCAGTCAGGGCTTGCCGATATCGCCGTCAACCCCAACTCGCCGAAGTTCAACTTCGATATCTTCGACGAAAGCACACGCCGCAAAGACTCTCATCGCGTCAGTACGGCGCCGGGAATCAAGCTGAGTTAAATCGATATTTCGTGCGCCGCCGACGCCGGAATCGCGTACAATCCTCTTGTATGTCAATGATTCGCCGCGCAATCTCTCGAATTCTTGCTGGCCGGAGATCGATCGCGCTCGCTCTGATCGCCGCGACGAACACAGCAATTCCCGCTCGCATGCTGAGAGCGGAGGAGATCGCAGTCAGTCCCGAACTCATCGATTCGATCGAGATGACCGATTATCGTCGGGCCTTTGGCAGTCCGGTCGGCGCGATCTTTCTGTTGACCAAATCGGGAGTCGAAATCCGTCAGTATCAGGATCGTAATCCGCGCCAACAATCGCTACGCGGGAATCAGCGGCTGGTGGCTTCCGAGAGCGGAAAGCACTACGCGATACTGACCTTTACGGGCGTGTCACCATCCGAAATAAATCTCAGCAGCGCTGCCGTCTACGCCGACTCGGGTCGTTCGCTCTGGAAAGTTGACACCCCCAATTGCCACTCGCTTCTGCTCTGCGACGGCGCGTCGGTTGCCGTCGGTGTCGCCGGCGCCGAAGGACTTCCCGAATCGCGGTTGTTGTTTTTTGGTGAGGACGGTACGCTGCGCGGAACGACCCGCGTTGAGTACTATCACAATGGGCAGTGGGCGGTCAATGGTTCCGCGTTTTTTGCCCAAGTGGGCAGCGGCGAGTTGGTCAAATTCACGCCTTCAGGAGTGGAGCAAGCCCGCTTTGGCCGGGCGTCGCGATACTTCATCGCGCCGGATGGCGGGCAAGTCGCGCTGCTGCGCGACTCGCTGCTGACGTTTGTCAACGGCGATTCGGCGTTTCAACTCCGTGGTGACTTCGTTCAGCTTCGCGAAGTTCGATTCTCGCAGGATGGGACGACTGCCTTGGTGATGACCGCCACCGGGATCGAAGTTGTCGATCTCGCGGCGCGAAGTATTCGGTCCGAGTTCAAGCTGGGCGATACACCGTATCGATTGATGCATTTGGATGCCGATCCGTCTCTGAGTCTGATCCTGCTCGGCGCGAACAACTCCGCCGACGCGCCCGAACGGCGCAACTCAACCGGCAAGGCGCTCCTCGTTGACACAAACGCCAGAACTCTCTGGGAGCAGACTCTTGTCTACGAAGACTGGACGATTCGCTATCCCGACGTGCGCATCGATACGGTCCGCCGCGTGTTTTCGATCATGACTCCGCCGGAAATCCGCGTCTATCGCTTCTGAGTAAGCGTCGTTGGCAAACGACCTGCCGCCAAAAACTGCTTTCGCATTGTACGATTCCTGATTTCATTCGTCTCTGTAACCAAACGACGCCCGGCGATCGCTGTTGCCTGAATTTAGCCCTTGAGGAGCTATGACCTCCAAGTTTAGAGTTCTTGCGGTTCTGTTTAGTCTGTTTGTTCTGCTCGCGACGATTTCCGTTTACAGCCTGCCGCGGTTGTCCGCCGAGCACGCGACGCCGTGTATCACCTGCCATATCAGCCCCAATGGTGGCGGCATGCGCAACGAATTTGGCAACTACGCCGTCGCCTACAACGAACTCTGTCTGCAATCGACCAAAAAACTGGTTGAGCCGAACACGCTGCGGCCGCGACTCTCCGACAATGTCACGTTCGGGGTCGATTACCGGCACCTGTATTTGATCGAGCAAAATCGCACCTTCCGCATGCAGACCGACTTTTATCTCGCGATTCAGATGCTGCGAAATGTCAGCTACAATCTGACATTCGGCCCATCGGTGGTCAAAGACAGCTACCTCATGCTCAAGCTGCGCGATGAGCGGTACTGGATCAAAGCCGGCCGCTTCTACCCGGCGTTCGGCTTGCGCGATCCCGATCATAATGCCTATGTGCGCGCCGTGCCGCTTCTCGGCCCGGAAGTCGGTGTGGAAGGATTGTCGCTCGGCGGAAACTTCTTCAGCGGCTCGAACATCACGCTCGAAGTCTATGCCCCAAACGGTCAGAATGTCGCGACGTTTCACTCGTTTCGCGCCGGTTCGTTGGGGCCGGTTGGCTTTCTCACCGGCTTGTCGTGGCGGCAATCGCAACGAGTCGATGGTGGCTACCGCGATTATCCCATCGCCAAATCGTTTTTCGGCGGTGTCAACTATGACCGCTTCACTTTCACCAGCGAAGTCGGCGCGGTCGGCAAAGGCAACGAACAGCGCACACTCTACGCGCAATTGGCGTCACGGCTGATGTGGGGACTTTACCTTCTCGGTGAGTACAACTTCCACGATCCGGACTGGGCGACAAAATCGGGATCGAACGAATTCTGGCGATTCTCGTTCGAGTTCTTCCCGATCCCCTTCGTCGAAATCCGACCGTCGGCGACCATCGCCGGTGAAGGGCCGCTGAAGAACCGGGTCGACTACTTCGTCCAATTGCATGTGAGTTATTGATGATCGAATTTCGCCTGATTGATATCACAAGGCGCTGCGCCTATGGCGCATTGGTGATAATTCCTCTGCTTGTCGTCGCCGCAATTCTCGCCGGCGGCTGCACTGATCACGGTAGTGTGCTCACAATCGATGATGATCCCGAACCACCGGTTTACACGGTGTCGTTTGCCACCGATGTTCAGCCGCTACTGCTCCGCAGTTGTGCGTTCAATAGTTGTCACGGCGACGTCAACCCGCAACACGACTTCCGGGTTACAAGCTATACCGAGATCATGAAAGTTAGCCCGCTTCATGGGCGTGCGGTCATCGCCGGTGATGCCGGCGTCAGTTCGCTATATCTGGCCATCAGTCCGCGTTATCGCGAGATCGGTCTCGACCTCCGCATGCCGCGATTTTCAGACACGCTCACTACCGCGCAACAAGACACGATAAAAGTCTGGATCGATGAAGGCGCGGCGGACAATTAGGAGTATAAGAAATGATGCGATACATCTTGATCATATTCGCGCTGGCAGCGCTTTCCTTCAATTCACTGCAAGCGGAGATGTTTTACGTCGCCGGTCGGCAGGGAATCGATACGGTGACATTCGAGTCGCAAGCGAAGCTCGAATTCGTATCCGGTGAGACCTACGTCGTGATCGGCGCGATCGACTTCGACCCCGCCAACCCCGCCGCCGGAGCCACCGGAAGACTCCGCGTCGATGCGCGGACGCTCAAAACCGGTATCGAATTGCGCGATGAACATATGCGCGACCGGCACCTGCATACGGCACAATACCCCTACGTGGAATTCGTGCTTGAATCAGTGAATGGTTTGCCGGCTACGCTGATCGCCGGTACTCAGGCAACTTGTCAGGTGACCGGTGATTTTACCGTACACGGGAAAACCCACAGGATCACGGTTCCGGCCTCAGTTATCTGGCGAAAGCGGTCGGATACTGACCAACATCTCGAAATCGTAGCCACATTTCCGATCAAACTCGATGACTACAGTGTCCCACGCCCGAAAGCGTTGTTCTTGAAACTTGCCGAAACGCTCGACATCCGCGTGCGCATCATTGCCGCCACCACTAATCCGCCCGTGACGTTCTGATCTTCCCGGTACGGATACCGGCTGCGGCGAAATCCGAGCTTGCGAAACCGTTGATTGCGCCGACCTTTTCTGCTATATTCTCCACCAGTTGTTCGTGATACGGCGGAGCGGTCATCTGCCCGGGAACCCGACAGCCGACCTAACGCCGAAAGGAGCTATCGATGAATGTCTTTGAATTTGCGATGAAGATGGAGAAGGACGGCCAGCATTTTTACGAAAGCGAGGCCGCCCGCACACCCAATCCGGCGCTCAAGAAGATCTGGCTGCAACTGGCCGGTGACGAAATTAAGCACTACGAGATCTTCCGTCGCCTCCGCGACGGCGAAATCCAGGAAGCCAAAGCGATGGCCGAACTCGGCACCAATATCCTGGCAACGGCCAAGACCGTGTTCGAGCAATTGCCGAAGGACGGCAGCGATTTCAAATTCGGCGATGACGTAATTGCCGCCTGGAACAAAGCGCAGCAAGTTGAACTCGATACCGAAAAGTTCTATCGCGAGAAGGCCGGCGAAGAACCCAAAGCCGAGATTAAGCGCGCTTTCAGTCTTTTGGCCGAGGAAGAGCACAAGCACGTAGTCTTGATCGAACATGTGCTCGAATTCCTGCATCAACCGAAGAGCTGGCTCGATGACGCCGAGTGGAGCAATCTCTCTCATTCGTAGGAATGCTGTGGTGTCGCTTGGAAGTATCGCGTAGGGGCGCACGGCCGTGCGCCCTGTTTGCTTATTGACAAATCTCAGTTCTGATAGGGAGTAATCAAATGGGTATCTACAGAATGGCTCACCCCGTCAACGAGCCGATCTTTTCATATGCCCCGGGCACACCGGAACGCGCCAAATTGTTGGCGGCGATCGAAGAACTCAAAGCCAATCCGATCGAGGTTCCGTTGATTATTGGCGGCCAAGAAGTCCGCGTCGGCGAGAAAGTCAAAATGACCGCGCCGCACGATCATTCGCTCGTCCTTGGGTACACATACAAAGGCACGAAGAAGGAAACGCAAGCCGCGATTGACGCCTGCCTAAACGCCCAATCCGCTTGGGCGGCGCTACCGATGGAAGAACGTATATCAGTGTTTCTCAAGGCCGCTGACCTTCTTGCGGGTCCGTATCGCTACATCATGAACGCCGCAACGATGCTCGCGCATTCCAAAAATCCGTTTCAGTCCGAGATTGATGCCGTCTGCGAGTTAGTTGATTTCTTCCGCTTCAATGCCTACTACATGCAACAAATCTGCGAGCTGCAGCCGATCAATCCCGATCCGGCGATCTGGAACCGCATCGACTACCGGCCGCTCGAGGGCTTCATCTTCGCCGTCACGCCGTTCAATTTTGTTTCGATCAACGGCAATCTGCCGACTGCCCCGGCGATGTGGGGCAATGTCGCCGTCTGGAAACCGGCGTCGAGCGTAATGTACACTTCGCACTTTATCATGAAGATTCTCATCGAAGCCGGCCTGCCGGCAGGCGTGATCAACATGGTCACCGGCAAGGCTGCCGAGATTTCTGATGTCGTGCTCAATCACGAATACCTCGCAGGAATTCACTTCACCGGCTCGACCGGCGTTTTTCAGGGAATGTGGAAGACCATCGGCGAGAACATTGCCAAGAACAAGTACCGCGGTTACCCGCGCATCGTCGGCGAAACCGGCGGCAAGGATTTCATTTTCGCCCACAAATCCGCCGTGCCGGAACAAGTCGCGACAGCCATCGTGCGTGGCGCTTTTGAGTATCAAGGCCAGAAATGCTCGGCAGCCTCGCGGGCTTATCTACCGAAATCGCTCTGGCCGGCGATCAAGAAGACGATGCTCAAGCAACTCGGCGAAATCAAGATGGGCGATCCGACCGATTTCTCGAACTTCCTCAACGCTGTCATTGACCGCGGCGCGTTCGACACGATCACGAAATACATCGACTACGCCAAGAAAGCGCAGGATGCCGAGATCATCGCCGGCGGCAAGTACGATGATTCGAAAGGCTATTACATCGACGCCACCGTCGTCGAGACGACAAATCCCAAGTTCAAGCTACTTGAGGAAGAAATCTTCGGGCCGGTAATGACGATCTACATCTATCCCGACAAGGACTTTGACAAGACTCTCAAGCTCTGCGACGAGACCTCGCCCTACGCTCTGACCGGCGCGATTTTCGCCGTTGATCGGGAAGCCGTCGCTTTCGCGACCAAGGCGCTGCGCAATGCGGCGGGGAATTTCTATATCAACGACAAACCGACCGGCGCGGTGATCGCGCAGCAACCGTTCGGCGGCGCGCGCGCTTCCGGAACCAACGACAAAGCCGGCGCGCTGCACAACATGATTCGCTGGACATCGCCGCGCTCGATCAAAGAGAACTTCGTCCCGCCGACGGACTACAAGTATCCGTTCATGCGGGAGAAGTAGGTAGCTAGTCTGAGCCGCAGAATTTGACCGCGTAGGGGAGCATGGAAATGCGCCCATGATGCCTAGAATCGACAAAGCCCCCCTACCGTCCGTCTGGCTCGGGAATCCTCTCATCAATCCCCGCCAGACTACGCGCCAGCTCAACCTTTTCATCGATCTTGGCCAATTGGCGAATCATCAGCTTGGCGCCATCGGGCGAGCCGCCGCCGTGCATACATCCCGGCACACCCGCGCCGATCGTCGCCCACTCGACCAACCGCGCCGCCCGCATTCGCGATTCGGCTGAATGACGCGCCGCCATGTATTTCTCGATCAAGCGCCCATACTTTTCGGACTTGTAGTCTTTGTATGACGGCATGCACCCGGTCTCGGCGATACCGCCGGCGATATCCTGCGCCAGCCGCGATGTCTCGTACGGCAGCGTCGCGACGTGCACCTTGTTGACATTGGCCAGAAGCTGATCCGACAACCAGACGCCGGACGGATGTTTCTTGCCCAGCGCCGCGGCGGCGATTCCCATGCCGTAGGTCGTCTCGTTGTTGACCTGCATCTGAATCACTTTGTCTTTGAATACTTTCGAATTCAGACCATTGGCCCGCGCCGTTAAGAGCGCCGCGCCGATTTTGACATCCCCCTGTCCGGCGACGCAGCCGCCGATTGCCGCGCGATAATTGCAGATGAAATTGAGAACGGCGTTGAGCGAGTACTTGAATTCGCCCGCCATAAACACGCGCTCGTTAGGAATGAAGACATCCTCAAATAGCAGGAATGCCTGCGTGATTCCGCCGTCTTCAACCGGAATATCGAATCCCTCCTCCAGTTCGCGCGCATCGCTGGGGCGCCGGGTTTCCACGATCGTGAGATTTTCGATGTCGCGCGGAATCACGAATGACAGGGCGTAATCGGCATCTTCTTCCTTATATCCCGATCCCGGCACAACAAAGATTTCATTTGCCGCCGCGATACCGCAGATCATCACCTTCGCGCCGCGCACGACAATGCCATCCTTGCGACGTTCGACGATCCGCAGGAAGTAATCGGGATCACTCTGTTCTGAGGGCGCCTTGCTGCGGTCTCCTTTCGCATCAGTGAGCGCGCCGGCAATAGTGATGTCGCGCGCTTGCGCGTCAATTAGCCACTTCTTGAGTCGCTGGTGGTAATCGGTGCCGAGCGCGGCATCGATGTCGTAAGTTACGGCATACATCGAATTCAATGCCGTCCAGCCGACACAGCGTCCGCCGGTGCAGGTGCCGGTGCGTTGGAACATTGTGCGCTTGAGCCGGCTATTCGCCCACATGTCTTCCGGACTGGTGATCAGCGAAAGGTAGCGCGAAATCGGCTCGCCGGTGAGGTGTGATGTCGTAGTGAAGACATCCTTGAGTTCTGATTCCTTTGCCAGCTTGTAGATTTGTCCGTGTCCTTCGACGGTGCGTTTCGTGGCCGGATGCGTCGTAACGTCGGTGATCAACTCATCGAATTTGTGAATGTTGGGCCGCATGCGGCGCAGGCTGGCGAGGTAGTCATCATAGCTGCGGATTGCCATAGCAAGCCTCCTTCCGAGGCGATAGTAAGATCGATCAACCGCTACAATTTAGCGGTTTTCAGGATTTCAGCAAGCCAAACCCGACAGAATTGTAGGGGTTTATCGGAACACGAAGCCGCCGGTGTCGAGTCTCGGATGTCCGAAGCTAATAGGCGCCGCGCTGCGGCACTATGCAGATAAACTCGAACGGTTCGCCGTTGGGGTTGGCGAATTGGTGCATCATATCGGGCGGTACGAAGGCGAAATCGCCTTGCTTCACAATGCGGGTCTCGCCGGCAATTGTCAGCGTTCCGGCGCCTTTGGTGATGTAGTTAATATGCTCCCAGGGATGCTGGTGATGCGGCGTGTGCCCGTTGGCTTCAAGGCGAAAGAGCCGCATGGTGTGACCTTGCCATCCCTGTTCCGGGCCAATCACGTTCGCCTTGCTGGCGCCGACGACGCCGTCCATTGCTACAGTCGCCATTTTGATTTCATCTTGCTTGATTACACTCATAAAGTCCTCTGCTTCATCGCTTTCTAACCCCGATACCATTTCGGTTCACGCGACACTTGAGTGCCGCCGCGAATATTGGATTGAATTGTAGTGTCGAAGAAGACATACGGAAATACCGTCTCCGGTCGACCGATTTCTTCCAGCTTCGCCGACAAATCGGCCGGGATCTCAAATTCCAGCGCCCGCAAGTTATCGTCAAGCTGTTCCAGTTTCGTCGCGCCGATTATCGTCGAAGTCATTCCCGGGCGCTTTGTCGCCCAGTTGAGAGCGACCTGAGCCGGTGAGCGGCCAAGCTTCTTGGCGACATCTAACAGGACATCGACGATGCGCCAGTTCCGCTCAGAGAACTTGTGGAATACGGGATTGGGACTCTGTTCCGTGATCTTGAGTCGACCGTCGCCTTCAAATCCTCCGGCTGACCGTTTGTATTTTCCGGTCAACAGGCCGGATGCCAGCGGGCTCCACGGGCAGATGCCCATGCCCAACTGGAGCGCAGCCGGTACGTGTTCGCGCTCAATGTTGCGTTCGACCAACGAATATTCCAACTGCAGCGCGCAGATCGGCGCCCAGCCACGCAACTCGGCCAGGGTTTGTGCGCGGGCGAGATACCACGCCGGCGTGTCCGACAGGCCGACATAGCGAATCTTGCCGGCGCTTACCAGATCATTCAGGCCGGACATCACTTCATCGACCGGGGTGAGCATATCCCAGGCATGCAACCAGTACAGGTCGATGTAATCGGTTTGGAGACGCTTAAGCGAAGCCTCGAGGGCCCGCATCATGTTCTTGCGGCTATTGCCACCGGCATTGGGATCGCCCTTAAACGCATTAAACGTGAACTTGGTTGCCAGTACGACGCGGTCGCGGTTGCCTTTGGCTTTCATGAATTGCCCCAACATCTCCTCGCTGCGCCCGCCGGTGTAGCCGTCGGCCGTATCGAAGAAATTGCCGCCGACTTCGAGATATCGGTCAAAGATCGCTTCAGCGGCTTCGATCGGACTTCCCCAGCCCCATTCCGTGCCGAAGGTCATGGTTCCCAAGCAGAGAGGAGACACGCGCAGGCCGCTGCGGCCTAACAGGAAGTACTCGCTCATGCCATTGATATTGCTAACATCGCTCATACATTCCTCGGCTCTTCAAGTCGATTAACCAGCTTCAAGATCAGTGAATCTCTACATCTGGTCAACCGAAAGCTCGCAATCTCGTTCCCAGGTGCTGGAAAGCAGTGGCGGTTTGACAGTCGGCAGGTTTTCCGTATCTTGATTCGCGGTACGCACCAAGATTCGGAGGAACCACGATTGTTATCACCGCCGCGAGTGCTTTTCGTCTATCCTTCATCATTTCACTACCCGGCTCACCTTCACCGCGAGGAGGTCAAATCGCCGCTGCTGGCGCTGGCGTCCTACGCGGCACGGTTCTTTCCGGTGGAATATCTCGATTTCGAGCTCGTCGTCGGTCGCCCCGACACAGACCTGCAAATCAAGCGATTCGAACGTCGCGTCGGCGAAGAACTCAGCAAACGCGAATTCGATGTTCTCGCCATTTCGTGCTGGACGAGTCTCAGTTTCACGGCGACAATGTCGGTAGCGAAGGTAGCCCGGCGATTATTCCCGGATAAACTCATCATCGTCGGCGGCTATCACCCGACGGCGCGTCCCAACGACTTTCTGACGCCGGATCCGCTCTTTGACTATGTAATTCTCGCGGAAGCCGAGCTCACGTTGCGGGAAATCCTCGGGGGGACACTGAATCGCCCGCCGCGAACGGAGGTTCTGGTTGGTCAAACGCTGCAACCGTCCGACTTTACTCCGTTGAACTGGAGTCTGGTTGATCCTATGGTCGCTGAGTTTGCCGGTGGCCGCCTCGAAACGCTTAACATTTTTCTTTCACGCGGCTGTCCGTTCGAGTGCACTTTCTGCATGGAGTCGCTCAAAGATTCGACATGGCGCGCTTTCCCGGTTGAGTCCGCAATCGCCGAAGTCACTCGCGCCGCCGAACGCTACTCTTTCAAGGCGCTCGGCATCGGCGACGCCTGTTTCGGTTTGCGCCGCGATTGGCGCAAAGAATTCCTGCGCCGCCTGCACGATCTGAAGCCCGATTATTGGATTCTTTTCGAGACGCGGCCGGAATTTCTTGAAGACGATGATATTCGATTGCTCGCAGATTTGAAGGTCGAAATCCAATTCGGCCTCGAAAGCGGTTCGCCGCGGATGCTGGAGCTGATGAAAAAATCACGTCGCCCGGCCCAGTATCTCGATTCCTTCGCGAAGATCACAAAGCGTCTTTCGGCATACGGCATCCCGCACGGCGCAAATCTGATTTTCAATCATCCCGGAGAAACCAAAACTACCGTCGACGAGACTTTTCGTTTTATGGACTCGCTCACGACCAACGGGCAGTCATCGATGTTCTGGTCATGCCACACCTACTTGCATTTTCCCGGCTGTCACGTCGATCGCGAGCAGAAGTATTATGAAGATGAATTCGGCGCCGAATTTCACCAAAGCGATTGGTGGCGCGCCGACTCGAACCCGCAACTTCTGGCGCGTCAGGTAACGCCATCGCGCGACCTGGCCGGTGACGACACCAACTACTGGCTCCGCCAATACAAAGATCGGGAAGAGTCCTACAAAGCCAGCCTTCAGCCGCTGGCGTTTAAGCTTGCGGCGCAGTTCTATTATCCGCAGTGGCAGAACGACCCGCGTTACTTGCGCGAGGTCAGTATCTAAGCGCCGATCGAACCATTCTGTAACTTGTGGCAGAGTGACGCGTATCAATTGGCTGATTAACAGGAGTGATGATGTCTCAGCGCAGCTTGTATCCGGAAATCGATCCCTACAAAGTAGAGTCGCTTGTCGTCAGCAATCTGCACACCGTAGTTTATGAGGAGGCGGGGAATCCTCAGGGTCGCCCGGCGCTGTTTCTACACGGTGGCCCGGGCGTAGGGATCCTCCCCGGCTATCGCCGATTTTTCGATCCGCTGTCTTACCGCGTCGTCCTTCTTGATCAACGTGGCGCGGGAAGGTCGAAGCCACTCGCAGAACTGCGTGAAAACACGACCTGGGATCTCGTCGCGGATCTCGAGAAACTTCGTCGCCATTGCGGCATTGACAAATGGCTGGTCTTCGGCGGAAGCTGGGGAAGCACTCTGGCGTTGGCCTATGCGATAACTTATCCTCACTCGGTTAAGGGTCTGATTCTTCGCGGCGTGTTCTTAGGTCGGCGATCGGAGATCAACTGGCTGCACCGTGACGGAGCGCGGCAGATCTGGCCGGATGCTTGGGAAAAATTCCAGGAGATCATCCCCGAGAACGAGCGCAGTGACATGGTCGGCGCCTATTACCGGCGCATTACCTCAGCCGATTCAGATTTGCGTCGCCGCGCAGCTCGTTCGTGGTCCGGCTGGGAAGCGGCGACAATGTGCCTAATCCAGGATTCCGCAGCGATAGCCGAGATGACTCAGACCGATGCCGGGATTTCGATCGGACACATCGAGTGCCACTACACCTATCACAACTTCTTCATGAGGACAGACAACTATCTGTTGGAGAACGTCGGCAAGATCAGGGAGATTCCTTGCCGAATCGTTCAAGGCCGCTATGACATTATCTGCCCGACAATATCCGCCTGGGAACTGCACCGGGCGCTTCCCCAATCGGATCTTCGCATCGTCGCAACCGGAGCGCATTCGCCGATGGAGGCGCCGATGGTGCACGAGTTAGTGAAAGCCACCGAAGATCACAAGGCGCTCTGGCCAGATTGATTCTTGAGATTTTGAGTCCGGTCGCTTAGATTTCGAATATCGGAGTTCATTGGGAAGAGAGGTCGATTCGTGATTCGCTTCATACTAATTCGCATTATCGTAAATGCCACTGCGCTCTGGGCAGCGGCGCAACTGATCGATGGGATTCATCTTGAAGGCGCCGTCGGTCCCGTTGTGATCGTCGCTCTGATCTTCGGTCTGGTAAACGCGATCATCAAACCGATCATAAAATTCTTCGCGTTTCCATTCATCATCCTTTCGCTGGGGCTGCTGACCTTGGTCATCAATGCCCTGATGCTGCTGCTCACGGACCGCCTCACGTCGATCCTGACCGTCGACGGTTTCTGGCCGGCGCTGCTCGGAAGCATCGTGATCAGCATTGTAAGCATGATCTTGAGCCATTTTCTCGACAAAAAGAGCGAAAATTAGCCTTTCCTGGCTGTTGTTGCGTCTAACGCCGAGCAACCTTTTGGCTTTCGCCACGTAATAGACTTCAAACGCCAATCGGACGCCTCACGCGATTGCATTTCGCTCTTTTTTATCATGACGGAAACGGCGACCTGCCGTCGCGACCACGAGACCCACACCTTATCTGAGGAAGTACCTATGTTGCAGCAACTCCAGCGTTCGATCTATTTGGTGGCTGCGTCAGTCGTGCTGTCACTGTTCACTGCCTGCGTCAAATCCGTCGATGACACGTCTGAAGTTCCCATAACGACGTCCGCGCCGGAGGCGCGCAAGCTGTTCCTGCAGGCGCGCGTTCTGTCGGAAAACCTCCGCGGCGTCGAAGCACAACCGCTTCTCGAAAAGGCCGTAGCGCTCGATTCGAACTTCCTCCAAGCGCATCTGCTTCTGACTCAAAATCAACCGACCGCCGGCGCATTTTTTGCCAGCCTCGACCGCACCAAACAGCGTTCGGGCTTGGCGACCGAACCAGAACGCTGGCTGCTGCACGCCTTCGAGGCGCAGATCGATGGTGACCCAACCCGACAGGAAGAAACCCTCAGGCGATTGGCAGCCGCTTATCCCAAAGACGAACGCGTCCAAACACTCTTGGGCAACCTCTACTTCGGTCAGCAGCGATGGTCGGAGGCGCTGGCTCACTACGCGTTGGCTGTTGCCAGCGATTCCGCCTATTCGCCGGTTTACAATCAACTTGGTTATGCCTACCGATTCCTTGACTCAATTCCTCAGGCGGAACGGGCGTTTCGCCGCTACATTCAGTTAGTCCCCAAAGACCCGAATCCATACGATTCTTACGCCGAGTTTCTGCTATCCGCAAGCCGCTACGAGGATGCCGTCGCCCAGTACCACAAGGCGCTCGAAGTTCAACCGTCATTTGCACCGTCGTTTCTCGGCGCCGCAACGGCATTGAATTATCTTGGGCGTTACGACGAGGCTCGCTCCGAGCTGCAAAGGCTCTACGATCAGGCGACGAATGATGGGCTACGGCGCGCAGCCTTCGCTGCGATGGCTGTCTCGTACGTCGATCAAGGCGAGTACGAATCGGCGCTGGCGGCGTTGCAGAAGCAGTATGACATCGCCGCGGCGGTTGGCGATTATGCATCGATGTCGGGGGACGCAAACCTCATGGGAAACGTGCTGCTGGAAATGGAGCGCTTCGCTGAAGCGCAAGCGCGATTTGAAGAATCTGTTGTCTTGCAGGAAAAGGCCCCCAAGGCTTCGGAGTCGGTGCTCCGCAACGTTCGCCTGAACCTGAACTATGATGCCGGTCGGGTGGCGGCTTGGCGCGGTAATATCGATCAGGCCAAAGACTATCTGCGAATCTGCCAACCACAAGCTGAAGCCGGTGGCAATCGTTTTCAGCTCTGGGCAGCAAGGCAGTTAGAGGGCATAATCGCCCTGAAAGAACAGAAGTGGGATGAAGCCATCGCGCTGTTCAGTCAAACCAACCAACAGAATCCATACAATTTTTGGCTACTGGGAAGGGCTTTTGAAGGAAAAGGCGACGCCGCGCAAATGAAGGCGCACTTCGACAAGGCACTCGGAATGAACCTCGTCAATAACATGCAACAATCAATGGCGCGCCGTCGGATTTTCGGTCTTCCGGCCAAAGTGTAGCGACGATCGGAGTCCGACCCTGGCTTGATATCTGTGCAGACGGTCGAAATGCTTTCCTTTGCTGTCACTTCAAGGACAGTTCTGGCAGGGAATGCCGCCACCAGAGAAAATGTAGGAGATCAAGTACACACAATCGCCGATATTGATGCGGCCGCTACAATCAGCGTCGCCGGATTGGATGGGTAGCGGCGCCGGACCACCGGAAAAAATGTAGTTGATCAAAAACACCGCGTCGGCGATGCTGATTGAGTCGTTGCGATCGGGGTCGCCGCATTTGTAGCCGATCGTGTATTGCAGCGCGGCGACAATGTCGATCAGGCCCTTACCCAAGCCACCGGCGAAGCTTGGATTGAGCGAGTCGATATCAATAGCCGTCTCGGACAAGATCTCTCTAACCTGCGAATGTGTCAGCGTTGCGTTTTTCGAACGCAGCAGTGCGGCCGCTCCGCTCACAAATGGCGCGGCAAAGCTCGTGCCATCCCACCAGGCATAAATCGTATCCAGAAACGGCGAGTACGTATTGACGCCCGGGGCGCAGAGATCGATCTTGCCGCCGTAATTCGAGAATGGCGCGAGAATGTCGTTGGAATCCACGGCGGCGATTGCAATCGCGTAAGACCGATCGGCCGGGAACGGAAACACCGTATTGGAGTTCGTCGAATCGTTGCCGGCAGCGGCGACAATTACAACGTCATTGTCGTGCGCGAACTTCAGAGCGTCGTCGAGCGCCTCGTTAACGCCGCGCATGCCGAGACTGAGATTGATGACGCCGCAGCCGTCCTCGACCGCTCGTACTACGGCGCGCGCCAGCGACCAACCATCGCCGCGCCCGAGCGTATCGAGAACCCGATAAATCTTGATGTTCGCATCGGGCGCCACCAAATGAATCAAGCCGCAGACAAATGTGCCGTGCCCCGATGCATGACCACCAGGCTCGTCAAAGGCCACTGAATCATCATCCACGAAGTCCCATCCGGAAATACTGCCACCGGTTTTCGCCGTAAAGATGGGATGCGCGGTATTGATGCCGGTATCGAAGACACCGACGGTAACGCCGGTTCCGGTAGAAATTGTCAGTGCCGCAGCCAATTCAAGGTCGACGGCCGCTGTCTGCGATTCGAAACTCCCAACCAGATTGTTGTCCAAGAACGGGGAACTGCGCTGGAATGGCTCCGGCGCATCGAGATAGTAGTTGGCGCCGCAGTAGAGCACGGTCGCCGCCTGCTGTTGTGCGATCACCGTCGCAAGGCTCTCGGCATCCGCTCCACCGGGAGCCTGCAGAAGATAACTTCCTGTTTGCGAAAGCACGGCCTTGAGACTCGTGCCGTAAGTCAGGTTGATGAAATTGATGTCATATCCCGTGAGCATTTCACAGACGATTTCACCGGGTCGGTACTCGCCATGACCGTTTCCTTGTGCTGACGCGGATGTGCCGAGAAATTGTAGCCCGATCAGCAGCGATGAGAACAGGCTTCGCGTTTTCATTTTATGTCTCCCATATCGCCGGCGCCGAAGACGCTGAAAGCAGCCCAGTGATAGGCTGACGGCCAGCGTTCGCGTACGAATCGAGCGGCGGTCTGCAGCGCCGCCGGCAAATTCCTGTCGGTTAGCAGACTGGAGTAAAATGCGGTCATAAACACCGCTGTGGTTTCATCAGCCACCGGCCAGTGACCGGCCAAGACATTGCGGGTGCCCATCTCTAATAATGATCGAACCAAACCGGTCGATTCCTCACCGGGAAGCGCAACTTGTTCGCCGGCCCGGCACGCCGCTAAGCTCACAAGATTGACTCGACACTGTTTCAAACGGAAATCAGCGGCAAACAGCGGGCCGTCCGAAAGTGCCAGATACGAATAGAACGGATTATCAGCCCGTAAGTTCGCATGGCCGGCAAAATGCCAGATATCGAAGGAACCGCTATCCGGCCAATCCGCCCGGCGTGCCGTGCCCGCGAGCTTTGCACGATCTCCCAACTTCAGGAGTAAGCCGTTGATTTCGCGGTCCAACTGCGGAAGATCGTCACCGGCCCCGCGGACGAGGAGCACATCGCTTGACCGGGCCGAAATTCTTCGTGCCCGCTGATAATGCCGGAAACTCGGCGTCAGGACGATATGGTGGTTGTCAAGCAGGGCTTGATTGCCGATGCGCAGCGCTCGCCACGGGAGGTTTGCCAACTCACCTTCCGGGAGAAGTAACACCTGCTTGGCTTGAGAATCTACAGCCAGCGGCTGCCAAAGCCACTCGCCGATTTCCGCCCACAAGCGATGCTCGAGCGTAATGTCGACGCTCTCGTTTAGGTGTCCGGCGAGCAATTCGCCCTCGAGAATGAAACGCCAGCGGCGCATCGCTTGTGCCAATCGCGTGCGGCCATCGGCAATCCGGACGACACCTATCTCACCGCGTTGGTGCACAAACGCGATGATGTCATTGTCGCGCAGATGATACTGAACGATCGGCATCGAATCGGAAACGCGGCGCATCGATCGCAGCAAGTCGTCATTGTCAACGATTGTTCCAGCTTGCTCGCCTTCGACCGAAATCAACTCCTCGCGGATACGTTTCTGCAGCCTACTGAGCGCCCGATTTTTCGTGACTGTTGCCAATCCGCGTTCGCCGGCGACCGATGACAAGTGCCGCGAAAGCGCGGCCACCTGTTGGGCCAGATAGTTAAGTGATTCATTAACTCGACGTCGATCCGGGCTAATGGCGTTACCGTGAATCGGCGCCCAAATACCTGCCGTCTTGTACCGTTCCGACCAGACAGCGGCCGCACGCGGTTCGTGATCCAATTCGGCGGCAATCAACCGCATATGCGGCGATTCGTGTTGCCGGCCGAACACGGTACGCAATTCAATCGGCGGCAGTTGTGCGCGCACGGCATCGAGCCGATCGGCGGCGCGTCTCCAGGCCTGGCGGGCGGCGTCAATATCCCCACGGCGAAAGCAGTCATCGCCTTCCAACGTTTGCCACACTGCGAACAGTTGCGGCACGGCGCGAACCGCGGGATTGGATTTCAGCCGCGCAAGCGAATCGACTTTCCGTTTACCGTCTGTTCCTGCCTGAAAATCGCAGAGTGCCTGCCAGAGCGGTAATTGAGCTTTCGCGAACAAGGACCGTGCGGAGCTGATCAGCCGTTGCCTCTGCTTGCCGCTTTCAAGTTGAGCCTGCAACATCGTCGCAGCGCCGGCAAATCCGCGATTTCTGTCGAGAATAAATCCTGTCTCGGCGCGTTTGGCCCCGCTCCGGGCCTCAGCCATCCGACCGAGTGCCGCCGCCGCCTGGCCGCGAAACAACGCGGCTTTGGATCGTTCGTATCGCAACTGTAACTTCTTAAAGTCCGACTCGACGGCGCGCGCCGAATCAAGAGCATCCGCATAGAGACCCAAACTCAGATACACTTCCGCGCGATCGAGGCGACACAATGCGGCGCCCCGCGGATCGCCGCCCCCGTGATAGACTCGTTCACAGGCCGTCAGCTCGCGCAATGCGATGTGAAACTTGCCCTTGAGCATGTACATCCAAGCCAATCCATAGCGGGAATCATTGCCATCAAGGACATAGCCTGCTTCATCCCAAATGGCGATTGCTTTCCGGTATGACGTTTCGGCGGCTTCCATATCAAAGAGCTGGACCAAAGAATTCGCTTGATTGTAAAGGGCACGCGCGTAGGCGACCTTGTTGCCGGCTTTCAGAAATACGGCCGCCGCCTCGCGGTAGAGCTTCTCGGCATCCCGATGACGATCTTGACGATGAAGCAAATTGCCGTAGTTCACGCGCGTCTGAGCCAGATCAACGTCCGCCTTCAGACGCCCAAAAATCGTGATCGCCCGGCGCGCGTGAATTTTAGCTTGTCGCGAATTGCCGAGATACATTTGGACGTCGATCAGAGCGCGATCAATTCGAGCCCGCTGTAACGGCTGATCCTTGAGCAACGGGTAGGCTTTCTGATAGGCCTTCAGAGCCTCGAGATGATTGCCGCTCATGTGGCTGAGACGAGCCAGCGCGCGATAGCCAGTGACTTCAAGAACTCCGCTCTGCACCACTCCGTATCGTGCAAACTTCCGCGACAACGATAGCGCCGTCTTGAGCGATGTCCGGGCGGCGCTTTGAATTGCGTTGTCACAAGCAATGGCAAGCTCCGCCGCCGGAACGCCGCTGGTGACTCCTCGTCTGAGAAACTTCTCAGCCGCTATTTCGATTGCGGTCTTTTCCACGACAACTCCGGCAATTCGATGACAAATTCATCCGCGCGGAGAGTGATATGACGCGGTGGTCTGGTCCCTGACCATTGATACAGACCCGCGCTGTCCGGTAAGTATTCCTTTTTATCCGCATGAATTGCGACGGTAGCGTGTCCCTTAACTTGCGCCACGAACGCCCAGCCCTTTTCTTGCCGTTCAGCGCGCAAGTCAAAACGAATCCGGTCGGTCTCAAATCGAATGCGCCGATCCGATTCAACGCTCTCGCCCCGAACACCGAGCGGCTGCGGCATTGTCCATGAATCGAACACGATTCGCGCAACCAAAGACTGAATTCGCTGCAAACGCTTTTGACCGGCAATCAGGGCAATTGCCCGCTCGACCCACGCGTTCGGGGCGTCGGGAAGGTGCAGCCTACCGGCACAATCGAATGATCGCAGCAACTCAACCAACTCACGGCACTCGGTGCACTCCGTAAGATGAGCGTTTTCGGTCAGTTGTCGCTGTCTCGCGGCCGTGACCAACTGATTGCGGTCAAGATGTTTATCGCTCATAGGCCGAATCCTTCATTCCATTCAACAGAGTCGCTCACTCCGGATTTCGTACTTCCCAGTAGCCGTTTTCCATCAGCAGCTTCTTGAGGCGTTCCAAGCAGCGACGCCGAATCGGTCCCAGGCTGTTGAACGCCAGACCGAGATCGGCGGCGATTTGCTCGTATGACTTTTCTTCATCGGCGAAAAAAAACGCCTCAACCAACCTGCGGCAGCGGTCATCGAGCTGATCGATGGCGATCTCAAGCTGGGCCTGTTTTTCTGTCGCCAACAGGTACTCCTCCGGATTTGGCGATTCATCGGAAGGCTCCTGACGTTCGTCTTCGGCGCCGGGGTCGACTCCGGCGCGCCGCCTGATACGAAGTGCTTCACGCTTGGCGGTCGTTACGAGCCAAGACGACAGACGGGACGGATCATTGAGCTTCTTCCGATTGTTGTAGAGCAATACCCAGGTCTGCTGGAAACAATCCGCCGCTTCCATCTGCGATAGACCGACGCGGGTGGCGACCGCATATACCAGCGCCTGATAACGCTTAACTATCGTGGCCCAAGCCTCTTGATTGCCGTCGACAACAGCCGGCCAGAGATCGGTATCAGTTTGCGACATCGTATTGGCATTATATGAAATTCCGCCCGAATGCAACACGGAAGCGACCGGCAAAAAATCCGCCCGAATCTTGCCCCCTTGATCAGGCGTAGACGATTCGGGCGTTTTGGGGGAAGGTAAGGTCCCCGAGGGGATTTGTAGTAAGTCGACAGCTAAATCGCCCAATATTCTTCCGGTTCAGTGAGGACGCCGTTAGATTCCTGTGAATTCGGCCCTAAAGAAGAAACGCCCGGTGGGGCGCGGGCGTTTCAGTCGGGGAGTGAAGCTGACTTTCGGGCGTGGTAGGAATGTGAACACAAAGTCGATTTCTCGCGTTCAGGGATCATGATCTCGTCATGAAATTGACGTTAGTTTGCTCACGGTCTTCTCGCTCCGCATCGGTCGCTCGGAGCAACTTGCGGCGATAATTGGCGTATATTGGAAAATCCAAGTTTGTTGGTCGATACCAACCGCGCCGAAAGGAACCTTTATGGACTACTATCAGATCTGGTGCAATCTCAGAGATTCGCACAAGGACATCGAATTCTGCGAGAATGTCCAAGCCTACCTCGAACACCTGCGGGTTCGCGATTTCATTGATGGCTTCACTATTACCCGGCGTAAGCTCGGATTCGGTCCGGCGGAACTGGGAGAATTCAATATCACGATCATCGCCGAATCGCTGGGCGATATCGAGCGCACCTTCCAGTATGTTGCGACTCGAGGTGGCGAGATTGAACGCCTGCATCGACTGGTCTACAGCGCAATCACCGACTTTCGCTCGGCGCTCTACCGCGATTTCCCTGATCCGGTGCGGCAGAAGGCCTGACCAGGCTCCTTGACGCGGGAAAGACTCAGTTCGCTTGGAACCATCTCGCCAATAACGGGTTATAGATAACGAAAGCCGGGAAGATTCGAATTTGATTGGCGGATCCCGACGAGTCTCTTGATCAAGAATCACTTGCTTTGGGAACCGCCGTGGGTTATAATTGCTGACTACGTTTTGTCACAGCAGGAGATGATGATAAATGAAAGCTGATATTCATCCGAAGTACAACAAGGTCAAAATCAAATGCGCCTGCGGTAGCGAGTTCGAGACGCGTTCGACCATGAAAGAGACCATTTCGGTCGAAATCTGCTCGGCTTGCCACCCGTTCTACACCGGAAAGCAGAAGCTGGTCGATACGGCCGGCCGCGTTGATCGTTTCCGCCGCAAATACGGCGATGTCAGCGGCGCCAAGAAGACCGAAAAGTAGATAGACGATCTTACATCAAGCAGGAGTGGCCTGGCCATTCCTGCTTTTTGTATAATTGCCGTCCAAAGGAATTCGATGTCGGAAATTCAAGTCGGCGGACAAGCCGTAATCGAGGGCGTCATGATTCGCTCTGCGTCGCGAATAGCGACCGCAGTGCGCCGTGCCGATAGTTCGATTTTGGTCAAATCATCCGCCTACACGCCCTTATCCAAGCGATTCAAGCCGATCGGCTGGCCGGTGGTTCGCGGCTTTATCGGCTTGTTTGAGATGCTGGCGATCGGTATTGGCAGTTTGAACTTCTCCGCCGAAATCGCTGCGCAGGACATCGACAAGGCCGAGGGCAAGGACATTGCAGAAACCAAGAAGTCGAACGGCTGGTTAATCGCCCTGAGCATGATCTTCGCCCTCGGCGTTGGCATTCTCGTCTTCTTCTTCGTGCCGCTCTGGGTGGCGTCGCTACTGGGCTTGGGCAAAGATGCGTTGCTGTTCAATCTGGTCGCCGGCGGCGTGCGCGTGACACTATTCCTGGGTTATGTAACCGCGCTGAGCTACTTCCGAGACTTCCGCCGCATCTTCCAGTATCACGGCGCCGAGCACAAGGCGATTTGGGCCTATGAGAACCAAACACCGCTGACACCCGAAAATGCGCAGCAGTACACGACGTTGCATCCGCGTTGCGGCACGTCATTCATTCTCATTGTAGCCTTATTCGCCATTCTGATTTTTGCGATCGCCGATACGCTGTTTCAGGTGATTTCCGGCCAAGCGCCGGCGCTGTTCGTCCGCCTGGGACTGCATCTGGCGCTGCTGCCGCTGGTGGCCGGTGGCAGCTATGAGATCCTCAAAGCTTCCGCTAAAAGTTGCAACAATCCGGTCGTCAAGATTCTGATCAAACCGGGGCTTTGGCTGCAACTGATTACGACCAAAGAACCCAGCCTTGACCAGCTTGAGGTCGCGATCGTCGCGGTCAAAGCCTCGCTGGGACTGCCGCAGGACGTCGAAGTCCGCGAACTTGCCGATGCTTGATCTCGTCAAAGCCGTCGAAGACAAACTCGCGTCGATCAACGAGCAACTCTCCGATCCGAAAGTGATCGCCGACAACGCGCGTTTCCGCAATCTCTCCCGTGAACACAAAGAATTAGCTGAAATCGTGACGGTCGGCGCTGAGTACCGGCGGCTCCTGCAATCCGTCGAAGATTCCGACAAGATTCTCGCACAGGAAATCGATGCCGATCTGCTCGAATTGGCGCAGGCCGAGAAGGAGCAGTCGCAAACCTCACTCGAGACCGTAACTCGCAAGTTGCGTTTGTTGCTTTCGCCGCGCGACCCCAACGATGCCAAAGATGTCATTCTCGAAATTCGCGCCGGAACCGGCGGCGATGAAGCGGCACTGTTCGCGGCGGACCTTTATCGCATGTACACGCGCTACGCGGATACGCACGGCTTCAAGGTCGATCTGCTCAGCTCGAATCCAACCGGACAAGGCGGATTTAAGGAAATAATCGTCTCGATCTCCGGCGAAGAGGTCTATTCACACCTCAAATTCGAATCCGGTGTGCACCGCGTGCAGCGTGTGCCGGCAACCGAAGCATCGGGGCGAATTCACACATCCGCCGCCTCGGTGGCGGTCTTGCCAGAGGCCGATGATGTTGACATCCAGATCAACCCGAACGAATTACGCACCGACGTTTTCCGTTCTTCGGGCCCCGGCGGTCAATCGGTCAACACGACCGACTCCGCCGTGCGCTTAACCCACTTGCCGACCGGCTTGGTCGTTTCCTGTCAGGATGAAAAGTCGCAGATTAAGAACAAGGCCAAAGCCCTCAAAGTGCTGCGCGCCCGCCTGCTCGACCGCGCGATCGCTGAACAGCAAGAGAAAATCGCCTCCGCGCGCAAGTCGATGGTCGGCTCTGGCGATCGCTCGGCGAAAATTCGCACCTACAATTTTCCGCAAGGACGCGTGACCGATCATCGCATCAATCTCACACTTTACAAACTCAGCGATATCATCAACGGCGATTTGGACGACCTGATCAAGCCCTTGCAAGAAGCCGAGCAGGAAGAGCGGCTCAAAAAGGCCGGCGAAATGGCGGGAGTGAATTGAGCCAGCTGCGCCTGTTTCTGGCGTTTCTGTTGACTCTTCTTCTCTTTGCGGCAGCATCGCGCTTTTCCATTCGACCGTCAGAGGCGACTTATCTCCAGACCCGCGGCGCGGGTTACGTCTTTGACCACACTTCCCCCGGCATCGTCTCCGGTGATCCGCTGATTGAAGCGTTCGTTGTCGTTCCCAATGATTCGGCGGCATTCGATCTGAAGCTCTATTATCGCCCTTCCGGTCAACTCGAGTTCGATTCATTGCCGCTGCTTCGGAGCCCGGCTGCGCTCGATCGCTATCAGATCGACTTGCCCCAACTCAGTCGTGGCCAGGTGTACGAGTACTTTCTGACGCTGCGGCCGCATGCCGACAACGTGCTCCTGCGCCTGCCGAAGATGCAGGCATCAACAATGAAGGTGTTTTTCGAGGGACGACCCGGACTGGTCGCTTGGGCCATTCATGTGGTGCTGATGGCGATAGCCGCTTTATACGCTTTTACGGCGCTCTTCAATGCCTTTTCGCTGCGTAAGATTGAAAAACACTTGAAGAAGTTGTCACGCAAAGTCTCGCTGGCGGCGTTGTTCATGCTCATCGGCACGGCCACCGCCGGGGCGGTTGTCTCCCACGGCCGATTTGGTTACTACTGGGGCGGCTGGCCACTGGGCGATGATTTAGGTCAAACCTGGCTTGCCCTGCTGATCGTCTATTGGATCGGCTTGACCGTGATCTTCCGCGGCACAATTTTTGGCTTCGATCCCGAGAAGGAGCACATTCCGGTACCGGCGGCCGTGACCTTGACTCTGGCCGGAGTATTGTTTATGATCGCCGTGTATGTTGCCGGCGGACATTTTGTAAGCATTCCTTTATGACCAGGCAGATTGATCAATTCGAGAGTTTGCTCCGCGATCTCACTAAGGGCAAGTGCGAGTACGCCGACCTGCGCGTGCAGCTTACCGAAGTTGAACGCATTGCGACGACGTCTCGCAAAGTAGAGCCGATCGAAAAATCAATGAGCCGCGGCTACGGCGTGCGCGTCCTCAAAGACGGTTTCTGGGGATTTGCTGCGTCCTCGCAGTTTGACGAAACAGAGTTCAAGCGCGTCGTGCGTTTGGCGCTGGAGATAGCTGCAGCTTCCAGAGTCGCCGGCGGCACGCCGTATGTGCCGACCGACTTTCATATCGCGACGGATGTATATGAGACGCCCCTGGCGCAAGACCCGTTTACCGTCTCCCTGACCGAGAAAGTGCAGTTGCTCGAACAATGGGAAGATCTTCTGCGTGCGGATGCCGCAATCAACTCGACATCGACATTTCTCGATTTTCGCCGCGAAACGAAATGGTTTCGCTCGCAGTTCGGCACGGGTAATCTCGCCGGAAAAGGTTCGAAGCTCCGGCAAACTCTAACGCATGTTGGCGCCGGGGTCACGGCCGGTGTGGTGAAAGGTCGGCGCGAACGCTTCGAGCGATCGTATCCGTCGTCGTCGGGGCAGTTTGTTTCCGGCGGCTATGAGCAAATCGCCAAGTTCCGGATCGAAGAGAACATTCCAAAGATCGTACAGCAGTCGATTGACCTGCAGTCGGCACTCGAGTGCCCGTCAAAGGTTTGCGACATCGTGCTCTCACCGGATCTCGGGTCACTCCAGATTCACGAATCGATTGGCCATCCGCTGGAGTTGGATCGCGTGTTTGGGTCGGAACGCAATTTCTCCGGCACCAGCTTCGCGACCGTTGATCAATTGGGCAAGCTCAAGTACGCGTCCGATGTCGTTTCCGTATATTCTGATCCGACTGCGCCGGGTGGTCTGGGCACATACAAATATGACGACGAAGGCGTATCGACCGCGCGCGAGCCGCTCATCGAGAACGGCGTGCTTGTCGGCTACTTGAGTTCGCGCGAGACCGCTACGCGCATCGGTCGTCGGTCCTCTGCCGCGGCGCGCGCCGATGGTTGGGGAAATATTCCGCTGGTGCGCATGACCAACTTGATTCTCGAACCGGGCAATCAGAAATTCGCCGAAATGATCTCGGAAATCGAAGACGGAATTTACATCGAGGGTGTCGAGTCGTGGTCGATCGACGATAATCGCGACAACTTCACGCTCGGTGGTGAAATCGGCTGGGAGATCAAGAGCGGTAAACTTGGCTCGATGGTCAAACTGCCAACTTACTCCGGCAACACCGTCAAATTCTGGAATTCCTGCGACTCGACCGGCCACCGGGATGAATGGGTGCTCTGGGGTACGCCCAACTGCGGCAAGGGCGAACCGGGACAAAACGGCCGAACGGCGCAAGGCTGTGCCTACCTGCGCTTCCGTCAGGTGAAGGTGGGCGCATGATGAATCGCGATCAAGCATTGAGCCTGCTCAAGCAGGGTTTGGTCGCTTCAACTGCCGATCAGACCGAGTTGGTTTTGATCGGAGAGGCGTTTAACCTGACGCGCTTCGCCGAATCGAAAATCCATCAGAATATGCACCGCAGCGATTTCACCGCTTACGTTCGCGCCGTCAAAGGTAAGAAGGTCGGTCTCGCTGCGACGGGCGACTTGAGTGCCGACGCGCTCAAGCAGACGGTAGCCAATGCCGGCGCCATCGCCGAATTGATGCCGGAAGATCCCGATTTTGACTCGCTGCCCAAACCGCAGATAGCGTCTGAATCGAACACATTCGTGAGCGCGAGCGCCGAATCAACGCCGCAACAACGAGCCGATGTCGTGAAGAAGATTGTTACAGCGGCGCAGAAGGCCAAGTTGGACGCCGCCGGCGCATATCGCGTGGCGACCGAAACACTGGCGGTAGTTAACTCGCTCGGCGTCGAGCAGTTCAACATCGGCACGAAAGCCGAACTCTCGCTGACTACAGTCGGCGCGGGGCAGAATTCCGGCTGGGCAATCCGTCACGCCCGCGATATCGCGATGATCGATCCGGCAGCCGTAGCGCAAGAAGCCGTCGACAAGGCGGTGCGCGGTATCGATCCGGTCTCACTCGATTCCGGCGCGTATACGGTAATTCTGGAACCAGCCGCAGTCGGCCAACTGCTGCTGTTCCTGGCCTTCATGGGTTTTGGCGCGAAGACCCTGCATCAGCAGCGATCATTCATGGCGGGCAAAATCGGGACCGAGATTACCGGAAAAAATATTACGATTACCGAAGATCCGTTCGATCCTCAAATCGCGGCCGTGCCGTTTGATTATGAGGGTGTACCGCGCCGCAAGGTGTTCTTGATCGAGAATGGTGTCGCCCGCGGTGTCGTTTCGAACAGCTACTATGCGCGGCTGCTGGGTGGTGAATCCACCGGCCATGCATTGCCGCCGAACAACAGTTTTGGCCCTTATCCGAAGCACATGACAATTGCGCCGGGCGATAAGACAATGGCGGAGATGGTGGCATCGACGCCGCGCGGCGTCTACATCACGCATTTCTGGTATGTCAATTATTTGAATCCGATGAAAACTCAGGTGACCGGCACTACTCGCGACGGCACGTTCTCAATCGAAAACGGCAAAATCACCGGCGCCGTTCGCAATATGCGGATGAACCAGTCGATTCTCGAAGCATTCGCGAATGTAGAAATGATTTCGGCGCAGCGCGAGCTCTATCCGCAATACTCGGTTGTCATGCTGGTGCCGGCAATGAAGATCAACAATTTTAACCTCGAGAAGACTGAAGGCTAACCGATGGAACGTCGAGAATTCCTCTATCACTCGAGTCTGCTGCTGACAGTCGCGATACTGGGCACGCCCGGGGCGCTCTGGTCGCAGCGGCAAATTGCCGACGAGGTTGAGTCAGTAGCTTGTGGCTCGCGTCTGATCGGCCACAAGCGGCACGGCTGCGCCCGGCCGCCGAGTCCATTTCTCGATGAGAGTTTCCTTCCCACCAATCGATTAACAGTTTAGCCTCGAAACTCTGATCGCGTCATTCTATGGCCGTGGGCGCGAATTTATTCGCGCGGTGCGCCACCGGCGCATTAATTAGCCTCGTGCACTCAACGATTTCATCACTTCTCAATACTGCCACGAATCGCCTTGGCGACGCCCAGATCGACAGTCCGCGCTTGACTGCAGAATTGCTTCTCGGCTTCCTGCTGCAACTGCGTCGCGTCGACTTGTCACTCCGTGCACAGCAAGAGCTTGATGCCGCGACCGTTGCGGCTTTTGATGCTCTTCTTGTCCGCCGCCTCCGGCACGAGCCGGTCCAGTACATCCTTGGCGAGACCGAGTGGTACGGATTGAGGGTCAAATGCGACCGTCGCGCGCTGATTCCCCGACCGGAAACGGAGTTAATTGTCGAACGAGCATTGGAGTTGATCAAGGATATTCCTTCGCCGCGCGTAACCGACATTGGCACCGGAACCGGTTGCATCGCCATTGCCATCGCAACACACCGGCCGGACGCCTCCGTGCGCGGCACGGATTCGAGCTACGAGGCGCTAACATTGGCGCGCGAGAATGCCGCGCTGCATTCGCTCAGCGGGCGGGTGGAATTCGCGCATGGTTCGCTGTTCGAACCCTATCCCGAGGAGCAATCCGATCTTGTGATCTCGAATCCACCGTATGTTCGCTCGATCGAATACCCGATCCTGATGCCAGAAGTCCGCCTCTACGAGCCGGAATCAGCGCTGGTGGCCGGTGACGACGGTCTGGAGACAATTCGCCAGCTACTCTTCCAATCGCCGTCGCATCTGAAGGCTGGCGGGCTCTTGGTGATTGAGTTCGGCCTCAATCATGCCCAGCCAATCCGCCGGCTTGTGGATGAAATCGGGCAATTCACCGTAGTCGAAATCATCGTTGACTACAATCAACACGAGCGTGGCATCGTCTTGCAGAAGCTATAGCCACTAACGCGGAAGATACCGGACCGGCCGCCGAGTCGCTACCTGAGGAGAAGCATCTTCCTCGTCGAAATCAACTGGTCGGCGCGAAGACGATAGAAATACACTCCTGACGGTTGATCGGCGGCGTTCCAGTCGATCGAGTAACTGCCGGGACGTAATTCGCCCAGATAATGGGATTCGACAATCTGTCCCATCGCATTGAAGATCGTGAACTCGACTGCAGCCGACTGCTCAAGCGAAAACCTGACGCTGGTCGCTGGATTGAACGGATTCGGGAAGTTCTGCTCGAGCGTGAAAACGCGCGGCAACGCATCGGTCTGATCGAGCTGTACGGAGAGTGTTGTCACGAATATCGTGTCCTTCATTGCCAGCGGATGAAAGTCGCATTGATAGGGAAACGGGCCGGGAATACCCTCGGGGATGACCAGATCAAACGGAACTCCGGCCTGCAGGGTTCCCGAATCCCACTGCACCGGTGAAGCCGCAGTCGAACTCGTTGTGTGAAATCCGGATTGCCTGACCCAACGCACCGTATCACCGGGGGCAGCGTGGGTTTTCAGCGGGCTGAAGAAATTGCTTCCGACGCTGATCTGGTGAATAACCGCCATTGCCGTAGTCGCCGGCGCCAGGGAAAGCGACATGGCGATGAAGAAATATCGAATGGCCCTAACGTACTGGCTCATCGCTTTCTCCTCTGAACTTTGAGTTGTTGCCGGCAGCGTTGGAATCGGCGTAGGTTTCTCCTACTGATACGCAGAACCCGCCAAACTGTCAGCAACAATTATTGCGGCCACAGATATTTCGAAATCCCCTGATTTTTGCAACATCAGTGAGGGGATTTCGTTATTCTGAGCCGAACCTCGGAGAACGAAAGTGAGATTATGATCGAGACACGCGACCTGTGCAAAATCTTCAAAGATAAGAAGCGCGGCCAAGTTCGCGCCGTCGACAACGTAAACTTGCGCTGCAAGGCCGGTGAGGTCTTCGGACTTCTCGGACCCAACGGCGCCGGCAAGACAACCACGCTGCGGATTATCTCAACCGCGCTGCGGCCGACTTCCGGCACCGCGTTGATCAACGGCGCTGACGTCGCCAAAGACCCGCAGAAAGTGCGCGAACAAATTGGCTTCTTATCGGGTAACACGGGTCTCTACGGCCGATTGACGGCACGAGAGATGGTTGCCTACTTTGGAAATCTCTACGGTATGCCGGCCGACAAGATCAAACGCCGCACTGAAGAGCTTTTCACGCTGCTCGACATGAAAACCTTCGCCGACGCCCGCAACGAAAAGTTGTCCACGGGCATGAAGCAAAAGGTGTCGATCGTTCGCTCGGTGCTGCACGATCCGCCGGTGATGGTTTTCGACGAACCAACCTCCGGACTCGATGTCATGAGCTCACGCACCATCGTCGATTTTATCAAGAAATGCCGCGACGACGGCAAGTGCGTGATCTTCTCCACGCACATCATGTCGGAAGCCATGCGCCTCTGCGACCGCGTCGCCATCATTCACAACGGTCGCGTTTTCAAGGAAGGTACGGTCAATGATCTGCTGCAGAGCACCGCGACCAACAATCTCGAAGACGCCTTTATCAAGATCGTGGGAGAGTAGACAATGCAACTTCGCAATATTGGCACCATTTTCCGCAAGGAACTGAAAGACACGCTGCGCGACCGGCGGACAATGATCTTCATGCTGCTGGTGCCGGTGATCAGCATGCCGCTGTTGATGCTGGGAATTTCCAAGATCGCGATGTCGCAGGAAAAGAAGATCGACGCCATGGCGGCGCGTATTGTTGTTCAGAATTTCGGACAGTTACCGACGGAACTGCAGGATTCCCTTAAGAGTTCGAAGTTATTTGCCTTGATCGAGGAATCGGCTTACGGCACGACCGCCATGGATTCGCTCAAGTCGGGAAGTTTTGATTTGCTTCTCGTCGTTCCACCAAACTTCGCGGCGGCTCTGGAGATGGAGTCAAAGACCGATCTCGAAATCTATTACGATAAGGCGGAAGATCGCTCCAGTTCGGCGAATTCGAAGTTGCGCGAGTTGCTCGATGACTATAAGGAGCGTCTGGTTCAGGGTCGAATCGTAAAACGGGGAATATCCGAAGAAGTACTAACCCCGTTCGAAGAAGTGCGAAACAATGTTTCTTCCGCGCAAAAGCTGGCGGGTATGACGCTGGGTCGGATGCTCCCTTATTTCTTCATTTTGATGTGCTTTCTCGGCGCGATGTACCCGGCCCTCGATCTCTGCGTCGGTGAGAAAGAACGTGGCACTTTGGAGACTCTACTGGTCGCGCCGGCAACTCGCGGCGAGTTCGTGCTGGGGAAGTACTTTGTAATTCTGTTGACCGGGATGACCGCCGGTCTGCTCTGCACACTCTCCATGACCTATTCGCTCAACTACATGATGAAAGACATGATGCCGATGCAAGCCACCACGGTGATGCCGTCGCTTCAATTTGACGCCAAGACGCTGGTGCTATTGTTGATGATTGTCGTGCCGCTTGCCGGGATTTTTGCCGCGATTCTGCTCTCGGTTTCGATCTTCGCCAAATCGGCCAAAGAAGCTCAGGGCTACATGGGCTTTCTCAACATGTTCCTGATCATTCCGGCGTTCGTGTCATTCCTGCCCGGATTCGAGCTTGAGACGAGCACAGCGATGATTCCGGTCGTAAGCACTTCGCTGATTATTCGTGATGCCATCGCCGGAGAAATCAATTGGCCGCTGGTGATTCTTGGCTTCGTGGCGTCGTTTGCGCTCGCGGCGCTCGCACTATGGTTTGCGAAGAAGTGGTTCGAACGGGAAGAGGTGCTTTTCCGCGTATAGTTTAGTCACGAACCAGCGATCGCAGTTCACTGCGGTGTCTTGCCCGACTCAGCCGTATCCGCGTCAGACGGCTCGGCCACGGGCTTGTTGTACGGATAAGTGCGGTTCTCAACGGGCGGCTTTTTTGACACTCCGATTCCGTGCTTGTATACCAGCTCGCCGCCTTCATGCGCGGCTATGATCGTAAACACCAAACCGATCAAACCGACGCCAATAGTTGCCGTGGCGAAGCGTTCCGACTGTGATAGCCAAGCATAGACCTTGAGCGCAGCAAATGCCAGCGCCGAGAACATCACCAAGTACCCCATCGTCTCGTGTGATTCCAAAACAAACACGGCAGGACCGCCGGCAACCAGCGGCTTGGCGAAGAGTCCGGTAATCACGGCCGCGGCCGATCCAGCCGCCGCTGCGCAACCGTTGACGAGAGACGCCGAGTGAAGGAGTTTCGACCTGAGGAAGTAGGCGGCAATCTCGCAGACGACCGCGGCAATGAGGAGAGCGATCGGGAAATGAACGATGATCGGGTGTGGATTCGGCATGGCAACTCTGCTCTTAAGCGGCCCTCCGCAAACGTAATGCATTGGTCACGACAAAGAACGATGACAGTGACATCGCCGCCGCGGCAATCATTGGCGACAATTGCCAGCCAAAGGCCGGATAGAATACACCGGCCGCGACGGGAAGCGCGACAATGTTATAGGCAAACGCCCAAAAGAGATTCTGCTTGATGTTGCGCGTTGTCGCGCGCGCCAAGCGGATGACCTGCGGCACCTTGGCTAGATCGTCGCCGATCAATGTTACCGCGGCCGACGCGACGGCGATATCACTCCCGCTTGACATTGCGATTCCGATATCGGCCACTGCCAATGCCGGCGCGTCGTTGATTCCATCACCAACCATACCGACAATGCCACCGTCGGCTTTGGCCGCCGTCACGGCGTCCAGTTTCTGCTGCGGCAGAAGTTCGGCGGACACGGAAGCGATTCCAACGGCGTGGGCCACCGACTCGGCTGCGCGCTGATTGTCTCCGGAGATCATGATTGATGAAACACCAAGCTGCTGCAGCGCGGCGACCGCTTCACGAGCCGACGGCTTGATCCGGTCGTTGAAAGTTATCAGCGCGACCGCTTGCTCGTTGACAGCGGCGAACATGGCAGTCCTGCCCGCGGCCGTTGCGCTTTCATAGCTGCCCGCAAACTGCGACACCGAGATTTGACGATAGTCGAAGAGTTTTTTCGTTCCGAGGAGGACGCGATCACCATGAACCACGCCAGATGCACCGGCTCCGGCGAACGCGACAAAGTCCTGTGCTTCAGGTATCCTGATGCCCTGATCCTGCGCATAATCGATAAACGCCTTTGCCAGCGGATGTTCGGACTTCTGCTCAACGGCGGCGATCGCGGCAATCGTTGAACTCTTGTCGCCCGCAGCATATACGTCTGCAACCGCAAAGCGGCCTTCCGTCAGAGTTCCGGTCTTGTCGAAGAAGATCTTGCCGACTCCGCCGATGCGCTCGAGTGCCTCGCCGCTCCGAAAAAGAATTCCCAGGGCTGCGCCGCGCCCGACCGCTACCATGACTGCAACGGGTGTGGCCAGTCCGAGCGCGCACGGGCACGCGATGATCAATACTGCGATCGTCGACTTGACGGCGAAACCGGTGTCGGCGCCGGCCAAGAGCCACGCGGTGAAAGTTATCGCGGCAATCATCAGCACGATCGGGACAAATACCGACGCGATTTTGTCCACCAATTTCTGAATCGGTGGTTTTGCAGACAGGGCATGTTGCACCGCCGCCGCGATCTGGCTTAGCCGCGATTCGGCTTGTGGGACGGTTACACGAAAATCGAAACTGCCGTTCGTGACCATTGTCCCGCCAATTACCGTCGATTCGGTCGACTTGTCGACAGGCAACGATTCTCCGGTCATCATCGACTCGTCAACCGATCCGGCGCCGCTGATGACCTCGCCATCCGCCGGAATCTTTTCACCGGGGCGTACGCGGACGATTTCGCCCGGCCGGAGCATGTCGGGATGCACCGTGGTTTCTTCGTCGCCGCGAATCACGGTGGCTTGACTCGGACGCCGTTCAAGTAACATGCGGATCGCCGATGAGCTGCGCAGGCGGGCATGAGCTTCCAGGTAGCGACCGAGCAAAACGAGCGCTGTGATCATGATTGCGCCATCGAAGTACGTCTCGTTGTGATGGCCGCTTAGCCCAAGCCACTCGGGTTGTAACAATGCGATCACGGAATAGAAATAGGCCGCCGCCGTGCCAAGCGAGATGAGCGTATTCATATCCGCGCTTCGTCGCCGCAGCGAATGCCACAGCCCCAAATGGAATCTTCGGCCGGCCCAGAAGAACACTATCGATGCCAGAATCATCTGCGCCCACGTACTCACCGTCATCGAATTCGATGATTCACTGCCATGAGCGATCAGCATCAGCGCCATCGTGATTACCGCCGCCGCGATACTGACGTAGAGCGGCAGCCTCAGTTCAGAGATTTCCGATTCAGCCGGATCGGCGACTTCTCCGGCGGATTCGACGATCTTTGCTGCATAGCCGCTGCCGGTGAGTGCGGTGTCGAGAAGCGCCTGGAGATTTGCGGCGTCAAGATGCCGAACGACTCCGGTTCCGGCGGCATAGTTGATTTCTACCTGAGCGATACCCGGCAACCCGGAAAGCAATGATTCGATATTAAGCACACACGAAGCGCAGCGCATTCCCGTGATGGCGATTTGAGTCGTTTGGAACTTCGCCGGGTAACCGCCACGAATCAACGCGTCGGCAACAATGGCAAGTCGAAACTGCTCCGGGGAATACTCGATGCTTGCCGAATGATTCGCCAAATTAACGCTGACATTCCGCACACCCGGCAGCGGGCGAATGATCTCTTCCACAGTGCGGACACAAGAAGCGCAATGCATGCCGGAAATGGGGACAATGAGGCGCGCCGTTTCCGCTGCGGTCGAAATGTGGCTCGGTGTAGTCGATTTGCTCATTTGGTTACCGAACATAAATCAAGCGTGCCCACAAAGTCAACGCCGTATGGCGGACAAGGTTCCTCAGATCAGCGCCGTTTACGGAACCGCGGGAGTTTTGACCTGTGTTGATAGGATGTCTCTGAGTCGCGACGAAAGCTTGAACGATGATTCGCGGCGCCTACTGATCAGAGCGTGATAAGACTATTACGCCGGTCGCAAAACCAGCCAAACCGACGGCGAGCAGAACCGCAATGGGCTGGAGCATCTCCGCCGCGCCGAAGCCGCGCCAGATTGCGCCCTCGGTGGCAAGGATGCTCCACTTGATCGGCGAAAAATTGGACAAAGTTGCCATCCACTTCGGCATCATAAACAGCGGCACCATGCCGCCGCCGATCATGGAGAAGACAAGAAAAATCGCCCAGCCGGCGCCGGAAACAGAGGCTTCCGTCTTACCCATTACACTCATCAGCATCATCAAACCGACAAAGCACGATGCCGAAGCCGCCACTGCCGCCGCCAGTCCCAAAGGCGAGGCGATCCTTACTTTGAAAATCAGCACGCCGATCAGCAGCAAGATGACGCACACCGCCACGGACGCGATGAAGCAGGCCAGCCCCTTGCCGGCCAGAATGTGCGCTCGCGAAATCGGCGCCAAACGCAGGCGCATGAATGTTCCGCGCGTGCGCTCGATGACGATCGAGAGACCAAATGCGGCTGCGGTACCAATCAGCGCCCACTGCAGGGACTGTGGAAAGGTGACTTCGAATGATGTTCGCGGATACGTCGTGCTCACCGCCACGTCGGTGAAGTTGACTTCCAACTGCCCGAACGGCGACGCGCCTTGGTTGCCAAGACCGGCGGAGTCAAGCTCTCCCAGTGATCCGAAGAACTGGTCAACATTGCCGAGAAACGTCCGCAACGCTTGCTTCTGCGTATCGTCCAGCGTGCTGGAGCTGTCAACTTCCGCAAGTTCTTTGCCGACGCGGCCCTGCCACTCACGGGAGTTGGTCATGGCGCCCTGCAGCATCGCAAAATACGCCTGGTTGATCAGACCGTTTAGATATCCGGCCTCGGCCTTCCGCGCCGGATCGATGCCAACTTCGATGTTGCCGCCGTCACCGCGGAAGAGGCTGAATACGTCTTCGCCCTGACCGGTGAATTCCACATACGCTGTCAGTTCACCGCGCGTCACAAGTATTCTCGCGCTGTCGCGCGGCAAAGCCCGAATCTTCAAGACTTCTGCTTCGCTGAGCTTTGCATAAAACTTCTGAGCCAACGGCGAAGCATCGTCTGTTACCGTCGCAATTCTTAGACTACGCGCCCCGCCACTCGAGCCGGAGAAAATCGAGCCAAAGAATAGAGCCATCAACAGCGGGAAGATGAGGACCCAGAACAACCCCAGTTTGTCGCGAAGGAGAAGTTTAAGATCCTTGAGCGCCAGAGTAATAATCGCTTGCATCAGTCGCGCAACCTCCGGCCGGTCAATTTCAAAAACACGCTCTCCAAATCAGGGCGGTCGATATGTAACGAACGAAACATCACGCCCTTCGCGCTCAAGCCGGCGATATCGACAAATGGCTGAGCGGACTCAAACCGCCAATGAAGGTTCTCGATCACTCCCGGAAGCTGCACGCCGGAAGGCGGAGCCGCTTCCAACTCCCCGGTAATGACGGAAGTCCCGCCGTGGCGAGCGATCAGGTTCTTGACCGTATCCAAGTCAAGGATCTTTCCATGATCGATAATTGCGACCCGATCGCACAGCCGCTGAGCTTCCTCCATGTAGTGCGTTGTGTAGATTATCGTGCGCCCGTCCCGCTTGAGCAATTCGATCTTGTCGAAGATCAAGTTGCGCGATTGCGGATCAACACCCACCGTCGGTTCATCGAACAGCAGGATTTGCGGATCATGAATGAGGGCACAGGCAATGTTCAACCTGCGCTTCATTCCGCCGGAGTATTTTGCGACCAAGTCCTTCGCGCGATCTTCCAGACCGGAAATATTCAGCGCGAACTGAACGCGCTCCTTCAGGCGATTGCCGGAGAGACTGTAAAGCCGCCCGAAAAACTGCAGATTTTCTAATGCCGTTAGCTCTTCGTAGATCGCCAGTGCCTGTGGCGCTGTCCCGATCTTGAGGCGCGCCAGCGGCTGCTGGGGATCACCGATGCCGTCGAGCAGTACTTTGCCGGCGTCCGGTTTCAGCGCGCCAACGATCATGTTGATGGTCGTCGATTTGCCGGCGCCGTTTGGGCCCAGCAACCCGAAAACTTCACCGGTATTGACGCGGAAACTGACATCACCGACTGCGACCAGCGCGCCAAAGCTCTTTTTCAAACCCTCTGCGATTAGCATTGTCTCCCCTAATACGCAATCTATCCAAGGTTGTTGCGCAAATCCGACAAGGAAGTACGGAATCACTACCGATCTTGGCTGCTCGCGCCGCGATTTTGCTGGTGTAATCATCGTCGTTGGAAGTATTCTCAACCAGTCATGAATCGTGAGATCCTTCGATTAGCGATCCCGAGTATCATCACCAATATCTCCGTGCCACTGTTGTCTGCGGTCGATACGGCGCTGGTTGGCCATCTCGAAAGCGAGTTCTATCTTGGCGGCGTCGCTATCGGGGCGATGATCTTCAATTTCCTGTTCTGGGGTTTCGGTTTCCTCCGTATGGGGACAACCGGGCTGACGGCGCAGGCCTTCGGCCGACATGGTCGCACCGAGGCAAGCCTCATACTCATGCGCGCAATCACGGTGGCGCTGGCAGCGGGCGCACTGATTTTGGTCCTGCAGTGGCCGATTCGTCTTGCAGCGCTGACCGCAGTCGACACCAGCCGCGAAGTCGAAATGCAGGCGACCATCTACTACAGCTTGCGTGTTTGGTCGGCGCCGGCGGTGCTTTTCCAGTTTGCCGTCCAGGGTTGGTTTCTGGGAATGCAGAACGCCCGCTTTCCCATGATCCTCGCAGTGTTTGTCAACGCGCTGACCATCGCTCTTGACCTCATCTTCCTGATCGTCTTCGATATGAAAGTTGCCGGCGTCGCGCTGGGAACCTTGATCGCCAATTATGCGGGCGCCGTGCTCGCCGTAATTCTCCTCCGGCATTCCTATCGCGAGTACTTGACTTTCCCGAGTATCGGGCAACTACTGGAATGGCGCACATTGAAACGATTTTTCATCGTCAATCGCGATATCTTCCTGCGAACGCTTCTGCTCATCCTCACCTACAGCTTTTTCACCGCCACTTCCGCGACTTTCGGCGATACGACCTTGGCGGCGAATACGATCTTGCTGCAAATGTGGATGATTCTCGCCTATGGCGTTGATGGGTTTGCCTTTGCGGCCGAGAGCCTCGTAGGCCGGTTTATTGGCGCCCGCGACGCGCTCGGATTGCGTCAATCACTGCGCTGGATTTTCGTTTGGGGCATGGGACTCGGCGTCGCCGTATCGCTTGTATACTGGATCGGCGGGGAGGCTATCCTCGCGCTCTTCACCGACAATGCGGAAATCCGAGCGGTCGCGATGCAATTCTATGTCTGGACGGTCTTTGCTCCCGTTGTCAATGCCGCCTGTTTTCTCTGGGACGGGGCGTTTATCGGCGCAACTGCCACGCGGGCCATGCTGGTCTCGATGGCGATAGCAACATTGATCGTGTATTTCCCTCTCTACTTCCTGGCTCAGGAATCGCTGGGCAACCATGCGCTGTGGCTGGCCATGCTCTGCTATATGGCGGTTAGGGGCATTACGCTGTCAATCTACGCTCCCAACGCGATCTTCCGACTGGTCCCGGAAAATCGTACTTCCTTGAACGAAATTCGGTAGACGCAAGAGGCGGGCTCGTATTCATTGGTGAGGCGATGACAATGAAGTACGAAATGATGGTGCGCGCGATGATGGAGCGCGATCGGCGCTACGATGGCCGCTTCTACGTGGGCGTCCATTCGACCGGCATCTATTGCCTGCCTTCCTGTCGGGCAAGAAAGCCGCTGTTGAAAAATGTCTCTTTCTATTCAACGCGCGAGGAGGCCCTCGCCGCCGGTCTGCGCAGTTGTAAACGCTGCCGGGCTGCACAATTTCCCGACAGCCTGCCCGAGTGGCTTTACCGGGTGGTCAAACATATGCGCTCGAACCGGCAACAGCGCCTCGATGAACGCGAGTTGAGCGGACTGGCCGGTGTCGATATTTCCACCATCCGCCGCTATTTCAAAGAGCATCTGCAAACCACGCCGCTGGCCTTTCACCGGCGCACCCGCCTGAACTGCGCCCGCGACCTAATTGAGCAAGGATCCGATTATCTCGTAGCCGCTTATGAATGCGGCTGGGAATCGGCGTCGGGATTTCGCTCGGCGTTTAGTAAGGAATTTGGCAAACCACCGGGAGCGTATTATGGTTTACGACAAGATTGTTTTTCGTGATCTCGACAGCCCACTTGGGCCGATGATTGCCGGCGCCACCGACCGCGGCGCCTGTTTTCTCGAATGGCACGACCGCGGCGGCGTCGAGCGAATCTTGCAGCGTGTCGAGAAGCGTTACCGTTGTCGCCCGCGACGCGGTGATCACAAAAACCTCGACAAGCTCGAGCGCGAACTTGAAAAGTACTTCGCCGGCAAGCTGAGAGAATTCACGGTCGCGATCGACATTACCGGGTCGCCCTTCGAACAGGCGGTTTGGGCGCAGTTGCTTAAGATTCCGCATGGAGAAACGCGATCATATGGCGATATCGCGGTGGCGCTCAATAAACCCGGCGCGCAGCGCGCCGTCGGCCGGGCTAATGGCGCCAATTACCTTTCCATCGTCATTCCGTGCCATCGCGTGATCGAGCACAACGGCAAGCTGCGCGGTTACGGTGGCGGGTTGGATCGCAAGAAGTACCTCCTCGAACTCGAAGCCGGAATCGTAGCGCCAAGTCTCGCGCTGTAGCGGCCTCATGGGGGACCTTCCCGAGCGATTTTGTTCCATTGCGACAATGTGATTTTTTTCACATTTGTGACAATTTCGTGACAATAACGACCATTGATGTCCACATACTCCCGTGTAACTGAACGTGGGACAGCCGGTGGCGGCTGGGCGTTTGGTCATGTTAGTTGTTTCGCAACCGGCGCTGCCAAAAAATAGAACACTTGAACCAAGTTTGCGCAATCCACTAACTCCTGAAGTCTCTTCCAAAAGCTACGTCGATAATAAGAGTAACGGTGCGCCGATCTTGCTGCGACTGCGCAAATCGGTCACAGTGGTAGCGATCGCATTCCGGCGTGATCGCCTACTTGAAAAATCATCTCCGTTACGGGGGAGTTATGAGACTTTTCGTTAGCTTCGTCGTGGTCCTGACAGCTCTTGCCGCTATTGCTCCTCTACGCGGCGAAGAGGGCGCCCAGGAATCGCTTTCTGACGCCGAGGTGGCCGCCAACAATCAACCGCGCTGGCCCGAAATCTCCGGTTTTCTCGATGTCATCGGTAGCTATCGCAACAGCGGTGGCGACCGCTACAACTTTGCCATCGGCCAGGCCGAAATCGATTTGGCACAGACTGTCAGCAACCGAGTTTCGGCCGCACTTTCGCTTTGCTACAACAACCAAACAGGCTCCTTCGATCTGGGCAGCGCCGAGCTGTATTTGACGCTGCGCAGTCAGCCGGAGCATTTCCTCAGCAACGCCACTCTCGTCGCCGGGCAGTTCGATGTTCCGATCGGTATCGAGTACAACTACTTTTGTTCGATTGATCGCGAAACTATTACCGCCCCGTGGCACAACCATGCCCCCGGGAACTGGTATGGCTGGAATGACTACGGCGTCCGCCTCGAGTTGGAAACCCAACTCGGCAATGCCAAAGCGTATGTAGTCAATGGCTTCGACGACGAGGCCCAGATTACTTCACGTGTGTTCAATTTGTCGACCGGCTTCGAAGAAGATACCACCGAGGTTGTCAATACCGCGCCCGACATCGCCTTCGGCGAGCGGTTGGGCTGGACGATTATCCCCACGATCGAGTTTGGTAGTTCGCTTGCGCTCGGTCTCAATCCACACGGCGCGCGCGAGATGGCGGTGGCGGCAGTCGATCTCCAGTTCACACATGGTGCATTTTCTGCGCGCAGCGAGTGGATTCGGCACTGGCGCAATCGCAGCGTCTCCGAAGCGCGTTCTGACGGTTTTTACTTGCAGGCAATGTACCAACTCGGCTTCGCGCGGCTCCATTCGCGTTTCGCTCAAGCGCGACAGCAATCCGACGGCTGGCAGGATCAGCTCTCTGCCGGCGTTGGGCTCAAGATCTATGAGCAAACCGAACTACGCGGCGAGTGGCTGATCGATCGCGCCGAAGACGCGCAATCATCTTTTGTCCAGCTCCTCGTGAGTTTCTGATACTGCCGCCGATCTTCGGCACCAGCCGGCAACTTTGGTTGCCGGCTTTTTGTTTTGCCGCCGCCGACGGAGGAGGACTCCCGGCTGCGAACAACCGGCCGCTGAGAATTGTCCGTGCCCTCCGGTGTGGAATTGATTAGACTGCCCGCCATGATGCAAATCACTTTTCACGGCGCCGCGGGCACTGTGACCGGTTCAAAGTACCTTCTCGATGTCAACGGGCGGAAGATACTAATCGACTGCGGCATGTTTCAGGGACCGCCGGAGCTTCGCCAACGCAACTGGAATCCCCTCCCCTTTGATCCGCGCGAAATCAGTGCCGTCATTCTGACGCATGCGCACATCGACCACATCGGGTTTCTTCCCAAAATCGTGCGGGAAGGTTTTCGCGGGCCGGTATACGCAACCCCGCCGACCGCAGATTTGGCGAAAATCTCTCTGGAAGACACCGCCATGCTGCAGATGGAAGACGCCGAGTTTCGTCAGAAGAAAAAACTCTCGAAGCACGAGGTCGTCAAACCGCTCTTTGATCTCGATGACGTCGAAAAAACGGTCAAGCTTTTTCGGCGCGTCGAATTCTATGACTGGATCAACATCGGCAGCGAGTTTCGTTTCAAGTATCATATCGCCGGTCATTTGCTGGGTGCCGCAAGCGTCGAGTTGGCTCTTAGCGACGGAAGTAATCAGCGGACCATGTTGTTTTCCGGAGACGTTGGCCGCTACGGCAACCCGCTCACGGTCAATCCCGCTGATCCACCGAAGGTTGACTACCTGATTTGTGAATCGACTTACGGCGGACGGATTCACCCGGCCGAAGATGCGCATACGGTATTTGAGGACCTCATCAAGGAAGTCACTGCTCAGCGGAGTGTGCTTCTGATTCCGGCCTTCGCGATTGGCCGAACGCAGCAGATTACCTATTTGGTGAATGACCTGATTCGCAACAAATTCATTCCGCCGATTCACCTTCACATCGACTCGCCGATGGCGATCTCGGCGACCGATATCTACATCAAGTATCCTAAGTACCACTCGATCAACATGGAGAAGTTGGGAGGCGCGCGATGTGTTTTGAACGGCGAGAATGTGACCCTGCATCGCACGCGCAAGTCGTCGCAGACGCTGAATGAATTGGAAGGGCCGGCCATTATCATGTCGTCCTCCGGAATGATGACTGGCGGTCGGATCATGCATCATCTGATAAATCGTCTCCCCGACCCGCAAACGACCTTGGCTCTGGTGGGTTTCATGGCCGAAGGCACGTTGGGAAGGCGGCTTTCGGAAGGCGCCACAACGGTTTACATTCACAAACAGCAGATCGATGTCCGGGCGCGACTGGTACAGTTTCACGGTTTGTCGGGGCATGCCGATTGGTTTGAACTGATGCATTGGCTCGAGCCGCTCAATCATCAACCGCGACAGGTCTTTGTGACGCACGGGGAGGCGACGCAAGCGGCGGCGATGGCACAGCACCTTCAGGACGATCGTGGCTGGGAGACCGTGATTCCCAAATTGGATGAAACGCATACTCTTAGCTGATAGAGAATCACCATTGTCGCGGTTTAAAACTCGCTGTTTACCCGGATTTTCCCCCTTGCTAAATCACTGAAAGCCGTTATTTTGACGGATGTGTAAATACTTCTGACCACGACGTCCGCCCCAGACTTCATGCGTGCGGATTCAAGATTGGAGCGCCCGTGAGCAAGGTTTTCCTCTCAATTATCGCCGCCCTGATGCTTATCAATTCCGTTCTCGTTGCGGCTGAACAGCACCAGTACTTCTTCCGCTTTGACATCCAAGATCGCAAGGAGCTCAAGGCGATTGGGAAGGTCGTTTCGATCGACGAGTGCTCGCCGTTCGACGGCAAGACGGTCTATGCCTATGCCAACGATTCTCAATGGGAGGCATTTCAGCAGCTCGGCATTAGTTACGAGCTGTTGCCCAACCCCGGTGACGTTCCGGCGGATATGTCCGGAAGTGCGCGCGACGCCATGGCCTGGGATGTCTATCCAACTTACGACGCCTACGTTCAGATGATGAACGACTTTGCGGCAAACTACCCGAGCCTGTGCCAAGTCTTCAGCATTGGCACAACGGTTCAAGGTCGGCAACTTCTGGTCGCAAAGATATCAGACAACGTCGCTACCGAAGAGAATGAGCCGGAAGTTTTCTACACTTCCTCAATGCACGGTGACGAGATTACCGGATATGTGCTCATGCTTCGCCTGATTGATTCTCTTCTGACCGGTTATGCAGTCAGTCCCCGCATCGCGACGATGGTCAACGGCATGGAGATCTTCATCAATCCCCTGGCCAATCCGGATGGTACATATCGCTCGGGCAATTCCACCGTCACCGGCGCCTGGCGCGGCAACGCCAACGGCATCGACCTGAATCGCAATTTCATGGATCCGCAGGACGGGCCGCATCCGGATGGGCAGGCATGGCAGCCGGAGACCATCGCGATGGTCAACTTCGGCGCGGCGCGGAATTTCGTGATCTCCGCCAACTTCCATGGCGGCACGGAAGTTGTCAATTATCCGTGGGACACGTGGCCGATTTTGCATCCCGACGATTCTTGGTGGCAGAGCATTTCGCATCAGTATGCGGATACCGCACAGACCTATGGCGGCGCGTCATACTTCAACGGGTTTAACGACGGCATCACCAACGGCTACGCTTGGTACGAAGTCGACGGCGGCCGGCAGGACGTTTACAACTACTGGTATCATTGCCGTGAAGCGACAATCGAGATTTCCGACGTCAAACTTATTGCTGCTTCACAGCTACCCAACCACTGGAATTGGAACCGCTTGTCGCTTTTGCGCTATCTGGAGCAAGTCCTTTTTGGCGTCGCCGGCAACATTACCGACGCTACCACTTCGCAGCCACTCTATGCGTTGGTAGAAGTCGTTGGGCACGATTTTGATTCTTCGCAAGTCTACTCCGACTCGGTGCACGGCGACTATTACCGAATGCTTTCCCCCGGCAATTACACGTTCCGCTTTTCCAAATCCGGTTACGTCACGCAGACAATTTCCAACGTGGCCGTCTTGAATAATGTCCGCACGCCGCTCAACATTGCGCTTCAACCGGTGCCGCAAGTACCGCTCTTGACTTATCTCGACGATACTGCCCCGGCTGCGCTTAGCGCGGGAGACAACATTTCGTTCAAAGTCACAATCAGAAATGACGGCGGCGGCAGCGCCAGTAATGCGCAGGGCATTCTCTCGACTACCAGTGCCTACGTCACGGTTACGCAGAACACGTCGTTGTTCCCGCTGATTCCTCTTAACGGCGGCACCGCGCAGTCCAGTAGCGATTATCAGATCAGCATTGCGGCCAATTGCCCGACTAACCATGTCGCCAGTTTCAAGCTCAACCTGACGGCGGACGGCGGCTACATCGATTCGACATCGTTTTCACTAACCGTCGGCCAGATTGTCGAGGACTTCGAAGCCGGAGATTTCTCGTCGTTTAATTGGGTCATGGGTGGAAATCAACCCTGGACCGTTGTCCCCTCGGGAGTCTACGAGGGCAGTTATTCTGCGGCTTCCGGCACAATCACGCATAATCAAAACTCCACCATGACTGTCTCGCTGAATGTCGCGACCGCCGGGAATATCTCGTTTTACTACAAGGTTTCCTCCGAAGCTAATTGGGATTTTCTCGAATTCTACATTGACGGTGTCAAAAAGGCCGCGTGGTCGGGAAGTGTCGGTTGGGCGCAGGCAAGCTATGCTGTGACGCCGGGATTGCGGCAATTCCAGTGGCGGTACGTCAAAGACGGGTCGGCATCAACCGGTTCCGATAAGGGTTGGGTAGACTTCATCCTGTTCCCGCCGGTGTCATCACCATTGATTATCACTACCGATTCTCTGCCCGGCGGTGAAGTTGGCAAGGCCTACTCCGAACAACTCTCGTCGTCCGGAGGTACCGGTGCGGTAACGTGGAGCGATCTGAACAGCGATCTTGCCGGCACCGGCCTGACGTTTTCCGCCGCCGGCTTAGTTTCGGGAACACCGACGGTTCGCGGACAAATCACGTTTACTGCACGCGCGACCGATCAGGCTTCCGGGACTTCGGACAAGAACTTGAGCATCTCGGTAATTCTCTGCGGCGATGCCGACGGCAGCGGCGCTCACAGCATTGCCGACGCCGTATTCCTGATCAACCACATCTTCAGCGGTGGCCAGGCGCCGGCTACGCTTCGCGAAGGCGATCCCGACTGCAGTGGAGCAGTGTCGATCGCCGATGCGGTGCTCTTGATCAATTATATATTCGCCGGCGGTTCTGCGCCTTGCAGCGCTTGCCCGTAATCTCGTTTTGGCGGATCGCTGATATCAAAAGCGCCTCTGAACAGAGGCGCTTCTGTTTTGCCGTTCTGACTCGGACTCGCTATTTCTTGGGACGCATTTTCGCCAACGCGCGCTGAAAAGCGACGATGGCCGAATCGACTCCTGCCGGATCATACAAGGGCGCCGACACCGTGTCTTCGCCGCAGACGAATAACTGCGCGCGATCCGTCGGAGCGAATCTGAGAAGTCCGTATGGGACTTCGCGACTTCCGTCGCCAAGATGCCGAACCACCAGCCGGGAGTGGAAGTCCTTCCAGACCGTAGCGAGCAGCGAATCATAACCCGGGCCTGCTACTGCAAGCTTGATCGGATAACGTGTCACGTGCAAGTATGCTGTTGCCAAATTCGGCAGCCGCAAGTCGTTCTTGGTTAGGCGCGAGCTGAAGACATAAAACATGATTCGTTCGAGAAAATTGAAGTATTCTTGATTGTTGGTCAAATACAGAAGCCGACTGACTGCGATGCCGGCCCGGGTATTCGCCTCGAAAGGGCGAAAATCGTATTTCGTTCGACCATAGCCATCGGCTTGGGAAGGCGATACAAGCAGGCCGCCATTCGCGTTATCCAGTAACCGATTCCGCAGAAACCCGGCGATGGACTCCGCAAGCTGCAAATAGCTGTCCCGACCTGCTGTTTCGTAGGCGTCAATCGCTGCGCTCAGTAGCGCAACATGGTCCGCCAACAACTCCGCCGGAGAGTCATTGCTCAGTAAATCATGGCGAAAGGCGCCGTCACCGGCTTTGGCGCGCGCATTGATCGTGTCCAGGGTCTGCAATGCGTAGTCTATCAGGTCGCGACGCTCGAGCGTTCGGCCTGCTCGAAGGTAGGCGCTGATCGCGGTTGCATTCGCTGACAGGTACATCGAAGAGTCGACGGGCGGAATCCCGACCTGTTCACGCGCTGCTTGATCAAGCTTCTGATAATCGCGGAGATCAAGAACCTGGCCATCGCGAACGACGAAACCTGCCTGGCTGTCGAACCAGCCCCAGCCACGACCGCTCTTTAGCCGTTCGTCGAGATACTTAATGATGCGCTCGACGACGTTGCGGTAGTCTCCGTTCTTGCTGATCGTGAACAAGTCGAGATAGTTCATCGCCAATTCCGCGTTGCCGCTGAGCGTTTTTTCGCCGGCAATCCCGCTCCAATCGGCGAACAAAGCGCTGCGCGCAACACCGCCCCAAAGCGGATCCAACAGCTTTTGCTGCGCGACAAAGGTCTGCTCGATTTCGCCCTTGAACAGCAGACTCCCGTTCGGCGCCGTCGCCGTGAGCATGAAGTAGTTGACGTCGGGCAGTGGGAACTTCGGCTGATTCCCGAAACCGCCGTACGTCGAATCGTAGTGGTTGTAAATCGCGTTCTCGGCTTCGACCAAGAACTGCTCGTTCGGTCGCATAAAACGCGCGTTGGAAATTCCGTTGCGATAGAGGCTGTCGATCTGATCGGCCTGCATGCTGATAATTGCGGGAGTGACTTGCCAACCTTCGATCACGCGATCCAGAAGCACGCGAAATGAGTCAAGCGGCAGCAGCAGCCCGCCGCCGAATGTACGGCCGTCGGGCGTCAGGAATATACAACTGGGAAACCCGCCGAAACCGTAAATCTCTTCGACGTGGGGGAACCGGGTCGCATCAACATAGATCGGAACGGTAGCTTCGTTGAGCGTTAACGCGACTTGTGAATCGGCGAAGACACCCAGTTCCATTTCGGCGCACTGGCGGCACCACGGTGTGGTGACGAATAGAAACACCGGTCTTTCGCCGTCGGCGGCGCGCTTCAGTATGGACGCGTTCCACTCTTGCCACCGGACGGAACCGGTCGGGGCATGTGCCGTCGTGCCATTGCTTTGGCTTGATTGACATGCGGTCAATCCCAACCACAACAAAAGCGTCACGAGGATGGGACATATTTGTTGGCGTATCACGGGCGGCAAGATACGGTTGCGCTTGTACAAGTCAATCTCCCTCTGGCCGGCAATCCGACCATTCTCACTTCGGCACCCTTAAGAGCAAAATGAGTCCGAAAACCAAGAACACCGCATTCGTGCCCCATGCGGCAATTATCGGGGAAAGCAGTCCGTTATGTCCCATCTCGATTGCGACCTTCACCATCGTGAAAAACACGAATGACACGCCCATCGACAGGCCGAAACTGATCCCCAATCCGGCGCGACGCGGATTTGATGCCAGCGCCACTCCGATCAGAATAATAATGACGTTAATCAACGGGAAGGAAATCTTGTTGTACAGATCAACTACTTGTGCCGACACATTCTTTCCCAGAAGGCGGCTGACTTCGATGTAGCGCTGCAATTTGAAGTAGCCCATCGACAACGCATCCTGGCGCGTGAACCAGTCCTCGAACAACGTCGGCTGTTCACGCAGGCTGACGAAAGCCATCGAATCGATTTTGGTTGATCGAATCGGTTTCGCAGCGCCTTCGAGATCCCCGATATCGCGAATTTCAACGTCGGTGCCCCACCAGACGCTATCGCGCCAGAGGAAGCGATCAGTCGTGATGATTTGTCGCAAGTTCTTGCCGTCAAATTGCTGAATCTGCACGCCCTCGCCAGTCAGCGATTGCGAGTAGTAGGTCGTAAACTGGAAGATGCGGCCATCGAGCCCTTGAAACATCTGATTGCGATAGACGTTCGCCGCCTCCGCCTTGCGCTTCTCGAATTTCTCGGCGCGGATTTCGTTTTTGCGCTGATTCGATACCGGCAAGATAATCTCGCCAAACACCCAGAGTCCGCCGGCAATTACAAATCCGCCCACGATTAGCGTCAATGCAACGCGATAGAGCGAAACACCCGCCGCCTTCATCGCCGTCAATTCATTGCGCTTTGACATGAGGCCAATCGAGAAAATCGATGCCAGCAGCGTGGCGATCGGGCACGTGAGCACAACAATGAAGGGCGTGAAGTACAGATAGTACTTGCCGATATCGATGGCGGTTGCGCCGGCTTCGACAAAGCGGCCGAGGTTTTCCACCAGATTGACCAAGTTGAATATGATAATGAAACAGAAGATCGAAACGAAAAAGGTCAGGAAGAAGCGCTGAAGCAGATAGCGCGCCAGAATGCTCACCGGGAAGCGCTCCGCCAGAATATGGATTTCATCGCCGAAGCGAAGCTCTTCTCACTCCGCACCCAATAAATCAAGACGATACCCACCGCCGTCAGCAGGATATTCGCCGCCCACATGGCAATCCAAGCCGGAATGATCAGGCGGTCGGCCAACTGCTCGCCGCCGATCAAGAACGCCCAATAAACCGTGAAGAGCGCGATCGAAATTCCGACGGACAGCGCCATGCCGCCGCCGCGACTGACAACGCCAAGCGGAGCGCCGATCAGGATGAATGCCAAACAGGCGGCGGGGAGCGAATACTTCTTGTGAATCTCGACCGAATATTTCGCCACAAGCTTGGTGTTCGTGATGATCTGCGTCAACCGCGTCTTGAACAGCCGTGTCGCCTTATCGATGTCCGCCGCCACCGTCGAAAAACGCCATTCGCGCCACTCGGGCGTGCCGGGGGTCGCCGACGATGCCGCCGGCAGCGGGAATGCCAGCGCCCGCAGCAGCGCCGAGTCGGTATCGACAACTGTCGCCGCGCGATAATCGGCGATCTCCTTTTCCCAGCCGTGAACCTTGTCGAGCATCTGCATCGCCGACATTTCGCGGTCACCGCGATAATCCTGATCCGTTTCCTTCAGGCGAGTTTCAAGGTTGCCGACCTTGAAAGTCTGCGACGCAAACTCGGAAATTCGATAATCGCTCAATTGCTCTCGGTTCTGCTCGTGTACCTGACCGGAGAAGAGCAGGAAGGAAATCGCCTCATCTTGCGGTTGAAACTCAACGATGCCGGAATCGGCGGTTATTGTGCGATTCATGTTCGGATTGGTGCGGTCGTAGATCACCGCGCGCTTGATTCGCGAAGTTTTGTGGTTGATGTCGTCGACTAACACGATGTAGCCCGGAATGTTCTCAAGGAAGACTCCCGATTGCAGTTGAAAGGTCGGTCGGAGGCGTCCAATATCGCTGCGTAGATTGGACGCCATATGGTTGGCGTCCGGAAGCACATCGTTGTTAAACCAAATCAATGCCGCCCCGATCAGCCCGGCAACGACGAAGACCGGAATCATCAATCGAATCAGATCAATACCGAGCGACTTTAGCGCCAAGACTTCCCGGTCGGCCGTGAATCTCCCGAAAGCCATCAACGTCGCAACCAGAACGGCCATCGGCACAGCCAGAGCCAACATCCACGCAAGATTCAAGAACAGGAACTTGATTACCGTCCACGTCGAGAGATCTTTGCCGATGATCAGCTCCAGCATGTGCGGGATGAAGTCAATAATCAGGACAAAAGTAATGATGCAGAACGCGAAGAAAAACGGGCCGATGTGCTCGCGCAGCACATATCGAGTCAAAATCCACACGCGGTCATTCTACAATCGGTTAGCCGCTGTCGGCAAGGGAATCTTTGCGCGCTCAGGAGCCGATTGGCCGGCTCGGCGTCATGCCTTTCAGCAATGCCTGATTCAACCGTCGCAAGACCATAAGCAGACATCCGAAAGCGATCATGATACCGCCGACGAGTTCCCGGAAAGTTGGCAACTGGCCGAACGCCAGTAAAGCGATGATCAGCACGAACACCGGTTGGGCTTGACTAATCACCGCCGCCTTGGACAGCGCCATCCGCTTAAGGCCGGCCAAATAGAGCAGCCGCGTTAACAGCGGTCCCAAAAACCCAAGTGCAATGACGCCGTACCACACCTGGTCGAGACCTTCCCAGTTGCGACTGACCGCCGCAAAGATGATCCAATACATGGCGCACATCAGCACATTCCGAACGGCAGTCAGAAGGAGTGGCGGAATAGACTTGAGCGCGTTCTTGGAGCAGAACTCGGCAAATCCAAAAAGCAGCGCGCCGCCAAGAACCAGCCAGAATCCGAGTGAATATTCCACTCGAAGATTCAGTCGCATGATGACAATGCCCGCAATCGAGACCAATGCGCCAATCGTTTCCCACCACGTAAATCGTTCCTTGAGGAAGATCACCCCGAATATGATAGCGACGGGAACCTCCGCCCGATTGAGAAACGCTGCCAGAGAAGGGTCCATCAATTGCACTCCTGACCAGAAGGCCAGCACCGAGAGCATTGATGTCAGGGCGAAGAGCCAAAGCCACTTCCAGCCCGACCGCGGTATCGTGCGCAGCGCCGATACTCCGTAAATCGGGATCGCCGCAGCGACCAGCGCAATCGAGGCAACGGTAAAAATCAGGCTGTTCATCAAGAACGGCGAGATCGACGCCAGATTCCATTTGCCGACAACCGTGGCGGCGGCCGAGGCTAATGCGGAGCCAACGGCATAGAGGTATCCGGTACGGCGATATTGTGGCGAAGGTGAGTCTTTGAAGGCGTCTGAGTCCGGAAGATGTTGATCCGTTGGTGTTGACATAGCGGTCCGCCTACGGCGCTCAAGAAACCGGATCGCAACATATTGTCAAGTACGCTGTTGCCGGGCGGCTCGCAGTGGTTGCCGCTGGGTCAAGATCGCTTACTGACTCGGCCCCTGGAATTACATCAGAAAGCAAGCGGGCGGCTCCTGAGGAGTCGCCCGCTTGCTCATTTCATAACGTATCGGAGGGTCTTCTCATTTGATTCCGCGAATGTGAAACGCGAAAGCCGAGTTTCTGCACATCTCAATCCACTGCCCGGTCATCGGTAACTGGTTAACTGTCGGCGACGGCGCCCAGCCGAATTCACCTTTGATGACGCCCTTCAGATTGCGGTTCATGTCGGTATAAAATCCGGCGAATTGTCCGTGACCCGTACCGCAAATCGGACACATTGACGGGTCGTCATAGTACCACGTTCCGTACACATAGTACTTTACTACGGTGAGCGCGCCCTCTGAGACGACACCTTCAAATGTTCGCAGCCCAGTATTGGATGTGGCAAACGTTCCGGCAAACGGTCCCACGGGCGATCCATCGGCGTTGAGCCACTCGCCTTGAATCGAACCGGTGGCGCCGCCAAGATCATCTCGAATCCAGAAGCCGTTAATCATTCCGGCGGGACAGGTGTTCGAATATATCTTGCGCGCGGCAATTGCGAACCCCAGCGTGTTGTTGACCAGGTGGAATTCCGTCAGGTTGCTTAACTCCTCAAGGCCGTAGCTGATCGCAAAGGGGTCCGTATCGAAAGTCAGTAGGGGCTGTGTCACGTACACGATGTCCTTATCAACGTAGAGCAGGCAGTTGATGCCGTCGAAATCGTTGGTCGTAAACGACTCCCAGGCCACGAGCGCAGGATTGTTCGTCGGAATTAGGTGATCCTGATTTGTCTCAAAACTGACCGTGTGCAGCACGTCAAAAGTCACAACGCCGTTAACCGAGACTGTCCCGCTCCAGTCGACCGTCGTCCCCGGGTTGCCGCCAAGGTTCATCAAGCTGCCCCAAAGGATCGTGATCGCATAAACGTCATAATTGGCATATGGCGGTGAATCGGCGGGATTGCCGCCGCGAATGTGCGTCATCGCCGGATCCAACTCCATCGGCACCGGCATCGCGAACCGATCAATCAACTTCTGGACATCTGCTGGAACCTGATTTTCGCCGGCCGGCGTTGTTGTGCGATCCTCGCTGCAACTCCATGCTGCAGCCAAGATCAGTGTCAGCAGAATCAGCAAAGACTTGCGCATAGCTTCCTCACATTCGTCTTTGGCTTGTGTTCCTTCTGGTCAAACGGAAATGTACAGTCACACGGATATGACGCGCGAGACGCTTATCTTGTAGAAGAAGATTAATGCATTTCTGGGCATGCGCAAGTAGGTAAATGGGATTGAGTTCGAGATTTTCCGGCATTCCTGTGCGACGAAGCCTTGCCCCGCGTCTTCCGAATCCCTGACCACCGATTAGCCGACGACTTTGGCGCCCAAGAAGATAGGAGATTTCCGGCGATTCCGATTGAATAGTCAGCTTCTGAGGCCGCGTTCCAAGCTTAGGTTTCGTTCCGGTATCCAACCGAACTCGCCGCGTTGGTTTCTGCACCAGAGCCAGCCGCCAACGTGCTCTACTTCGGTAACCTGATCACCGACCTGCGCTGCAAGTTCCGTTGCATCGTAATCGCGATTCAATGTGGAGTTTTCGCTGTTGCGATCAAGATACGATTCCGGAATCCACCCGGCTTGGCCGTCATCGCCGGTGCACCAAAGAAACTCCGGCCACTCGTCGTCGCGCCGACCGACGGTGACTCTCGCTCCGGCCTTTAGCTCCAGCGGCGGATAGGCAGGCGGTCGATGCATTGCGATGACGCGATGGCTGGGCATGAGGCAATGAAGCGAGCGCATCGATTGCAGTCAACTCGCAATGCGGGCCAGTTGTCCTCGCCCCCTGCCAGTGCGACTACTCCGCCACCGCCGCCGCAACCGGCTGACTGGCCGCAGGGTCTTCGCTCTTGATGATCTCAAGCTGCTTGATGAGTTCGACCTCGAGTTGATCGGGCGGAAACTTGCCGATCACCTTACCGTGCCGCACGAGCGCAAGGAGGTCCGCCGAGCCGACCACGCCCAAATCGGCATCGCCGACTTCACCGGGGCCGTTGACATTGCAGCCCATGACTGCAACTTTGATCGGTTTCTTGATCCCCTCGAGCACCTTCTCGACGCGACCGATCAGACCGAAAAGATCGGTTTGCAAGCGACCGCACGTCGGACAACTGACCAGATCGGGCGCATTGCTGAAAAACCCCAGCGATTGGAGGATCTTTTTCCCGACTTTGATCTCTTCGACCGGGTCAGCCGACAACGAAACGCGCACGGTGTCGCCGATGCCTTCATGAAGCAGTAATCCGAAAGCAACCGACGATTTGATCGTGCCGCCCATGAGCGGGCCGGCCTCAGTCACGCCGAGATGCAGTGGGTAATCCACCAGCTTGGCGATCTTGCGGTAGCCCTCGACCATGCCGGGGACTTCGGATGACTTCATCGAAATGCAAATGTCGCAAAAGTCCATCTCCTCCAAAAGACGCACTTTGCGCAGCGCGGACTCGACCAATGCGTCCGGATTGTAGCGCCCCATCGACTTGACCAAGTCCCATTCGAGCGAACCGGTGTTGACGCCGATGCGAATCGGCAGGCCGCGTTCTTTACAAACCGCGACGACGGTTTCCATCTTGGTGTCGTCGCCGATATTGCCGGGATTGGTGCGGATCTTGTCGACGCCTTGCTCGGCAGCGATCAGCGCAAGCCGGTAGTGAAAGTGAATATCCGCCACGAGCGGGATATTGATTTGCCGGCGAATTTCGCCCAGCGACTCGGCGTCCTCTTTATTGAGAACCGCCACGCGAACAATGTCGCAGCCGACGTCCTCAAGGCGTTTAATCTGCGCGACGGTGGCATCGATGTCGCGAGTCTGAGTCGTCGTCATCGACTGCACCGACACCGGCGCATCGCCACCAACGAAAACGTTGCCGACTTTGATCTGACGGGATTTTCTACGCGGTTGGTTGAACATCTTTCCGATACTGGGCAAAAGACTTGTATTCAAAGAGCTTGGGATCAGAATTCTCGAAGTCGATTCCGACTCCGGTCTGCAGGGCGCGTAACATCGTCTCGACGGCGAAATTGGGTGTCGAAGCGCCGGCCGTGAGACCAACTCTTTCGACACCATCGAACCACTTCCAGTCAATCTGCGTCGGGTGGTCAATCAAGTAGGCTTTGCCGCATAATTCTTCGGCGATGTCGCGCAAGCGCTGAGAATTGCCGGAGCTTTGCGAGCCGATGACGAGCACCAAGTCCATTTCCGGGGCGAGTTGGTGGATCGCGTGTTGGCGCTTGTCGGTGGCGTCGCAAATCGTGTCGACGATTTTGATCCCGGGATAGACTTCTCGCATTTTGGCGCAGACCTTGGCGAATGCCTGGACGCCGCGCGTCGTCTGGGTGATCAAGGCGACTTTGCCGTCGAACTTGGGCAGATGCTTGATATCCTCGTACTCGGCGAGTAGATGAATGCGTTGATCGTCGATTCCCATCACGCCGTGAACCTCGTCGTGTCCCGGTTCGCCATACAGGATGACTTCGTAACCTTCGGCGAGCAATTCGCGGGTGAACGTGTGGACGTTTTCCACCAGCGGACAAGTAGTGTCGACGATATTGAGACCCTTATTGTGCGCCTCTTCCTTAAGTTTCGGCGACAACCCGTGCGCCGAAATCACCAAAGTGCCCGACTCGATCCTTTCGAGAGTATTTTCTTGGCCGACGCCGCGCGTTTTGAAAAAATCGACGACCTGGCGATTGTGCACGATTTCTTTGAGAATCGTCACGTCACCGGTAAACTTGTTCTTGGCCTCAGCCGCCATGTTAATGGCGCGTTCTACGCCCCAGCAAAAACCGAGTTCTCTTGCGAAGAATATCTTGATCATCGTTTCAGTTAGTACGCTCGTTCATCCTTATCAGCCGCGTGAATCAAATCGTGTCGCCCACACTCGTGTCCCGCTTTGCGGGATTGCTGTCGGAGCGATCGCTTCACCTGCCGCCTTCGCTCAAACTTCGATCAGATTCGAGCTTTGGTGCGAGGCCTTGTAAGAACTACGCACCAGCGGCCCCGATTCAACGTGCTTGTATCCCATCGCCATACCCCAGTCGCGAAAACGGATGAAGTCTTCCGGTGGGTAGTATTTCACGACCGGCAAATGCAACTCCGAAGGCGACAGATACTGGCCGACGGTGAGAATATCCACGCCGGTATCGGCAATATCCTGCATCGTCTGTTTGACCTCGTCCTCTCGCTCACCGACCCCGACAAAGATGCCCGACTTGACGAGCTTGATCTTGCCGGAGCCTTTGGCATAGCGCAATATCGACAAGCTGCGGCGATAACCCATCCGCGGCCTCACGGTCTTATACAATCGGGGAACTGTTTCGATATTATGATTGAAGATCTCCGGTGCCGCGTCAAGCACCACGTCAACCGCTGCCTTCGATCCTTGAAAATCGGGCACCAGCAGCTCGATTTGAATACTCGGATCATACTCCCGTAGCTTGCGCACGGTCGCGGCGAAAATCGACGCGCCGCCGTCTTCGAGGTCGTCACGCGTGACCGAGGTGATAACGACATGCTTCAGGCCGAGCTTGGCGACTGCTGAAGCCAGCCGCTGCGGTTCGCCGAGGTCGTGTACTTTCGGCTTGCCCTTGAGAATATCGCAAAATCCGCAACTGCGCGTGCAAACATGGCCGAGAATCAGAAATGTCGCCGTGCCGGACTCGAAGCACTCACCCATGTTCGGGCAACTGGCTTCCTGACACACGGAATGCAGACCATGCTCTTTGAGCAGACCGCGCACGCGACGATAGCCGCTGCCAAATGTGGCATTCATCATCAGCCATTTCGGCTTGGCGAGGCGCTCGGTTGCCATACTCGGATGATACGGTACTAACCGACTCGATGTTAATCAAGAAAATTCTCGTTTCGGACGGCTTCAAAATCTCCCTAAGCCGCCGATACTCAAGATGTTGAGATTTTAACTGCTGATGCAGGGGAAAGTTATGACTACTGCCACCGCCAGCGCGGTCAAAAATCGCCGCCAGTTCATTCGAATCCCGTCCAGTTGCCAGATTACTACGCAGAAGATTCTCTTCTCGGCCAAAGCCGATTCGGAATCGATCGGTCAGACGCAAAACATCGGCGCCGGCGGCGTTCTATTCTTATCGCCGCGCGACTTTCATCGCGACGAATTGGTGAAGATGATCATCGCCTTGCCGCTTTGGAAGCAGCATCAATCGCAGTTTTTCCGTGCCGCCGAAGATGATGCCGGCACGCCGATGACGGCGATCTGCCAGATCATTCGCAGCCAGTTTCTCCCCGAAGGACGCTTTGAAATCGCCGCCAAGTTCGTTGATGTCTACGAAGACGACCTGACCGCGCTCAAGGCTTTCATCGAAAGTGAAGCCGAGCGGTTGGGGGTTCTGTCCTGAAACCTTGCAGCTTGGAGAGCGTTCCAATTCCAGAACTGCCATTTTGGATCGGCGACTGAAGCTACCGTTGGCAGGCAATCCCTCGCGACTGCGCTCCCCGAAAACCGCTTGGCTGAATCCGCGTCGCTGCCTATAATCCCCGCGATGTTGAGCATCAATCCCGATCCGACGCAGGAAGAAATCGACGCCGCCTTCATGGCGCAGGCGCTACGCGAGGCGCTCAATGCTGAAGCCAACGAGGAAGTGCCCATCGGCGCGGTGGTCGTGCTTGAGGGCAAGATCATCGGCCGTGGCTACAACCAAAACAAGACGCTGCACGACCCGACCGCGCACGCGGAAATGATCGCCATAACGGCGGGCTGCAACAAACTGCAACTTCGCTATTTGGAGAATGCGACTTTGTATGTGACGATTGAACCTTGCGCCATGTGCGCCGGCGCCATCGTGCTGGCGCGAATCAAGCGGGTCGTCTTTGGCGCCAAGGACCCCAAAGCCGGCGCCTGCGGCTCAGTCTTCAATCTTGTGCAGGATCCACGGCTCAACCACCAGGTCGAGATTGTGAGCGGCGTGCGCGAACTCGAATGTGTGGCGATCATCAGCGAATTCTTCGACACCATTCGCAAAAAGAGTAAAGGCAACCTTGAATCGAATTGACGCGCGTGAAATCTCCGGCGCTGTTGCGCAACGCGGTCTGCATCTCTGTGTCGGAATACCGGCCGGACTGCTGGCTCTGGGTGTCGTGCTTCGCGCGTTTCTTCCATTTCTCGCCAGTCCCATCGTCGGCGAAGACACGCTCAAAATTCTCGGCTACGCCTTCATCGCGGTCTCCGCAAGCGACGTGCTGGCCGCATTTGTCGTGAAAAAACGCCTCATCCGCGCCGAAGCTCTCTCGCCGCGCATTGGCGGGCAAGTGACGCAATTCGGCCCAAAGTTACTCGATGCCTTCATGCCGATATTCATCCTCGCGGCGGCGCCGGCGTTGTACGGATTAATCTTCTATTTTCTCGGCGGCGACCTTGACACCTACGTGCTGATTTCCGTATTTTGTCCGGCCGGTTTGCTCTTGCTTAAGCCAAAGGAGGAAGCCGTGGAAAAGCTGGCCGAAGCAGTCTTCGGCGCTCGGGGCGAAAGAGAGATTTAGAGCGTTCCTGTCTTCGGACAGGACGATTTTAGTAGCGACCGAACCTCCGGAGAGGTGGCTGAGTGGTCGAAAGCGGCGGTCTCGAAAACCGTTATACCCGCGAGGGTATCCAGGGTTCGAATCCCTGCCTCTCCGCATAATTAATTAAACGACAACGATTTACGCTTTGCCGATCGCTTGATCTGCTCAGCGGATACTCCGCATCGCTTCCCACATCGGATCCCAGGCCGGAAGGATTTCCGGAGTCGTATCCAGCAAAGCGGCAACTTCTTTCGTCAGCAGCTCTTTGTCGATGATGACGCAGTAGACATACTCATTGAACCAATTATCGTACATCGACCAATAGCCTTTGTCTCCGCCCTTATCGCCCCAACTATTCTCAACCTTCCACTTCACCGGTCGGCCGGCCAGTGTATCGACGCCGGTAAAGACCATCGCGTGATTCGGCGAACTATCGCGCAGCAGGACGCGCTCGCGTTTGCTCAAGTTCACGGGAAAACCGTAAATTGACTCAAAATCATAGATGCCGGTCTGCAGTATGCCCTTAGCGCCATAATTGTCCTTCCCGACATCACAGGCAAAATAGAGCGGCGTGCCGCCCAGAACCGTCTTGAGTGCGTAACGTTTGAGGCTGTCGATCGGGAGATTTATGAAACGGAGATTATTCTGATCGGCGAGATTCCCCGACCAGCTCATTTCGTAGTGCTTGAAATACTCGACGCCGGGATGATCGAACACCACAATGTGATCATCCAGCTTGACACCGATCATCTCGTTGTAGAATTGTTGCGGCGTGTAAACTCGCGGTGCGGCGACGACCGAGTCCTTGCTCTCATAGCGCCAGGTGAATTGTTTCGGTGGCTCGCCAAAATTCAGAGCCAAAATCGTGTAGATGCGCTTGAGCATCGTTTCCTTTGCCGTGCGTAGTTCATCTGGCGACTTGCCGTCAGTCTGCAGCATGCGCAGCGCGATCGCATCTTTGCGCAGCGTCCGATTGAGGATTGCGTTGAGACCGCCGGTGTGGGAAGTCGCGTACGTCTCCGGCATCACCGTCTCAGGAATCACGCCGTACTTCTCGATCAGTGATACGATGTAAGTCCACCAGCCGCCGTCGCCGCACGGGTCCTTGATCAGCGCATCAACCTCCCGGTCATCCAGCGGCCGCGCGGCTAACTGGATCATCGCTTCAAGAAACGCATTCGACTTCTCCAGTTTATCCCAGAAGAAGAGGTAGTTGGTCGACATCTTGAACGTGCCGAGTTTGAGCTTATCCATTACCTTCGGACGGAGCATGTTAAAACCGGCGAACATCCAGCATCGCCCTGAAGCTTCTTGATTGGTGATTTCCCCGGTCGTGATCGTCTTGTTGAATATCGAATTGTGTGAAAGCAGCTTGTCGCGGTCGATCGTGAGATTCGCGATATCGTTCGCTGTCAGGGCATTGTATATCGCCGGATTTCGTCCGTGCTTGGTGAAATCGTCCTGCAGCCGAGAAATCACCTCGAATGACAAACCACCTGACGTTGCCTGCGCTTGTGCGATTGAAGATGCGGCGAAGAGCAGCGCACAACTCGCGGCCAGACAATATGAATAAACTCGAAGCATAACCGGCTCCTTCCCGAAGCTGCGAAACTATTGTTGATAAGTTAAGCCCTGTATGGGAGATGGTCAATCGATTTGCAAAGAAACCCGCAGGCGTTATGCGGGCAAATCTGCCGGCGGCGGAGTCTGCTTCAATCCCGGCACGCGTTGGCGCAGGTCGTTGATGATCGCCTTCAGCCGCTCGCGGTCTTGAGGCTCAAAAATCTTGGCGACCCAAACGAGAGCTACAAACAGCCACACCAGCGGCAGTTTGATGACGATCATAACCGCAAAGTACAGCCACTTCGAGGAGATCAGCAGCGCGCTAACGAAATGCTCAAAGTACCGTAGCTCGATCGCTTCCAGCATCCACGCTCCAAGATAGACCAAGACGCCGATTGCCAAGATGCGGAGAAGCTTGCCAAACTCGTACTTCATCGGATACGCCCGGTAAGACAGATACCAATTCAGACCGGCCAGCGAAATCGAACTGATAATGAGCGCCCAAGCGGCGCCCGTGCCGCAATACTTCGGAACAAGTATGAAGCAGAAGAGGAGACAAATTGCCGTGGTGATCCCGTGCCAGACTTTCAAATAGGTCTTCTTGCTGTAGTAGATGCCGCCGTCGACGAAAAACGAGAAACCGGAGAAGAAATGCGCCAATGCGATCAAAGGCACAAGGCTGTAGCAGTCAAAGTACTTCGGCCCGATCACCACGGCTACTAACTCTCGGGCATAAACACTCAGAGTTACGGCGCACAAGAGATACACCAATAACGTCCATGTCGTCAGCCGTGCCAGGTTTCGGGCGCCTTCTGCGGTGCGCAGTTGTTCGACCAGGCGCGGGCTCCATGCCCGCAGTACCGGGCTAAAGATGAGCACCGAGAAAATCTGGCCGATGCGAAACCCGGCCGAGTAAATGCCAACGGCCGCCTGACCGCAGTATTCGTTGATGAAAAATCGATCGGCGCTGCTCAACACGAAAGTGTATGCCCCGATGAAGGAAAACGACCACGTAAACTTTAGAATCTGCTTGGCCAATCCCATATCTATGCGCAGCGCGGAACGCGCAAAGACATTGACGCCGACGGTGACGACGAACACGCCGATCGAGAGAATTTGCGCCCACAATACTGCCGCGACCTTGTCGTCCATGGTGTACAGCAACACAATGTTCAATCCCAGCGTCAGCGCCAAGCGCGCCGCAGAAATCGCTATGTACTTTGTCGGTTGCTCGGTGGCCTGATAGAAGAGCAGCGGCACGACGAAGAGCATATCCAACAAGTAGCGTACGGCTACCAGCACGACATAGTAACCATACTCCGCTGTGTCGAAGAGCAGCGCCGACACCGGCTCTCGGGCCAGCGTCAGCGCGACGGTCACTACCGCCGAGATGGCAAACACGACATAGATCGAAGTGCCCGTGACCCGGCGCTGGTAATCGGAATCGTCGCGGTCGCGAAAGAAACGCACATAGGTGATCCCGTACTGCGTCAGCAGCAGCAGCGACACGATCTCAATCGTTCGATTGAGAATCTCCATGATTCCGTACTGCTCGGTCGGCATCAGGCGGCTATAGAATGGCAGGAGGATGAATCCGATTCCGTAGTTCACCGCCATCCCCAGACCGTAGATCACGATTTGTGACAAAAACGAGCCGGGCTTCTTGGGTGTGGTCGTCATCGAGTTGCGATTCGCCTATGACGCGGATTTCGTGGTCGTTTCAAGTTGTGCGGGCTGATCGTTGCCTCGATTCTCGTCGGCATTGTCGGTCACCGGGCGTGACTTTTCTGTCAATCGCTTCCACGTCGGTAGCGCCTTCGCCTTTCCGAAATAGAGGATTCGTGACTTAAGGCTCTTGCGGAACACCCAGAACTGCGAGTGCGCGAGGATTTCCTTGGTCCAATGCAGCTTGTAACCATATCCCTGTCCGGCAAGGTCATAGCGTGTGACGCCGAGTTCGGCGCACTGTTGCAGCGCTTGATCACGAAGGTACACTCCCGGCGAACCGTGGCGGTAGGCCTGATCATAGTCGGTTGCCAGCCCCGTTAAGACGTTCCCGCTTTGGATCATCATCTCGAACGAGATTGGCTTGTGATCAAGATCGAGAATCCAGATGCGCAGGTGCTTTCTCAATTCCGGTTCGGCGACGACCGCATCATAGAACTTGCGCTGGGCCGGATGTCCGCCCAGGTCGTTATGGTGAGCAGCCTTCCAGCTTCGGGCGCTGACGTCATATGCGATATTCAGCGCTTCGTGCATCTCGATATCGCCGGGTGAACGGCGCACCGTCAGTGCTCCCAGCTTCTTAAGCCGATTTCCCGAGGTCGTGATGTTTCGTTTCATCGAGTATGCCATGACCTCGCGGTAGCCCGCATAGCCATTCGGCAGGTCGATATACGGTGATTGCCGCTCCGGTTGTTCGATGTATCGCAGCCGGCTCTGAGTCAGGAATTGACGCCACAGTGGATTAACCGGATGCTCCGCTGGCATGTTAGAAAGCACGGCAAAATCCCAGCCGCCGTAGTTTTCGAGACCCTTCCACAATTCGCGAATGACTTCAATCCGGAGATCCGATACGACGAAATGCGAACGCGGTGTCAGATCGTTCTCAAGAAAGCTCAGTATCCGCAATCGCACGCCCTTGATGCGCCTTGAGCGCACTATCATTGGCGCTGCGGCAATTAATTTACCGCTGCTCCGGGCGCAGGCGATCAGTAGAACGACGTCGGCGCCAAACGCGTCAAGCCAGCAGGAAATCCAAGCGTGCGTCTGCCATGTCGGCGCACCGGACACGGCCGCCAGTTCATCCCACTCACCATGCATCCGGCGAAATTGCTCGCGCGCCGCGACGATTTCGATCTCGATTGGTGCCATCTGTGCCGCCGGCTGTGTCATAACCCGCATAATAGTCGCTTGATTTTTCTGCCGAAAGCCCAATTGCCGTCAGATGCCGCGAAGCTCGGCATCCGGCGGTCGCCGGAACATCCTCAGTTTCTTTGTCGGCTGCGGCCAGCTTTTGACCCAGACGAAGTTGATGCCGAAGACCTTGAAGCGATAAGACTCGCCGACTACGCGATTGCCCAAAGTCTCCGTGGCCATCAGCGACGGGGCATTGAAGTGACTGATCGCGCCGTAAGCGTGCTTTCGTCCGGCGGCGCCATAGATCCGTTGCAGCTCTTGCACACAGGCTCGGAACAACCCTTCCCGGCGCTTCTCAGGTACCGTAAACGAATTGTACTTGTAGAAGCCGTCGCGACCGGTATCGAGAACGGCCCCGGCGTACTCCAGATACAGTCTGCCCGTAGCCGACCACAGCATCGAGACAACCCGTCCATGATCTTCCGCAAGCGTACAGACGTCGCCCTGTCGAAGACGCGCGCGGGCAGTTTCCGTTTCAACGCCGAGAGCGCCGAAACGATCGGCGTCGGCCGGGCCGGCTTGACGAACCGCCGCCGAAGCGTCATGAGGAGCTGGGGACTCGAGTCGGTCGGCGTAGACCAAATAGAAGTGATCGAATTCAAATAGTCTCTGCGGCAACCGCCAAACCACGGATCGCAGGAGATACTGCCAGCCGTATATTCGAATTCCCGATCGTAGACGCTGCCAGCGGGAAGTAGGCGACGCGGAATTACTCACATGAAGAATACACGCGAAGTGCGTCTCGGTTCAGCGCGATTGGCTGGCCGCATCGCTACCTTCAATCTGACGTCCGGTTTGCCCGATACGGCGGAATCACGAAATCCCGATAGCGATTCGGATCGCCGCTCTGCCCGGCCTCCGCTGCCTTGATGATGTTGTATGACTCGCGCGCCGTGACATAGTGCATGATAAAACGTCTGCCGTCGTTGTACGCTGATTCGAGAAGCTGCAAAAGACACTCAAATGGCTGGCCAATTACTTGCGGCCAATCGACGCGGTGCATGCTATGCGCATGGAGTTTGACGAACACCCACTCCGGCCGACCGACAACGTGAATATTGGCGCGCAGCCAGAGTTCAATGCGGCGCGGATAAATCGGCGAAGCCGCCGACAAATCGCCGTGTTCCATCGTCGGATGCGTTCTGTGCCGCCAGTTCTTCCAATCAATAATCAAGGGTCCCTGAAGCAGCATCAGATCGCCGCTTGCCGCTCTGCCGGCTTCCACCGGAACGCCGTCATCATAGGATTTCGGCTTCGCGGGATCATCGGTCGCATAATAGATCGAATTGATACGTTGCGGCTGCGCCGGAGACCACAAAGCCGGAAAGGTGCAATCAACAAAACAACCGAGAGATCTCAGTATCTGCAACTCGTTGTTGACTCCGCACGGATTCGGGGATATTTCGGCAGCGCCGTTGTCAAGAGCCCAGTTGCCGTGGACAAACGCAAACCGGGTCTGCGCCGGACTATCGATAGTCTGCGAGATTCCGAATCGCCCAAAATTCTCAAGGCCGTCGCGATAAATGCGCGTCACCGACTCCGGCGTGTCGTTTTCGTGATGAAGATGCATCTCGATCTCCCCCATCCCGGCGCGGCAAAGATCGCGGATCATTATGACCTGCTCGTCGCAAAACTGCTCGATGGGATAGAAAAACGATCGTTGCGGATGCCGGCCATCGGCATCGCGATGCCGAATGACGATTTCGTGGTAACGATCAAGCCATTCCCGGAGCGCCGCAGTATTGCGCCCCGGCTCGAAATGATCGCAAATTGAGAGCAGTATATGCCGCGTTGCCGGCCGTGGCGCCCGGCGCAGCCGAGCCGTTTGCCGATATGAAGGCAGCCAAAGATTGTATCGGCGCCGCTTAATCTGCCACCATACGGCAGCAAGCGCGCCAATGATGAGAATCGCCGGCAGGATTATCGAAACGACCAATTATTGAGTCCTCTCGAGCACGGTTGCTCGTTGCCTCTGCGAATATAGATGAATTGCGGCAGTCGCCAAGCGTCAATTCTCCTGCGGTCGGCGCAAAAAGAATCGTCCGTACGGCGAGTATTGTTGTTGAATATTGAAACGCGTGCGCATAGTTTGCGCAGGCCTGAGAGATTCGGACAGCGCAAGCGTTCGGTCTGACTACTTGCCCGGCTATGCAACTTGTTGTGCTACTCTGATACAGTTCGTCGCCGTCGCTGCCGATACAACTTATTGGGGGACGTTAGCTTGGTGCTTGCCGAAAGTCGGCACTGAGATTGCATCTCAGGTACGGGGCAAAGCGATGTTTTGTAACCTTAGAGGTCGGCTTTTTTGCGCTACAGCCTCTGTGAGTCCGCATCTGGAGGAAATAATGAGTAAGCTTATCAAGACCGTTTACTTGCCGCTGTTGCTTACCACCATCGCCGTCATGAATCAATCGCCGACGCTCGTTGCCGGTACACAATCGCTGCGTGCCGGCGGTTATTTCTGTGGAACTGACGGCACCTGTATGTGGGAAAAGCCCGGCGATCCCAATTGGCTTTTTTCGCGCTACAGCTACATCATGGGCTACGCCGAATGCGCGCAGGATATTGCCGAATGGCGGACCAAGTCGCCCGGCTGCCAACTTGTTCTCTATACCTCCGGTACCGACATGCCCGGCTACAAGAAATACGATTCACACAGCTACAACGCCGCTCGCAAGGCCAACTATATCCGAGACCGTCTTACGCAATTGAGCGTCAACGAAGAAACCGCCTACATGCACTTCTACAACACGACCAAGATCAAGGATTGGAACGGTACCTCGTGGGACACGATGACGATTCAGGGCACTAATTCACTGATCATTACAGCTAAAGATTCGGTAAGCCGCGTGCCCAACGGCTACGTGCATTATATGTTCATGGCCGGCAATACCTACAGCGATCCGGCGCGACTCTCCCCCAATCTCGCCAGTTCCAAGCTCAGGCAGGCTTACAAGGAATATCTGACTCAAGTCTTCAATAGCGAAGCCGCCGCGCATTTCCCCGGTAAGTCCGGCGAATACGATGGCATCTATTTCGACAACTACGCCCCATGGAGCATGCAGGGATCGAACCTCGTCTCCGGTGGTTTGGTCGTTGAAACCGGAACCAGTCCCGCGAATCTTCTGACCTGGGGTACACAAACCTATGCTGACTGGTGCTGGGTTCTGATGCAGCAATTCGGAAGAGAAGTGCGCGACACCCTGCAAATGGCGGACCAGTGGTCGAACGATCGCAAAAAAAAGTCGCTGGCTTACAACTGCGCCCAGACTTTCCGCAATTCCTACCTGTTCCCGGATTCTTCCGGTGGTGATGCCTTCAACTACGAATTCGGTTGGGATCCGGTATTCTGCAACAACTCATCGACCTATCGTCTGGAAAACCTCTATCAACGCGACTCGATCAAGGTCACCCGCGGCGCGACGAGTTTTTGGACTAGTCCGGTGCGTGTCAGTTACGGCGGCAAAGGCACCACAACGATGCGCAAGGCCCTCTACAACAACTTCGCCTTTTATCTGGCGGCCCGCGCCGATTCGACTTGGCTGTTCCTTCGTCCCAGTCTCGGCAACGCCTACGGTGTGTTCTTGAATCCCGGATTCGATACGCTGTCCTGGATTCCCGCCATGGAGTACGAACTCGGTTGGCCGGCGCAGCACTACCAGTTAGTTACATCCGGAGCTTCCCCGGATCAGGCCGGCACTGTTTACAAGATCTGGCGTCGCGACTACCCCTACGGTCGCGTTTACATTCGCCCGCGCGACGGCTTCGAGGCCAATTGGGGAGACATGTCAACGCCGATCAATGTCGACCTCGGCGGCAATTTCCGCCAGCTTCAGACTGACGGCACGCTTGGATCGGTTGTCTCGCAGATATCGCTGCGTGGCGGTGAGGGCGCCATCATGATTCCGGCCGTAAGTGGCGAATGCACTACGCCGCCGTCGATACCAACCGCGAGCACGCCCAGCAACGGCGCGCCCGTCGCGACGGTGACGCCGTCGCTTTGTATCAACAGCTCGACACAAAGTGGTTGCTCGCAGGCGATTCGCTACCATTTCCAGGTATCCACCGTCAACACCTTCGCTTCGATAACTCAGGAAAACTCATCGGTCACGCATCTTCCCGGAACTTCTTGCTGGACGGTGCCGACGGCGCTCGCCCCGGGAACAACGTTTTACTGGCGCACGCGCGCCGGAAACGGCACGTCGTGGTCGTCTTGGTCGGCAACGAACAGCTTCGTTACACCCAACTCTGCTCCGGGCGTGCCCGCTTTGTCGTCGCCCGCCAACGGCGCGACCGTAACGACCCGCCAGCCCAGTCTGGTGTGCGGCAACGTCACTGATCCCGAAGGCTCGCCCGTCACTTATCATTTTCAAGTGTCGGCGGTTTCCAATTTCGCTACGGTCGCCTCCGAGGCCTCGAACATCGTTCAAGGCGCCGGTGGCACGACCACCTGGCAAGTAGCCGTTCAACTGAACAATACTACCACCTACTACTGGCGCGCACGATCCTCCGACGGCGTGAATGCCTCCGCTTGGTCGGCGTCTCGCTCTTTCTTCGTAAGTGCGGCAGTTGCCAACAATCCCCCGACGACGCCCTCGCTGAATTCTCCGGCCAATTCCTCCAATGTAACAACGGTGACGCCGCAGCTGCGCGTCAACAACTCGACCGATCCGGAAGGAAACACCATTACCTATCAATTTGACGTTTACGACTCTAATCAGGTCGTGCTCCTCGCACAATCGCCGATGGTGGCACAGGGATCCGGCACGACGGCCTGGACGGTCACTCCGAATCTGGTTAACGGCGTACGCTACAAATGGCGGGCGCGTGCTTACGATGGCCAAGCGTGGTCGAATTACATGACCACCGCCGAGTTCCGTGTCCTCATTGATGTCAATATCGCGCCATCAGTGCCGACGCCGATCACTCCCGTGGCCGGACAAAGCGTCCTCGGCGAACCGGTGATGCTGGTTACCGGAAATTCCTCGGATCTCGACGGCGACGATTTGTTTTACAGCTTTCGAGTCTTCTCCGACTCGCTGCTTACCAAACAGGTCGAAATCTCCAGCGGTCGCCCGGAGAACAGCCCATACACCTCGTATCTCACGGTCAGCAATTACGAGCACAACAAGCCCTACTGGTGGACCGTTCGCGCTTTTGACGGCGTCACGTATTCCGATTGGGCGGCGGGGCAGAAATTTCAGCATCTCGATCTGGTGCTCGATGTCGAAGACGCCGCAGCCGCGGTCGCGCCGGCGGACGGCTCCATCGAATTGACAACCACCCCGGTCTTTCGCATGAGCTGGGTTGGCGACCGTGACTCAGTTGCGTGCACCTTTGAAATCGCCACCGACGCAGACTTTGTTGAGTTGTTCGACGCCGGCGTAACGGTCGGCTACGGTGGCGAGGTTTCATGGATACCGAACCGAACGCTCGCCAACCAAACCACCTACTATTGGCGCGGCCGTGTGGCCAGTGACGGCTACACACCGGTTGCGAAGTTCACGGTCAATTCGCCGATCTTCGTATCGCCGAATCCCTTTTCCTACCTCGACGGCGAAATCGTCTTTCATAACTTGCCGGCCGGCTCGAATCTCGAAGTATTCACGCCATCGGGAGACCTGGTCTACCGCGCCGATAATCTCAATGGCGACTTCAAGTGGGGGGTCATGAACGCTGCCGGCGAAAAACTGGCTTCGGGCGTGTTTCTCTATTACATCCGCTTTGAAGACAAAACCCACTCCGACAAATTCATTGTTGTCCGTTAGCGGCAAACGATTCGTACCATATTAGGAAGAACGGCTGGGGTACTCGCTCAGCCGTTTCTTCTTTAGCTCCGCCGTGCCGGCACTTTTGTAGCTGTTGGTTACTGTCTTACCCGCCGACAACTACAGAAGAGACAAAAGAGGACTTGGTCATGAGCGCCGCATTCGAACCGGAAAACTCGCCAAACGCCAATCTCGCCCGATCTAAGATTCGAAGCACAGCGCACCAACAGACATTGCCGACCGGAGGCGATGCGCGAAACTTCGGATCTTTTCACCAGGTACGTTGGTCGGACGCCGCTTACCTTCGCGGCCGGGGAAGTCTCTTCTCAAAACTCATGCTCTATTTGCGAATTCGCGAAGTCAAGAGCATCATCGCCGGACTCCACGGCGGCTTCCCGCGCCGCTTGCTCGACATCGGAGCGGCCGACGGTCTCGCTTCCGAAATCATTGCCTCGGGAAACGACCATTGGGAATTCTATGGTGTCGAGCGCTCTCAAGAACTGATTCGCTTTTCGACGCCGCGACAAGTCACTCTGCTCCAAGGCGATGCCCGATCGCTACCGCTCGCCGATCACACCATCGGCGTCGCGCTCTTCATGTCGTCATTCAAGCACATCTTTCGCTCGCATGAGGCGCTTGCCGAAACACGTCGCATTCTCTCCGATCAAGGGCACGTTATCTTTGTCGAACCGTCGCCGTGGTTTATCAAGCTCGGCGCGCGTCTCGGCAAGTTTGATCTCAGCCACATTCCCAACAACTGGACGCTTCGCCAGTACGAAAACCAACTAAGAGCTGCCGGATTTTCGGTGTCGGCTCGTCGACGTTTTGCCTGCGGGCTGTACCAAGTTGTGGTCGCTCAAAAGATCCTCCACCGGACGGAGCCGTAGCTTACCTCGCTTTTCTTCAATTTGGCGGATTCCCTTCCCTAAATAACAAGCAGCCCCGACCGTTGCCGGTCGAGGCTGCGCAATCGTCGGATGATATCCGCTTTTATTGGCCTTTGAGCTTGAACTTTACCGGATACGTCACCCAAAGCGCAACCGGCTGCTTGTTCTGCATTGCCGGTTTCCACTTGTAACCGCGGGCGGCCTCGATTGCCGCCTCTTCGAATCCGGCGTTGGCGCCCGATTCTTTGGCGACGATTGCGTCGCGCACGGCGCCGGTGCGGTCGACCAGCACCTTCACCCACACTTCGCCTTCGATTCCGGCGCGCCGGGCGATTTCCGGATACTTCGCTTCGACCTTCTGCAAAATCACCGGGCGCTCTTCCACGGCAACGAACTCGTCCGGTGTCGGTATGTATTCGTCCATGGGGATGTCAACCAACACGTTGGCGCCGCTGCCGTCGCCCTCGCTGAGCACCGGCGACGAAATCTCCGCCAGTTCCTCCTGCGAAACGACGACGAAATCTTCCGACACTTCTTCATCCGGCACCGCTTCCGGCAGTGTAAACTTCGGCGCCGCCAACTCCTGCGACACCTTTACCTGCACCGGCTTGGTTGCCACCGACGGCGGCGGTCCCAGCTCGGAAATATCGCGAATCACGATCGTCCGTTCCGGCGCGGCGTCTTCCGCCAGGATCGCATTGATAACGAACACCAGCAGGAGAACGGCCACCCAGGCGCCGAGCACAAAGAGATTGGCGTTGCGCATGTTCTTCTGATAGCTGCGCTTCAATTCGTAAGCGCCAATCGTCGAGAACTTCGCGGCATAGGCATTCGTGGTCATGGCTATTCACCTCCTCCGCGTTGTCCGTACACTTTCTCATCAAACATCTTGTTTTGACGTTCGCCCCAGTGATCGATTGAGTAACGGAAGCTGTAACGCTGGATATCCGGTTCTTTAGCCTTCATCTCTGCCAAGTAGGCTTGCATGAAAGTCTCGTCACGACGCAGGGCGTCTTCGACGACCTCGATCTCATCCAGAACATCGACCATCCGCGAGTAGACCGCATCCGGATGAATCAAAACCAGAGTGTTCAGGAAATATCGTTCCTTGGCATAGGTGTAGAGCAATGAGCGCACCGAGTCGGCCGGAATCGCCCACGGCACCTTGATGTCTTGCCCGGACTGCCGTTCGCCGCCGATTTGATAGTAAAAATCGTTGTTCTTATCGACGTAGAGCCGCATCAGGTTGGATTCCTTGACTTTGACACGCTCCTCCTGCGTATTGTCATCCTTGGGCGGCAGATTGATTTCCATCGCCTGCGGCATGGCAAACACTGTGGTTACCATGTAAAAAATCAGCAGCAGGAACGCGATATCCACCATCGGCGTCATGTCGATACGGATCGGGATTCTCCGTTTCGGGCGTCGGAGACCTTTCTTTTTTCCGCTACTCTCTTTTTGTACGACTTCACCGGCCACGGACAATCACCTCCTCTATATCGCCTCCGATTCCAGCTCGGTAATGATCTGGAACCGGCTCAAATTCGACTCGACCATGGTATCCATGATCTTCTGCATCGTGCCGAATTTGACGTTTCTATCGGCTTTGATGATCACCAGCGCATTGAGATTTCGCGCTCGGATCTGGTTGATGACGCCGCCAACGGTAGACGGCGTCGCTTCCTCGTAGACGCGCTCGAGCACGTCGATTTCGCGTCCCTCAACTTCCTTCTTGACCTTCTCGATGTAGTCCACAAAAATCGAATCGTCCGGCGTTACCGTCACGATGATCTTGTCCTTCGACGGCAATTCGATCTGCGAGTGCGAAGACGGCAAAGTCACCGCCTTCTGCTCCGGCGGCTTGAACTGCGTCGTCGCCATGTAGAAGATCAGCAGCAGGAAGGCGATATCGACCATCGGCGTCATGTCGATGCGAATCGCAATCCGGCGTTTTTTCTTGATCGACGACATGGTCTCTTACTTCTCCGCCGACGACTTGAACAGCTGCAGCACTTCATAGGTCGCTTCGTCCGTCGTATAGTTGAACGCGTCGACCTTGTTGACAAAGAAATTGTAGAAGAAGATTCCCAGAATACCGGAAATCAAACCGCCGGCCGTGTTGACCAGTGCTTCGGAGATACCGACCGCGAGCTGCGTGGCGTCGATGACGCCGCCCGAGGCATGGCCCGTGGCCGCGAAAGCGCGAATCATACCGATCGTCGTTCCCAACAGACCCACCATCGTCGCGATCGAAGCGATCGTCGACATCGCGATCAAATTGCGCTCAAGCAGCGGTCCTTCCAGCGCGTTAGCTTCTTCAATCGCCGCTTGCGTCAACGCAATCTTCTTCTCCGGGTCCAGCTTGCCGTCGTCCTTGACCGACATAAAGCGGTCGATTCCGGCGCGCAGGACGTTGGCGGTCGTGCCGCGCTGCTTGTCGCAGGCCGCCAGAGCGCCGTCATAGTCGCCCTTGCGCAGCATCGCGATGAGATTCTTGAAAAACACTTGTACCGACGCCTTGCCCTTGGCGACCTTCAGGCTGAGGAACCGCTCGACCACGAACGCCAGCAACATGAAGAAAATCGCGATCAGGATGACCACCAGCGGTCCGCCCTGATAGACCGAGTGGGCAATCGTCCCCACCGGCTGCGATCCGAGAATCGGTTTGTAAATGATGAAGCCAACCACGAAGGCGATAATGGCATTGAGCGTAACAAACAGCGACTGTTTCACTGACCTACTCCTCCGAAATCAGATTATGGAAAAACAAATATTTCATCGTCATCCGCGAAAGCGACCTACAGGTCTTTCGACTTGTTGAAATTCAAGACGAACCCGAATACCGACAGCCAAAGTCCGGCGTGTGACAAATTGATAAAGGACACTATCGAGTATCTGGCGCCGATCTCTTCGATTCCGAGGTGCTGACCGAACGGGATGCGCTGGCCGATCAAACTGAACAAAATGATGACAAGAAAAAGCCCGACGCCGATGCCGTTCAACCGCAGGGCGCGTTTGACCTTCTGCAAGTAGACATCTTGATTGGGCGCTTTGCCGAACACCGCCAGCAGCACCATCACGCCGAGGATGAGCGACAACGCCGCCATCGCCGCGAGCAGGTAAACGCTGAACGGAATTACCCAGCCGTCGATCTTCTCGACATAAAACCAGAATCCACCCAATCCGAAAAGACCGGTAATACCGCCAAAGCTCTCCGGTCCGTACAGCGTGTGTGCGCGCATCCACGGCAGGAACGGCGCGACGATCATCAACACCGCTACCAGCATGATCATCCAACGGTCAACCGGTGTCAGGACGTCCGAGTACACCACGGAATTGCGGTAGATCGAACCGATCTGATCCTTCAATCCGGAGACGTAGCTCTTGCGTTCGTCGTCATTCTTCCAGAACGGATCGACTTTGCCGGGAAACCGCTCGAAACCGATATATTGGTAGCGCTCCTCGGCCGGATCCATCGGTTTTTGTTCTGCCATCAGGTACTTCCTCGAACTCGAAAGCTATTCTAAGTTTTGGCGAAGCGCCACCAAGGTCTCATTCTTGGGGTCGCATACAAGCCCGCGCTTCACCCATTTCAGAGTCTCTTCCTCGTGCTTCGTATCCTCAAAAAAACTGTTGGCTTGTGCCAACCAAACAATCACGTCGATTTCCTTGCATTTGTCAACCCCGTTGGCGTCCATCAACTGCAGCGCCTTTTCCAAGTGCTTAACCGCCGCTTCCTTCTGCGCCGGTTTGGCGCTGATCGCCAGATAGCCGAGCCACTTGAAAGGCTTATAGTTGTTTGGATTGACCTCGGCCCAGTCATTCAGGAACTTCCGCGCCTTTTCCCGATCTCGCGTTAGATAGTGAGTCGAAAGCGTCTCGAGCACAAACTCACTCTTCGGGTTCAGCGTGTGCATCTTCTCCAAATAGCCGGCAGCGGTAGTGGGGTCATTCTTCTTCAGGTAACTGAAGGCCATGTATTGCAGCGAACTGATGTGCGTCGAATCGAGATCAAGGCGCTTTTGTAACCACGAAATGGCGTCATCGTAGCGTCCCAGATTGTAGTAGGCAAGCGCCAGACGATTCCACATGAACGGCTCTTTCTCGTTCAACTTGATCGCCTGCACGAAGTTCGGAATCGCGCGCTCCAGGAAGCTGGAGTCGATTACGCCTTCCTTCTTATTGTCATAGTAAAGCTGGTCGTAGGTCAGCGCGCGTTCCTTGAAGAAATCGTAGTACTCGGGTCCCCACTGGAAATTCGGATCGCCCTTGGTGATCTTCATTTCGTAGGCCTGATAAGCGGCCGAAGCCTCATCATAGCGCTTCAAGCGAAACAGCGATTTCGCCGTGAAGTCATAAGCGATGGATTTATCCGTGCCTTGCTCAATGGCGCGCCGGAGCTTTTCGATAGCGGCGTCGTAGGCCCCGACCTGATAATAGGCCTGTCCTAAACGGTAGTTGACTTCGTCGGTCTCCGCGCCACCGTTTTTGAGATAGCGCTCATATGCCCAGATCGCATTCTTGAAGAAGTCCGTAAAGCCGTTGCCATTGGTTTGATTTGGATCAAGCTGCGCCTGGGCGCTGACCTTCGACAACCCGGAAATCATGAAGATGTCGGCATACAGCTTGTAGGCCTGGGCATAGGCCGAATCAAGCCCGATCGCCTTGCCGACCGCCGCCGAAGACTCATTAAATTGCCGCTGCATGTAGTAAGCGCGGGCCACCTTATACCAGGTAACCGCATCGGTGGAATCTTTGGCCAGCACGTCCTTGTAGCCCAACACCGCAACCGCATAGACGCCGTTTTCATAGTTTACATCCGCGAGGTCGCGGATATACTCCAAATTTTCCGGCTCTTCTATCTGCGCTTTGCGGAAATTGATGTCCGCCTGCGAGAAATCCTTTTGTGCCAAGTAGTAATGCCCGAGATGATTCAGGAAACGCCCCTTCTGCGTCTTGCTCTTCGCGGCGCCCTCTTCGAGAATCTTCTTCGCTTCCGGGAAGCGCTGGGTATTGATGTAGACCAGCGCCAAATAAGCCTTGGCCTCATCGAGTTTCTTCTTGATTTCGAGCGCCTTGTTCAGCGCCGTTTCCGCCTCCCGCCAACTCTCTTTTTCGATATGGGCACGGCCCAGCCAGTAGTACAATTCGGCGTAGGTCGGGTCCTTTGCCGTTTCCGCGGTGATGTACGCAATCGCTTCATCGAGCTTGCGCTGATCGACCAAATCGGCGGCCGTGACCGCGCTGTCGGCGAGCGCCGGCGTCGAAAACGACAACGCTATCGTTGCCAAGATTAGTATGTATATCGTGAATTTCATTTGCGATCATCTCCTCAGTCAGACGGACAACCGAACAACAAAGACTGCCAATATATCCATGCTCCGAACGAGCGTCAAGGTCTTTCCCGCTCCTGCTTTCCCGCGCGGTAGATCATCGCCAAACGGATTCCGGCATACGACAGGATCGCCAATCCAAACCCAACGCGCAGATTGGTGTCCAAGGCGCCGATATAGCCCGACAGAATCATGATTCCGACGAAGGTCACAATCGCGACCGAAGCGTAGCTGATTATTCGCTCGACCGGCATGGTCAATCTTACCTTCTTTCTACTGATTATACAGCCGAACGGCCCGATCATTCCCAATCATTCCTGCTCGACTGCTCCCCAATAGCGAGCACACTCTCCCTATTTACGTGTAACACAAACGGCGTGCCGGTGAGTCATTTTTTCGCGCCTCGTAACTCGTTATTAACATTAGCGATATGAATCAGATTCCCGTGCGGGCTGTGACATTGCCGTGACACGCAGATTCTGCGCTCTCTACAGACGCATTCGGTGGGACTGCTGTTTAATCACAGGCAGTTAACAACTACTCAACCGTCAAAGCTGACGCAGGATTTCGCGCAGGCGTATGAATTGCGCTTCCGGACCACCAATCCGAAGTAACTTCGCGCTTGTCGATTTCGTAGTCAACCGGTATGACTTGGATGAAGCTATGAGCGAGATGCTTCTCAGAGCCGAAGCTTTATGTCGCTATTATCGTCGTGGCCAGCACGAAATCAGAGCCGTTGATCAAGTCGACCTCCAAATCGCCCGCGGTGAGTTTCTCGCCGTGGTCGGCGCTTCCGGCTCTGGGAAATCTACACTTCTGAATCTTCTGGCCGGTCTCGACACGCCGACTGCCGGCACGATTCACTTCGGTGAGCTGCGACTCGATAAACTATCGCGTCGCGAGTTAGCCCGCTATCGCGCCGAACGCGTGGGCATGGTCTTTCAGACTTTTAATCTGCTTCCGCAACACACGGCACTGCGCAACGTCGAAATCGCCCTGGCCTTTCACAACCAACTGGTCTCTCGCCGCCGCGCATTGGCCGCCGAAATGCTCGAACGCGTCGGTTTGGCCGATCGCATGCACCATCGTCCCGCCGACATGTCCGGCGGCGAACAGCAGCGAGTAGCGATTGCTCGCGCCGTGGTCAAGCGCCCGGATTTGATCTTCGCCGACGAGCCGACCGGCAATCTCGATCACGACAACGCCGCGCAAATCGCCGGATTGTTAACCGAGTTAAACCGCGACGGTTTGACGATTGTGATGGTCACACACGCGCTCGACCTTGCCCGTCAACTGGCGCAGCGGCAACTGCGCATGAACTACGGACGCTTCGTCGCCACAGCCGATTCGGCGGTCGAGTCATGACTTCCTACGACTTGATTCGCGCCGCCGGCGAAAACCTCTGGCGTTTGCGTTTACGCTCATCGCTAACGATCGCCGGCATTGTCATCGCCATCGGCGCATTTGTCGCGATGCTTTCGTTCGGCGCCGGAAACAAGAAACAGTTGGACGACCAGTTCGAGAAATTCGGCTTGCTCACGACGATGAACGTCTATCCCAAGAGCGACAAGGACGACTCCACTCATACCGCCGTGCTCGACGATTCGGCGCTTGTGCAACTTTCGGCGATTCCCGGCGTTCGGCTGGCATACCCGCTGCGCTCATTTCCCGTCACGGTGGCGGTCGGCGACACCGTGCGCAGCGCCCACGCACAGTCAATCCCCCATAGCGGAACTCAGACCAGACTCTTCAGCCAACTGGAAGCCGGCAAGCTGATCGACAGCGACAGCGCCAAACAGGCGTTGATCACGCGTGACTTCGTCCGCCAACTTGGTTTCACCGATCCCGATTCGGCGATTGGCCGGACGATAACGGTAACCGCGCGCCTGGTGCGGATTGATAGCGCTTTCGTTGCGGTCTTCAAGGATAAGGACGGCGCATTGCGCCAACGGCTCAAGGCCACTGACTTGGACTCGCTTTTCGTCTGGGACTACAGCATCGGATTGCTTCGGCGCGAAGCAGTCGCCGCCCTCGGCCGATTCCTCGACGGCCTAATGAATGCGCGCGAGGCCGTCACCGAGAGCCTGACCATTGCCGGAGTTCTCAGCGTCCGTCATGAAGGCATGGCCCGGGTCGCGCCGCTGGTAATACCGGTGCAGTCGGCACGGCGACTCAACGCCGGAGACATCGCAATCGACCCGGAAAACCTCTTTGATGTTGTCGCCTCCGGCTCGATCGATCGCGTCTTTTCTCCGGAGGCGGCTGCGGCCTATCCGCGGGTGACACTCGACCTTGACCCCAAAGTGCCGCTGCCGAGTATCCGCGACTCGGTGCGCGCCCTCGGTTTCCGCACCGACGCCTTCGCCGAGCAGTTTGATGAAATTCAGCGCGCCTTTCTCTTCTTCGACCTGGCGCTGGCATTGGTCGGACTGATCGCCTTGACTACCGCTTCGCTCGGAATCACCAACACAATGTTCATGTCGGTGCTGGAGCGGCGTCGCGAAATCGGCGTGCTCAAGGCCCTGGGCGCGGATGACAGCGATGTCCGCCGCATGTTCGTATACGAAGCTGCCGCTATCGGCGTGCTGGGATCGATCGGGGGCATCATTCTGGGCTGGCTGATTTCGCGATTGGCGTCCTACATTGCCCAGTCACTGATGGAGCGCTTCGGCGAACTACCGTTCGAACTCTTCGACTTGCCCATCTGGCTGATCGGTGCCGCGCTGGTCCTCGGTACGCTCGTTGCCGTTCTCGCCGGCTATTATCCGGCCCGGCGCGCCGCCCGGCTCGATCCCATCGCCGCTCTTCGTAACGACTAAAAATTTCGTCGCCTTCCAAACAAAGATCTGCTTTGCCGCTGTACCAACCAAAGTAGTCCGGGCCTGAACTGATTGGACGCTTGATGGAATTGTTGCAACAACTGTTCGACTTCTTCTTACAACTCGATGACCACCTCTACGCGCTGATCCGGGAATACGGCGCCTGGACTTACGCCGTGCTCTTTCTCATCATCTTCTGCGAAACCGGGCTGGTCGTTACACCGTTTCTTCCCGGCGATTCACTACTGTTTGCCGCCGGCGCCATCGCGGCCACCGGCGCCCTTGATCCCCATCTCACCTTCTTGCTCCTGACGATCGCCGCCATCCTTGGCGATACCGTCAATTACGCAATCGGGCATTACATTGGCCCGAAAGCCTTCACCGGGAGGTACCGATTCCTCAAGCGGGAGTATCTTGAGAAGACTCATGAGTTTTACGAACGCTATGGCGGCAAAACCATCATCATCGGCCGTTACGTGCCGATCGTGCGCACGTTCGCCCCGTTCGTTGCCGGAATCGGCGCAATGACCTACAAGAAGTTCGTTATCTACAACGTCCTCGGAGGTGTCCTTTGGGTTGGCTCGCTTGTTTACGCGGGCTACTTTTTCGGCAACATCCCGGTTGTTAGAGACAACTTCGGCGCAGTGGTTCTGGCGATTGTCATCATCTCGGTAGTGCCGATGTTCATCGAGTTTCTGCGGCGCCGTATGGCGAAACGCCGGGTCGAACCCGAGGGCTTTTAGGTTCTTCTTTCTGGCGTTTTTTGTAGTGATTTACTACAAGTTTCCCCCAGCGGGACTATAGTGGGGGCAGTTTTCGCGGCAGCGTCTGCCCGAAGAACTCAGCAACCAGGATTCGCCTCCCACCGGAGTGGGCAGGACGACCAGCTTGGAGGTGTGCCCGCGATGATCGAAATCAAATGGCCTCACTTCGCGAACAACCGCGGCTCGCTGTTTTGGCTGAAGCCGACCAACATCTTTCGCTCGCGGCGCAAGTTTTTGCGCTTCGACCGCTCGACCGAATGGCGACGTCGTTTCGCGCCATTGCCGGAACACGGCGAAGCTCGTTCCGCGCCGTTTTCCGCGCTTCTCGGTCGCAACGCCGACACCGACTTTCGTTTTGTGTTGATCGGCGATACCGGCGAAGGCGATCGCTCGCAGTATGCGCTCTTACCGCTACTTCGTGCCGTTGCGCCCGACTTCATGATCATTGTTGGTGATGTCGCTTATCCGGCCGGCAATTTTGCAGGCAATCCGAATGATGATGACTATGTCTGCGGGCTGTTTCGGCCTTACGCGGCTCTAAAGTGCCCCATCTGGGCGGTGCCCGGCAATCACGAGTATTACTCGGCCCGCAATGGGCGCGAATTCTACGAGTTGTTCTGTACGAACAAACATGCTCCGCGCTGGGGGGAGTATGGATTGCCATTCGTTCCGCAACCGGGGACCTACTGGGAGCTGAAAGAGCCAAGTTCGCGGCTGCCTCTAACGGTGATCGGCGTTGACACCGGGATGAGCGGTAGTCTCGATGGCGGGCACTTTCACAAGCTGTTCGGTGCATTTCACATCGATGTCGGACCCGACCGGCGACAGCATTCGTGGCTCGAATCGCGGTTGGCGGCAGCGGATGAAGAAAACCGCTTGGTGATTGTTCTGTTTCATATTCCGGCGTTGGTCGGCGGCAGAAGCGACCGCCACGTTCGGCTCAAAGAGCTGCATCGCATCATCGCGCAGCATCGCTGTGTGCGGCTGGTAATGGCCGGGCACGAGCATAATTTTCAATACTACTCGCCGGAAGTGTTCTCGCGCTATCTCAAGGCGTCGACCGGCTTGTCGCCGGAGCGTCCGCCGCATTATCTGATTAACGGTGGTGGCGGCGCACACCTCACACCGCCGGGTGAATCGAAAGACTATCCGAGCCAATTCGTCTTTCCAACCGCCGATCAGGTCTTCCAGCGATCAACACCGCTGCGGAAGTTAGGTCTGATGGCCCTGCGATTGTTCCGGCAAGGCAAGAGCGCCTCGGCGGCAGCGTTGGCCGACCGCGACAATCCGAAATTCCTGAGCTTCGTCTTGGTCGAAGTGAGACAGATCGGAGATCGGCGAGAGATTACACTCGCGCCGTATCTGATGGACGACCTGCAAACGTTGCTCAAGCGGGACGGGCATACCGGCCAAGTCGACCCGCTGCAAGTCGTGCTCAGCGCGGAAACGGCGGCGAGCTGCCGGCGCGGACCCGTGATCAATTTGGCTGCGGACTGAAAAGTGCGCGTCAGTTTCAGCCAAGATTCAGCTTGGCCATTGCCGGCAAAACTCTAAATTCGAAGCAATGAGCCGTCCCATGATGATTCTTGCCGCAGTGGTTGTTGTCGTGATATCCTGTACTGTGCGTAAGCCATTGGAACGCGGGTCGATAGTTGCCCAATTCGCGCATTTGCCGAAGCCGCAACTTCTGGAGGCGCTCACCGGGGCGCTGCGTGCCGAAGGAATTTCCGTAGTGCGTACGGATGTCGGCAAGGGCACGATCGTTACCGACAGTTTTGAGGTCGATCCCCAAGACTGCGACTGCGGCATGAATTTCTTTGGCGCCGAATATCCCGGAAGCAGGCGCGGACAGATGCGGATTGATGTCACAACCGGACGTGATGTGACAGTGAAGTTCGATTTTCATACGCTTTTGACGATCACCGCGAACAACAAGCAGGTGCGATGCACATCGTTTGGCCGACTTGAAGAACGCTTATTGAAATCAGTGGAGACGAAGCTGGGAATCGCGAGGCTGAATGCGGCGCCTTGAGGTGAGACACGGCGGCATTCTCGAAAAATCGGCGCTGCACTGCTACCATGCGATGGCGCTGCTGGTCGACAGCGTGCGCCACATGTTCACGCGACCGACCTATTTCCAAACAATTGTCGAGCAGATGTATCAGATCGGTGTGCGTTCGCTGTCGATCGTGCTCTTGACCTGCTTCTTCACCGGCATGGTGTTGGCGCTGCAAACCGGATATCAGATCGCGCGTTTTGGCGCCAAGGTCTATATCGGTGTTGTCGTGGCGCTTTCAATGGTGCGTGAGTTGGGGCCGGTTCTTACGGCCTTGGTGGTTGCGGGTCGGGTCGGCGCCGGAATCGCCGCAGAACTGGGCTCGATGCAGGTGACCGAGCAAATCGACGCCATGCGCGCGATGGCGACTAATCCGGTCAAGAAACTCGTGACGACGCGGCTAATCGCGCTATTGGTGATGCTGCCAATTCTCACGATCGTCGGCGATCTGATCGGCATCCTCGGCGGCATGGTGATTTCAATCTATTCGCTCGGGCTTGACTTCTCGTTCTACAAATCAACGACCATTCAGGCGTTGGGAATGACCGACATCTTGACCGGCTTGATCAAACCGGTGGTATTCGCGGTGATAATCGCCATCGTCGGCTGCCACCTCGGGCTGAATACCAGCGGCGGGACGGAAGGCGTCGGCAAGTCGACAACAATGTCGGTCGTGACATCGTCGATCTTGATCTTTCTGTTTGACTTCCTGTTGGTCAAAGTTTTCTTCCTGATCTTCGAAACCGGTTAAGGACAATCCGACGTGATTCGATTGCAGAACATTCGCAAGAGCTTCGGTAGCGCAGAAGTGCTTAAGGGGGTAAACCTGTCGATTGATGAGGGTCAAACGATGGTGATCCTCGGCAAGTCGGGTTGCGGCAAGTCGGTGTTGCTCAAGCTGATCCTCCGGCTCCTGAGCGCCGATGGCGGCACGATCTTCATCGACGATCAGGACACGACGAGGTTCGGCGAAGAGCAGATGGTGCCGGTGCGCAAGAAATTCGGCATGCTGTTCCAGTCGGCGGCGTTGTTCGATTCGATCAACGTCAAGGAGAACGTCGCCTATATGCTGAGAGAGCACACGCCGATGACCGAGAAAGAAATTGATGATCGGGTTGCGGAGGTGCTTTCATTTGTGCAACTTGCCGGTGTGCAGGAGAAGATGCCGGCGGATTTGTCCGGGGGCATGAAAAAGCGCGTAGCATTGGCGCGGGCCCTGGCCTACAAGCCGCGATATCTGTTGTATGATGAACCGACAACCGGGCTTGACCCGTTGACCGCCAAGGCGATCAACGAGTTGATTCGGAACACGCAACAGGCGCTGGATGTTACTTCGATTGTTGTGACGCACGATCTGATTTCGGCGTTCTATGTTGGCGATCGGTTTACCTTGATCCGCGACGGACTGGCGGCGTTTTCCGGCACGCCGGAGGAGTTTAAGGCTGCCACCGATCCGTTCATCGTCGAATATCTGGCCGCTACGGTGGAGTATCATTAGCGATGTCAAAGCCTCTACGAGTTGGTCTGCTCATTCTGGTTGCGGCGGTAGTCGTCGTGGTCGCGGTGTTTGCGGTCGGCGATCAGGAAGGCGTATGGAAGCCGAAGTACACGTTGTTCATACGCTATGACGATGTGTACGGATTGCTGCCAGGCGCGCCGGTGCGGCTCGCGGGTTTGCGCGTCGGCACCGTGAAGGACATCAATTTTTCGACGACAAATCCGGGCAAACTCGAAGTCACGCTGCGCGTCGATGAGGCGGTGCAAAAATACATCCGTACTGATTCGCGAGCGATCATTGGCACTCTCGGCCTTCTCGGCGATAAGACCATTGAAATCTCCGCTGGAACCGACACGGCGCTGATGCTCGAGGACGGCGACCACCTCATGCCGGCGAAATCGTCATCGATTGAGGCGATTATCGCCGAAGGCGGCGACGCGGTGGAAAATATCAAGGAAGCATCGCGGCACGCCAAAGAGATCATCGAAAAGATCAACAACGGTACCGGTTCGCTGGGGCTGTTTGTCAACGACCCCAATGTCTACTTCGATCTCGATAAGCTGCTGGTCTTGACCGAAAATCTCACCCGCCAACTTGAATCCGGCACCGGGTCATTCGCGAAGTTTGTCAAGGACTCGTCGATGTATGTTGAAATGCGCAATCTGATGGCCAACACCAATACGCTGTTCGACTCGCTCGCCAACGGAGAGGGGACACTGGCGCAGTTGCTTCATGATCCGAAGCCCTACGAAGATTTCAAATCGATCATTTCCGACTGGCGGACGATTACTTCCAAGATCAATTCGGGTGAAGGGGCCATGGGGCAGCTTCTGACCAACGACACGCTGTACATCAATCTTGCACGAACCCTCGATCGCGCCGAGGCGCTGCTGGAAGATTTCCGCCTGAATCCGGGGCGGTATATCAAGCTACGGATCTTCTGAGCGAAGTGGTCAAGCCGCCCGGCGCCCCACCGGAAGGGACTGTTGAAAAAGCCCTATCGGCTGTCACCCTGAGCCGCTCCGCAGGCGAAGGGTCTGTGAGTATTGTGGCACAAGGTCAGACAGATTCTTCGCTGCGCTCAGAAAGACATGAACACGGTTTTTCAACAGTCGCGGAACGGCGGGGATCAAGCATCGGCAGGGGAATCGGCAGGCGCATTGCCCCGCTGAAGCGCGGGACGCCCCTACGCGATCGACATCACGGAATCTCGGGCATGGCGCGCCATGCCCCCACCCGAGTGGCGGCGGAAATGTCATGCCGCAAGACGGCTGGACGTACAAGGTCAGCCTCTATTTCAGAAGTACCAGTTTTTTCGCTTTCACGTATTCAACCCCCCCGACTGACAGTTTGTAGAAATACGTTCCGGAAGCTACCTCCTTTCCGGACCGATCGCGGCCATCCCAATAGGCGATGTGTTGGCCCGGAGACTGTGATTCGTCAACAAGGACTCTTACCAGTTGGCCGAGCAGATTGAAAATCTCCAAGCGTACCGTCGCCGGTTGCGCGCCGATATTCGGCAGACTGTACACTATCGCTGTCGTGGAATTGAACGGATTCGGGTAGTTCTGCTCCAACGATGCCGACTGTGGCAGCGGCGGATCCTGCTGGTCGTCCACGTCAGTGCCGATGAACACGACTTCTGCCGCGGGCTGTGAAACCAAGCCGATGCTGTCGACCGCAACGATGGTATAACGGCCGCCGGTGACGGCGCTGTAGCTCGTATCGGTATAACTCAAGAACGTACAGTCATCGGGAGTTTTGCGCAGCAGCGAATCGATGAATTGATGAAAGTAAGCGATCACGTGTGCCGAGTCTATGGGAACAGATCCGGAAGTCGATTTGAAGAGCGCGAGATACTTCAGATCGGACTCAGTGCTTTTCAGCCACTGCAAGGTAGCTCCTGTGGATTTGGCGGTACCGGTGAAGCTCTCCGGCGTTGCCGGCGCGAAGTCCTGATAAGCGTAGAGTTTCCCGGCGCTCCCGCCGAACGGGCCAATATCGGAGCGGCTGCCATCCTGATCGAGAATATCCGGCCGACCGGCATCGATGCAGGGCGATCCGGCAGCAAGTAAGTAGTCGACGGTATCGACAAACATTGGATCGCGGCAGAGGTTGGAGTCGATGTCGACGAGCAGCGTATCGGAATCGTATAAATAATCTTGGCAGAAGAGTGAGTCCATTGGATCAAGCAGCGGACTAATAATCACAAAGTGCGGGCGTGCAGCGTCGAGCCAGAAGTCGTTGTGATCGAAAGAGTATGTCGCCTTTTCAAAGTAACTCCATTCATAACGAATCCGCACCCCTTGATGCCTACCGATGAAGATGTTGTTGTAGATATGATTATTAATGCCGCCGCCAACATATAGCAGGGTATTGCCACGACCCCGCGTTGTATCTCCGTAGCAGCCTTCAAAAAAGTTGTTCCGAACAATTGCATTAGGGGTTCCGATTCGAAGGTAGTCGAAGGAAGGCGGAATGTCCTGTTGCGGCGGTAGAATGTCGTTAATAAAGAGATTGTTCTCTGCAATGATCAGTCCATTCGAGAGAGAGCAGTCGATACCTCGCTGATAGCCGGAAAATACATTGCGAGCGATCCGGAAGTTGCCGTCACCGAGTGCGTAGAAAAACATCTCGATTGACGTCTGACCGCCATAGGTCTCACGATTATTTAGGAAACTACACCCCGTTATCTCCCCGTTTCCCGCGCCGATGCCGACATAGATAGTGACACCCGCGCTGAATGTCGGACAGTCGAAATACTGACAATTGCGAATGTCAAGATACTTCGCTGCGCTGTAGACGGTGTATGCAAAGGACTCAAAAATACACCCCTCGATCCGCAAGGTGTCCTTTCGCGCCAAAAAGTTGATCCCAATCACCCACGGCTGCCCAACATGCGATACAAACCGGATTCCTTGGACTCGAAAGCCGCCCGTGTCGACTGCGAATTGGATATCTCCAGTGCCAGTGTAACTTACTCGGGTAGAATCACTGCCGGCACCGATCAGAGTCAGCCCGCCGTTCAGGCTAACCGTTGTGGGATCGTAATAGACTCCACTTCCGATTCTAATCGTATCGCCCGGAAGAGCATAGGGCACGGCGAGGCCAACGCGATGAGTCGCCGTTTCCCATGATGTGTGTGGCGGCGTATTGTTGCCGTCATAGGAAACGTATAGAACGCGTCCTTCAACTGTGGCGGAACAAAAGATCGCCCCGAAGATTACCGACAAACCGAAAAATACGAAGCCGAACTGCCGACTCATCGTCAGCCCCTATTGTGAAAACGTTTGAGATTAAG
>CAZTYE010000004.1:0-256385 GCA_964617645.1 uncultured Ignavibacteria bacterium
GGATTCCTATCCCGACGACCAAGTCGAGAGCCATTTTCGTCGCTCCGAACCGTAAACTCGTAGCATTCCACTACAACTTTCCCCCACCGGACCCTTAGTAGAGGCACGATTGTCATCGCGGATGATTTTCCTCGCCGATCTCGCCGTCGTACCTGACGTGTTCTTTGGCGGCCGCCATTGTCGTAAAAACGCGAACCGCGGCAGGACAAGGCGTCGAGATCAAATCCAAACTCCGGTGGCTTGCGACGCCGGTAACCGGATGCGAGAAGATCAACCGCAGTGCAATCGCTTCAGAATCGTCGTTCGGGATTTCCGGAAACGTGACGCCCACACTGGGCGCGGCGCGACGCGAAAGCCCGATCAGGCGCCTGATTAGCTCGAGCTATGCCCTATTTTTTCCAGAAAGGACGAAGTACAGACAAGCAAACAAACGATCAAACACAATTTGCGCCGTCAGTGCGGCGCAATAATCAAGACTCGTCGAAATGCGCATCCTGCGAAAACTGCGGCCGATAGTGGTTCGGACTGCCGAGTTCCTGCACCCAGCCGCGATAAAACCCGAGCCGCTCGAATTCGTCGACAACCTCTTCGTACTCCTCGGCGTAGAGGTACCGCCCCAATTGCGGGTGGTTGTACACCTTCGGCGTCGGCCAGTATTGCGACATCAGCGACACGTGCACCGACGGCGATAATTCGTCCGCGATGAAACGCAGGACGGCCTTGCTGTTTTCGATTTGCCCGGGCAGCACCAGATGCCGGATGATCAATCCCGATTCCGCGACTTCGTCGTCATCGACGAACAAATTCGCGCCCTTTTGGCGGAACATTTCGCGCAGGCACGCCGTCGCGAACTCGGGATATCGCGGCGCCTGCGAGTACTCGCGCGCCAGCGATTCGTCCATGTATTTGAGATCGGGAAGATAAACGGCGATTTGACCTTCAAGCGACTTGATCACATCGACCTTGTCGTACCCGCCGTTGTTAAAAACAAAGCGCGTCTCCGGCCGCAACTGCCGCACGGCCGTCATGATCGCTTTCATTTGCGGAATGAAATGCGACGGCGACACGAAACCGATAAGCTTGATTCCGGTATCGAGAATCGCAAGCACGCGCCGGAGAATTTCGCGCAGGTCGGTGATTTCATTGACCGTGTCTTCGCGATTGCGACTGATCTCGCAGTTTTGGCAGTAGCGGCATTGCATGTTGCAATGGCTGAAGAAGATATTGCAGATTCCGTTCTTCCCCGACAGCGCCGGTTCTTCGCCGCGATGTGCGAAGATCGACGACACGGCAAATCCAACACCGCTCTGGCAGAAACCCAGCTTGGGCGATTCGCGATCGACATGGCACTCGCGTGGGCAGATCGAACAATCGCGCAGTTCAGCCAGCGGCGCAAGAATCGTGCCCCAGTTGAGATCACCAAAGAGGTCGCCAGTCACATGAGCAATGTAGGCACGAACGGTTCACGATGCAAGCAACGGTCGGACCGGCGAAGACTGAAGGCCAACCTGATCTGCACGCAAGTCTGCAGTTTCAATTTAAGCGAGGGATTAGCGTCAAGGATCGAAGCGCCATCCGATCAATCGTATCTTCGATGGAATTTCGGGCGCGCAAGTGTCTCGCAGTGCCGGAATGCGCTTATAGCTTGGTCAAGTGTTGCCATGCTGCCCGATACTTCGAAATCCGAGCGAGGTCCTCGCTACTCACTTCGCACAGCCTGTCGAGATTCATGTTGTCTTCGAGATCACCGATCTTCACTAAGGTGGCAACGGGATTGCTCGAAACACGGACAATGAAATCGTCGTAAATTTCATCTGGACGTTTTGTAAGACACTCGATCGCTGCAATCACTTCCGACGTGAATCCGGCGGACTTCAACTGCTCCATTGTCCAATCAGAGTCTTCGACTACGTCGTGGAGAATCGCAACGATACGGGTATCGTTGCTGGTCATTCGAGACATAACCCGCAGCGGGTGCAGAATGTAGGCTTGCCCCGCTTTGTCGATCTGGCCACGATGAGCATCAAGTGCTATCTCGAGCGCGAGTTCGAGCTGAGAATTCTCTCGGTTCAGCGACATGTTCAACTAATGCCGCCTCTGGTACTCCGCCACCGCCCGCACCAAGAGTTGCAGCGCATGCCGAAGATCAGACTCTTTCAGCACGTACGCGATGCGAATCTCTTGGCGGCCGTTGGAAGGATCGGCGTAGAAACCATCGCCGGGGGCCACCATCACCGTCGCGCCGTCGTGCGAAAAATCGGTGAGCAGCCACTGCGCGAAGTCGTTGGCATCGGCGACCGGAAGTTTCGGCATGATATAAAACGCGCCCGCCGGTTTCGTGAACACCGCGCCGGGAATCTTGGCCAACTCTTCGCACACGATATCGCGGCGCTTTTGATATTCGCCGATCATCGCATCGAGGAATCGCTCGATCGTCTGATAGCCGGCAATCGCGCCCATCTGCTCAATGGTCGGCGGACACAGTCGCGCCTGCCCCAGTTTCAATGCGCTGTCAAGCACGTCGCGGTTCTTGCTGACCAGGCAACCGATTCGCGCCCCGCAGGCGGAGAAACGTTTGGAGATCGAATCGAGACAAATCGCGCGGTCGGCGACTTCGGGGAAGGTGAGAATGCCGGTATGCTTGCCGCCGTCGTAAGTGAACTCGCGGTAGACTTCATCGGCCAGCAGCCAGAGGTTGTGCTCGCGCGCCAAATCGATCAAAGTCTGCAATTCGGCGCGTGTGAAGATCGCCCCGGTTGGATTATTCGGCGAGCAGAAGAGAATCGCGCGCGTGCGCGGCGTAATGCGCTTCGCGAATTCTTGTTTCGCCGGAAGCCGGAATCCGTCTTCCACTTTCGTCGGCACGGCCACCAGTTTCATTGCCGCCATGCTGGCAAAACCGTTGTAATTAGTGTAGAACGGCTCGGGCACGAGCACTTCGTCGCCGGCATCGCCAACGGTCATCAGCGCAAAGAGGATTGCCTCCGAGCCGCCGGTGGTGACCACGATTTCATCGGCGCTGACCTGAATATCGAAACGCAGGAAGTATTTCCGAATCTCCTCGCGGAGCGCAAGCAGTCCTTGCGATGGCCCATACGCCAGCACCGGCTCGGAAAACTTCGTGACGGCGGCCATGATCTCCGGCGGCGTGACTATGTCCGGCTGGCCGATATTAAGATGATACACCTTGGTGCCGCGTTTTTTGGCGGCATCCGCCAGCGGCACCAACCGGCGAATCGGCGAGGCCTGCATTTCCGCGGCGCGCAGCGATATCGGCGCCACGGAGTTTGAGCGTTCAGCTATCTTGGGATTCATATCACACCGTCAATTCAAGGTCGCGGACGTGTCGCACGGATCATAGCGTTAGCCAGTCTAAGGCGCGCCGCTCAGGCTGTCAATCGAAATGTCGAAGATCATTTCGCGCGCAGCGGCGGAGAATCGCTTGACAGTTTCGCTTGGCGAAACGATTTTGCGTCTCGCTTGGAGGAGGGAGACAAGAAGTGAGTGATGCGACGCGACACGTGCAGATATTCAAGGCGCTCTCGGACGAGACGCGACTGAAAATTATCCTTATGCTGAATACGCGCGCGCGCTCGGTGGGCGAAATCGTCGACTTCTTCAATCTCACGCAACCGACAATCTCCCGTCATTTGCTCCTGCTCAAGCAAGCCGGTCTGCTCGTCTCCAAACGTCGCGGTCAGCAAGTGATTTACTCGATCAACGAAGACGGCCTGCGCGAGGATACGCTCGGATTTTTTCGCAACATCGAATGCCTCAAACCGCTGATCGCCGCCGCGCCCCAGAAGAAGAAGTAGCACTCGTACCTTAGAATCCTGTAGGAGCGACTTTAGTCGCGACCCCGATCACAGAACGGGAAATCGCGGTTAAAGCCGCTCCTACGGCGCGGTGTCGAACTCACGATGGTGCTGCGACACCCCCACAGCAAGCCAAGCGCGCTACTGCCGCACGAATCCCTCTCCCCCAACCCCTCTCCCTGTTAGGGAGAGGGGCACGGGGTGAGGGTATTATTCTTCCGTCATTACCGTATCGTCGTGTTCGTACGGGGGAACGCAGATGCAGAGGAAGACCAATTCGCGGTCGCCGCGATTCCAAATCTTGTGAATTGTACCGGGAGGAAGCGCGACCGCATCACCGGGTCCGACTCGAAAAATCTCGCCGCCAACTCGCATCTCACCGACGCCTTCGAGGATGTAATAAATCTCTTCGGAAGTTGAATGAAAGTGCTCGGTCGTTGCGCCGCCGGCGGGGACAATGGCCTCGGCCAGCGACTGCCGTGAGATCAGCGAATTGCGCGGCGCCATCAACTCGCGGATTCTCGATCCGTCTTTGGTGATGAACGGCTCGCAGTCGGAGAGGTTGACCACCCGCGGTTTCATTGGCGAATCTCCGCTTTGGCATTACAGACCGCGCACGCGCCGTTTGCCAGATTCTCCATCGCGACGCGATAGCCGCTGCGGCGAATCAGCACGGCGCGGCAGTTCGGACAATGAGTGTCGTTCGCGCCGGGGATTTCGGCGTTACCGATGTAAACATGCTTGAGTTTTGCGATCGCCAGTTCATGTGCGCGTTGCATGCGCTCGATCGGCGTCGCACCGACAGTCATCTCATGCTGCGGGAAATACCGCGAAAAGTGCAGCGGAATGCGGTCGCTAAGCGCGGCGAGGAAATCGATCAGTTGGCTGAAGTCTTCATCCTTGTCATTCAGTCCGGGGATGACCAAGTTGGTTATTTCGACAGCGACGCCCGTCTGGAACGCCAGACGAGCTGTGCGCAATACGTCGGTGAGCGTCCCGCTGCAAACGGACTCATAAAACGACGGATTCATCGACTTGATGTCGATGTTGATGGCGTCGATGTCGGGGAGCAATTCTCGCAGTGGCGCTTCGTTGATGTAACCGTTGCTGACGAGCACGATTTTCAGCTCCTGTTTGTGCGCCCGAGGCGCGATGTCGGCGATGTACTCCCACCAGATCAACGGCTCGGCATAGGTGAACGCGATCCCGACGGAGTGCGCGTGTTTCGCCATTTCGACAAGATCCTGCGGCGGGATATACCGCGTCGGATGCTCGCGCTGCGATATCTGCCAGTTCTGGCAATTCTTGCAGCGCAAGTTGCAGCCGTTCGGCCCCACCGAGAGGATCTTCGATCCGGGATAAAAATGATAGAGCGGTTTCTTTTCAATCGGATCGATGTTCAGCGCCACAACTTGCCCATAGTTGGTGGCGAGCAATTTGCCGTCCACGTTTTCCCGCCCGGCGCAGACTCCGACCTGGCCGGGTTTGAGTTTGCAGAGCCTGGGGCAAAGCACGCATTGCACTTCGCCGTTTTCGAGCGCCTGCCAGTGGCGCGCGAGATTAGGCTGATCCATGACACAAAATCCAATTCACGGCGACCCGAATATCCTCCGCAACATACGCCGGGCGATCACGGTCGGTCGCCGAGTCGACTTCATTCGCGCCGTAGCCGGTAAGAACCATAATTCCTTTGGCGCCGATATTGCGCGCCAACTCCATGTCAAGTAGACGGTCGCCGACGACGAACGACCGGCGCAGATCAAGATCGAATTGCGCGAGCGCTTGATCAACCATGCCGCGATTCGGCTTGCGGCATTCGCAGGGGCCGGAAATCGTCGGCAGATGCGGACAATAGTAGACGCCGTCAAATTCGACTCCACCAACAGCGACCAATTCGCGCAGACGTTGATTACACTTTTCGACGTCCTCGATCGTCCCCAAACCGCGCGCGATGCCCGACTGATTAGTGACGACGAATAGCCGGTAACCCGCCATCTGCGCCAATTGCAAGGCTTCGAGGGCTCCCGGGATCAACTCGACCTGGAACGGATCGTAGTTGTATTCTTTCTCTACGTTAATCGTCCCGTCGCGGTCAAAGAAGATAGCGCGCTCGCTCATCGTCCATTCTCCGGAGTGCTGAGTTTCGTAAGCGCCTGCACAATCGCATTGACATCCATTCTTGTGAAGCAATAGCGCTGATCGCGGTAGCAAGGTTTGGCGCCGTGTCGACTGCAGGGCGAGCAGTACTCGTTCACCGTAAATGCCGCCGCATGCGGACCCCTCGGCGCAAAGCCGAGAATCGGATGTGTCGGTCCGAACAAGCTCACGGTCGGTGTCCCAACCGCAGCCGCCAGATGCGCAAGTCCGGAGTCATTCGTGATCGCGAAGCGCGCGCGCTCTGCGACCGCCGCCGCGCGAGTGATGTCCGATTCAGCGATGATCGACGTTGACGCGACTCCCAATGCCGCCGCCAGTTTTTCCAGCGTTCCTCGCTCGTGCGGTGCGCCAACGAGAACCGGATCACAAGCGAATTCGCGTTTGAGTGATGCTGCGAGGCCAACCCAGAGTTCGCCTGGGGCCGCTTTCGTTTCATGAGCCGCCGCCGGCGCCAGCAGACAATAGTCGGGTGCGATGCTCTTGCGCTTTCGTTCTTCCCGCCACCATTGTTGGGCTGGTTGCGGCACGGAGAGTCGCGGAACGTCATCAAAAAGCGCGCCGCCGACTCCGCGCAGCGCCGCTGCGTAACGTTCGACCGCGTGTGACGGCTTCCGCTTCAACCATTTCAGTTTCACCGCCGTCCAACGTTGAAACCATTCCTTGTCGGCGCGATGCACGGTCGCTTTCAACCGCGAACACACCTTGCGGCTGCGCCAGTTGCGGTGAAGATCAAAGACAGCGTCGAACTTAAGATCGCGGAGGATCGCCATAAGCGCATCGCCGGTTTCATCAGTCCAGCAGTGAACGGCACTGACGGACGGCATCATCCTTGCCAACTCAGCATACTCCGGTTTCGTTAGAAAGTGGATTTCGGCCCGCGAATTGGCGGCTCGCAGACTGCGCGCGATCGGCTCGGCCAGGATGATATCGCCCAGCGAACTGAGCCGAAGCACAAGAAATTTCTCGGCCATCTTAGAGATAGAGGATAGTCAATATCCCGACGATCGCGCAGTAAAAACCAAAGAGATAGAATTTGCGGCCGGCCAGCATCTTGAGCAGCCAGTAAATCGCAAACATTCCGACCAGAAACGATACGGCGGCGCCGACGGCAAACGCGCCGAAATCGGCGTTGGGCAGGCCGGTTTCGCGCAGATCCAGCGCTTTCAACAGAACGGCGCCCGCCACGGCAGGCAGCGAAAGCAAAAACGAGAAACGCGCCGCTTGCGCCGGAGCGATTCCCTGAAACAACCCGGCGGCAATCGTCGAGCCCGAGCGCGAAATTCCCGGTAAGATTGCGCAAAATTGCGCGATGCCGACGATGAAAGTATTCGTGAAGGTCAACGGTTTCTCGCGGCGCGAGACGAAATGGGTCGCGATCAGGAACGCTGCAGTGACCAGTAGCATCCAACCGGAGAAATTCGCCGAATCGAATTTGGCTTCAAACCAGTCTTTGAACAGCAACCCGCCGACGGCAGCCGGGACTGAACCGAGAATGATGAAGAGACACATGCGGAAGTTTTCGCGGTGCCGATCACGGTCGCGCCCAAGCAGAAACGCGACGAATGAAGTCAGCAGACCGGCGATGTCTTTGCGATAATAAATCAGCACCGACAGCAGCGTACCCAAATGCAGCGCCACTTCAAGAAAGATGCTCGGCTCATTCACACTGAGCAGCGCTTGGCCGATTACCAGATGCGCCGAGGATGAAATCGGCAGAAACTCGGAAAGCCCTTGAATCGCGCCGAGGATGATTGCGTCAGTCATAGTCATGCGTCAGCATCTTCTGCCAATGAGCACGGGGAAAGACCGTTGGGAGAACGCCAGCTACGAAATCTTAGAGACGGCATAGAAATCCTGAACCCACAGCAAGCTGTGGGGCATCGACGCAATTGAGACCGACATTCCCGCGAGGGGGACTGTTGAAAAAACGTATTCATGTCATTCTGAGCGCAGCGAAGCATCTGTTTGACCTTGTGCAACAATACTCACAGACCCTTCGCCTGCGCAGCGGCTCAGGGTGACAGCCTATAGGTCTTTTTCAACAGTCCCGAAGGCGGGAATCCAGCTCATCGTGGAATCTGTTTTCCGCATTCGCTACTGCCAAGACTTCACAATCCAAACGAAGTTCAATGCGACTTCCCATCTACCACATAAAGAAATTGATTCCGGCTAAAAAGCCAACCTCGTCATCAATCTGCAACTCGCCGACGAGACTGAACTTGCTCGACATCGGGAATACCGTACCGAAGTTAAAGCCGATATTAAACTCATTATCATCAGCTTTCAATGGCTGGTCGAGGAGCCGGAGCTTGAATTCCTGCGACCAGTTGTCGCTACGCAGATTCAAGCGGCCATAAGGCGTAAACGCAAATCCGTTATCGAGCTTGACCGGGCGACTCAAGACATAGTTGAATCCCAGCGACCAGACGGAGTAGTCGGTGTTGCCAAAATCCGCCGCGTAATATTCGAACACGATGCCGCCCGCCATGTCAAGCGCCCAGCCGAGTTCCGAGCGCATGAACTGGTACTGCAGGTCGGAGTTGATGACGAAGGCCGGATCGTCGGCGCCTTCCAAATCGGCAATGGCAAACGATGCGGTGATGTCGAGCGGCGCGGCGAGTCCGTAGCGCACTGTGCCGAAGACATGGCGCGTGTTATCGAAGATGCCGACGCCGGTCATGAGATTCAGGCTGCCCATGCCAAGCGTCGACGCCGGCCGCATTTGACCGATGACAAGCGCGTGAGCCGAACTCGAAATCAGAATCGTACCGAAGGCAATAGCCGCGAGAAGTTGGCGCATATAGATAGTCCTTGCATTCGCAGCAGGTGAATTTGCTGCTGCGGGTTCCAAAGTCAACTACAATTGTCGCGACCGCTGGTCGCTTCATCTTCAGATGATATACTGCCGAGACTTCCGGGAAGTTCGATTTGAACTTCTGAGGAGCGAAATTCGCCTCCACGCTCTTGTCTGGTCTCTCGTCCCGCTACGCGGGACTTGGAACCCGGCCTACTTACAACCGGCGGTCGTGTGGCGATACTTTGACACACCCCGCCGTCCCCGACCGCATGTCGCGGTCGGCGCCCCTCTCAAGAGGGGAATTGATGCCGCTGCGCGGCATTGCGCGAATAAATTCGCGCCTACGATAACGAGATTCCTGCTGAAGCGCAGGACGTCGTGAGTTCGCGTATGCAGTCGCCGGCTGAAGGAGCGAGTCTGCGTGGCGATGACTGCTCTATTTCTGTTTGAACTTCAGGCGAATCGAGTTGCCGCCAAAACCGAATTTGTCGCGAATGCGGTTTTCGAGGTAGCGGATGTATGAAATATCCACCTGCTCGGGATGGTTCACAAAGAAGACAAAAGTCGGCGGCGCGACATCAGTTTGGGTGACGTATTTGAACTTGATCCACATGCCGCGGTGCGCCGGCGGATGACGCTCGGCGAGCGCCGCCTGCAGGAATTCGTTCATCTCGGATGTGGAGATGCGCTTCATGCGCTCGTTGTAGACTTCGATGACCCGCTCAAAAATTTTGCCGACGCGCTGGCCGCTCAAGGCCGAAACGAAGATCAGGGGGATATAGGTCATGCGCGGAGCGCGCTCGTGAAAGGTGCGGGTGAATTCGTCGACGGTGTGCATCGTCTTCTCGACCAAGTCCCACTTATTGACGACGATGACGATGGCCTTGCGCTCGTCAACGGCCTGCTCGATAATCTTGAAATCGTAGGCGGTCATTCCCTCTTGCGCTTCAACCAGCACCAAAGCGACATCGGCGCGTTGCAGCGCCGTAACTGTACGCATGGCGGTGAACATCTCGAGATGGTCTTTCACCTTGGCCTGTCGCCGCAGCCCGGCAGTGTCGACCAAGATGAAGCGGCGGCCCTCGTATTCGACGAACGTGTCAATCGCGTCGCGCGTCGTTCCGGCGATGTCGGTGACGATCAGGCGGTCGTCGCCCAGAAGTTTGTTTACCAGCGACGACTTGCCGACATTTGGCCGCCCGATGACGGCAACGCGAATCGCGTCGTCCTCGGCAGAAGTTTGTGTCTTGTCCGTTGGCAGGCGTTCGAGAACGGCGTCGAGCAAATCGCCGACGCCATAGCCGGTGGCGGCGCTGATCGCGATCGGCTCGCCCAACCCAAGCTTGAGATGCTCGATAGCGTCGTTGTAAGATTGCTGCGAATCGGCCTTGTTGGCGACTAATAGCGTGGGCTTGCCCGACTTGCGCAAGGCGCGCGCGATGTCGCGGTCGATATCGACCGGCCCGACGCGGGCGTCCACCATGAAGAGCACGAGGTCGGCTTCGGCCATGGCCAGCTCAGCCTGCTCGCGTACCTTCTGATCGAAGACCTCATCTGAACGCGGTAGAAATCCGCCGGTGTCGACCACCATAAAGTACTTCCCCGACCACTCGACAGTTCGATAGAGACGGTCGCGCGTGACGCCGGGCTGGTCATCGGTGATTGCGTGGCGATCCTTGACGATGCGATTGAAAAATGTGGATTTGCCGACATTCGGGCGGCCGATGATAGCGACGATGGGAAGCGACATGAACTCCACGCCTGAGAAAAAAATACAGCGGGTGATGGGGATCGAACCCACGACATTCAGCTTGGGAAGCTGACGTTCTACCGCTGAACTACACCCGCAGTGAACGAGCCAAAGCTACGGCGGCGAACATGGCGATGCAAGGGCTTTTTCGCGGTCGTCGCGATGAGCGAGGCTACTTGGCGCTGTCCGGATGACAACATGACGATTCGGTTTGGTGCGTCGCCGCATTGACCGAGAACTCGGGGCTGAGAATCGGGATGCCCAGCGACATTCCGCGCAGGATGAACAGCACGGCGAGAGTCGCGCCGAGAACCGGCAGCGCCTTTTTGAGTTTACTACGAATCCGGTGGCTGACGACATTGCCGACAAACGAGAACGCGAGCAGGATCGGGATCGTGCCGACGCCGAAGGCCGCCATGTATCCGGCGCCCAGCAGCGCGCTTCCCGTGGCCAAAGCGCCGGCCAAGGCGAGATAAACGAATCCGCAAGGCAGAAGTCCGTTCAGAACGCCGATGGCATACATTGACGGCTTTGAGTTGTTGCGCATCAACTTCCTCCACAATCCGCTGATTCGCGCATAGGGCCGACCCCAGCCCAGCCGATCGATCGCGGGCTGCAGAAATCGCTTGGGCAAGATAATGGCGATTAGAATTAAAACACCGACAGCAATCGACAGCGCCTGCTGATAACCGGCGATAAAAATCGAATGCCCGATCAGACCAAAGATTAGTCCGATGACCGCGTAGGTCGTCACGCGCCCCAAGTTGTAGAGCACGCGCCCGATCAGAAAAGAGACGCGGCTGCGCGAATCGGCCGGCAGCGCCGCGACAATTGGCCCGCACATACCGACGCAGTGCAGCGATCCCAACAGACCGACGACGAATCCCGCCCAAATCGCGAGCATCAAGCGTTACTCCACATAAATCGACTCTTCAGTATAATATTCTTCGGCATCGATCCGCCAGTCGATTTTGACTTTCCACAATCCCCGGGCGAACTTTGCGCAGTCAATGGCTTGGTTGTGCTCAGGCGAAATCTGGATCGGCACTTCCCGATCGTGACTCGCCAGCGCCGGACGGAATAGTGTAATCAACCCACTCAACCTCGCGGCCGCCACCGAATCCGGATAGTCGATGATAATCGCCTGCTGTCGCGAATCATAGGCGGCTTTGATCACGTGAGATGACGCCGCCGTGCGCTTCAGGCGTTCGATTTGATCCTGATACTTGATTTCCCGATCGTAGTAGTCGCGCGCGACCAAGTCGATGTTTTGCGTCGTTGCGAACAGCACCATCACGATGGTGCCGAGCGCAAACGCGCCGTAGACCGCGGCGATGCCGGCCCCCCAACGATTAGTCTTCTTCGTCGTCATCGCTTGCTTCCTTTCGCGGCCCGAGGAATTTGGTTTCGATCTCTTCATGCACCACGCCGTTGACGACAACCTGAACCGTCAGATGTTCGTGCGCCGAATGCAAATCGGCGGCCGGGATGTCGATGAAGAACGCTTGCTCGGCCAGTCCCTGCGCATCCAGATTGATGTCACCGGCCACCATGCTGATGGCGCCGGCATGGTCCTTGAGGCGCAGTTGCACCGGCATGGGTTCGAACGTCTTGTTGATCACTTTGATCGAGTAGAGATTGCGAATTTGCCCGTTGGCCAGCTCCGTGTACATTACTCCCGGTGTGCGGAAAATAGTCGTCTCGATATCGGTGCGGCCGGTTAACAAAACCACCAGCAGCGTCATGAGCGCAACCAGTACGGCCGAGTAACCAATGATTCGCGGCGTCAAGCGCAGTTTGGCGCTTTCGAGGATACCCTTGTGCGACGCGTAGCGGATCAGTCCCGGCGAAAATCCGACGCGCTGCATCACGGCATTACAGGCATCGATACACGCCGTGCAATTGACGCACTCTAATTGTTGTCCGTTTCTTATGTCAATGCCGGTGGGGCAAACATCCACGCACTGATTGCACATGATACAATCGCCCGCCTTGCGCTCTGCCGCCTTGGCGGCCAGCGGCGCGCGCGGCTCGCCGCGCTTGAAGTCGTAGCTGACCTGGATTGAACGAGCATCGAGCAGCACCGACTGCAGGCGGCCGTAGGGGCAGACGATGAAGCAGACTTGTTCACGGAAGCGCGCGAAGACGCCATAGGTTAACAGCGAGAATCCGACGACTGCGATAAACGCGCCGAGATGATCCGCCGGACCGTCCGCGACCAGCCGGGCGAGTTTGTCCACTCCCACCAGATACGCGACGACCGTGTTACCGACGATAAATGAGATCGCTAAGAAGATAGCGTGCTTGGCGGTTTTCTTGAACACCTTATCCGGCGTCCACGGGGCGCGGTCGAGCGCGCGCATTTTTCCTGCGTTGCCTTCAATCCAGAACTCGATCTTGCGAAAAACCATCTCCATGAAAATCGTCTGCGGGCACGCCCAGCCGCACCAGAGCCGGCCAAAGACAACCGTGAAGAGAACGATGAAGACGACGAAGGTGATCGTCGCCAAGACGAAGAGGTGGAAATCCTGCGGCCAGAAGGCTAAACCGAAGATGACGAACTTGCGCTCGAAAACATTGAACAAGAGCAGCGGTTCGCCATGAATCTTGATGAACGGCGCACCGAACATAAACGCCAGCAGAAACAGCGCGACGACCGACCGCGCCCGGTGCAGCTGCCCCTTGGGTTTGGTCGGGTAGATGACGATCCGGTTACCCTTGTCATCTACGGTCGCGATGTGATCGCGGAAGGATGACTTATCCTGACGTGTTGACGACATGATCTAAACCGATTCCGGTCTGTAGCCGGACGCGCACCCGGTGTGACCTGCGAGCGGGTATACTTCAAAGACCTCAACGGATGTTGAGCGCAGAGTCATAATGACCGTTCCATAGCCGCAGTAGCGTCAGGTCTCAATCTCTGGGCGCACTTCAATTCACTTCTCTTAGCACGTGGGCGCGAATTCATTCGCGCAACGCGCCGTAGGCGCGTTCCTGATGGTTACCCACCGCGCTACATCACCTTCTCGCCCTGCGGCGCCTTGGCGTTCGGTGGATTCGTGCCGTGCAGCGTCAGGACGTAACTGGCGACTTTGTGAATTTCTTCATTCGTGAGGAATCCACGCCACGCGATCATCCCCTTGGCCGGCACGCCGTACTTCACGGTCTTGAGGACGTTATTGATCCCCGCTCCGTGCAGCCAGTAGTCGTCCGTCAAATTCGGCCCGATACCGCCTTCACCCATCGCACCGTGACACTGCACACACTTTGCCGAATACACGGTCTTGCCCGTGGCCAAATCGTTCGGGTCGGACAGCGCGGCATACTCCGGCTCATCTTCGGGACGCTCCTCGACGAAGGCGATTTTCGGGCCGCTCATGGCAATCGAGTACGGTGTTTCGTCGCCGGCCGGATTGTAGAGCGGCGAGTGATAGGGTTTCAGTGCCGCCAATGGACGGTAATTTGGGTTAGACTCGCGCGTGTACCTTGGATCGACCTCCGAATAATACTCGTCGGTGCTGCTGTAGCCGAGCCCGAGCACATGATACCACGCGAAATACAGCACCGCCCAGACAATTGTGATATAGAACAAATACAGCCACCACGGCGGCAGATCATTGTCGAGCTCGCGGATGCCGTCATAGTCGTGATCCATCAATTCGTCTTTAAGTTTAGCCATGATTGATTTCTCCTTCGCTGGCCGGCTCGTCCAAAGGAATGCGGGCGAAGCGCTGCACATCGGGTTTGCGTAGCCGCACCACCCAGACCACGATTCCAATAAAGGCGGCGCCGAAGAGGATCATCCCGATGATGGGAAAGAACGATGCGCCTTTCATCGCGCTCAGAGCTTCGCTAATCATAGACCGGCCTGCTCCTTCACTTTGATATCGGCGCCGAGACGCTGCAAGTAGGCGATCAGCGCAACGATTTCGTCGTCCCAATTCGCGACGATCTTCGCTTCTTCGAGACGCTTGACGATCTCGCCGCCCTGCTTCTGCATGTCGGCCAATGCCTGTTGCTCATAGCCTTCGGGATACGGCACTCCCAGCGACCGCATCGCGCCGATCTTGCCTTGCGTGTGAGCCGTGCTCAGCTTGCTCGAAATCAGCCACGGATACGGCGGCATGATCGATCCCGGCGACATCGTCGTCGGATCTTCCATGTGCTGGTAGTGCCAGGCGTCGGGATATTTGCCGCCGACGCGATGCAAGTCCGGTCCGGTTCGCTTCGAACCCCACTGGAACGGATGATCGTAAACGAATTCGCCGACTTTGCTGTACTCGCCGTAACGCTCGGTTTCCGACCGGAACGGACGCACCATTTGCGAATGGCAGTTGTAACAGCCTTCGCGGACGTAGATGTCGCGCCCTTCCAGTTCGAGCGGCGTGTACGGCTTGACCGACGCAATCGTCGGAATGTTGGACTTGATCAAGAACGTCGGCACGAACTCGATGACACCGCCGATGGCGACAGCCACGAACGCCAGAATCGAAAACCGCACGGGCTTCGACTCGATCCAGCGATGACCGTAACCTTCTTTCAGATTCACGGCGTGCGGTTCCTGCGCCACCATCGCCGGAGCTTGTGCCGCTTCGTTGTCAACCGCCTTGCCGCTCTTGATGGTCTTGATCAGGTTGTAACCCATGACAAACACACCAAGCAGGTACAGCGTGCCGCCGACGGCGCGGATTGCGTACATCGGAGTAATTTGCGAAACGATCTCGAGGAAATTCGGATACTGGAGCATGCCGACGTCATTGAACTGCTTCCAGAGCAGTCCTTCCGTCCAGCCAGCGAAGTACATCGGAATCGCGTAGAAGACGATGCCAAGCGTCGAAATCCAGAAATGCAGATTCGCAAGCTTGTTCGAGTACAGTTGCGTGTTGAACAATCGCGGAACCAGCCAGTAGAGCATGCCGAAGGTGAGCAGTCCGTTCCAGCCCAGCGCGCCGACGTGCACATGCGCGATTGTCCAGCTTGTGTAATGCGAAATCGCGTTAACGCTCTTGACCGACAGGGACGGCCCTTCGAATGTCGCCATGCCGTAGGCCGTGATCGCGACCACCATGAACTTGAGCACCGGGTCTTCGCGAACTTTGTCCCACGCGCCGCGCAGCGTGAGCAAGCCGTTGATCATGCCACCCCAAGACGGCGCGATCAACATAATCGAGAATACCGACCCGAGCGACTGCGCCCAGTCCGGCAGCGCCGTGTACAGCAAATGATGCGGCCCCGCCCAGATGTAGAGAAAGATCAGCGCCCAGAAGTGAATGATCGAAAGTCGATAGGAAAACACCGGCCGGCCCGACATTTTCGGAATGAAGTAGTACATCAGTCCGAGGTACGGCGTGGTCAGGAAGAACGCCACGGCGTTGTGCCCGTACCACCACTGCACGAGCGCGTCCTGCACGCCGGCGTACACCGGATAACTCTTGAGCAGGTGCACCGGCACCTCGATCGAATTGACGATGTGCAACATCGCGACGGTCAGCACGGTCGCGATGTAAAACCAGATCGCGACATACATGTGGCGCTCGCGGCGCTTGATGATCGTCCCGAACATGTTGATCGCGAAAATCACCCAGACAGCGGCGATCAAGATGTCGATCGGCCACTCCAGCTCGGCATACTCCTTGCCGGTCGTGAATCCTAACGGCAACGTGACGGCGGCGAGTACGATGATCAACTGCCAGCCCCAGAAATGCAGGCTGCTGAGCAAATCGGAAAACATGCGCGCCTTGCACAAACGTTGAAGCGAGTAATAGAGGCCCATGAAGATTCCGTTGCCGACGAACGCGAAGATCACGGCGTTCGTATGCAGCGGTCGCAATCGACCGTACGTGAGCCACGATATCCCCAAATTCGCCGACGGGATGAATATCTGCAGGGCGATGATGACACCGACCAGCAGCCCGACGGCGCCCCAGATCGCGGTCGCGTAGGCAAAATACCGGACGATCCGGTTGTCGTAACTAAACGACTCCATTTGCGTTGGCATCCGTTGGTTCTCCCAGAGAGTTATCAGAGACTATTTTTTTCGCATTGGATTTGGGCTGCGGGTCGTCGTGGAGCATGCGGATGCTCGGCGTGTAGGTGTCTTCATACTGGCCGTGACGCACCGCCCAGATGAACATGAAAAGAAATCCGATCGCCGCCGCCAGACTGCAGGCGATGAGAAAGAAGAGCGCCGACATTAGGCGAGCCTCCGCAGCGCCAGACGCGTTCCGAACACCGCAAAGCCGACGACGCTGAGCGAGCTCACCGGCATCAGGATGGCGGCGATGATCGGCGACAACTGGCCGCTGACGGCAAAGTACAAACCGATCAAGTTGTAAATCAGCGACAAAATCAAACTGATAGTCACGATGCGCAAGGTGATTCTGCCCGCGTCCAAAAACTGCGGCAATTTGCGCAATTCGCTCGAGTGCAGAATCGCATCGCAAGCCGGCGAAAACTGGGCGACATCGTCCGCGGCAGCAATACCGACTGTCGCCGCCGCCAATGCGCCGGAGTCATTGAGACCGTCGCCGACCATAATCACTTTGTTACCGGAGCGTTTGAGATCCTCGACGAAGCTCAGTTTGTCGTGCGGCGACATCGAGAATTTGAGCCGCTCGCGACTGCCGAAGAGCGGTGTCAAAGTGCCGGCCTGCGCATCGTTGTCTCCGGAAACCAGCCAGGGATGGTAACGCTTCTGCAATTGCGGGATGACCGCGTCGACGGAATCGCGCAGCTTGCCGACGATCCCGAAATAGCCTCGGTTCTCACCGGCAATCGATAAGTGCACCCGGCTGTCAATAGACTTGGCCAATGTTGCCTTCGTATCCGTGACCCAGTCGGCGGAACCGAGGCGGTACTCGCGTCCGCGAAGCCTCGCCGCAATGCCCCGCCCCTCGACCTCGACAACATCCTCGAGCGCGACGTTAACGCTGCGGGAACCCGGTGTTGCGATGCTTCGACTCAACGGATGCGTCGACTGCCCGGCCAAAGCGAGCACGGTCGCGGCTTCCTCTTCGGATAGCGCCTCCCCCACAAACGTAGCTCCGGATTCGGACTGGGTAAGAGTCCCGGTTTTGTCGAAGACTATTGTATCCGCTGTCGCCATCGCTTCGATAACCACAGGCTCGCGAAAGAACAAACCGTGCCGGCCGAGAATTTGCATCGCCGTCCCGAATCCAAAAGGAATCGCCAAGGCCAGCGCACACGGGCAGGCGACAATCAACACTGCCGTTGCGTTGGTCACGGCGGCGCCAACATCGACACGTAACCAGTACAGAAAGGTCGATACGGCGATCAAGCCCACGATCCACGTAAAATGGCCGGCGACTGCCTGCGCCAATTGCGAAGTCGTTCCCGGTTCGCGCTTGCCAAATGTTTCGGCGTTCCAAAGGCTGACCAGATAACTTTGCGATACCGGCTTGATCGTTTCGATGATGGCCGCGCCGCCGACAACCCGACCGCCGGCGAAAACCGTCTCGCCGATTTCCCGGATCACCGGCGACGATTCGCCGGTCACGAAGGAATAATCGATCGAAGCACGCGCGCCGATGAGCACCGCGTCGGCCACAATCAGCTCGCCATTGCGAACGCGCAGTCGGTCACCGACCGTGAGGCGTTCAAGGCCGACCTGCCGTTCGCCGTCGGATTCAATTCGAGTCACGAAGAGCGGGAAATAGTGCTTGTAATCGCGGTCGAATGTCAGCGCCTGATACGTCTTCGCCTGAACGATTCGGCCGACAAGCAAGAAGAACACCAGTCCCGAAAACGAATCGAGATAACCGGTGCCGATGCCGGTCAGAATTTCGTAGGCGCTGCGCGTGAAGAGCGCGACAATGCCGATTGAGATCGGCAGGTCGAGATTGATGCGCCGCTGCCGCAGTCCAATCCACGCCGTGCGGAAAAAGTCGCTACTGGAATAGAAAAATACCGGCAGCGCCAAGAGCAGGCTGAGGTATCCGAAGTACATCGCAAATTCGCGCGGCACGTCGGTGATCGTCGCCAAATAATCGGGAAAGCTGAACAGCATGATATTGGCGAACGCGAATCCCGCGACGCCCGTGCGCAGCACCAGCGGCCGATTGTCGCGCAAGAATGAACGGCGATCCGCGCTCCCGAGCGTGATTTTCGGCGTATAGCCAAGCGACGCCAGCAATTCGACCAATTGACGAAGCGAAACCTCACCTTCGCGAAAGACTACCGCCAATTGGCGCCGCGGAAAGTTCACTTGCGCGCTAATGATTCCGGCCTGTAATCGCGCGAGATTCTCGAGCAACCACACGCAGGCGCTGCAGTACATCTGCGGGATGTGAAAAGTGACTCGCGCCGTTTCGCCGTCCGCGAAATCCAGCAGGCGGCGGCGGACCACTTCATCATCGAGGTAGTCGAATCGCTCATCGGCGGACCGCCGGCGCAGCGACGGGCCGCGTTGCTCGCCGATTTTGTAGTATTGGTCGAGCTGGTTCTCTTTGAGAATCTGATAGACCGCGCGACAGCCAACGCAGCAGAACGGCAATTCGCCGTCGCGCACGACTTCGTTTCCGCAGTCATCGCCGCAGTGCGCGCAACGGCTCGATTCGCCGGAAGTTGTATCTGCGCGAAGCGAATCCAATATTTCGTCTGTCCTTGTGAATTTCGGCACAATCTCAACCTGTCGCTGGATGAAATTCGGCCGCGCTTCGCCGAAAGTCAAGTCAATTTCTCAATAACGTGGCTTTCGTAGGTTACTGTTATCCCTTATCGATCGCCGGCGCCGGAGTTGCTCGAAGTCCGAGCGCCGGCAGGCGGTGCCGAATGCGGCAATTGCCAATTCTAAAATAAAGAGGTCGGAACTAAAGAAGTCCCGACCTGAGCTATTATCGCGCTCGCGCCGAAGCGACTAATGCTTCTCTTCCGTGCGCGTGCGCTCGTATTCGGCGATGATCTTCTCGGCCACTTCGCGCGGCACCGGTTCGTAGTGATCGAACTTTTGCGCGTGGCGACCGCGACCGCCGGTCATCGAGCGCAGCGACGTCGAATACTTGTACAACTCCGCCAGCGGCGCTTGCGCTTTGACCCGTTGCAGCTTGCCGAACGGTTCCATACCGAGGATTTTGCCGCGCCGGGACGACATATCGCCCATGACATCGCCGGTGTATTGATCCGGCACCATGACTTCCACATCATAAATCGGTTCGAGCAGGATCGGATTGCACTCGCGCGCGCCTTCCTTGAAGGCCATCATTCCCGCGATCTTGAATGCCATATCGGACGAGTCAACGTCGTGGTAGGATCCGAAGAACACGGTCACGCGCACATCGACAACGCGGTTGCCCGAAACAACGCCGGTTTCCAAAGCCTCCACGACCCCCTTCTCTACCGACGGGATGAACTTCGACGGAATCACGCCGCCGGTAATCGCATCGACGAATTCGAAACCGGCGCCGCGCGCCAGCGGTTCGAGGCGCAAATGCACGTCGCCAAATTGGCCGCGTCCGCCCGTCTGTTTCTTGTGCCGGTATTGCTTCTCGCCTTTTCTGGTGATCGTCTCGCGATAAGGTATTCGCGGCGGCGCCAGTTCGATATCGATTTTATAAGCCGATTTCATCTTTTTGGTGATCACATCGAGATGCAACTCGCCTTGCCCCTTGAGAATCGTCTGATGCAGTTCCGGATTCAGCTCGTACTGGAAAGTGGGGTCTTCATGCGTCAGCGCCGTGAGACCGGCCGCCAGTTTGTCTTCTTCGCCCTTGGACGTCGTGACCGCCGCGAATTCGATCACCGGCGCCGGAAACTCGATGGCCGGCACCTGCACGACGTTCGACTTGGCGCACAAAGTGTCGCCGGTGCGTGTCTCGCGCAGCTTGACGAATGCGCCGATGTCGCCGGCGTGAACGCCGGGTAGGTCTTTGCGCTCGTGGCCGTTGAGCGTGAAGATCTGGCCGATCTTCTCAATCGAAGATTTCGTCGCGTTCGTCGCTTCCTCGCCCGGCTTCAGATGCCCGGAGTAAACGCGGAACAACGACATTTCGCCGACGTGCCGTTCCGCAATCGTCTTGAAGATGAATGCACACAGCGGCTGATCTTCACCGGTTTTCAGGGCCAAGACCTTGCCGTCTTTCAGCACGTTGATATCTTTGACATGATCCGGGGCCGGGAAATAGCTGACTGCAAAATCGAGGAGCGCCGTCGCCCCTTTGTTGGAGGTCGCCGCCGTCACCATTATCGGGAACAGGACGCGACGCATAATGGCCGTCTTCAGACCTTTTTCGAACTCCTCCGGCGTCAACTCGCCAGCCTCGAAGAACTTCTCCATCAAGGCGTCGTCGGCCTCCGCCGCGGCTTCCATGACCTTTTCCCGAGCGCTCTTGCAGGCGGCTTCCATGTCGGCCGGAATCGGCACTTCCTTGGCGCCGCCATCGGCGTTGTATTCGTAGCCCTTCATCTTGATGACATCGACATAGCCCTTGAAATTCAGGGCTTCGCCGATCGGGAGCTGCACCGGCAAGGCGCGCGCGCTCAGAAGCTCCTGCGTCTTTGCGACGGCCGCATCGAACCGGACGTGCTCCTTCTCGATCTTGTTGATGACGATGGCCGCCGGGATTCGGTATTTTTCGGTCAGATCGAATGCCGACTCGGTCCCGGCTTCCGGTCCGTGCAACGCATCGACGACGATGAGCGCCGTATCGACGACACGCAGCCCCGAAACAACTTCACCGATGAAATCGGCGAATCCGGGCATATCGATGAAGTTCAGTTTGGAGCCTTTGTACTCGCAGTGAAGCAGCGATGCGGATATCGAAATTCGGCGGCGAATTTCTTCCTCGGTATAATCCGAAGCCGACGAGCCATCATCCACCTTGCCCAACCGCCCGATCGACTTTGCCGTAAACAGCAGCGATTCCGCCAACGACGTCTTGCCGCTGGAGCCGTGCCCCACCAAACCAATATTGCGAATGTTCTCGGCCAGATACTCTTTCAAAGTCAGCTCCTCCGGGAAAAGGCTAAAATCATAAGACGGTTAGATTAGCCTACGGAACTGCGCTTGTCAATCGAATTGTCACCTTCGTTGATGCCCGCATAGCGGCGCGCATAGCGCCAGTGCAGGAGGAAAAACGGCACGCAGACGATTGCCGAGATTAACAGATACACCAGTTGCTTGCGACCCTCGCGGCGTTTGCCTTCGATCAGAAGCTCACGATATTTTTCCCAAGCCGCGTTCCATTCGGCGTCGGTCATCACGATCTCCTGGCGCGCGGTGTCGACGGCCGGCTCCATTATTGGTCGCCGCTTCGGTGTGAAGTCCTCGCTGCGCTTGAAGTAGTCGATATCGGAATAGCTTCGCCATTCGTACTCCATCAATTCCGACTCCGGGTCGATCATGCGATAGAGTCCGATGAGACCTTGTATCCCCGTGAAAACGAGCGTAATCACACAGATCGCGCAGATGAGGTAGAAATAAATCATCGCGATCCAGGGTCTGGAGGATGTTGTCATTGCTTACCTCGCAATCGGCCAGTGAAAGGGCCTGGCTTATCCGACAAACTGCACACGGCAGTGCATCGCTTCATCTCTGCGCAGCGGCAACGTTCTTCACCAGATCGAGAAGCAATTGCCGGCGTTTATTGAAGGAAAACTCGGTCAGAATTCGCATCCGGGCCGCTTCGCCGATCTGACCGCTGTGATCCAGCGCCCGGCGCGCGGCGGCTTCCGCGGCCTCAAGGTCGCCCGGAGGCACAAGCCATCCGGCATCGCCAACGACTTCGGGCAGCGAAAAGACATTCGTCGCCACCGGCACGCAACGGAACAACATTGATTCGGCGACGGCATAGCCGAAGCCTTCATGTCGCGACAACTGCAAATAGACCGCCGCTTCAGCGTAAATGCGATAGAGATCGGCATCGGGGAGCGCTCCGAGAAGCCGCACATTTCCCGGCAAAGTTTTGCCGAGCGCAGCCACCGGATCAATCTCGATTTTGCCGACATGCCAGAATTCGACATCACGCATTCGCGCCGCTAATTCGAAGAATTCCTGCTGTCCTTTGCGCCGCCAGTTCGAGTGACTGATTGCGCCAACCGTCAACACCACCGGTTTCTTGATAGCTTGGATCGAAGCCGCCAGATCGTGCAATCCGTAGTAGATCATGCGGTGACGCGCCGGATCGACGGAGTAATTGGCGTTCACCTCCGTCGCTGACGAGTTCGAGCCGGTCAGGACCATGCTCGCCATGCGCAACAGCCGCTGCGTCAACAAACGATTGGTCGTCTTGAGCGCCGAGCCGTAGTTCAATTCCGGCACGCGCGCGGCTTCATAGCCGCCGACCGCGATCAAAATGGGAATTCTCAACCAGCGCGCCATCTGCGCGCGCGACATCGCCCGCAACGAGGCGAACCAAAAGAACGCCAGATCGGAGTTCGCGAATTTCTCGCAATGACGCCACGGCCACACGTCCAGCGCGCCCGGCGAAATGAGATCCACGGTAACATCGTGCTGCGTTGAGAGGATTTCGATGTCGCGTTCGATAAACGTGGAGCGTGACGGACACACGACAACGATGCGCATGCAACGAAGTTATCCCCTTTTATCCATCAGTCCAAACAAATCAGCGATCAATTGCCGGTTTTTGGCGTCGGCGGCCGGCGCAAGGGAATCTTGAATTGGCCGCTGACCGAGCCATCGGGTTTGATCACGTCGAAACTGAAGGATGTATCCTTGTCGGCGCCGAAACCGCCGAGAAGCAGACTTTCGCCGGTATCCGTGATTGCTTGCCAGGCGTTGAGGTACTCCGGCTTGATCTCGTTGCCGGTGGGCACGCGGATGATGTGGAGGAGCAACCGCTTGTCGGGGCCGATCAGGCCGTACGCCAGATACTTGCTATTGCCGTGCCAGATCGCATCAAAGAAACGGGATTGATATCCGTAGTTGAGAAATTTTACCTGCTTGGATTGCGGCAGGTACAGCCCGATCCAGCCGTCGGGATCGCCGGAACAGAAGAGAATCTGCTGGTCGTTCGGCGCGACAGATATGAAGTTGAACTTGCTGTTATTAAAGCGCATCGTCGTTGAGCGCGGAAATGCCTCCGGAACCGTATCGGGAAGATCGGTAGCGTCGATGAGAATTTTCGGCGCCTTGCCGGCCACCGTCTCCATAATCGATCGATTATCCGCTGAAAGACTGTAGCGTTTGCTCCCTTGGCCGGCAAGCAACACTCCGGCCGCGGTGATGATCGCAAGCAGCGGAATTATTCGCCAATAGTTCATTGATTGTCTCCTTCAAGGCCCATTGTTACCACCGTGAGCTTATACACTCAGTCCCGCGGAGCAAAGCGAAAACTTTGTCGCTGCTCCCGCAGCCGATGAGGATTCATCGACGCGGGGCAATCTACGATTCGTCCGGTGCGCAGACCTCTCATTCTTCCCCGCCAGGACGGTCGATGCTGTAGTCTTTAATCTTCTGCCGCAGAGTATTGCGATGAATTCCGAGGACGTCGGCAGTCTTTTGCAGGCTGTAATCGTTCGCTTTGAGCACATTCTCGATATGTTGTTTCTCCAGATCGCGCAGCGTCAGGCTAACGGGAATCCCGGAGACGGCGCCGCCCGCCGAGCTGGCCGCGGCGTGGCGCAATTGCGGAAAATCGTCGGTGTCGAGCGTGTCGGCACGAGTCAGGACGATCGCGCGTTCGATTACGTTCGCCAGTTCCCGCACATTGCCCGGCCAATCGTGGGCCATGAGCAGGTCGCGAGCCGCCGCGGTGATCTTCTTCATCGGTCGATTCAGTCGCGTCGAATTGAGTTTGAAAAAGTGCTCCACCAGCGGCATGATATCTTCGCGGCGTTCGCGTAGCGGTGGGATGCGCAAGTGCACGACGTTGATGCGGAAATACAGATCTTCGCGAAAGCGGCCGGCTTTGACCTCATCGGGAAGACTGCGATTGGTTGCGGCAATCAGCCGGACGTCGGCGCTGATTTCTTCTTCGCCGCCCAAGCGCTCGAATTTGCGCTCCTCAAGCAGCCGCAGCAATTTAACCTGCATCGACAGCGGCAATTCGCCGATTTCGTCGAGTAGAAGTGTGCCGCCGTTGGCCAGCTCAAACCGACCCTGGCGCCGTTTCTCGGCGCCGGTGAACGCGCCTTTCTCGTGGCCGAACAACTCCGATTCCAGCAGTGTTTCCGGAATCGCCGCGCAACTGACAGCGACAAATCGGGCGTCGCGCCGCGGCGACAAGCGGTGAATTGTCCGCGCTACCAGTTCTTTGCCAGTTCCGGATTCGCCGGTCACCAGGACGGTGGCGGCTGTCGGCGCAACCCGCGCGACTTCCGAAAGGAGCGACTTGAGAGTTGCCGATACGCCAATCACCTCGGGCGCCGCGATCGCCTCAAGCTCTGCCTTGAGCGCTCTGTTCTCCGCCAGCAAGTAATGTCGCTCGCCGGCCTGGCGGATCAATTCCTGGAGTTCTTCCAGATTTACCGGCTTGGAGATGTAGTGGTAGACGCCGGCGCGCAGCGCGGCTACCGCCGACTCCATGTTGCCGAACGCGGTGATCATGATGACCTGCATTTCGGGATCTTTGGCGTGCGCCCGAGTAAACAGCTCGAGGCCGGTGATTCCCGACATCTTCATGTCAAACAGCCCGATCTCGAAACTTCGCGTTTCCAGGAGCTTGAGCGCCGCCTCACCGGAGTCGGCCGTGTCGACGCGGTATCCCGCTTTTTTCAGGAAGCCGGCCAGCATCTCTCGCTGGTTGGCTTCATCGTCGACTATGAGCAGGCGAATGGGTATCAAGCAAGCACCGATCAAACAGTACGAATTCTAACAACAATTCTTAGCGACCTTACGGAAACATGAGCGATTTCACAAGCGGATACCGCAATGAGGCAGCAGCCGAGTTCTCACAGTGGCATCGGAAGACGCATTGGCTTGACCGGATTAGTATCGGTAGATCAAACGGCTCGCGCCTGAGTTTGCTTTCGTTGTCGATGATTGACTCTACCGATTAGCCGTGACCAGATGAAACTTCGCTCCACAATGATGAAGACCAACCCTATGCTATAGTGCACGTTACGGTCGTGACTACACCTGTCGCTTGAACTCCGACGGCTGACCTTACTGAGTCATTCCTGTTTCGTCATGTCTCTGACGCGGATGATGTCGCCAGCCCGTTTCGGGAGCAGAAGTCGCTGCCGGATTCATCCGGAGGCCTTCGATTTCTTTCGAGCGGCCTAACGAAACCAAAACGGTATGGAAATGAACTCCAAAAAGGAATTGACAAGGATCGCCTGAGGGGTTATACTATTGCGGTACAGCTATTAAGACAGCTTGGTCTTACCGTCTTTTAGCAAGCCAATGTGGTAAGAGATCGGCAGTCGAGATGTGAGCTTGCCTCAGCGAGACTACTGCCCGGTTTTCCGCCATTTCGAGACTCGATTTTTTACCACCAGCGCCCTGATTCGTGAGATTGAGGTTCGGCTGTTAAGCAACAAGATTTGAATCAGTTCGAACATTTAGCCTGAACCGCGACGGCACGGTCCAGTTGTCGCGCGATTCGAGGGAGGTGGTACACTACAATCGATTTTTTCCGATACTTAGTACTTTAGGACGTGCAACGATTTCCTATTGACTGATGTTCTGAAAGGAGCAACGCACCATGAGAAAACTCACTCTCGTTCTTGTGAGTTTGGTTTACGTAATTTCCCTGCTGTCGGTTGCAGCCTTTGCGGCTGAAACCAAGCAATCGACACCAGGAGCCAAGAAAGCCAAGGTGGCATACACCGATATCCAGCTTGAGCAAATGCGCGCCGAGAATCCGCAGGCCAAGAAGCCGGCGACGAGCGCTCATACCTCGCTGGGATTTTTGTCGTCGCCGGGTATCCAAATCGGCACGACTTCATACGACATTCAGCATAACTCGGCGATGGGCCGCCAGATCGCGGTCGGCACGGATTCGCGGGTTCATGCCGTTTGGACCGGCAAAGACGTTGCTGTGTCGACTCGCACGACGCGGTACACGTCGATCAATCCGCCCTACGGCATCGGCAACGTGTCCGATCCGGGTGGCGCGGAAGTTTCCGACGCTCGCGAAGGCCACATGTGTAACGTCGACGTGATCGTCAATCTCGCGCTGCCGGTGTGGCGTTATGGCGGCGGCTTTGCCGCTTATCGCTCGACTTCGGCGCTGGAAAACTTCGTCGGCACCGGTTCGTTTACGACCGTCGATCTGCCGACGACCGGCGCGACCTGCGAAGGCATCTTTGCCGGAGCAACGGCCGAGCCGTATATCTGGCCGAAAGTGGCCGGCGATCGCGACGGTTCACTAAACCCGGTCGCTCACGTCGTGGCGATGGAGGGCAACTCCGGCGCCGACATGAGCGGTATCGCTTACTACAAAGGCACCGGCGGAACGTTCACGACTTACGGCACCTGCGGCCGCTGGATCGACTCGACGCAGGCGATTTCCTATTCGATCGCCCAAGATCCGAATAGCGACAAGGTGATCATTGCCTACCAGAAGTCGCGTGATGCCGACGATGGCAGCCGCGACAACGGCGACGCCGCATATCGGATGTCGCTCGACAACGGCAACACGTGGGGAGCGGTGGTGAATATCACCAATTACCCGACGGCCGGAAAAGAACGCGCTGTCCAGGAGACTTCGTGCTTGTTTACGGCGGACGGCTGCGCCCATGTTGTGTTTATCGCGACAACTTATGACACGACAAGCACGCCCGAAGATTACATTGCCAAACTGTATCACTATGATGACTGCAAGGACTGTATTTCGCTGGTCCTTGACGCCAACAATGAGGATACAGACTGCAATATGAAGGCGTTTGAACGCGCGATTAGCCGCGTCAGCATCTCCGAATGTTATGACGGTCCCGACACCAACCTGTACGTCGTCTACACTCGTTATCTGGGTGATAACAATCCGGCGACGGCGCAGGGTCCGGACTGTTCCGACAACGGACATCCGAACGGCGAAATCTTCGCGCAGGCTTCCAGCGATTCCAAGAAGGGTGAAACCTGGGGTCCGCCGGTAAACCTGACTAACACTCCGGATAACGGCTGTTTGGCCGGCGACTGCGACGATGATAACTTCTCGACGACAGCCAAGTACTCGACCGGCTCGCTGCACATTGAGTACATGAACGATAAGGATGCCGGATCATTCATCGGTAACGAGTCAGCCTCCAGCGATGAAACCGCCAACCCGATCATGTATTTGAACACGGCGTGCTTCGACATGGCGGACAACTACGCTTTGAGCGCAACGCCGGCGGGATTGCTCTATCCGACTCTGCATGCTGCCCCGGGCGGCTCGGATCAGGATACGGTGACCCTGACCAACGCCGGTAACGTCGACGCCAACTGGACGCGGACGATCAGCTACGGCGTCGGTAGCGGCTGGCTGACAGTCGCCGCTTCCGGTTCCGTCACCTCCGGTTGCGCCAACTCGGCTCAGCTTTTGATTACCGCTTCGGCGGCGGCGTTGTCGGAAGGCTACTATACCGCAACGATCACGTTCAATTACGGAATCTCGAGCTCGTTCCAGTTCCCGGTTGAATTCCATGTGTGGAACAACTTCTTCCTGCCGCAGTACATCGGCATCCGCACGAGCTTGGCGCGTCTGGCGGTCTCCCAGCCCGGCCGTATCGCTGGTCAGTCGCAGAACAACATGTTCTACTTCTTCTCCGATCAGTCGGAGCCGTTCTACGACGCTTCATTGGTTCTGGGCAACTCGGCGGCTAACCTGAGCTGGTTGATCTTTGCCGGGCAAGTACCGTCAGTGAACAACCCGTTTGGCCCGCTGTATGCGCAGTCGAACCTGACCTACGATTCGACGACGTACGTTGACGTTCCAAATACACGCGGTTACCGCTTCGCTACCGGTCGTGGTTCGAACCGCGACTCGACGCTTAGCTATATCGTGAACTACTACGCGCCATTCCATCCGGATACGTCGAAGTCGTTCATCGCAACGTTTAAGTTGTTCAAGGGACCGAAGAACGCTGGTGGATCGGTCACCGGTTTGACCGTCGCTTTTGCAAACGACATGGATGTAAAAGACGACAGTTCCGAAAACCGTGGCGGTTCCGACGTCGCGCGTCAAGGTATGTGGCAGCGCGGCGTGTATGCGGCGAATGCTAACCGGTACGCCGGCATACGCGCGTTCCGTCGCGATAACGTGGCGATTTCCGGCGGTTTCGTCACCGAAAACGACCAGCAGATTTATCCGCTGGCAGGCTGGGAAAACGACTCGATGTGGAACAGGCTGGCGGCGACCACGGGATATACTTTCCCGGATTCGTCGGAAGACTTGAACACGACGCTGGTCATTTACAAGAACGCCACGGTCAACGGCGCCACCAATGACACGCTCCGCTTCGGAGTGGTTTGGGCGGCGACCGAGTCCGGTGGAGTTGCCGGACTGCAGACGGCGTGGGATCGCGGCAAGCAGTTCCTGTGCACTACCGGCCGTGAATACAACGGCACGCCGGTTTGCGCGGCCTGTAAGTGCGGCGACGCCGACAACAACGGCGCCTGGTCGATTGCCGACGCAGTGTACTTGATCAACTACATCTTTGCAGGCGGCAACCCGCCGGGATTCCCTGGCCCGCTGCAAGTCTGCTTGGGTGATGCCGATGGCAACAAGGCGATTTCGATCGCTGACGCCGTCTGGTTGATCAACTACATCTTCGCGGGTGGCGCGCCTCCGGGCGGCTGCTAAACCGCAAAGCGGCGCTCTGCGTGACGCGCTTCCGAGTTGATCGGTAGCGAGCACGCCGAAGCCGCGAAATCAAAAAGATCGGCGCAGCGTTGGTCACGATGACCGACGCTGCGCCGATTCGTTTTGGGGGCAGTGTCACCAAGCTCAACTTTGATATTGCGCCACCGTCGGCATTTGACGAATCTTAGATTTGACACGTCTTGTTGTCGAAGAGAATCCCCATGCGCTTCGCTTGTTCTTTAGTCTTGCTTTGCTGCCTCATCGCCACCGCAGCCGCTTCATCCCCGGAGCGGACAAATGAGCCTACGCCACCATGGCTTGAGCCAACGTACGACAAGGACATGCAGCGGCACCAAGCGCGGCTCTACGGAATCACTCAGTCGTATCTGTCCCAGTCATTGACCGCTTCCCAAACTCAGATCGATGTGAGCTACTACGATATTCGGCTGGAGTTTTACGACGACTACACCGGATTTGCGCAAGCGTCGGTTGGCGTCGCCGGGCGAGCGCTGGAAGGCGGTGTGAGCTTGATCGAACTCAATCTGGACAACACTTTGCGAGTCGATTCGGTGTTGGTCGACGGCGCAGTCGCAGCCTTCACCCACGACGACAATCTGGTAAGCATTCCAATTCAGCCGTTGGGTGCCGGCGAGGATTTCTTCGCGACGATTTACTATCACGGCCGTCCGATCGCGCAGGGATTCGGATCGTTTGTTGCCGGGCGACAAAACGGGCGGCCGATGATCGCGACCTTGTCCGAGCCGTTTTTTGCGCGCACTTGGTGGCCGTGCAAGGATCATCCGTCCGACAAGGCCGATTCCGTGGACTTGCGGGTGACGACAACCGCCGATCTGACCGTTGCGTCGAATGGCGCGCTGCGATCGCGAGTGGATCATGGCGACGGCACCGCGACAACGCATTGGCACGAATCCTACCCGATTGCCTCCTATCTTGTGAGTCTCGCGATTTCCGACTACGAAGTTTATGCCGACACTTTTCACTACGATGGCGGCCGAATGCCGGTCGAGTTTTACATGTTCAACGGAGAGGCTGATACTTATCGGGACAAAAACGCGCTCGTGGTGCCGATGCTCGCGTATTTCTCGACTATCTTCGGTGAGTACCCATTTCTGAGCGAGAAATACGGTCATGCGCAGTTTCTCTGGGGCGGCGGGATGGAGCATCAGACTTGCTCGTCGATGGGATCATTTAATGAGCTCGTGGTGGCGCACGAGTTGGCGCACCAGTGGTGGGGCGATCTGATCACCTGCGGCACCTGGCACGATATTTGGCTCAATGAGGGCTTCGCGCGCTACGCCGAGGCGCTGTGGCTTGAACTCGCTTACGGCACCCGCTACCGCGACGACTACCTGCGCGCCTTACAGTCGATTGACCAGCAGGTGTATGTCGCCGACACCAGCATCTATTACGAAATCTTCGATCGCGTGGTTTATGACAAAGGCGGCTGGGTGCTGCATATGCTGCGCTATACGGTTGGCGAGGCGGATTTCTTCCGCATCCTGCGCAGCTATGCCAACTCAATCCACAAGTACGGCAGCGCGACCACTGATGACTTTCGAAAAGTCTGCGAGGATGTCGTTGGTTACGACCTGCAGTATTTCTTTGACCAATGGGTGTATCAACCGCGAATTCCGGATTACGAATACGGGTGGTTTGCGTATCGGACAGACTCGACGGTTGTGGCCGAGGTCTTGCTCCAGCAGAAACAGCCTGAAGTCGTATTTCGCACCGACATTGATCTCGCTTTTATGTTCGGCGATACATCGCTGCTTCAGCGCGTGACCAACGATCGTCGCTCACAAGTGTATCGCTTTGAGTTGGCCGAGCTTCCCACTGCCGTAAACATCGATCCGGGTAATTGGCTTCTGAACTTCTACACGCAAGTGGAACTGCCGGTCATCACGCTGCGCGACACGCTTCCCGATGCCTATCTCGGCATTCCCTACGAATTCCGGATGGAGGCCGTCGGCGGCGAGCCGCCATTCATCTGGTCGGAATACGAGATATCGCTTCCCGAAGGGCTCCATGTCAGCGACGACGGCTGGTTGGCGGGGATACCGGAAACCTACGGCGACTACGAGATCGTAGTGCGCGTCAGAGATTCGTCGGCGCCGCCGCGCGAATCGGCGAATCTCCTCAGCTTGCGCGTCAACCGCCTGCATGGCAATGTCGATGACGATCCCCGACTGGATCTGAATGACGCGCTGTTTCTGATGCGCTACCTCTTTCGCGAGGGTGAAGCGCCCGCGAGTTCCGAGATTGCCGACGCGAATTGCGACGGCCGCGTCGATCTGGTGGACGTGGTGACGCTGCTGAACTACATCTATCGAACCGGTCCCACGCCTTGCTCATCGTTACCGTAGTCCGGCTCGGAATCGGGCGATTCCGCGGCGGCATCCAGGATGGCGCCGCCAGTGTCGGTGATCGCCTTCTGCTCGGCATTCCAGACGGCGTCCAACAGCGGCAACGCCAAAGCGAGCGCACGCCGCACGACCATTGCCATCGTGCAGCCGCGACAAAACGCCAGATGTTCCAGTTGTTCTTTGAGTTCCGGCGCGATCATGAGATTGAGCGCGCGATAATTGGTTTGCGTCGATTTCTTCATACAGACACCTCCTCAAAATGATGGTAATTGATATGTTCACTGAGCATTCGGAGCGAGCGTAGCCGCACGCCAAAGTGCGAATGAAGCCGATTGATGACCTCACGGTTGAGCGGCGTGCGGAGAGTCGCCAGGTAGGCGTCGATTTCGGCGCGATGCTGCGACTGGCAGAGCGAGCACGGCGGCGGCGCCGCCGACACGCCGAACTCCCGCCGGACATAAGCCGACAACAAACAGCGCAACCGCGTCAGGGCGCGACGGCGAATGTAGTCAAGACGTTCAGTCGAGAGCCGCAAGCGGCGGCAAAGTTGCGGCTGAGAATCGCGATAGTAGTAGAGGCGAACGATCACGAAGCGCTCGGTGGCGCCGATTCGATTCAGCGCCGTGCGGACGATTTCTTGATGTTGGAAGCGCCGGCCGGACTCGGTTACCGCGGTTGCCGGCTCAAGCGCGATGCGATCGACATGTGCGATGAATCTGAGTGACAATGCGGTTTCTCCTTTCGCCGGCAAGATCGGCGGGAGAGCACAAATCGCCAATCAGTTGAAGATCACGCGACACCGAGACCTGCCGCCGCAATGACTTACGGAAAGGCAGTTGCGCACACGGTTTGACGCGTGTACCTTGGGTTTGAAATCAAGCGATAGTCACGGGATAGAGACGTAATGAGTGAATCATCCACAAACAACAATTCCGTCAGCAAGCACAGCCTGACCGGTGGTTTGATCGTTCTGGGCGTTGGCGTATTTTTCTTGCTCGTCAACACGGACGTACTGCCGCCGATGCGAGAATCATGGCCGATAATTCTGATCGTGGTTGGGGTGGCGTTGATCCTGGCGCGCTTCCGCCGATAGAACCGCAGCCGACAGTTGAACTGCGTCAGCCGCGCTTGACGTTGCTGTCGTACCTGCTGATCGGACTGATGGCGGTTCTCTGGCCGATTGCGGCGTTTGTTTTTCTCGATTCGCAGATGAACATGGCGCAAGAGGTCACGGCGCCAATCTTTGAGATTTACCTGCCGACAATCGCGATGCAACTTGCGATCCTGACGCTGACCCTGCTGGCGATGCGCTCGGAGCAGGCTCCGCTTTCCGATATCGGATTTCGCGCTTGGAACCGCTGGACGATTCCGCTCGCTGTGGGTTTTCTCTTCGCGGCCGGGCTGACTTTATCCCTGGTGCAGAATTTGGTAGCCGGTCAAGCGCCGCACAGCTTTGCCGATTTCGGCAGTCTGCTTCCGAAATCCGGGACGGAAAGGGTCACTTGGGTATTCTTGTGTATTGTCGTCGCGATTTCCGAAGAAGTGATCTTTCGCGGTTACCTGATTACGCGCGTGGCGCGGCTCACCGGCGGACGGCCGTGGCTGGGCGTACTGGTCGCCACGACGTCATTCGCGGCGGGGCACTTGTATCAAGGAATCGGCGGTTTTGTGCTGATCTTTGTTTACGGGTTGATGTTCGCGGCGCTGTTTCTCCGCACCGGTTCATTGTATCCGGGAATCATCGCGCACTTCCTGCAAGATTTCAGCGTGCTGTTCGCGCCGCCACCGCAATAATCCGGCTTAGCCTTCCTTTTCCAACTCATCGAGAAAGTCAACGGCGCGCCGCAAGTGCGGGATGACGATCGAACCGCCGACGATCAAAGCGACGTTGAAAATCTCGAAAAACTCTTCGCGCTTCACGCCTTCGCGTTTGCACTGGATCAGGTGGTAGGCGATGCAATCGTCGCAGCGCAGCACCATTGATGCCACCAGCCCGAGCATCTCCTTGGTGCGCACATCGAGCGCGCCGGATTCATAAGTGCGCGTGTCGAGCGCGAAGAAGCGATTGATCTGTTGGTGCTTCTCCGCGAGGATGCGCTCGTTCAGGCGCTCGCGGAACGCTTTGAATTGTTCGAGTCGGTCCGACATAGATTCCTCCGTGCCTGCAATATAGGTCAACGGCGAGGAAATGCCAAATCAGGAGCAGCGGTGGGAGCCGGGACAAACGGTTGGGCACGGTACGCCGTGCCCCTGCACGGGGCAATATTCGTTGTCGCCCGCAGGATCGCAGGCGCACATCGAGACGAAAGCCAATCGGGTGACTAACGACCGCCGCCGGGAGGCGGACCGCCGGCGAAAATGTAATTGATCAGGTAGACGACATCCGCGATCGAGACAGCCGGGGTCGGGTCAATGTAGACGCCCGCCGACCACGGCGTGGGCGACGGTCCGGAGGCGAAGATGTACTGGATCAGGAAGACGGCGTCGGCGATAGAAACGGCGCCGCTGCGGTCGACATCGCCGTTGACGTACGCCGCGGGCGAAAGCGTAATGTCAAGCGACGTGAACGAAAACACGTCATAGATCTCACTGCTCGAAATGTAACCCGGCCAACTGACATTGATGTAGTACCGACCTGCCGGTTGGTTGCTGAGATTCACGATCGGGCCGTCATGTTCCTGGCTGTAGCCGCTGAGCGGAATCTGCACCTGATAGTTCCGCGGGTCGGGGTGGTTGTCGGTCGTTGCGATGTTCAGGGTTATCGGGTAGTAGTTGGCGGTCGTGACGTTCATGCTGTCGTAGGCTGTGTTTCCGGCGCGATCTTTCGCCCAGGCCTTGATTTTGTAAGTCCCGTTGGGAATCGAGCCGGTTGCCCACTTCCCGCTTGGATCGCCCCACGGCGTGATCAGCATTGTATCGGCGTCATGGTTGGTAAGAATCTCGTAGAAGTTTCTTTGATCATAATCGCCGTCGGAATCGCAGGGCCAGGAGTCTTTGAAGACGACGTTTTGAGATTGATCCCAGAGCAACTGACCGGTGAAGCGAAATGAAAGGAACGGCCCGAAGACGAGGCTGTCCGACCGGATTTCGTAGCCCATCTCATATGGGCACAGTTCCCAAGTAGCGTGGCCAATCTTGTCGTGAGCCTTGGCAACAATATCGACGTCGCCGTCAATCGGATCGCCGGCGTTGAAGAAGGTCGCGGTGTTGTCGCGGAAGAACGTAAACGGCGTGGTCGGGCTGATATCGATGAAGTACGGGGCGGTAGCGTCGGAAGCATTAACCAATTCATCGAGCGGGTTGCCGACAAAGAGCCAGTTAGATTGCCAGGCCACTCCGGCGTTTCTGATTTTGACGAAGTGGAGGTGGTGGAAGTTGGCGACCGGCCACTCGACGAGGTCGCCGATGTGCTGGCCGCTGTCGACCCACTCGCCAACCGTGACGGTGATCGTCGGCTGATCGAGGTGGGCGTAGAGCCAGCCTTCGCAGCTATCCGCCGTGTTGCAGTCGGCAATGGCCACCCGCCAATGTAGCGCCGCCGAAGTTGTCAGCACCGCTTTGACCCAGCCGCCCTTAACGGCGTAAACCGGCGTTCCGGCCGGCCGGAGGATATCGATCCCCGGGTGCATATAGGGCGAGCCGCCGTAATACTGATACTCGCCGTAGCTGTTGCCCAAGGGCTGCGCGGAATTGAACGGCGCCATCGGCCACGGGATGGTGGCAAATACTTGAGCGGCGAACGCCAAAACGAAGAACGCGAAGCGGTAGATCATGGCAATCCTTTCGTCGGATTCGGCAGGTCTTTGTCAATATAACCGATTGGTCGATTCTGGCAAGAGCCTGAATTACAGCACGAAAAGTCTGATTAGTCTCGGCCCAGTGATGCGCGACTTTCGAATTGGCGACGGTTGGGGACCTTGAGCAACACCAGAAAGCCGAGAATCATGGGAATCACTTGCGCCAGAAGCGCCAGACGGTGGTGAATCCCACCAGCCAGTGCGGGAGTTGCGTTAACGCCGAACCAGGCCAGCAAATCCAATGTCCATGCGCCGAGGAAGCGGTCGGGCTTGCCGACCAACGCGACAATACCCCAGATTAAGGGGCCGAAGATGGCTGCGGCTTTAGAGCAAAGCGTGTACACGCCGTAAAACTGACCATGCTTCTCCGCCGGCGCCAGAGCATTCAGCCACGGTCGCGATGTTGTCCATACGGCGCCGAGGAATACACCGACCAAGCCGCCGATAATGAAGAAAGTCGACTTCTCGGTAGCCAGAACGCCCGCGAGCAGCGTGACGACCCAGCCGCCGGTAGCGAGGAGCAGAGAAGACTTGGCGCCGATGCGGTCGGTCAGATAGCCAAATCTGATGGACCCGATCAGCGCGACCGCGGTTGAGATGATGAAGAGAATCAGCTTGTCGGAACCTTGAAACCCGACCACCGACTCAGAGTAAACCGACATGAACAGGATGACCGTGTTCACGGCGTCGGCGATCAGAAAATTGCCGATCATGAAACGCAGCAATCCAGGGTAGTTGCGAGTTTCGCGCAGAGATTTTCCCAGAGCGGCGAAAAACCCTTCCTTGATTGGCACCGTCGCGAGACGTTGCTCTTTGACCCAGAGGAAAATGGGAATCGCAAAGACGCCGAACAGCAACGCTGTGGGGATGAAAGTGTAGACGCTGCCGTCGACGCCGGGAATGATCGCAAGACCGGTCAAGGGCCAAACCAGTAGCAAGCCGGTGATCGAGCCGGCATAGCCGACGCCGGTGCCGATGCCTGAAATCTTGCCGACCGTCGCCGGTGTCGAGACCTCGCCCAGCAGTGCATTGTAGTAGGTGAGGCTGCCCTCGAAGAAATAATTCGCGAACGCAAACGCCGTGAGTGTAATCAGCGCCATCGGCACAAGTCCCAGCGGCAGCAGCGCCGCGACACCGATGATGAACGTGCTGAGCACACACATGATTGTAAACTGCCGAAGTCGGAGTAAGCGTGTTCCGGTAAGATCGGCGAGGCGACCGAGCGCCGGCATGGTAACAGCGGCAACGGCCATCGAAAGAGAGTACGCGATTGAAAAGAAAATGTCTTCGACACCGTACTTCTCGATGAGCCACGCCGAGAAAAAATAGGTGATGATATTCATCGAGAAGATAGTATTGGCGAAATCGTAGAGCACCCAGCCGAGTTGGGCTTTGCGGTAGGGGGATATCCTAAGCAGAGACATCATCAAGTCACAAGCCGATTCGGAAGACCAATCGGCGGGGCTGAAACTACGCGCCCACCGCGAACAACCGGCGAGCACCCAAGGCAGCGGCACGCAACGGTCGGCGCCGGCCGGGCGATCATTTGCTCAGAGTCCCAGATCCCCAGAGATCCGCCGCATTCCGTCGAGAGCCAGAGTCAGGAACTCCTCGAGACTCAAACCCAACTGTGAACATTCAGAGATGCTCTCGCGGCGCGCACCGACGGCAAAGCGCTTATCTTTGAATCGCTTCAAAATCGACGACACCTGAAGCGACGCGAGTTTGCGATCGGGGTGCATGTAGGCCGCCGCGGTGATTAGTCCGGTCACCGGATCAGTCGCGTAGAGCGCCCAGTCGAGCCGCGATTGACACGGCCGGTGATCGGCGTGACAGTGGATGGCGTGAAGCATCAGTTCATCGATCTCCGGATACCCCGCGAGCCAATCTCTGGTCACGAAAGTGTGCCGCTCCGGGTGATTGGCGGTCTCGACGTAGTCGAGATCGTGCAGCAAGCCGACCATACCCCAGCGCCCGCGATCTTCGCCGAAGTGCTCGGCGAGCCGGATCATGACGGCCTCAACGCTCAGGATATGCCGCAACAGGTTCTCTTGCGGGATTCGATCTTTGACTAACTGCAATGCAAATGCGCGATCCATGCTCCGACTCTCAATCGACGAAGGCCCAACGGAATCCCCACCAGACGGAGCGCCCGGGCTGCCGGCGACTGCCGCTGGTATATACGAAATCAGTGAGGTTGTTGAAATTCAAGAAGAAGTGAAATCGCTTGAGATCGAAGCCGGAGTAAGCGTCCAGCAGCGCTACGCCCTCTTCGGCGGAACCGAATAGGCGACGGTCAACCGCCGAATAGTAGCGTGCTCCCAGCCCGAGATTGAGACGGATCGAGTAGCGCGCCACCGGAATGCTATAGAGCACTTGCGCTGAACCAACGCTGCTTGATCCGAGATGCAAGCTCGAACCGTCGTCACGCAACTGACGCAATCCGTAACCGAAATCGAGCGCGAGGCGTGGATGCGGCCGAAGGCGGCCTTCGATAGACGCATGGGCGAGTGTTCCCTGCGCCGGTTCGACCGCGAAGCTGAAATTTAGCGAATCGTCGGATCGCCGCTGCCATTGAGCTAAGTCCCGCAGTCCCCAGATCCCGAAGCGCAGACGCATCTCCCATCTGGCCGCACGCTGGTGAATCATCATATCCCCACCAAAGACACGACCTGATTCGAGGTCAGATTCGGGGCGAATGCGCAGGTAGGTGGTGTCAGAATCGAGAGCGATGTCCTTGACCGCCGAGAGATAGAGCACCGGAGACGGCACGACATTGCGATAGAAGACACTTGCCATTAACGAGGCCGCGTCCCACGGCTCGACATGGAGAGCCGCCAGCAGGTTTGGCCGAATCGGGACTTCGGCGGAACCGACAACAGCGGCGGATAGCACAAGCGCTGCCGAATTGCGTAAATCGATCATATCAGTCGCACCGAGACGGAAGGCGACATCATCACGGGACTGCCCTTGATCGCGAAGGCGCAGCCAGCGGGTATCAGCGGCGATCTCAAGGCGATGCCCCGGCGTCGAGTGTTCGCGCACTGCCGCCGCTTCTACGACGTCGTATTTCTGCGCAGTTTTCCACGAACGCGCGTCAAACTTCTGGTCGTACGTCTTCCAGTTTAGTTCAAGACGGTACTGCGCGCGTTCGCTCGCGTAGTAGTGCAATTGCGAAGACCAGACGCGGGCAAAGTCGGTCGTGAATCCGGAGTAGCGGAATTCATCCGGAAAGTAGCGCCGCGTACCGCGCACGCGATTGAAGGCATACAAAAATCGCGACTGCCAGCGCCTACCGAGAGGAGGCTGCGCCACGAAGCGCATGCGGTCGACCTTGGCATTGGAGGACGCGAAAAATCCGTCGAGCTTCTGGAATCCGCCGGCGGCGTTGACGCTGCCCAGCGGACCGAAGCGATTGTGAAAACGAAATTCGGTGTCGGCAAAGCCGCCGCGTCCCCGCGTGACGGCGATTTCGCTGAGCGATGTGTCGGCATCGCGCAGTTCGTGAATCGCATACGCGCTCAGCGCTCCGCCGAGAGGAGAATACACACCGCTGGATCCGGGATCGAGCAAGATCATATCGTCGGCCGCTTCCGCGCGAACAAACTCATCCCCCAGCGGCAACGGGACGGCGCTGGGAAAACTGGCATCACCGGCAAGATTATCGCTGCGCGTGAGATGCAGCGGATGCAAGCCCAGCGGGAAGAACGATTCGAAGTCGCCCCAGGGTGAGACCGACTCGCGATGCAGGCGCGGTTCCAAACGCCAGGCGCTGGTCGCTTGCGGCCAGTCGATGGGAATCCGCGATTGACGCCAAGTCCCGTGCAATTGCTTCATCAAGGATTCGCGGAAATCTGCCGGCCATACCAGCGGCGGCGGGACTGAGTCGGATTTGGCCGTTGCGCGGGATGAATCGGCGCGAACGCGCGCACTGTCGGCGCTGTGCGGCTGTGCTTGTGTGGCAGTTGCGGGAGAGAGCAGCGCCAATGATCCGAGGAGGAAAGCACTGAGTCTATGCCGAACTGCAAGATACATAGCGCGGTTCCGACTCAACGCACGAACAGCCGCCGTTCAGTCGACTCTGAACATAGCGATCTTTTGCACATTGGCAAGCACCGGAAAGAGAATCACAAAGAAGAGGACGTTTGCGCCGATCGTAACCAGCGCAAAGGGGACAGAAAGCGCCAGCCGTTCCCAAAACGGTTGGTAGAGCCAGGCATCAACCAACGAGACCGGGATTTGGAATTCAAGCGCGGTGATGATCGCCAACAGCGCCAGCACGGTTCTCGTCGCCGCGGTGACATTCTCGCGACCGAGGCGCGAACTCATGGCGCCGGTAGCGCCAATCAGCACGTAACCGAATACTTGGGAGAAGACGATTGGTAGCGGCGCCAGTCCATAAGGATTGAAGATCGTGATCAACAGCGCCGCAATCACGCCGACCAGAACTCCAGCGACCAGTCGTAAATACCAACCGGCGAAGAAGACAATGAGAATCGACAGCGTCGCGTTGGGAATCGCCAGCAGCAGAAAGGAACCGGAGTAAGCGAGGGCCGCCAGCATGCCGATTGCGGCAATTCGACGCGCGCTCACCGAATTAGGAGAATCTTGTGTTCGGCAACGCCTTCAGCCAGCCGGACGCGGACGATGTAGACCCCGGAAGCAACGTCATCATTGTCATTGTTTCGGCCATCCCACGGAACCGTAAACGGCGTCGCCGCCGGAAGATTTTCTTTCGCCATCGTGCGCACTTCTTCGCCGGCGACATTAAAGATCATGATCTCATAGTCCCCGGCGTTCTTCAGTGTGATTTCGACCCGGAAGGGTTTGGTGTCGACTTCGGACATCATGAAGCGAGTATTTTGGAAGCGAATAACGTTTTCGTTGACGGAGATCGAAGTATCGCTGACCGAAAAACGATAGTTGACGGACGAGCCGTTGCGCTCGGGGTTCACAATGGTCACCAGGGTGAGATTGTCGGTAATCGCGGTTAGATCCTCAACCCGCACCAATGCCGAGTCTTCGGTGTAGACCGGGTCACCGACTCGAGTTACTCCCGACGGATTGAAGCGGTCGTACCCGATCGTGCCGATCGCCCATTCGGTTGGCACGGGTGTGGAAGTCGACCCCCGGAAGAACATCGCGAAGGCTGTGTCCAAGGTTCCCGTGGCGAAGACCATGTAATTGAAACCCAGCTCCGAGATCGGATAGGCATTGTCACCGCTTTGCTGCAGAGTGATCGGATAGTCGTCATAGCGGCGCACGAAGGCGCGTGTGGCTCCGGGCAGAGTATCGGGGATCATATCGTAGTTGGCCGCTTCCTCGAAGAACAATCCCGGACGCGCGCGATTTCCGGTAAAGAACAGCCACTGGCCGAACTCAATCCAGCTTTCGGCGAAGTTAGTCGCACCGTTGGTGTGCGCGTCGATGGCGTCCTGCACGGCGCCGAATTGATAGTTCTCCGTCGCCACGGCGGCGCAGTTGTCCCAAATCTTGCGAATCACGTCCCGACCCAATCGCTGCGCCAGATAGATGGGATAGATGCCGGCGCCGTAAACCTCGATGTCGCTGCCGTCGAAGTAGCGCGGTTGTTTGTTGAGGCTGCGCAAGTACGGCGCCAAGTAGTAATAGTAGTCATTAACATTGTCGTAGGTCTCTTCTTCCATCCAGACCGCCGACATTTCAAGCCAATACGGATTGAATTCTTCGCGATCGCAGCGGTTGACCGCCTGACAACCTTCGAGCGCGTCGTAGTAGAACTGAATCGCATGGAAAAATTCGTGCGCGATCGTGACGCGCAGCGCGTCCAGCGGGCGATTGGCGTAGGCCGGAATCACCGCGTAATTGTTGTCGACTTCCATGTAGGACGCAGTTCGATAGCGGCCGCCTTCGACAACCACCTGGCTCTCAGGATAGGTCGCGCCATAAAAGGTCGGTAAAGTGCGGCGGATGTAGATGTCGTAGCGCGGATCGGAATCGTTGTACGGCGGCAAGGCGTCGTTGTAGGGCGCATGATAACCAAGTTCGTCAATGTGGTGCATCCAAACCGAATCGGCCACGCGCGCGACATCTTCGACGTAGTCCGGAGTGCCGTCGGCGTCGAGATCGGTAGACTTTACGGTGTCGATGTCGCCGGCTTGCGTCGTGAAGTGGATCCGAAAGTTCCCGCCCGGAGAGTCGAATGTCCGGGGAAAATCCTCCGGCCTTGGCCGCGCCAGGACATCGTCAAAGCCCGCCGCTGTGCCGAACTCCCGTTGGAATGCAGCCGCCTCGATTGTGAACGGAGTGCCGCATTTGTGGGTGAGCGAAAACCGCGGGTCGACATCGGCGCCGATTTTGGCCAAACGATTTTGCTCAAGACCGCAGTCACTAAGCATACAGCGGAGAAAATCGATGCGCTGGCTTTCGGTTTCAGCGGCGAAGGCCAACACGGGGATGAGGAAAGAACATGCGGGGATGAGCAAGCGAATCAAAGTAAGCACGGCAACTCCTCTCAGGAATTCGGTCGCGACGCGAGATAGTCTTTCATTCGCGCCAGCACCTCGTACGGGACACGTTGGCTGCCCAGATCGGCGCGCAGATCGTCCCGGCCGTGCCAGTCCGATCCGCCGGATATGAGCAGGTGGTACTTCTCCGCTATCGATTTGTAATGACGTACCTGCTGGGTTGTATGTTTGGAGTGATAAACTTCGATTCCATCCATGCCGATCTCGGCCAGATACGGGATGGCGTCATCGCGGCGGACGGTGCCGGGATGCGCCATGACGGTGATGCCGCCGGCTTTGTGCACCAATTCGATCGCCTCGATCGGATCGAAGTGCGTCTTGGCGACGTACGCCGGAGCGTGATAACCGAGGTAGCGGCTGAAGGCTTCATCAAAAGTCTGAACAAACTCCTCTTTGAGCAGGGCGTCGGCGACGTGAGCGCGACCGACAACACCGGTTCCGGCCATCCGCTTAACGGTGTCCATACGCAGGTCGATGCCGAGGTCATTTAGCTTTTTTACAATCGACTCGCCGCGCTTGAGCCGTTCATCTTGGTAGAATTTCACTTTTTGTACCAGGGGCGTGAACTTGTGATCGACGAAATACGCCAACATATGGATGTCGGACTCCTCGTGCGAACACGACAGCTCGATACCGTTGACAAACTCGATGCCCAGTTCTTCGGCGCGCTTGCGGCCCTCGTCGATCGCGCCAAAGGAATCATGATCGGTGATCGCCAGCGCGGTCAATTTTTTCGCGGCGGCGGCATTGAGAACGGCGGTCGGCGACAAGCGACCATCCGAGTAGTAGGTATGGGTATGCAGATCAATCAAGCCGGTTGACATCCGATCTTCTGGAAGATGAGTGCGCGCGCCGCTTCCGCCTTGCGGGCGGCTTCGGCAAGGATACGTCGGGCGTCGGCGTCAATTTGCGCCGCCTGCGATTTATCGGCGATACCGGGGAGATTTATTTGAACGTTGTAAAAGGCGCCCTGCACGGCGGCGTGTGCCATCAGCACGCCGACGCCGGCGTCCGAAATCGAGTTGACATTGCCGATCTTGCCGATGGCGACGGCGATGTCGAGAGCCGAGAGCGCTTGTTGCATCGTTTCCAGCGGCACGCGCGTGGCTTTGATGGTCGCGGCTTGAACGGCAAGCTCGCGCTGCTGCTTCTGCTCAGCGGTCTCTTTGGGCAGTTTCGCAGCCGCCATGACTTCGTCGAAGGCGGCGGCGTCACGCGCGACCAAATCGTAAAGCGATTGAGTCACGACATCGGCTTGCGCAAGAATAGCAGTAGCTTGATCCTGAACTTCGGCGTACTTCTTTTTTCCGATCGTCAGGCGACAAACCATAGCGGCAAGAGCCGCAGCCAACGATCCGGCGGCCGCCGAGACCGATCCACCGCCCGGCGCCGGTGAAGACGATGCCACGCTGTCGACAAAGGAGCGCAATCCCCCGCGACTGCCCTGTTCTTCCATGGCGCTCTGCAACCGTGATTCGAGAACTTGTTCTTTGGAGAAGTTTTCAAGCATAAGATACCAACGCGCCGAGTTGGCAATGGCTTCCTGCGGCACCAGACCGACAATCTCGGTAGAGGTAACTATCGTTCCCCAACGCGCGGCTTCGGACTTGATGGTTTCCAAAACACGGTAGATCGGTGTTTGCAAGTAGTTGACGAGGTTCATCGAGACCTGCACGCAGTTGCGGTCTTTGATTTCAAATCCGAGAGCGCGACAGTAGGCAAATCCACCGGAGTTAGCGCGAATCGCTTTGGCAATTCGCTGTGCGATTTTGATGTCGTTGGTCGCCAGATAAGCGTTGAATGCGATCAGCGGCAAACGGACGCCAATGGCGATGGCGCCGGCGCGTTCATGGACTTGCCTTGGTCCGAAGTCGGGAATCAGCGTGTCGTCGGTTGCGATCGTCGCCTTGATGCCTTCATATTGGCCATGTTTATTGCGGATATCGGGCAGGCTCACGCGATCCGGCCGGGTTGCCGCCTGCTCGTACAAGTAGACCGGGATGTTCAGCTCGCGCGCCACCTGCTCACCGAGCGACTTAGCCAGCTCAACCGCCTCTTCGACCGACATTTCGCTGATGGGGATGAAAGGACAGACATCGGTAGCTCCCATGCGCGGATGCTCGCCGCTGTGGCTGCGCAAGTCGATCACTTCAGAGGCTTTCTTGATCCCGAGAAACACCCCGTGCTTGACGGCCTTCGGTTCGCCGGCGACAGTCACAACGGCGCGGTTGTGGTCTTTGTCCATTTCGGAATCGAGCAAGAAAACGCCGGGCACGGAAATGATGGCGTCGGTAATTGCTTTGAGGACTTCGGGACGGCGGCCTTCAGAGAAATTCGGAACGCATTCGACAATTTTAGCCATAGAAGAGTTACTCCCAGTGACCCGTCATTTAATCCGGTCGCGAACGGCCGCCCAGAGGAGCGGCAGCATGATCTCGTGGTGACCGGCAAAGTCGTAGGTCGTCGCGCCCAGCAAGCGCGGACGCGCGACGAAGTTGTTTCGCGGGCGATACAGCCCGATCATGTCAAAATTGGCGCAGGTGAAGCGCGTGAACTTTGGATCCAGATTGCGGGCGATGGCAAGCGCCTTAAGAAAGACTTCGGGCAAGATCACGGCCGAGCCGAAATTGAGCGCCACGCCGCCGCCTTTCAGCGCGGTCACTTCGGCGCAGTGGCGCCGAAAATCGAGCTGCGAAGCGGCGCCGACAATGGCGCCGTCATAGCCCGGATGAGCGTTAACGACATCCGTGCCAATGGCGACATGGACGGTTGCCGTAACGCCGTGCCGCTGCGCGATGGCGAACACCGAGCGATTGCGAAAGGGCGCTTTTTTCATATTGATGTAGCGGCCGGCGGCTTCGCCAAGGCCGATCAGATGCGTCGCCGCTACTTCAAGGATCCCGGCGTAGTGGGCGCCAGTTTCCTGCGTCATGCCGAAGTCGCCGTCTTTGAGGGCGGATTCGACGTCTTCCGAAGTCTGCCCGAAGAAGGCCAATTCGAGATCATGAATCAGTCCCGCATTATTGGTAGCGATCATGCGAGCGCAACCACGCTCGATGATTTCGCAGAGGATCGGCGAGAGACCGACCTTGATGACATGCGCGCCGAACATCCAGAGAATCGGTTTGCGGCGCGCCTGCGCGGATATAATCGCCTGGACCAGCGCTCTAAGATCGGCGCCCTTGAGAATTGCGGGCAACGAATCGACGAACTGCGCAACGCCCGTCGACTCCAGCCGCGTGTCGAAGAGACGGCGATGCACTTTTGAATGGCGGCCCTTGATCGAGCGAACTTTAACTTTCGACAGGTCGAGCGGCTTCATCTTACCAATTCAGATTCCCGAGTTTGAATTGCGTCAATTCGGCATGAATTGAGCCGACGAGGACTTTGCTTTTCATCAACACCGGCATCTTGAGGCGGTCATCGGTGAGCCAGACTTTGACTTCGCCTTCCTGCTTAAAAAGCCCCGCCGAACTTAGCATCGGCTCCACGATAATGCACTTAAACTCTCCAGCCGGAACGGAAACCGTCTCGCGCTTAAGCACGCGCACCTCAAGGACGCCGACCGAGTCGTTGGAAACGTAATTGAGTTTGATCGACTGACCGGGCTGCAAATCCAGCGTGCGCACGTAGTAGAAGGCGGACATCACATCGTGATAGAATGCGCCGATAGTCATCGTGTCGATATCGTCGCTGCCTTTGCGCGTAATCGCTCGTTGTTGGTCGTGTTCGAAGCGAATTTCGCGCTCGGAGTTATAGGAGCCTTCGTGAAGCGCTTTGCGGAAGTAGTGTCCGAAGACGCCTTCGGCGTCGATGAAGCAGCGAATCGTATCGCGCACTTTGTAGAAGCTATCGAAGAAGCTGTTTGAATTGGTTTCCGAATACATCTCGAAACAGAGGTAGCCGTTGTGAGAGAGCGTATCACGGATTTCCAACGTTGCCGTCCCGGCCGTGACGAAACCGTAGCCGATATCGAATTTGAGGAACTCGCCGGGGCCGAATGAGTCATTCGGAACTTGACGGCGCAGGGAATCGAGCGGGACGGTCACGGCGGCCGCGACTTCCGACTCGCTCCAATGCGGCCGGCCGAAGAGCCAGAGCGCGGAGATTGCCACCAGCGCCAGAAGCGCCAGCGTAGTGACTTTCTTAGTCGCGCTGATTGTTGATCCTCCGCACGATTTCGGGCAGCGCCTTACGCAGCGCCGCGTCGATTTCGCCGTACGTCTTGCGGTATTCTTCCATCGTACCGCCAATCGGGTCTTCGACGGAATGCGCGTCGTCGGCATGCCCGGAGTTCGGGAACGCCTTTAGCATGTAGAGCTTTCCGTCGGTAACGTTCATTTCCGCAAGCTGTTCATAATGATTGCGCGCCATCGCGAAAACGAGATTCGCCTCGGCGAACATCCGCGATGTCATTCGTGTCGAGTGGTGATGCGAGATGTCGACACCGCTGCGGGCCGCGACTTCAACGGCGTTGAACGTCGCCGGATAGCCGTCGAGAGTCCCAATTCCGGCGGATGCGACATCCGCAGCCGCCTCGTCATAGTCGCGATCCGTTGTGCTAATTCCCTGCTCCTGCAGAAGTTTTTTCAGGATGCCCTCGGCCATCGGCGAGCGGCAGGTGTTTCCGGTGCAAACGAAGAGAATCTTGTACATCAGATCAACTTTCTGCGAGTTTTAACACTTCAGCAAACGGTACGGTTCCCTGCCGAACCAACCGAGGCTGTTCACGGCTCAGATCGACGACCGTCGACGGCGTCGCTGCCGTCAAGTCGCCGTGCAAAACGATGAGCGGTACCGCACCTTCAAAAGCTTCGATGATTTCTTGTTCGGTACGGCAATCCGGGCCGCCGGATTTGTTGGCGGAGGTTGCAATCAACGGGGCGCCGACGTTGCGGCAGATTTGGGTCACGAATGGATCTGAGCTCACGCGGAATCCGATCAAATCATCGGCGCCAACGACGCCGGGCATTGCTTTGATGCGACTGCGGAGAATCACGGTGAGCGGCCCGGGGAGGAGCTTGTCGATCACACTGCGCGCCGCCGCGTGCTCGATAAACGCATACCGCTCGATATCGGCGGGCGACGCCACAAACACTGCGGAAACCTTGGCAAGGTCACGACCTTTGACGGCGAACAATTTCGCGACGCTTGATGCTTTGTCGGCCCGACAGCAAAGACCGTAAATCGTCTCCGTCGGAACCACCGCGATTTCACCGCGACCAAGCAGTTCGATCGCACGGCTAATGGCCCGCGATAGATCCCCCGGAAGCCGAACTAATTCTGTCGAGAGATGTGTATGATTCTGCGTCATTGGCATCGTCGGGCGTTGCGTCGCTGTGAGCATGATGGTGGCGTCGAGTGATCGGTGATTTAGGGTAATCCCCTACAGATACTTTTCGAAATCCGGGTCGTCCTTCATCCGCGCCAACAGCGACTTAAGATCGTTGACCTTGGCTTTGTGGGCAACGAGGATAACCGAGCCGGTTTTGACGACCACCAGATCGGAGACGCCAAGCGTGGCGACAATGCCGCCGTCGGCGTTGACGGCCGTGACCTCATAGGATTCATGCAGAATCGTATTGCCGATAGTGACATTGTTGTCTTTGTCTTTGGTGGTAATACGTTCGAGGGCCAACCAGGAACCGATATCATCCCAAATCAGATCGGCTTTGATCACGACGACGTTACCCGCCGCTTCCAGGACGCCGACGTCGATAGAGACGGCTTCCGCCTGATTAAACAGTTCGAGACGCGCGGCTCTTTCGTCCGCGGTTCCGATTTTGGCGGAATAATCCATCAATTGGCGATGCATCTCCGATTTGCACTTGGCGAGGGCGTCGAGAATTGCGCTTGCCGACCAGATGAACATGCCGGAGTTCCACAAGTGCATGCGGCCGATGTAGTACTGCTGCGCCAGCGTGCGATTGGGCTTCTCCTTGAATTCACTGACGCGGTACGCCGTGTGACCATCGACCATGTCGTATTGATCGCCAAGCTCGATGTAACCATATCCGGTTTCCGGTCGCGTCGGGTTGATGCCGATGGTGATGAGCACAGGATCGCGCTCGGCGAGGCGTGTGCCGTAGCGGAGAATCTCGATCAGGCGTTCTTTCGGCTTGATATAATGATCGGCCGAGAGCACGACCATCACGGCTTTCGGGTCCTTTTTCGCCAAGTGCGCCGCCGCAAAACCGATCGCCAAGCAGGTGTTCTTTCCAAACGGTTCGGTGAGAAAGTTGTCGGCGCTTAGTTCACTGTGCTGGCTCAGTAGCCGTCCGGCAATGCTTTCGCTGGTGACGATCAGAGTTTGATTCCGGGGCACGAAGTCGGCGACGCGATCGAGGGTGTCTTCCAGCATTGAACGGTCACTGGAGATTTTCAGTAGTTGCTTGGGATTCTCCCGCGTGGAAAACGGCCAGAAGCGTTCGCCCTTGCCTCCGGCAATGATAACGTTGTAGATCATTCTTCGTGCATTCCTTCACAAATTCGGGGGAATATCCGCAATTGTTGAGGGGCAGTCAAGCGAGAACCCCGCGCACCAAGAAACGAAAAAGCGGGCTGCCACGAGGCAGCCCACTCAGGGCCAATAATTCCGTCGTTAGGTTATCTACAACCCGCACACGGAGTCAGTCCGCCGGAGAAGATGTACGATATCAGATACACAACGTCAGCGATATTAGTTCGGCCATTGCAGTTCACATCGCCGCCCGCATCGTCGATTGGCGCAGGCCCGCCCTCGAAGATGTAGTTGAGCAGCATTAGTGCATCCGAAATTGTGACTGATCCTGAGCCGTCAAGGTCTCCGCAAGGGTAGGTGATTTCTAACGAGGCCACCCATGAGTCGCCCCGCGGGAAGGGACCCAGTCCCCCGCCATAGTTATTCTGTACCGCGTTTACTACCGGGAAATCTCCCGAGACAGTAGAGCCTGACAAGATCACCGACTTGCTGCTGTGGACTGCAACGCTTCGCGAATCGTCTTCAGAGCTACCGCCATAGTAAGAACTGAATGTCAGCATTCCACCGGCCGGGGCCACTCTTGACACTATCGCATCGTAGGAGCCCGTCAGAGAGTCTTTGAGCGGAGATTGAAGTGGGTAGTTTCCCGAAGTAGTAACGCCGGCTATGGTCACGCCACCAAAGTCGTCGACGGCTACATCCCACGCCAACTCATATCCCGCGCCGCCAATGTTGGTACCAAAGATCAGCTTCGATAGGTCCGATTCAAACTTGATCACGAATGCATCCGAAAATCCGCCCGGCTCTGCTTGGGTTGGATTCATCTTTGGAAAGTCACTCGATTTTGTTTCGCCGGCGACCGAAGCTCGATGAAGGCGGTCCACAGCGACCGATGTCGCTCCATCATAGTCGTCACCGCCGAAATAGGTTGAGTAGACCAGAGAACTTCCATCCGGCGTCAGTTTTGTTAAGAATGCATCAACTAACCGACTCGCAGCAAACAATGGAGATTGAACCGGAAAGTCGTTTGAAGCCGTCAGCCCGACAACGTAGACGTAATTCTGGTCGTCGACGTCAAGGCCCCAGCCCTCGTCGTAGCCGCCACCGCCAAGAAATGTGCTGAAAAGCAATTGGCCGCCATCGACGGAGAGTTTAGCCACAAAGGCATCGCCGCAGTAATATCCGTCACCGCCATATTGAGTCTGCTGTCCATTTGCAATCGGGAAATCCGGCGAACATGTGTGACCGCCAACAACAGCCTCTCCCAAAGTGGTCACCGCCACAGAGCGACCAAGCTCAAAGAAATCGCCTCCGAGATAGGTGCTGTAAAGCAGAGCGTTCCCTTGTGGGCTCAGCTTCACTACAAAAGCATCTGAATAACCGCCGAAGGTTGACTGAACCGGGTTGACCAGAGGGAAATCAGGCGACTTGGTTTCGCCGGTAAGGTAGATGCTGCCATCCTGTGCAACAGCAAGGTTGGTGGCGCCGTCGTAGCCATCGCCACCGATGTATGTGCTGTACAGGAGCTCTTTGCCATCCGGGGAGATTTTAGTCACAAAAACATTCACCGGGTAAGCCGCCGGCGCTGTCGGCGGGATTGTGGGAAAATCCGTCGATGCGGTCAGGCCAGTCGAGTAAATATTGCCATCTTTGTCGACACACACTCCCCACCCCTCATCATACGAGCTACCGCCAAGGTAGGTAGAAAACACAATTTGCGGATCAATAACCAATGGCAATGTTTTGTCGTATTGTCCCGTAATGGCAACGCCAACTCGCGAGTCAGAAAGCTGCACGTATGTTGACGCTACCGGCTTCGTGGCTGCTCCGACATGCTGAAATGCAACCGGCTGTTTATGCACGGCCATTCCGAGCGGAGTCGCGATTACGAGTTCTCCATTTTGACCTACAATCACTTCAGTCGCACCTTCGATTTTAATCGCGATTTTCGATGGATCGCTTCCCGGATTGGCAACAAAGTCGTATTCCAGGTTTTCGCCATTTCCATAGAACTTGATATCAATCGCCGGATAGGCATCACTAAAGACCACTGCCGCGGAAACGGGTACGTCAGTCCGCCAAAGCGATGAATCGCTGCCTATGAAGTAGTTTGCACTGAATCCCATTCCTGATTCTTCGTGTGCTCGCGATAAATCCGCTCCGCTAAAGGACAGACTCAGCAGGTGAGAAGAGTATTGCATTGCTCCGACACCGGATCTTCCGAGCCGGTTCATTTCGGAAATTGTGCCGTCTTGAGAAACATCGTCATCCTCGACACGAATGAATTGGTAAACGGCGCCCTCTCGGGTAAGCCAAACTGCCACTCCATTCGCATCAGCACGATAAAGAACTCCCTCCGGGAATTGCCCGTGATTGGGAACAAACGCAAGAGGTACTGCCGATTTGTCGCGCGCAATGAGGGTACTGGCGCAGAAAGCCAAGACTGCAAGTACGACGGCCCGAGCGAGTAGATTGACTTTTCCCATTTTAAGAATCTCCCTGCTGTGGCAGCAGTGTCTTACGGCGACAGAACCCGTTGTCGCCGTCTATGAGTGGCGTGTATCCAGTAGAATAGTACCAAATCATGACCCCTTTGTCAATGCTAAAGCTCTCGCTGATTCACTTTTTAATGCGGAGTGTCAGAAAAACCCAGGGGCGGATCATCGACCACCAGCCGGAGAAGGGTTGGATCTTAGATTGCGGACGACCGTCCGTGGGGTAGATCATCGAAACGGGACGCTCGCAGATGCGAAAACCAAGCTTGATGGCCTTGTAATGGACATAGTACTCCATTTCGTACTTGTCAAGCCAGTCCTGCCAAACATTGACCTGCGGATGTCTAATGATGTCAAGCTTGTACGCACGAAAGCCGCAAGTGACGTCGGTACCACGAAAGCCGGAGAAGAGCCAGACGATGAAGGTGAAAACCGGGATCGACACTCGTCGAAAAAGCGGCATGTTTGCGCTCTTCCCTTCAGCGAGGTAGCGCGATCCTTGAACATAGTCGAATCCGTCGTTCGCAATCGGATCAAGCAGCACCGGGATCTCTCGGGGCAACATCTTTCCATTACCGGCGATCAGCACGATGACGTCATAATTATTAGCCAGGGCATGGCGATAAACCGTTTTGATGGCGGCGCCAGCGCCGGAGTTGACTTCATGGCTCAAGTGCGCAAAACCAAGAGCCCGGACATAATCCAGCGAATCGTCGGTCGAACCGTCGTTCATGACGATGACGTCGTAGCGATCAAGGTCGGCGGGCGTAAATTGTTCAAGGACGCGGCGGATGCGATCCCCCTCATTGTAGCAGAAAACCGCGACCAACGTTTTCACCGGCTGAACTCACGCTCCACGATGGGCAATAATTGATTCATGGAGTCGATAATATAGTCGGGGTTGAGCGCCTGCAAGAGCTCTTTTGTGCGGATGCCGCAGGTGACGGCGACGGTCCTTAGCCCCAGTTCCTGCCCCGCCCGGATGTCGGACTCGGTGTCGCCGATGATCATGCCGGCGGCCTGCGGAGATTGCGTATATTCGCGAATTAACTCAATCTTGACCTTGTGATCGCCGTGGTTGTCTTCCCTGGTGAGAATCGCCGAGAAGTATTTCTTCAGGTCGAAGTAATCAAGCTCCCACATCAAGTTCGCACGGCGATTGCGCAAAGTAACCAGCACCAGTTCATGCTGACGCCGCAAGTTCGAGAGTACGGCAATCGCGCCGTCGATGATGCCGTCGTGCCGGAGGTACTCGATGTTCTCGATCACCGCGATGCGATCGCGCATGTACGGCTCGATGAATTCGGGCGGCGCAGTAAGCGCTACGATCTGCGGCTCGGGCACGCGGCGACGTTTACAGTCCCAATACTCCGCCGAGCTAAGAGTTGGGAATCCGGCCTTTCCGAATAGATCTGTGTAGATTTGATAGAATTTGGGGGCGACGTCGATGATCGGGCCGTCGAGATCGAAGTAAATGCGCTTCAAGTTCTACGCAGTCCGCACTTAAGATAGATTTCGGCGCAAGCGTCGCTGAATTGAGGCCCAACTTTGTAGAAAGCTTCGACAAGCTCGCGCGGCCACTTTTCCATCTGGGCGTTCGACAACGGTTTCAGATAGATTCCGGTGACGAACTCTACGGAGAGACCGGCAGCGCGAACATGCTCTTCGAGGAGCGCACGAGTGTACACCCGTTTGTGGCCGTACTTGTGATCACGTTCTGAGAGCGCAGTTACCGACGGGATCATCCCCATGGCGACACCGATGCGGCGGTGCAAACTGTCGGCGTTGGGCACGACGATGTGAATCGCGCTCGGCCGATCAACAAATAGCCAACTGGACATCTTGCGCAATAGCGCAACCGGGTCATCGATGTGTTCGAGGGCGCGCGCCAAGAGTATGTCGCTGTACTTCTTGATAGTCTGATAGTCTTCAAACAAGGCAAGCTCGAAATTGACGCGATCGCCCAACTCCGGTTTGAGTTGATCGATGTACTTTTGAGAACCGTCGACGACGTCGAGCCGCGCCACCTTGTTCAGTAGAAGTCGAGTCATGACGCCGGACGCGCAACCCATCTCGAGAATCGCGCTGCCACTAAGATGGTCTTTGAGAACATCGAAATTGAATTCAATCAGGTAACGATCAAAGTCGACTTCGGAATTGTACGTTGCGGAGATTTGATCCAGTTTCTGAAATTTGTCGGTCATTAATAACTCATGCGCTTCCAGCGTCCGGGGTTGTCGCTGAGCCAACGGTACTCACGATCAAGGCCATCGTCGAGTTGCACCTGCGGGCTCCAGCCCAATAATTGTTTGGCTTTGTCGTTGGCTAAAACCATCGCCGACAACTCCGATGGCAGTCGCATACGGCCTTCAACCTTCTCGGACCTTTCGCCGGGACGAACTTCTTCAAAATCGACCTTGAGCTTGCCACCACTGAATTTGGCGACCATTTTTTCGGCAAGTTGTTTCACGGAGGTTGCGATTCCCGTCGAGATGTTGAAGACGTGCCCGTCGGCGCGGCTGTCGGTCATAGCCAGATTGTGCAGGCGCACCAGGTCGCCCACATAGGTGAAATCGCGCTCTTGCTCACCCTGGCCGAAGACCACGGGGTTCTTCCCTTCCAGAATGCGCTTGAGGAAGATCGTTAGCACACGCCCGTACCACTCGCGTTCACCATAAATGATCGCGTAGCGGAACGAGACGACGGGAATCTTGTAAAGTTCGCCAAAGATTTGTCCGTACTTCTCTGCCGCCAGTTTTGAGGCGCCGTAGGCCCAGTTGGGATTGGTTGGGTGCTTAGTTTCGTCGGAAGGAGTGTAGAGCGGTTGGCCGTAGACGCAGGCTGATGACGCATTCATCACCTTCTCGACGCCGACGGCGACCGCGGCATTGAGCACATGCAACGTGCCGATGGTGTTGGAGCGCAGATCGTCGATGGGGTCATCGACGCAATGCGTGATCTCAAGCTGCGCCGCTTGATGGCTGACGATATGATGACCTGTCATGGCGGCCTTGAGTCTCTCAAAATCGAGAATGTCGCCTTCGACGACTTCGATGTCCTTGGCGACCGGGGCGAGATTTTCGCGCAGGCCGGAGGAAAAATTGTCGTAGACTGTTACGCGCGCGCCGGCGGCGACGAGACTCATAGTCAAATGCGACCCAATAAATCCAGCTCCGCCCGTGATGAAAATCTTCTTGCCGTTAAGATTCATCGTGGCGCTACACCGTCGGTGAAGTGAGTTTCGGGATCGGTAACACTGAGCCGCTTTCGCGTACGTAGACCTCTTCCCAATACCGCAGCATCAGCAGATTCTTTTCGTACTTGCCGATGATCGGCTCGACTTTGTCGCCGAGCGCCATTTTGCACAAGAGGTGCGGCGAATTCATCCCGGCGGCGATGGTCAGAGTGAGCGTGCCGGCGTAGCGCGGGTTGATTTCGAAGTAACAATAGCGGCCGTCTTCGGTGACAAACAACTGGATGTTGCAGTGGCCGATGTTCTTCATTTTCTCGGCGATGTACTTGGCCTGTTCGACCATTTTCGGATCGTCCACCGTGCGGCCCTTGTACGAGATGCCGACCTTGGTTTCGACGCGCTGGCGCGGCACAATGCCGATGACGCGCGAGTTGAAATCGGAGAGAACGTCGATGGTGTATTCTTTGCCGGTGACATACTCTTGCAACACCGGATCGTCGACTTCCTTGAGGTAGCGCGCCAAATCCTCCGGGTTGTTGATCTTGTGCACGTCGAGCGAAGCGCGGCCGGTACGCGGCTTGATGAAGATTGGATATTTGATCGTCTTGGGATCGGGCAGTTCGTTCGGCATCCAGGTTTTCGGCGTGTCGATTCCGATCTCGGAGAAAAATTTGTAAGTCTTCTCCTTCTCGTTTGCCAGTGCGATGGTTTGCGGCGAGCTAATCGCCGTGATGCAACCGAGGTGCTTGAAGGCCTCGATGTTGGCGCCGACCTTGTCGAATTCGTAATCGACAATCGGGACGAGCAACTGGATTTTTTCTTTCTTGATGATGTCGCCCAGGATCGGAATGAAATTCGGATCCTTGGCGGCCGGAGTGGTATAGAAGGCATTCGAGAAATATCGTCCCGCCGACTCCGGGTTCATGTCGGTGGTGACGATGTAGGGATCAAGCTCCGACTGCTGCCTGATGCCCTTGATGAATGACTGGCATGTCACCGTGCCGGAGCCGGTGATCAAAACGCGAATTTGTCTCTTGCTCATAATTTAACCTGTGCCCCGCTCTGTTTGAGCGACTTGTCGGCGGCTTCGAGGATGCGAACGACATGAAGGCCGTCCTCCCCCGAAGTCAGCGGCTTGCGCTTTTCGTTGATCGAGTTGACGAATTCCTGCGCTACGAGTTTGAGCGCTTCGGTGCTTTCCAATTTCGGTGCGCGCATGTCGCCGGTGCGGTACTCGACGAGCGCCTTATATACCTGCTCTCTATCTTCTTTGCCCGAAGGATCGGTGAAGACGACTTTTTTGTCGTAAATCTTAATCTTTTCTGACGGTTCCATATCGTCGTAAACGATCATCTGCTTGGTGCCGCCGATCAGCGTGGTGCGCAGTTTCACCGGCGCCAGCCAGTTGACATGGAAATGCGCCAGTAGGTCGTCTTCGTACTGCACTGTCAGGTAGCCGATGTTGTGGATCGGCTGACCATAATGGGCGAAGGCCACGGCGTTGACGGCGACGGCCTTCTTGCCGGAGATATAGTCGCAGATCGAGATGTCATGCGGGGCTAAATCCCAGATCACGTTGATATCGTGCTGGAACAGGCCGAGGTTCACGCGCACGGAATCGAAGTAGAGAACCTGGCCGATCTCGCCGGAGATTTTTAGTTCTTTGATTTTCCGCACGGCGCCGGTGTAGAGGAAGGTGTGGTCGACCATGAGCGTCAAGCCGGCTTTGTGCGCCGTGTTGACCAAGTCTTCCGCCTCCGCGACGGTGTGTGTCAGCGGCTTTTCGAGCATGACATGCTTGCCGGCCTTGAGCGCCGCAATGGCGAGTTTGTGGTGGGTGAAAACCGGAGTCGCGATCACGACCGCCTGAATGTCCGGGTCGGCGATCAATTGTTCGTCGGAGGTGTAACCGCGCAGGCCGGGATACTGATTTTGGACAAACTTCACACGCTCCGGTCGAGCATCACAGACGCCGACCACTTTGCAGGCCGATCCGAGAGATGAGAAGTTTCTGACGAGATTGGGCCCCCAGTATCCTACGCCGATAATGCCGATGCCTAACACAATCACACTCCCGTATGTTGAAACGAGCTTCTACATAAGATTAATAAGATAATTCCGAATCTGTGAGCCACCAAGTGTTTTGTGATAGGATTAAACAAAAACCTTGACAAAACGTTCGATTAAACGAAGCTTCAGTTACTTCGTTTTTAGGGTAGACTTATCAACTGATGAGGTTTGCTATGACTACCGGACGGTATCTTCAGAGCATCTGGGCACTCTGGGGCACAGTTCTTCTCATTGCTTGCGGAGCGGAAAAGCCTGCCGCCCCTACCGCTGAGACTCAGGACTACCGACTCTATCTTTCTGAAATAAATCGATTCACGATCTTCAGCGCTAAAAGCGGCGATGTATTGGACTCATTTTACTTCAGTGCGGGTGCAAGGACTGACCAAAACCTATTATTCACAAAGGATGGGCACTATAAGTGCATTGCTCTTAGGCATGGCTTGACCGCAATCTGGATCGAGGATACACGCACTGGCGAGACTCTGGCCACCAGGTATGCCAACTCGGGCGTAGCAATGGTCTTATCTGCTGATGAATCAGAGTTGTTGGTAACCGGTTCCGGCGTAATGCTGCTGCGGATGCCGAATCTTGATCTCATCTTCGAGGACGAGTTTGGCTCAGTGGCCTGTCTGCATCCTTCCACAAATCAACTTTTCTACATGCGTGGGCATGAGGACAGCACCCTGTATCAAGTTGACTTTACAATCCTCCCGCCGCAAGTAGTGCGGCGCTTCCTGCGAAACAATCAGCAATTGGTGATTCGCCCAATTGAATTGCATTGTAGTCTCGATGGTAAGTATCTCATGGTTAGCAATCAGTGGCATCGAAACGCACTTTTGCTATTCGATCTGCCTGATATGAGTCTAGAACGCGAATTCGAAGGTGTCTTCTACGCAAAGATCTCAGACCACGCGACAGCAAATCAGGTCTGTCTTCTCGAAAATCGAGGATGGTCTGGCATGGAATCAGGGCAAATTGACTTGCTTGATCTTGGTGAAATGAGAATTTCCCCGCTCATCTCAGAGTCGCATTTGCCCGAATTGACGTCGCATTGGCCGATGTTGATTGCCTATACTCCCGATCGGAACACAGGTTTCCTCTTGCTCGACCGGAGTCAAGGTGGAGGAATTTTCAGCTTTAATCCGAAGACGATGATCTTCGAGCAGTTTGTCTATCGTTCCTACACTGTGGGATTCCGGTACATGGCCATTGACCCACGCCCCATCAGTGATTAGTGTTTCGACCTTAGCTGCGTTCTTCAATCGGTTCCCCCTACCTCACCAGCGCCATCTTTTTTGTGATTGCGGCGGCATCGACGGTGAGGCGGTAGAAGTACACCCCTGAGGGCGCGTTTCGGGCATCCCAAGCGGCGTCATAGCGACCTGCCGGAAGCGCCTGGTCCACCAGCGTCGTCACGCGCTGGCCAAGCGCGTTGAACACCGTCAGCGTCACGGTCGCGGGCTTCTGGATTGAGAAGCTAATCATCGTCTCGGGATTAAACGGATTGGGAAAATTCTGTTCGAGCGCGAATTCACGCGGAAGAATCTCGCCGCCGTCGTCGTCAGCGTCTGTCGAGGTATATTGGAAGGAATTCAGGTAGATGTCGTATCCGGCGCCGGCGTTGCGGCTATCCGCCCAGGCACAATAGTAGAAGCCGCCGATCATCGCCGCCACCGGGGTAGCCTCCTGACGATTGGCCGCTGACGAGGTGATCATCTGATTCGATCCGAGCGCGATGCCGTCGCTGCGCATGAGTTGCAGGCGGCCGCGAGTCGCGCCGGAAGTCGTCGCCGACCAAGTGATGATCATCGCGTCGCTGACGTCGCCCGCCAGCGCGATGTCTTTGTAATCTCCCGGCTGATCGGAAACGACCACACCGCTGAACAACGGCGCTGCTTGCGCCGTGTAACCGTAAAGCTTGACTTGCTTCTGCCCTGACTGCAGTTCAATCGCAGCGAGGTAGATGTTTCCGCTAATGTCGTGCACGAAGAGATCGAAGTCGGTGGCTTGCGCCAACGTCGTGTCGATATTAAGCATCTGCGCGGCGCCGCTGACCGAGCCGTTACTCAGAAAGCGCTGGAAGAACACCGTCTGCTTAGAACCGGCAACCGCCATCCACGCAACAACGAAGGACAAGTCGGCGCGCTGGTCGACCTGCGGGGCGAAGTTCTGCGTTGAGGAGACTGATGAAACTTTGACATTGCCCTCGTTCGGCGCGCCGCTGCTGAGATATTTCTGCAGATAGATTTGCTTGGTCCCGTCGCGCTCGTCACACCAAACAATCAGGCCGCGACCATCCAATGAAACATCGACAGATGGCATCGATTTCGGCGCCGCCGTCGCGTCATCATTGACAACAATGTTTGCACCCTGTGCGGCGAAACTGCCGTTGTAGCGTTGCGCATAGATTTTCTGATTGTTGCCGCGAGTATCCTCCCATGCCACCCAACCGATTCCGTTATTCGAGAAGTCGAGGGATGGGTTCCTTTGAATTGCGTGACCGTGATCGTCATTGACCCGCGTTTGAGCACCGCTCATACCGCCTACCGCGGAAACGCCTTGAAGATAGATATCGCCTTGATCGTTGCGCCGGTCGTGCCAAGCAGTTACCACGCCGGTCCCGGTCAGTTCGGCAAGCGCCGGAGTCAACTGCTGCGCGCCGGTGGCGTCGTCGTTAAGCTTGAAGTTGACTCCCGACTTCGCCAGCGCCGTAGTCAATCGCTGGGCATAGATGTCGAGATTGTAGTTCCTGTCGTCAACCCAAATTCCGGTGAAACCGGTCGAGTTTTGCGCCACGGACGGATAGCTGCGTTCGCGCAGTAACCCGTTGTCCTCGAAATGGAAATTCCCGCCGCTCAAGGCGCCGGTCTTTGAGAGTTTCTGTCCTTGGACAGCGGCGCTTGTTGAGTACTCCACCCAAACGATCACAATGCCGGAATCGGCGGTTGCGCAGGAGGCCAGATCCCAACAGACATCGGTATCCGCATCGTTGACGCGAAAAGTCGTCCCGATCAGCGCCGAAGAGGTCGACACCAATTGACCGTACGCACTCTGACCGCCACTTCGATTCGAGATGAAGCTAACGCAGTAGGCATTGCCGCGCAGAAACTCAATCGTCGGCATGAACTGATAATCCGCAGCATTGGCGGCGTCGATCTGCAATTCGGGGAATAGCGGCGTGCCGACATCGGTGAACATGCGATAGTAGACATCGCTCGTGCCGGTGCGGCCGTCTTCCCACACGACGGCGAAGTCACCATCCAGATCGGACGCCACTTGCGGCGCAATGCGATAGGAGGCCGCGACCGCAGCGTTGATCGGAAAGTTGCTTCCGGCTTTGGAAGCGTCGGCATTGAGAATTTGCGCGTAGATGTTCGCACCGCTGCGGGAATCTTCCCAAACCACCACGAAGCGGTTGCTGGCGATCATGCAGCCAGCCGGAAAACTGATTAAGTTGCCGGCGACGGCGTCGTCGATACGAAACTCCGGCGCGGTGGCATTTAGACTGAAGTCGTAGGCGCGACCGTACAAACCGCCGTTCGTCTCATTAACCCAGAGAATCAGCGCCAGTCCTGAGCCATTCGCGATGATTCGCGGTTGGCGCAGCGACGCGGGCGGGTTGCCGTTTGATAACACGCGATTCGCCCCGACGGGTTGGCCGCTGGAATTCAGCGGCTGCGCGACGATTGTCCAGACGCCGTTGCGTTCATCCTCCCAAACGGCAGCGCCACGTCCATCGGAGAAATGAGCGACATCGGAATTGCGCTGCAGATAGGTTGCGGCTCCATTGTCGGAGTTGACTTTGATGTCAGCAAAGGCGGGGGCGGTGGATTTTGCGGTCTGAGAGAGTGCCAGTTGTTGCGCATCGTAATTCGCCAAACCGAGCCGATCAAGCGACCGGCGGTCCATCCGCGACCGGTGTAACTCCTCGGTCGTCATGGCCGAACTGCCGGCGGAAATGGTCGCTCCGCTCAGGATCAAGGCCACAAATAGACGAAGATTCAACTTCCCTCCTACGATGCTATCGTTACCGATTGCGCAACCGGCGTGCCGCCTCAGGCGGGCGGTTCGGCATTTGCGCAGAGCGAAGCGTATTCGCTGAATTATCACGTAGAAATCCAACAGAACGCCACAATCGATTGGTGTGTATCGTCTTGCATTCGTCGGTCTTAAGCGGCCGGTTGCTCTGATTCCACTTAAACGGGAAGTAAATAACCACCCGGCAGTTAAATAGAAGCCGGACATACCCGGCATAGGCAATTCGTTGCAGAATCTGTTACGAAGATTCAGGAAGGTGCGTGATACCGTGCGGAATATCAATAACCCTGACTTCTTTGTCAACGGCATTTTGCCGGAGTCAATGCTAATCCGACTACCGCCAATCGATCCAAGTATCGCCACACTCCGGGCAAATCAGGATTGCCGGCTTCGTTGCGCCCTGCTATGCTATATAAGAGAGAGCGATTATGTCTGAACACAAGTATCGTAAGCTGATTCGATTCTATCTGGTGCTGGTAGCTCTGCTGCTACTTGGCGGACTCGCAGCCGCCGGGCTGGCGCTGACCTACGCCGATGAGTTACCCTCGATCGAAGAAATCTACAATATCGAACCGCCGGTAGTAACACGGGTTTACGATCGCAACGGCGAGGTGTTGCAGAATTTCCACTATCAAAATCGAACGCTCGTGCCCTACTCGAAAATCCCGACGCACATGGTGCAGGCGCTGGTGGCCACCGAGGACGCTCGCTTCTTTTCGCACTGGGGCGTTGATTGGCGCGGTTTCGCGCGCGCCGTCTTTCGCAATCTCTTCTCCGGCTTTGGATCGGGCGGCGGCTCGACGATCACGCAGCAATTGTCGCGGATGCTGTTTCTCAACCGCGAGGTGACCATCGAGCGCAAGATCAAAGAGGCGCTGACGGCGATCAAGATCGAGCGCACCTATTCCAAGCCTGAAATCCTCGAAATGTACCTGAACACTTACTACTTCGGCCACGGCGCCTATGGGATCGAAACCGCAGCGCGGCAGTACTTCAACAAGCCGGCGGAAAATCTGAAAATCGAGGAGGCGGCGCTGCTGGCGGCGATTGTCAATGCGCCATCGCGCTACTCGCCGATTAACAATCCCGATCGCGCTCTTGCGCGCCGCAACTACGTGCTCAGCCGCATGGAAGACGAGGACTACATCGACGCCGCCATGGCCGACAGCCTCAAAGGTCTTCCCATCAGCTTAAGCGACGTACCCGGCGCCGCCGGCACAGCTCCGTACTTCACCGAAATGGTGCGCATCCACCTGATGGACAAGTACGGCGAGGAGGAGTTCTACGGCGGCGGATTACAGGTTTTCACGACGGTTGATGCCGATTATCAGCGCGTTGTCGAAGCGGCGATGAAGATTCAAATCGACTCACTGCAGAATCGCATGGAGAGCCGTCGCAAGCTCGGCAATCCCGACTTTTCATTGCCGGTTTACGACTCGAACGGTGTGCGCGTCGGCTGGGAATACAAGCAGGTACAAGGCGCATTTGTCGCGATTGACAATCGCACCGGCGATATTTTGGCGCTGGTCGGCGGCAAAGATTTCTCCAGATGGAAATTCAATCGCGCGACGCAGGCGATGCGTCAACCCGGGTCGACGTTTAAGCCGTTCGTTTATGTTGCGGCCATCGCCGAAGGCCTGCACCCCAGCGACAAGATGTACGACACGCCGATCGCTCTCACGATTCCCGGCTCGGATGTCTGGAGCCCGCAGAACTTTGACGGCGAATTTTTGGGCGAGATGTCGATGCGCAAGGGACTGGCCATGTCGCGCAATCTGATCGCGATAAAACTGCTGCAAATGATCGGGCCACCGAAAGCGATCGAATACGCTCGCAAGTTCGGCATCACCAGCCCACTCACGCCGAATGCCGCATTGGCAATCGGCACTTCCGAGGTTACGCTGCTGGAACTGACCAGCGCTTACACGACGTTCGCGAATGTCGGAATCCATGTCGAACCGCGTTTCATCACCAGAGTAGTCGATCGTTACGGCAACGTGCTCGAAGAAAACAATGTATCGCCGCGCCGATCGGTGGCGGACGCCGGAGAGACTTTTGTTACTCTGAGCATGTTGCGCTCGGTGATGGACGATCCGCAAGGCACGGCGGCATCGGCACGTCCGCGCGGTTTCACCCGGCCGGCGGCAGGCAAGACCGGCACTTCCGACAACTTCGCCGACAACTGGTTCGTCGGCATGACACCGCAGATCACGGCGGGAACTTGGATCGGCTACGACGACAAGACCTCGATCGGCTACAATCAGGCGGGATCAACAAACGCCCTTCCCATCTGGGTGGCCTTCATGACCGCGGCACACGAAAATCTTCCGGTGGAAGATTTCATCGAGCCGGCGGGTGTAATTCATCAGACCGTTTGCGCCGAGTCCGGCAAGTTGGCGACTTCAGCGTGCGTCAGTATCTACGATGAGGTCGGGCTCGCGACCAAACCACTGGAAGATTATTGCCCGTTGCATAAGGGCCGGCGCGGGTTGTAAGCACCAATCGCTCAAGCGTAAACGTTTTCGCGAAAACCCATATTCCGTCAGCGCCGCACATTTGCGGTTCGGTCGCCAGCGTGATCCGATCTGTCCGGGAAGAAGCTCCTAACATCGACGATTTCGTGTACGAAAAAACGTGGACAAGGCTCTGTATAATGCAAGGCAGACAAGACCCGTACCGACACGTAAGTCGCCGCCACCGGCGGCAGGGAGGAGGTCGAGGCAGTTCACAACCGTTCGTCAGCGAGCGGGATATCGAGTTGTTCATTGTCTTAATAGCTTTAGCCCGTGTTCGGCGTTCTCCTGCGCATCAGGTCAGGGCGCCGGACCTATCAAAACGTTCGTTCTCGGGAGGAATGAATGACCATGCGTCACACACATGCAATGAGATTCGCTATTGCCTTTGCGCTGTTGGCCTTGGTGGCGACGACTCTGCTCTGGTCGGGCTGCGGGAATCAGAGCGCTGAAGTCACCTCGCCCCAATCAATATTGACCAGCAATTTTGCCGACCAGTTTGCCAAGGCTGTGGGAGTGCAGGAACGTCACACAGATCGATTGATGGCCATTGATGGCGTCGTCGGCACCGGCGCCGGGATTAACGCCAGCGGTTCGCCCGTCATCAAAGTCTTCACCAAGCGCGCCAATGTCCGCAACCTACCGACGGAGTTGGATGGCGTTCCGGTGGTGATTGAGGAGACCGGTGAATTCACCGCGTTCTCACTGACCGGACGCTATCGGCCGGTGCCGATCGGCGTGTCGGTCGGCAATAACCTTGAATGCGCCGCAGGGACGATTGGCTGCGTCGTGTTTATCGGCGGACAGAAGTACATTCTGTCTAATAACCACGTTCTCGCGCGCGAAAATCTGGCGGCGGTTGGCGAGGACATCGTGCAGCCGGGTCGTTACGACATTCAATGCGCCAACAACGTCGCGACCGACAAGGTTGCGGACCTGACCGATTTCGAGCCGTTGAAATTCGACGGCACCAATAACTACATCGACGCGGCAGTCGCACTTTATTCGACAACCGAGGTGACTTGCGCAACACTGCCGACGTTTTATGGCTACCCTTCGGGAACGGTTGCCACTGCCGCCGTCGGCATGGCAATCAAGAAAGTCGGACGCACGACCGAGCAAACTGTCGGCACGATAACAGCGGTCAATGTGACTATCAACGTGGGGTACACGCGCGGTACGGCCAAGTTTGTCGGTCAGATCATGACCAGCCGCAAGTTCTGCAAGTCCGGCGACTCCGGGTCGCTGGTGATCACCAACGATGGCACCAATCGTCCGGTCGCCTTGCTCTTCGGGGGCACAAAGACCGGCGAGGCCATCCTCAATCCGATCGGTTCGGTGCTGACTCGTTTTAACGCGACGATCTGCAGCAACTGATCGCTCGGCATCCCTCCCCTTTTCCCCAGGGCCGCCGGTGACCACAACCGGCGGCTTTCCTCGTTGACTGCGCGAGCTGCTCGAAAAACGACGCGCTCTACCGCGGTGCGGCTGAATCGCCGAAACTCAGTCGCCGGTCGTACGGTGTGATGTCGACGATTTCGCCTTCGCGGACGCGGCGCTGCATCTCACTCCAGAATTCGACGGTGTAGATGTCGGCATGCACCGAGCGAAACGTCTCGCGCAGACGTTCCGGCAGGCCGGAGTAGCGCTCAATCTCATCCATGAAGTAGTCATCCTGCAGCGCGACAACCCACTCTTGTTCCGATTCCATCTCCTCGAACTCGTTTTGCGGTGGCGGTTTCATCCGGAAATTCGGGCGCTCCAGCGGCCAGACGTCGTCATAGTCGAAAAGCACAACGCGGCCGCGCCGCGTGACGCCGTAATTCCAGGCATTGAACAAGTCGGAGGGGAAAATGCCGGTGGCGGCGAGATCCTTGAGAAAGTAACCGAAATCGAGCACGACGCCGCGAATCCTCTCGGGATCCGATTCGCGCTGCAGATAAAACGGCAAGGGCACGACCTTGCGCTGGACGTACAGATGATTGATGACCACGAAGTCGCCGTCGAAGTGCACCGCGGCCTGGGCGACCAGGCGAAATTCGTCGAGCACCGACGGTTCAAAGCGCATGGCGCGAAAGCGAAGGTTTTCGAACTCCTGCGTGTCGACCAAACGCCCGACCCGGTCGCGCTTGCGCACGAGGCTGTAGCGGCGCATGACTTCGTCACGGCTGATCGATTTTTCGGTGTAATCTCCGGAGCGCAGAAAGCAGGCGCGGTCCTTAATTACTTTGAAGACAAAGTCGTAATGCGGCAGCGTGAACACGATCATCATCGCGCCTTCGCGACCGGGAGCAAACTCGAACGGTTTGCGTGAGCGATGCACGAAACGGTGCAGGTCGCGATAAAATTCCGTTTTGCCATGTCGATTGTGACCGATGGACGAGTACAATTCCGAAAGCGGTTTGTAGGGCAAGATCGATTTGAGAAAGTCAATCACGGCCGCTACCGGCTCAGCCTCGACCTGAAAATAAGAGTGAGCGAAACTGAAGACGATGCTGACATCGCGCTCGGCCAAAAGCGCGGCGTCGACCACGATGCCTCCCTCCGTGTTGTGCAGCGGCAATACCAGCGGCAGATAGCCGTTCGGATGACAAATTCGCCCGACCAGATAAGCGACCTTGTTCCGGAAGAACGGCGAGCGAATGACTTCGATGGCGTCACAAGCGCGGTTCTGCAACGCTGACCAGAGATAGAGATCGATTTCGCGGGCAACGAGTTTGGCATCGCGCTCGCGATGGGCGTACGGTACCGTAAACGCGTGACGACTCAGAATCTCGTCGACGATTAGTTCCGCCGAACGATCGGCCGCGTAACGATCGTAGATGACGTGATCGGTCGCCAAAGGCGCGAATGGTCTTCCGAGCGCGAAGAACTCGATTTCGCGGTCAATCCCGACAGTTTCAAAAACCTTGCGAGTGACGGAATTGAAATAAGTGCGCGCAATGTCGCGATTGAGGTCGGTTTCGGTGCCGGCAGCAAAGCAGCGTTTCATCGCCACCCAGAGTCCGCGGTGGCGAAGTGAATTTCCTAAGCGCACACCGATCTTGTCGGCGGTCTCGGCAATGCTTAGCTCATACAGGTCGATACGTTCAACCGTATCGGCGCGGATGCCGCCCCAGTCACGGTCCCTGAAGCGCTGGCGGGCGCGGCGCGTGATCGCCGCGAAGCGATGCATGTAGTTTGCGAATCCGTGAAGGAGGATTTCGCACCCCGCTTTAGCGACACCGTCATTCTCCGCAAGTCTGGCCATGGCTAACTTGACTTTCGCAACCTGCCGTGAAGATGGTTTAGATAGTCAATATAATAGGGTGAGAGCTGAAATCAACTCATTATTCAAAGCTTGAACTTAGTTGCGGCGACTGCGGTGAGCGCTACAGCTTTCGCTTCCACACCGTTCCCTGCGGTGTGTCTTCGAGGATAATCCCCTGCGCCAGCAGTTGATCGCGGATTTCGTCCGAGCGTTTGAAATTGCGCGCTTTGCGGGAGGCGATCCGCTCGGCGATCAGCGCTTCGATTTCGGAATCGAGCGCGGCTTCATCCTTGCGAATGACGCCGAGGACCGTATCGAAACCGGTCATGGTCGCGGCGACTTTCTCGGCATCGGCTTTTGAGATGCCGCCTTCGACGATCAGGCGATTGATATCGCGGACGAAATCGAATATGGCGCCTAAAGCCGGCGAAATGTTGAGGTCATCATCGAGTCCGGCGGTGAAGCCGCTCGTGACTCGCTCGACGTATTCATCGACCCTGCCGTCGGGGACAGCTTTCACTCCGAGCGCGAGATTGTCGACAAAGTCGCGCAGCCGCTGGACCGCTGCTTTGGCGCCTTCAATGCCGTCGAAAGTGAAATTGAGTGACGCGCGATAATGAGTCGACAAAAGCAAATAGCGGATCGCAACTGCCGGGTAACCTTTGTCGAGCAGGTCGCGCACGGTGTAGAAATTGCCGAGTGATTTCGACATCTTCTTGCCCTCGACAATCAGATGCGCGCAGTGTAGCCAGTAGTTGACGAATTTCTTGCCGGTTGCGGCTTCCGATTGGGCGATTTCGTTTTCGTGGTGCGGGAACATGTTGTCGACCCCGCCGGTGTGAATGTCGAAGCTTTCGCCGAGGTACTTCATCGACATCGCCGAGCACTCGAGATGCCAGCCGGGGCGGCCTTTGCCGATTTCGGTCTCCCAGAAGACTTCGCCGTCGGCCTCATCCCAGCCCTTCCACAATGCGAAATCGGAGACCTGCTCTTTTTCGTATTCATCGGCAGCCACGCGCTGCGAAGCGCCGGCCTGGAGTTGATCGAGATCCATGTGGGCGAGCTTGCCGTATTGCGGGAACTTAGCGATTGAGAAGTAAATGTCGTTTCCGGCACGATAAGCGACGCCGCGATCGAGCAAGGTCTTGACCATCGCGACCATTTCCGGGATGTGTGTAGTCGCAGCCGGATAATGCTCGGCGCGTTCGATGCGGAGCGAGTCGATGTCGCTGAAGAACGCGGTCTTATAGACTGAAGTGTACTCGTCGAGGCTGATCTTCTGAGCAATTGCGCCTTTGATCGTCTTGTCGTCGATGTCGGTCAGATTCATTACCTGAGTAACCTTGTAACCGCGATACTTCAAGTAGCGCCGCAGCAAATCCTCGAACATGTAGGCGCGGAAATTCCCAATGTGTGCGTGATTGTAGACCGTCGGACCGCAGGTGTAAAGTCGAACCTCGCCCGGATGTATCGGTTTAAACTCTTCGAGTTGGCGAGTCATGGTGTTGAAGAATTTGACGGACATTTGTACTCCTACGCTACTATGATGGCTACAATCGGGCGCATTGCCCCGCGAAGCGCGGGACCTGCGGCCATGCACCCGTGCGCGAGCACGTCGCGCTACGCCTGCGTGAATGATTTCACGGTCTTGGCGTCGAGGCGCTTGACCAGTTCTACCACCAATTTGACCGAGGCATCGTAGTCGCCGCGATGCATGACGGCATTGTGGCCGTGAATGTAGCGCACGGCCGGTCCGATCACGATGCTCGGCACGCCGGTGCGCGAAATCTGGATGCGGCTGCCGTCGGTGGTGCCGCCCTTGATCGACGACAAGTGATACTTGATCTTCAGCTTGTCGGCTGTCGCCTGCACGAAGTGGCGCAGCTTGACGTTCGGAATCATGCCACCGTCATATACCAGAATCGACGGCCCATTGCCGAGTTTCTCTTTGGCGTCGCTGAATCCGGGCGTGTCTTTGGCGATACCGGTATCCAGAACAATCGCGATGTCGGGATCGATTGCCCAGGCCGACGTTACCGCGCCGCGGCAACCAACTTCTTCCTGCACCGAGCCGACAGCATAGACCGTGTTCGGGTGTTTCTGTTTTTCGAGCCGCCAAAGCGTTTCGATCGCCGCAGCGCAACCGAAGCGGTTGTCGATGGCCTTGGCCATGTATATGCCCTTTTCGGCCATCAGCGTGAATTTCGAATCGGGAATGATCACATCGCCGATATTGATGCCGAGCTTCTTCGAGACATCGAACTTGCCGTGCACGCCGACATCGATGTACATGTCGCTGACCTCGAGCACCTTCTTGCGCGCCTCCGGCTCGAGTATATGCGGCGGAGTCGAGCCGATGACGCCGAGGACAGGACCTTTCTTACCGAGTACGATTACTCGCTGCGCCAACGCGACATGACCCCACCAGCCGCCGAGGGGCAGGAATTTAATGAAGCCATTGCCCGTGATGTCGGTGACGATGAATCCGATCTCGTCGAGATGGCCGACCACCATGATTTTGGGCGCCGTCGCGGTGCCTTTGCGCTCGGCGATGATCGAGCCCATCTTGTCATACTGCACTTTGGCCAGCGCTTTGACGTGCTTGGCAAAGATTTCGGCAATCGCGCTCTCGTGCCCCGGAGGGCCGTAAGCATTGGTTAGTTCTTCGAGCAGAAGTTCGGATTTATCCACGGCATAACCTCCAGCGGTTCCTACGCTCCCCGATTCATTTCGAGGAAGCGGTACGATAACATACTGGTCTACAATTTTCAATGCGGAATCGTTGCGGCGAGACGAGCGCTACGGCTTGCAGTTCCGGCAGGGGGCAAAACAGTCATTCAGGAAATCTTCTCGCGTCGGCTTGGTCACGAAATTGTGGCGGGAGTCTTCGGCGACCGCGGAGCAGCTCGGGCGATGAAACCGCCGCCGCTTGATGTTGCCGAAGTACAGGCTCTCCGGTCGTTCCGGCGCGATGCTCCAGAGGCCGACGCGCTCTCTGATCGCATTCCGCTGGGCGGCACAGAGATCCTGAAACGTGGCATCCGAAAGCTGCTCGGGGAAAAAATAAGCCACAGCGAGGCCATCCTCAATCAACCGCTCATTGACAAAAATCGTGTCGTCAACGTAGACGAACGCCAGCAATCGCTGATACCGGTCGCGTTTCTCCGGCCCGAATTCGTAGCGGATTTGTTTGCTCGAAGCCAGTAGTTGCTGAAGTTCTACTTTAGCTTCGGTGAAGAGTGTGTCGCCTCGTTCCGGCGTGTCGATGCCCAACAAGCGCACTTTTTCGCCCTGACTATCGGTGAAGGTGTCGCCGTCCGTAACCTGTATCGGCCCGGAGGGAGCAGGCGTTTCAGGAGAAGGTGATGGCCAGTAGACTTTCCGGCTGAGAACCGCCAAGAGAACAATGATGATGATGAGAATGAGGTATGCCGGCCGCAATCGCCGTTTCATTTGCCCCTCACTCGAAGATCAATAGCGCTCGCCCTGAATTCGCTCGCGCAGCATGCGCATCTCGTCGGTGTCGCGACCGTACTCCTCCGCCTCCCCGAGGTGGAAGGTCGCCTTGTGCGGGTCTTCCTGCTCCAAGTGAATCTCCGCGGCCACGATGTGCGCCGCTTGATGACTGGGATTGAGCGCAATCGCCGCGTCGATCGCTTCCCGCGCTTTGTCGAGCTGATCGAGAATCAGATGATACTCGGCGACAACGATCAACGGCTCGGAATAGGAAGGATCCAACTCCTGAGCGCGTTTCACCAACTGCAGCAACCGTTCGTCATCGGGGTGATCCGTGGCCTTCATGCGTTCGAGATAGCAATACGCTAAGCCGATGAGATAGCTTGGATCATAAGGGTTTTTGCGAATCGCCTTGAGAAATTCCTCTTGAGCCTCGTCGACGTCTTCCTTCATCAGGTAGACCCAGCCAAGCGCGAAGTTGGTCTGCGAGCTTCCCGGGTTGGAGCGAAAGGCCCGGCGGAGATGCTCTATTGCATCATCGTAACGCTGCAATTCTTTGAGCGCAAAGGCGATGCCATTCTGCATTTCGAAGTCCGCCGGACAAAAGTCCAGAGCTTCTTCAAAAGCCGTGAGCGCCAATTCGAAATGGCCTTTGGCCAGAAAGAACTGCGCCCGTTGACGCGGATCGGTTTCGAGATCCATTAACAAATGCAGGTAACCGCCAACCTCACGATTATCGATCCCCAATTGCCAGGCCCGCTCGAAAGCATCGCGAGCCTCTTTGAATCGGCCCAGTTCCAGACAACAAAGGCCGATGCCGATGTAGGCGCGGTGGCTGTAGGTGCGCTTTTCCGTCAGGTCGCAGCGCAGAGCGCGCTCAAAGTGGAGGCCGGCCTCATCGCAGTAGCCCATGATCTGCAAGGTCTGCCCCATTTCGATCAAGTACTTGGCCGAATCAGGAAACTCTTGCAAGCAGTTTTCCAACTCCCCCCGACTGGACTTCAGGCGGCCGGAGCGCTGGAACACCAACGACCGGTGATAGTGAGCCTCCGGGGCCTCCGGATATTCCCAACTGATGAATGCTTCGCCCGGATTACGCCTGAGGAAGTTGTTGTACTCTTCGGAGGAGTTAAACATTCGCGAGCGGCTGACCCGCCGACTCATGACGCGGCTGATCGAGCGGTTGCGGGCAATGATACGCTCGGTTTCGCGGAGGACCGAATCATAGTCGCCGTTCTCCAGCGCGAGATTGATTTGAGCGAAAGGCGCTTCAGGATTGGACATCCCCTTAACCCGCTTTACCGCCGCCTCAATGAACTCACGCACACGCCCGAACATACGTTGGGAATGTACGACAAAGGCGAAATCCGTCAAGATTAAATCGTATAGTATCATTAGTACTATGCCGGTTCCGGATAGAGGGAGTTCCTGTAAGGCCCTGATCTTATTGGTGAAATCGACTGACGAGCTGCTTCTGTAAATCTGATCGACAGATAATTCGGGGCCCGCTGGCGGGGGGTCGCAGTCGTTTCCGGAGCAGAAAATAGTATTATTAATTATACATTTCCCGATTCTGAATTGCGCGTTACTAATTGGTTCCGCATCGATGGTGAATTCGTCGGTCTTCGATCGTATGGGTTAGTGCTTGGAAGATAGGGGGTTGAGTAGTTTCGGGGGTGATGTTAGGTTTTCGGTGAGGTCGCGGGTGAATGTGTCAAGCTCGCCCTTGGAGATATTATTATTAGTAATATTTGATTTGGGCAGGGCAGTGGATTGAGCGTTAACATGGGGCGTGGGCAGGGCACGCCCTGCTCCTACCGGGGTATGGCTGCAGATTGGGCCGGAAATAGAGAAGGGCGCATTGCCCCGCTGGGCGGACTGTTGAAAAAGTCCGTCGCGTTGTCACCCTGAAAGAAGTGAAGGGTCTGTTTTCATTGGGGCACAACGGAAAACGGATTCTTCGCTGCGCTCAGAATGACATGAATACGGGTTTTTCGACAGTCCCTGGGGGCGGGATCGGCGATCATGGGCTAATTTGTGGGCATGATTGCGGCTTGGCCGCGAATTGGAGTGGGCAGGGGCACGCCCTGCCCCTACGCGGTGGAGAAGGGGCAGGCGCTTCCAAAAATCGGAAAAATTTTCTTGACAAATCTCGGGAACCGTGTACCTTGCAGCCGGTTGGTTGAACGTTCTAATGTACCTCGTGTACATTACGCCATGCAGCATCAGCACCTTTCGTTGACGGAAACGTTAACAAGCACAAGCCTCTATTAAGCTCCAGGTAGACCTGTTGCGCTAACGAATCTTATTACTTCTTCGTGCGCGTTGCAGTATCCCTGCTCCTATTCTCTATTATCACCAAACCTCATTCGTGTACTTGTCGTTAGTTACTAATTTCGAAAGAAGCAAGACGCTGTCTTGAGGAGGTGAAATCGCCACGGGCGGTTCACACTTGATAAAGTAAATCCCGAATATTCGCGTGTACGACCATTCCTGGGCTTGCTCAAGCCGGTTCGGACTTGTGCCGAACCAATTAAAGGCGAAAGCAAACCCAAACTCCAAAAGTTAAGGAATCCTTGAGTAGTGGTTGGCCGCATGACCCAACAAACCCTAGACAAGTTCGTGGGTCCGCGCCGACATCAAGGCGACCGGATTTCTGCTTCAGACAACATGATCTGTCGCAGTTTCGGACGCATCTGGGTTGGTGTGCGTTATCGGCGGCGACGCCTTTAGCCGGCACAATCACGCACGTATTTTCCTAACTGTGATAGGAGGAAGTACATGTTCAAAAAACTTTTGCTAGTCATGTTCGTACTGACCCTCGCTTTAGGTCTTTGCGGACTGGCTATTGCAGCCAAGGGTCCCAATGAAGCCAAAAGAATCCCGGTGAATATTCCCGGCGCGGGCAGAACAGTGTTGACCAATAGCGTGACTTCAATCGCGCCGGTCTTCACTCAAGTTGCCAATCTGTCGGGTGTTGTTCGTCCAGGCGGTTTGAATAGAACTCCCAGCGCCACGTGTACTGACGAGTACTATGACAACTGCTATCCGGGTTACTATTGGCCGATTGCGGCGATCCGCGGCGGCGCAGTACGATTTACCGTCAACGCGGCCCAAGCGTGCTCGTTGAAGCGTGTTGACCTCTATATGGTCCCAGCGGGCCAGGTCGGCACCGGCGGTATCACGGTGTTTGTATCGGGAGACGATGGTTTCGGATTCCCGGGCGCCGTGCTCTACTCCGTCAGCGTTCCGCATGCTTCGATCATCAACCTTCCGGGTGTGACCAGTATCCCGCTTCCGGCGAGCCTGGTCTTAGTCGGTCCGGTTGATTATCATGTGGGCTACCAGATGAACCTTCCCGGTGACCAATATAACCTGTTGACAGACGACGGGTCATGCGGCGCCGGCCGTTCCAGTGTACTTTACAATTTGCCCCCGAATACGTGGTTCCCGTGGACGGCCTTAGTGTCTCCGCCGGACAACGATTTCAACTGGGCGATTTCGGTCAACACCTGCTGCTTCACCCCGGGTCCTCCCGGAATCTGTGGATCGCAGGGTTACGATTGTGGTCCGGCGTTCATCACGAGCTACAAGGCTCCGTGGGCGGTGCGCATGACCGCGGCCGGCGAATGCACACTGAAGACCATTAAGGTCGCCGTGCACGCCAACGCTCAGACGGGTACCGGTGGTATCACGGCGTACGTTTATTCGGACGCTGCTGGTTTCCCGGGCACTTTGCTCGCGAGCGTTCCGGTTGCACACGGGAGTATTTCTTACTTCCCGACCCTGACGACGGTCAATTTCTCGTCGTTCGGTCTGGTGTTCAATAGCGTCGATTATCATATCGGCTATCAGATCACCAACCCCGGCACCGACCAGTACAAGCCGGTGTTCGATAACGGCACTTGCGGAGCGGGACGTAGCTCGTTCTTTGACGTCGGCTTCACCAACGTTTGGACGGCGATGGCGGATCCGATCAACGGTTTCGGCACCGACTACAATTTCTTGTTCTACGACTCGACTTGTTGCGCGGCGCCGCCGGCTTCACTCTGCTTCAACATAAATTATGCGGGTTCTCTGGCCTACTACTGGACGGAGCCGGATATTTATGGTGATCAGTTCCGCAACATGCGTTTCACCAACGTAGACTTCTGCACCCTGAAGACCGTCAACCTGTACTTCTATGGTCCGGGCACTGTCGGCACTCCGGGCGCGACTGTCTACATTTGGAATTCTGACGGCACTTTCCCGACATCGGTGATCACGTCTTATGTCGTGAATCCGGTGACGACATTCTACCCCGGTGCGACCAGCGTCAACGTCGCGCCCGCGAATATTGCTCTTTCCGGCGACTATCATGTCGGCTATTCGACGATCCTCAATGCCCCGACCGACGTTTTGGCGATATTGTCCGACGACGGTTCGACAATGGAAGGCCGTTCGAGCGAGTTTTATTCCGGCGCCTGGTACACGATGCTGAGTGGCTGGGGTGTTGACGTCAGCTTCCTGATCAACGTGGACGTTTGCTGCACGCCTCCGGGATATTGCCCGATCATTTGCAGCCCGACCGACCAGTGGCCGATGTTCGGCCACGACGGAGCGCGCACCGGTCAGACGCAACTGACCATGGGCGATCTCTGCGGTATCGTGCGCACGTGGATCTATGACTCCCCGAAGGCCATCGGCTTGTCGGCCGCGCCGTTGATTTACAACGACGTGGTTTACATCTGTCTTGATGACCGCGTTGTCGCGCTCAACCTGTTCACCAACGCTACGATTTGGGATACCGAGGTTACCCCGGGTCTCATTCCGCAGTACTCGACGGTGAATCCGGCCAGCGGCATGCGCGCCATGATGACGATCGACGGCACGGGTATTTATTGGGTCACGGCCTCGCTTCGTGGTATTGTCAAGGCCAATCTGGCCACCGGTGATACCCTGTGGGCTCGTGGCACAGCCGTTGGTAACCCGCTTCCGGGCACCACGGGCAACAACTTCTCCGGCGGCAGCATTGTCTCCGGAAACGAAATCTACTTCGGCGACGAAGTGGGTCAGATCTACGCCCTGAACAAAACTACCGGCGTGAACCTGTACTTCAAGCAGCTCTATGCCGACAATGGCGTCGTCAATAAGGGCCGCATTGAAGGTCCGATCACGACCGACGGTAGCGCTCTGTTCATTGCGATGAGCGGTTCTTCCCGTGGTACCGCCACCAGTATCGGTTGCATGGTTTCCGAGCAGCCGGGTGGCGCGTTCACGCAGAACTGGAAGTACATCAGCCCGAACCAAGCGACGCTGCATGAGAGCTGGTCTGCCGGTTCAACGTTCCGGTGCGACCAACTTTTTGCCCAGACGTACTTTGGCTTTGGCTTCAGCGGCAACTTTGCCGGTTACCGGCAGAGCTTCGACCCGGCGACGGGTACCACGAACTGGCCGATTGCCCCAGCCGAAGGTCAGGCGTTGTTTGCGCCGCCGTCGACTGACAACGAGCGGGTTTACTTCCACAGCATCAACAACGGCTTTAACAGCCCGAACGGTAACACGCGTGGCGTCCGTGCCGTCAACTTCCTGAACTCCACAGTTTGGGTACGAGGCGACAACGGCAGCTACGGCGATCTGTTCGTCGATAACAACGTTTGGACCCAGCCGGTCGTCACTTGCGATCCTTATGTGATCTATGGTGGCTCGGATGGTTCGACAGCTTTCGGCCCGCATCGTCTGTTCTTCGTGGACGGCCCGACCGGCGCCGAACTGCTGTATTATGAGCTCAGCGGCCGTATTACCGGTATCGCTGTTGCTTCCGGTTCGGATGGCTACATCTATGTTGTGACGTCACTTCAGTATCGGAACAACAGCAGCGCCAATCCGGGCCGCCTTGTGACCCTCAAGCTGGGCGATCCGCGCCCGCGTATGGCGATTCCCGAGGCCCTCGTGGTGCTCCCGGGCACCAACACCACTGAACTGGCACCGGTTCAGCGTACCGACCTCGACGCCGTCGAGAACGTAGGCTGCCTGACGCTCAACGCCACGGCCACGCTCGAAGCCGGCAATCCGCCGCTGGGTCGCCGTTCGATTAGCAACGTTCATCCGGAACTGAAGCGCAGAGCCGACCAGTTGGCCAACGGCCTCGTCGACTACCGTCTCGAGGAAACGATTGGTCAGCGTGTCAGCCCCTCGATCGTCAAGGGCTTCTCGGCCATGGCCATCGATGCCGAAGCTGAGCCGACTGCGATTCAGACGCCGGTTAAGTCGCTTCCGGCCAGCTCGACACGCCTTGCCCCGCCGACCTGGGTCGATTGGGTGACGCCGTTCTCGGGTGGCGCAACCGTGGCCTTCTCAGTGGCCCCGGGTGGAAGCCAGAACTTCACGTTTGAATTCGACCGCAGCGGAATGCTCTTCCTTGCACCGAACAACTTCTACGTGGAGATCGATTCTGACGATCCGGACTTCTTCGTCGAGCAGTTGGTGCAGCCGTCGCCGCAAGCGGTGATCGAGTACCAGATTGCTTACGAATACTGCCCGCAGCAGGAAGAGTTCGTGGAATTTGGCGTGGCCGGCGAAGCCTGGGCGACCAACTATGGTATGCTGGCGGAAGGCGATGTCACGTTTGAATTCTCGCTCGATTCTTCCAGTGACGGCGCTTACTCGTACTCCGGTACGATGTTCTTCATGAGCAGCATGAACAACGCGGCCTGGAACGTCAGAACCAGCACGTACACGACCAACTACCTGTATCCGTTCTATGTTGGTCCGTTTGCGAATCAGGACTGCGGTGGCTGCCAGTTTGGCATCAACCTTCCTGTCGATTACACAACCGATGGTGGCGGCACTTACAGCAACCCAGTCGGTGACCTTTGCACGTTTGCCATGATCGATTCGCTGCAGGGTATCCTGGAGCCGACTCACCAGTCTGGTCCTTCGATCGGTCTGTTGGTCAACTATCGCATCATCGGTACTTACGGCGCCGATTTCGACGGCTTCGTCCTGTACGTCCTTGACATCAACAACCGTAATGCGGCTCCGATTACCGGACTGTATTATGGCAACCTCGAAGACTGGGATATCGGAAGCGACAATGGCTTCGGTGACCCGGCCGGCGGTTATGTCTATCAGGATGACGGCGACATCCGTGGTTTCATCGGCTTCCCGCAGGAAGGTTCCTACTGGCCGGATGGCACCAAGACCGACCCGATGTACAATGCTACCGTCATCGAGAACGGTTACTGGATCTATCCGTCCGCGACGCGTCCGGAAGGCATCGTTGACTCTCTGTATCAGATTGTCAACAGCATACCGGAAGGCGGCTTCGTGTTGATGCCGCCGGGAACGACCGGCGACCGCTCCACGATCGCAACGTTTGGCAAGGCTGACATTGGCGCCTTCGGCTCGAAGTCTTATGGCTTCGCGATCTACGGTATCAATGGTTCGGCCGACTTCAACGGCGACACCGAAGCAATGGCGGCGTTCATCAACAAGTACGCCGGCTTTGCCCGTGGTGACGTTAATGATGATGGTTTGATCGATCTCCGTGACCTTGTCAAGCTTTCGCGCTATGTCGCGAGCCTTGGCCCGGGCCCGGCGCCGTTCAAGCATCTCGGCGACGTCGACAACGACGGTGACGTTGATGCCGACGACTGTTCGTATCTCGCGGCTTACTACTTCTCAGGTGGTGCGCCGCCGAAGAGCGACTTCGTGTTCTAATCTGACAGATTCTCTGTTCGGATAGACGACCGGGGTCTCGGAAACGAGACCCCGGTTTTGTTTGCCGTCGTGTCGCGGTTCGACGATTCAGTCCGGCTGGAAGAGCGGCGGCCGATTGTACTTCTCTCGCATGGAACTGCCGATATAGGTTGTGTGTTCAACTGAAAGACATGAACGTTGCCACTGTGGAATTTCAGATAAATCAAATACTGGCGATCGTCGGCCGCCATCTCTCCGTGGACGGCTATTTTTCTCGAAAGCGCGAGATCAACATTCGCGGCAGCGTTGAACTGTCGGCCAGCGACTGGAAATCGCAGCTCGAACGCGAATTGCAGGGCGTCGGCTACACCGCCAGCGCGCATCAGGACGGCTCCACAGTTCACTTACAGGTTTATCCGTCGGAGAGACGGGTTCCCTGGGTGAATGTCTTGCTTTTCGCGCTCACCGTCGGATCCGTGGCAGTTCTGCCGGGATGGTTTACCCATGGTTCGGCGTTCTTTGCCGACTCATCGCTATTTTGGCGATGGCAGAACTTCACGGCGGCACTGCTTTCAATCCTGTTGTTCCATGAATTCGGCCACTACTTGGCCGCCAAACGACGCGGCATTCGCGTGTCGCTTCCGTACTTTTTGCCGGCGCCGACACCGATCGGGACCTTTGGCGCGTTCATCAAATCCAATGCGCCGTTTCCGTCGCGACGGGAACTCATGGAGGTCGGCGCGTATGGGCCAATCGCCGGATTCGTTGTGGCAATATTCGTGCTCGCGTGGGGACTCACGGATGTAACTTACCGCGTGGCGCTGCCGGGACCGGTCGATGGAATGTTGGTTGAGCCGTTAATCATGCGGATTCTCGAAGCGCTCATCTGGACGCATCCGGCGCCGGACGGCTACAACATTTTCCTGCAGGATAACCCGTTGATCTTCGCGGCGTGGGTGGGAATGATTGTTACGGCGCTGAACCTGATTCCGATCGGCCAGCTTGACGGCGGGCACATAATTTACGCGCTCTCGCCGCGGGCGCACTACTTCGTGTCGAGGATCATGTTTGTTGTGATGCTGGCCTTTGGCCTGATGTGGGAAGGGTGGCTGTTTTGGGCGGCGATGGTGTTCTTTGTGATTCGCTTCAAGCATCCGCCGACATTGAACGACTTTGAGCCGATTGACAGGCGCACGCGCTGGGTGGGCTTTTCAGCGCTGGTGATTTTCGTGCTGACGTTTTCTCCGGTGCCGTTCTAATCAAGAACAACTACACAGTACCCTACTAAAAGCCCCATGATGTTTGGGGCTCTGACTTATTTGGATTTCTTCGTGGCAGAGGATTTTGTCTTGGTGGGCGGTGGTGAAGGCTTCTTTTTCGCCGTAGCGCTCTGCGGTGGAGCCTTCTTGGTTGCGGTGTTCTTTTCGAGTCGATCGTCGATACCATTCTTGTTGGCATCCTGAAAGCTATTGAGGCTGCGGGTGGTGTCGCTGGCAACGCGTTTCGTAGTGTCGGTGGCAAGCGGCACTACGGCGCCTTTCTTTGTAGGAATTACCGGCTGCGTGGTTGATTTCTTGGACGTGTCTACGGCCGCAGCTTTCGACTTCTTGGTGATCGCATAGCTCGGAGTCGCTACGAACGTTAGGGCGAGCGCAAGAATTGTTATCAATCGAGTGATCATAGTACGCATCGGTAATCTACATGTCTCAACGACTCTGACAATGGCAACTTCATATCGGCTCTAATAGCGAGAGGGGCATGGCACGCCATGCCCCAACACCAACATCAAACAGCCCCGATGCTATCGTTTCTTGCCCTTGCTCCCCGAGTCACCGCTCGACTTGGAACCACCGGAGTTGCCGCCCGACTTCGAGCCGCCGGAGTTGCCGCCGGAGCTCTTGTTGCCGCTGCTTGAGGGCTTGTTCACCGAGCCGCCGCTTGACTTCGAGCCGCCGTCGGAACCGCCCGATTTCTTGCTCGGCTGCTTCACGGCCGGTGTGGCCTTGCCCTTGCTTTCGCCCGAAGATTCGCGCGGCTTCTTGTTGATCGAGCTGCCGGACTCGCCGGATGACTTTGTCTTACTGCGACCATAATCACCGGACTGGCTGCCGGAAGAAGTTCCCTTCTTGTCGGTAGAACGCGGTTCAGATTTCTTCTCGTAGAAGTCATCGATTCCCGACTTCCGCTTGCCGCTGGTTGAGGTGTTGTAGTCGCCCGACTTACTACCCTTCCCAACACCCTTGGCGGTCGTGAAGCTCTTTGTCGACTGGTCAAATCCGTACTTGGTTTTGTACTTGTCGATCCGCGCCGTCTTCTCGACGACATAGGTCTTCGACTTCTCATACTTGCCGTGATCGTTGCTCACGATCGCGTATCCGCGGCGTTCAGACGGCTTCTTGTAGGTGTAGACGTCGTGATCTTTGTACTTGTAGCGCGACGGGCCGTCAAAACCGTACCAATCATCCCAATAACCGTGGCGGTACCAGCGATCCCAACAGTAGTCGTAAATGTAGTAGTGGCGCGGGTAGATGAAGAACGGCGACCACGTATCAACAAAGATCCAGTCGTTGTACACGATACTTGCGCCCCAGTACACCGTCACGCGATGGCGGCCAAGATAGATCGACGGGATGTAGAGCGGCGCATAGCCCCAGAAGACGCCGTTGACATACACCTCGCAGCCGGACGGGTAGTCGATGTACACCGTACCGCAATCGCCATAGCAGTCGGCACGTTCCGGCTTGTAGTAGTAGCGCGGGGCGACATAAAACGAAACCTGATCATACGCGACCCGGTCGTTCGGGAAATAACGACGATTGATTTTCTCGATGAAGCGGTCGTCGTCACCGTCGTAGTCGTCATCCCAGTAATCGTCATCCTTAACCGGACGCGGTCCACGCCAGTCGGGCACGTCATATGGGTAGGCCGAAGCGACGATTTGAATACGTTCCCAGCCGGGCGGGCCTTCGAGAGTCAGCGCATAGTCATCGCCGCGGTCGGGAATCACGTAGACCACGTCGCCTTCGATGTAGTTGTTGTCGCGCGGATCGGCCGGGAAGAGGAGATTGACGTTGCCGCGCGTATCGAGGTCGTAGATCGTCACATAGGCGTCGCGCGAAGCGCGGAAGTAGATGGTGATCTCGTCACCTTCCAGGTAATTTGAACCGTCGTCTTTGTCGGTCCAGATATCGACCTCGAGGTCGTCGTAGGCGCGCCGCAAGGTCGACTGCGCTGAGGCTGTCTGCGCGACAAAAATCGCGACCAGCATCAGCAACGCCGTGAAGTAAGTAAGGCGCTTCATATTAGTTACCACTCCTTCCAGAGGTGTTCGTGGCAGAATTATTCATGGCAAATGGACTGCGCTTCAACTCCGGATTGAACGGATCGGTTTGGTACGCCCACTGGAAGCTGATTTCCTGCGTGTTGAAATTGAGCGCGGTAATCCGCACCGCCGCGTAGTTTTCGGAGATTTCGTCCTGATCGACGTCGCCGATTGCCACCAGATAGGCATGGCCGACGGTCAGTTCCATCCAACCGACATTGTTCCAGCCCGATCCCGGTTCGCCCCAATTGATGTCCTGAAGTGAACTTGTAGCTCCGAAACTCTGAATGTAGACATCATCGCGATTCGACCAGATGAAGAACGCGTCCAGATTGGCGTCGTACTCGAAGAAGACATCGCTGTCGACCGATTGCCAATTGCGCGTGCGGACTTGCGAGAAATCCCAGCCGAGCCGCATGTCGTCCTCTCCGGTCAAATCGATGCTGGCGTTGCCCTGTGGTCGCGGAGTGTCCATCGCGTCGGGATCTGACAAATCGGATTCACCGAAGTCGTTGAAGGCGTTGACGGCATAATAGTATGTCACTCCGTTCGTCAAGTCATCGTCCCGGAACGAGTACTCCTCGACCAGCGGACTGGCGTTGACGGTACCGATCAACTCATACTCGTCGGATCCGCCAACGGTGCGCGAGTATCGATACACACCGTAGCCCTCTGTAGCGCCGCCGTCGTTATTGGCCTGCCAGTAGATGTCTACCCAGCCGTCGCCGGTCACGGAATACACGCCGAGGGGAACGGCCGGTTCTTCCGGGGAGACGACGTACTTCTTGTCTTCGCAGCCCATCATCAGAAGAACTGCGATGATTATCATGCCAATTGCCTGTAAAGTGTTTCTCATATCATTCATCCTCTTCATCACTTTCTCGCTTACAGCTCAAGCAACACGTATGCCGAACTCACCGTCGTCCTTTAAGGCATTATACTACATAAAGTTACGAGATGGTTGTCGAAGGACCAATGTTGCGCCAACGCCTCTGGTCGCACTGTTTTCGTGCGCATGGCTGTGATCAGATGACTGACGTTCGACGAGGGAAATCTCGCCGTTCACAGGCGGGTTGCTTGGCAGGAAGCTCGGGACCTTTCGAGTCTTATGACAACATATCCGGAGAAAACGCGGCCTCGAATAGCCGATAGTCGCAGGTAAGCTCTTCTCCTCGCTGGATGTTGCGGGATGCAATTGTGACCCCTTCATCCATCGGATCTGAGCCGGGTATGTCCTGCACATTTGGGTTCTCAGAGTGGTTGAAAAACCGAGCATCATCGCAGCAGAGTATGAAGTGGCCGTTGTTAATGCTCGTGTAGCTGTACTTGAGGAAATCCTGACGTGACGCCTCCGGTATGCGGTAGAATTGGTCCTTGGGAATCTGAAGATCGAATCCGGGAGTGAACTCCCAGATTCGGGTGCCTTTGGCAATGTCTTCATCAGCGAACAGGCCGATTCCGTGAATCGAACTCAATCCGAGCCGAGTTTTGACCAACAACATGCGCTGGATTCCTTCTTATGTAGCGATTCCGAGTTCAACGTTTCGCGCAAAGTGAAAAGGTGTTTGGTTTTCGTAATGATACGCAAATCAAGATGAAATCGATGCATCCAAGTTGTATTTGGAATTCGCCGTCTGCTTCTCCGACTTAACCAAGAACTGCTGTCGCGGCTCCATAAGACGCGGGCATACATGACTTTCAAGCAAGTTGAATGCCTCCCACGCCGAAAGCGGTGCAGGCGCGCGCGCCGGACGGGTCAAAACCAGCTTGACTAAGCTCTTATCCACCATTTATTGAAGAAGATATAGCCTACTGCGAGGAGACGGACATGGCTGATAAATTCGATATAATCATCATTGGCGGGGGAATCATCGGTTGTTCGATCGCGTATTATCTCGCTAAAAAGAAGTTCGGAAAGATCGCCGTTCTGGAGAAGGACCAGTACCTCGGTAACGGCGCTACCGCGAAATGCGCCGGCGGCATCCGCGCCCAATTCGGCACCGAAATCAACGTCCGCATGTCGATGCTATCGGAGCAACGGTTTGAGTCCTTCAAGGAGGAGACCGGCGCAGATGTGCAGTTTGACCAGGTCGGGTACTTGTTCTTGATGACCACGGATGCCCATGTCGCCACTTTCCGCCAGCAATACGCCATGTGGCAGCGAGTCGGCCATCCGGTAGAATGGCTGTCGCGGGAGCAGATTTCAGAACTGATCCCGGCGCTGTACACTGATGATGTCCTCGGCGGCACCATTTCTCGCAAGGACGGCATCGGAGATCCGCATCAATTCACCCAAGGTTATGTGTCCGCCGCGCGGGAGCTGGGAGTCAAGTTCTTCATGGAGAGCGAGGCGATCGACGTTCTGCATTCCGGTGACCTGCTCACTGGTGTAAAGACCAACCGTGCCGAATTCGCCACCGACACGGTGGTCAATGCTGCCGGACCACACAGCGCTATCGTCTCATCGTGGCTGGGGATCGAATTGCCGGTTAAGCCGTATAAGAGACAGATCGTAACGACGGCGCCACTCGAATTCATTACTGAGACATTCCCGATGGTGGTTGATATGGGATCCGGATTGTACACGCACAAAGAGTCAGGCGGGCTGCTGCTCGGTTGGGCGGACAAGGACACGCCCGAAGGCTTTGACGAATCGGCGCACCCCGACTATACCGACGCCATTCTGATGAAGGGGCTGCACCGCATTCCGCAACTGGAGACAGCAGAGATCAAGACCGCCTGGGGCGGTTTGTATGACACAACACCCGATCATCACGCGATTCTTGGGTCGGCGGGCATATTCCCGCGATTTTTTCAGGCAAACGGCTTCTCGGGGCATGGATTTATGCACGCTCCCGCCGTTGGAATCGTGTTGTCAGAATTGATTTGCGGCGAGAAGACCAGTATCGACATCAGCGCTCTGTCGCCGCAGCGTTTCGCCAACCGGACGCTGACTGAAGAAAACACGGTCATTTAGCGATGCAGGTAGATTCGTTGCCCACAATTTCTCAAAGTTGCCGTCGCACTCAAGGGGTAGCTACAACCGTGCTGTTGTTGCTTACGCTGTTTTTAATCGCCGGATTCGGACGCGCTGACGCCGCTCGAGCGCCGCAGGTACTGCCCATTGAGATGTATGTGCCGGACGCGGAATCGACGGTTCTGCTCACTGCCTATCTTCAAGTGCCGGAGAAGAAATATTGGAAGGACGGCAAGAAACCGCCGCTGGTTATTCTGCTCCACCAGTTAGCTTTGAGCAGTGCGAACTGGGGAGAGTTTCCGGGCGATCTCAATTATGCCGGAATGGCGGTATTGCGTTTCGATCATCGGGGATTTGGCAAGTCGCTCTTCGATCTCAAGCAAAATCAGCCGCGGCCACTGAATAACCAGTACGCATCAGACAAGTTCAAGATGCCCGGCGATGTCGGCACGGTCATGCGCCGCGTTTTTGCGGAGCATGCGGACAAGATCGACACTTCGCGCGTGGGAGTTATCGGCGCAGAGTTGGGCGGAACCGTCGGATTGTGCTTCGCGCTAAACGAGCCGCTGGTTCGCTACGTGGCGGTGATTTCGCCCGGGATGGAACATCTGGAGTATCGAATTGCACCGGCGTTGCGCGAATTCGGCGATCGCCCGCTGCTTCTGGCATACGCCGATCAAGACCTGTATGCCAAAGAGACGGTATCGCTGCTTGTCGACATTATTCCGCGCCACTTGGACGTCATGACCCTCAAGTCGATTTACCCCGGCCAACGACTGGTCAATTCCTCCGGCGAGCTTCGGCTGCGCCTGATCGAAGATGTTAAGCGGTACTTGCTGAACTAAAGCTTTACAATTGAGTCAGCGCATTTTTGCGGACTGAGATTGGCGGGGACGGTCGATCACGCCAATGACGAGGACGCAGATCAGCACCGCTGCCAGGGCCAGCAAGCCGTAGCGCGAGATCGGCGAGTTGAGTGTCTGTTCCAGCATTCTTGCGAGTGCGCCGGCTTCAACCGCAGCGACGCTCTCTCCGGAAACGCTCGGCGCCAGCAGATCGCGAATCACAAGATAGACTCCTACTGCCATCGCCGCGCTGGCGGCGAAAACAATCGCCAGCGATCGAACTACGGCCGCAGCCGGAGTCGTTTGCGGAAAACTCTTGAGTAGGCGGCCGGTGAAATCAGCAGGCAACTGCGCTTCTGCAGCCGGCAAGTGCTGCTCAAGCAGCGCCGACTGGGACGCGTACAGGCGGCAGTCAACGCAAATCTCAAGATGCCGACGGACCGTCTCGGACTCAGTCGCGTCGAGCGAACCGGCAAGAAACTCGCCGAACTGCCAGCGGATCTCAATGCAGCGTTTCACAGCAATTCCTCCGGGTTGTACTTCCCCGAAACGACTTCCTTGAGAGCGCGCTTGCCGCGATGCAGGTAGGTCTTGACAGTACCGATCGGAATTTTCATCATTTCGGCGATCTCGACGTAACCGACGCCTCGCAAATAGAACAGGCGCAGCGCCGTTGCGTAATGAGGCGGCAATTGAGCAAGCGATTCCTCGATGACTTTCCCGCAAAACAGCGTCTGATAAACTTGGTCCGGCTGCGCCGCGGTGTCCGCCGAAAGGTGTTCGACGTCGGCGAGCGGAACCTGCTCCAGACGGCGTTTGGACCGCTCGGCAAGAGCGAGATTCAGCGCGATGCGGTAGAGCCAACTCGAGAACTTGGCATCGCCGCGAAAATTCGCGAGGTTTCGAAATGCGCGGATGAACGCTTCGTAGGTGAGTTCTTCGGCGCGGGCCGAGTCGTCTAACATCCGGTTAATCAGGGCGAACACGCGCTGTTTGTAGGTATCGGTTAAATAGGCTAAAGCCCGGCGTTCGCCGATTCGCGCCCGCTCGACAATCGCCCGATCATTATCTACGACTCCGGCATGCATGATTATATAGACTATCCCGCTCCGAAAAAGTTGCAGAAATTGAAACATTTTCTCGAGTTTCGCGATCAAACGGGAAGAAGTTAAGAGGTGAATTCATGTGGCGACTTGACGCAACTGATGCCATGGGCATACTGGCGGGGATCATCCTCGGATTGGCGTTTTTCGCGCTGATCGCATTTCTCGTTTACCTGTTTGTATACAAACGCATTCAGATGAATCATCAGATGCGGCTGGAGATGATCAAACAGGGACTCGATCCAAATGTCGAATCCGACCGGCTGGGGAGCCTTAAGGCCGGAATCGTGTTGAGCGGGATCGGAGTGGCGATTCTTTTCGCTATCCTCCTGGAGGCCAATGCGCAGGGTGATCGAGCCGGCGGCGAATTAGTTCTGGGATTAGTGCCGCTCTTCGTCGGCGTAGGATTGGTTGGGTTTCATCTGTTCGCAAGAACGAGAACCGGGCAGTCCGGGAGAATCGACTATTCTTCCGATGTCTCCGAGCCCTGAAGATCAATCATCTTCTGATTGTCGATATACGTAGTTGTGCGGGCCTCATTGAGCCGCATCAATTGACCGACGGCATCGCGGATTCGCAGTCCGCTTTGTTCGATCAATTTCAAGCGCTTGACGACATCCTCAGGGAGGCTGTCGGCTTTCATCAGAAGCAATTGCACATTACCCAAGACGACAGTGAGCGGGTTGTTGATTTCGTGGTTAAGCGTCGCGGTGGTTTCGCGCATCGCTTCGACGCGCGCCGACTTGATTTGCCCAGCCTGACCGCGCGAACTACGCAAGGCCGCGGCCATTACTTCGATGAACTCCTGCTCGAGCGCGATATTGCGCGCGCCGTCGCAAATGCCTGAGACGGTGCCGATAACGCGGTCGCCCGACTTGATTGCGTACGAGAAGATTGATTTGGGGCCGTCGAGATTCAGAGTCGAGTAGAGCGTTTCGATGCCGAACTTTGAGCGCAGCGAGTCGAGCATGCGCTCTTCGAGCAGCTTGAGCGCGCCAGCGAGGTCGGAATCGCCGCTGCGGATGTCGACAACGGCCTGACCACCGTCGTCAAGGAGCGTCAACGATCCGGCAGCAAGTTTCATGGCGGCAATCGCGTCCTCAAGAGCGCCGCGCAGAGAGATTTCGGCGGTATCGGTTTCTGACGGCGCTGTCAGTATTTTGCGCACCGCTTCGTATTTGCGACGATCGTGGTCAGTCATAGATCACCGGACGTAATAGGCACGCAACGCTTGTGCCGCCGGAACGCCGAATCGCGGAAGAAATTCCAGAAGTACCAAAACCGCACACCGTAGCAACGCCTTATCTATCAACGGCATAAGGAGTCGCCACGGATGGCGTGTCGTGAATATATCCGCAAAACTTCGACGAAGCAATCGAATATGCAGCGCGATTCGTAAAACCAGCAAGAATCGCAGTGTTTTGACACGTATTTTCACTGTCGGGAAGCGGCCAAATTGTTATTGACAGGGGCATTAGACGCGATATCTTCGGTGCTTCTCTGAGGCGGTATGTCAGACGATCTGCGTTGTGAGTGTGGAATTTTCGGAATCTTTGGCGTGGGGACAGCCGCCGAGCTTACCTACTTCGGCCTCTACGCACTACAGCATCGCGGCCAGGAAGCCGCCGGAATCGTCAGTTTTGACGGTGAGAAGCTCAATGAAGTTCGCGGGCAAGGCGAGGTCAACGAAGTCTTCAAGTACAGCGAGCGCCTGGCTTCTCTGAAGGGTGATCGCGCGATCGGGCACAATCGCTATTCAACCGCCGGAGCTTCAGTGTTGCGCAATGTTCAGCCGCTGGTGATTACTTTCAAAGGGCAGAAATTGGCAATCGCTCACAACGGCAATCTGACCAACAACGAGAAACTCAAACAGAAGCTGGAACAATCGGGATCGATCTTCACCACGACGTCGGATACGGAAGTGGTCTTACATTTAATCGCCAAGAGCCGCAAGAAAACGCTGATCGAAGCGATCACCGACTCGCTGGCCAAGGTCGAAGGCGCCTATTCCCTGCTCTTCATGCACAAGGACGGTTTGATTGCCGCCCGTGATCCACACGGATTCCGCCCGCTGGCGCTGGGTCAGATTGGCGGCAAGTGGGTGGTGGCTTCAGAAACTTGCTCATTCGACATCATCGGCGCCGAGTATATTCGCGACGTCGAGCCGGGCGAGATTGTCGAGATCTCGGCAAAGGGATTGAGCTCGCATCGGCCGTTTCGCGCGCGCAAGCACGCCTTCTGCATTTTCGAGTTCATTTATTTTGCGCGGCCCGATTCAAAAATCTTCGGCGAAAACGTCGACAAGATTCGGCGCCGGCTGGGACGATATCTGGCCTTGCAGCATCCGGTCGACGCTGATATCGTCATCTCGGTGCCGGACTCATCCAATACCGCGGCACTGGGGTACTCCGAGCAGTCGAAAATTCCGTTCGAGTTTGGCTTGATCCGCAATCATTACGTCGGACGGACGTTCATCGATCCCAAGCAGGAAATCCGCGATCTCGACGTAAAAGTCAAGTTCAACGCAGTTCGCGGTGTGCTCAAGGATAAGCGGGTAATCGTCGTTGACGATTCGATCGTGCGGGGAACGACGATGAAGAAGCTGATCAAGATGATCCGTGAAGCCGGCGCCAAAGAAATTCATCTGCGCATCTCGTCGCCGCCGATCGTGTCGCCGTGCTTCTACGGAATCGATATGCCGACTAAGCGCGAGTTGGTCGCGGCGAACATGTCGGTGCCGGAAATCGGCAAGTACCTGGGCGTCGATACAATCGGCTATTTGTCAATCGACGCGATGCTATCGATACATTCGCTACCCAAAGAGAATTTCTGCGTTGCGTGTTTTTCGGGCAAGTATCCCACCAAGATCGAGAACACCAACGGCAAGTTGCTTTCGCAGCCTGCAGCAAACGGCGAGGACGCGCCGTCGGCCTTCGAGCGACGCACTCGCAAGGCGAAAGTGACAGCATAGCTCAAGCGCCTGCTGAGAACATATCTGGAACTTAATCGATCACCTTTTGTACATTAGCTCAGCAGCAAAGATTTTGCACCAAGCAGCCAAAATCCGTTTGTCGCGCACGTTCTAACCGCGAGTGCGATTATTAGCCCGAACGCAGGATCGCTGATTGCCCCTTGTTCAAGGTGACGTTGTCATTCGTTGTTCACAAGACGTTGCCAATGTGTGACTTTTCAAATCAGAGGTGTCAGATGGTCGCATCCCATGTGCTCAGAGCGGCGTTGCTTCTTGCTCTGACTTGGCTACCGGCGCTGGCCGGAGAGACTCAACCGTCGTTCTTGCGCGATCGTGGCGCAGGCGTGCCGACATCCATGTTCGGGACCTACATTGCCAAGGGCGAGTTGTTCATCTATCCATTCTATGAACGTTATGTCGACGCAAACTCCGAGTACCAGCCGGACGAGTTCGGCTATGGCTCGGCGCAGGAGTACCGCGCCAAGTACAGCGCAAACGAAGGAATACTCTTCATCGGCTACGGTCTGACCGACCGGATCGTCCTGGAGTTTGAGGGGGCGTTTTTGAGCGCACAACAGGAGAAAGCCGGCAGCGACACGACGGCAATGCCGGAGGATATCGAGGAAACCGGACTTGGCGACGTGCAGACGCAAATCAACTGGCTGATGTCGCGAGAAACCGCGGCGCGACCAGCGCTCTTCAGCTTCATGGAGATCGTCTATCCCCTGCAGAAGCACCGAAGCCTGATTGGAACGCAAGACTGGGAGATCAAAACCGGATTCGGTATCGTGCGGGGATTTTCGTGGGGAACGGTGACGTTCCGCGCCGCAACGGAATACGTTCGTGCCGAGTCAAAGCTCGATATCGGCGAATTCGCACTCGAATATCTGCGGCGGCTATCACAACACTGGCGCATCTACGCTGGAGTCGAAGGCACACAGGACGAAGTATCATTGATCACTGAAGCGCAGTGGCACATCTCGCCCAACGTCTACCTCAAGTTGAACAATGGTCTCGGGCTGACAGCCAAGGCGACCGACTGGGCGCCGGAGGTCGGATTTGTCTTTGCGCTGCCGCGTTAGCAGCCGATTGGAGAGAAACGACTACAACGACAGCACAGCCAGCCCGTCGAACGGATACCACTGGTGCGGGAAGACACCGATAAGGAAGACGGCGACGATGGCAAAGAAGAGCGCAATCGTGAGAAATGCCGGGACGCGCGGCACCGCGACCGGTTCACCAACCGGATCAGCCATGAACATCTTGACGACCACGCGCAGATAGTAGTACACGCTGATCAGACTGTTGATGACGGCGATCACGACAATCGCGATGTGGCCGTCGACAACCGCCGATTTGAAGAGGATGAACTTGCCGATGAATCCGGCGGTCGGCGGGAAACCTGCGAGCGAAATCATGAAAGTGAGCAGGATTACTCCCAGCCATGGATGTTTGCGACCAAGACCGGTATAGTGGTCGATCGAGGTAACTTCGACATGCGAGTGCGCCGAGTCGATATGCGAGATGATCATGAAGGCGCCGAGATTCGTGAGCGCATAGCAAAGAAGGTAGAACGCCGCCGCCGAGGCCGATTCCGGCGTGCCGACGACGAGGGCAATCATGATGTACCCGGCATGCGCAATCGAGGAGAATGCCAACATGCGTTTGATATTGTTCTGCCGGATTGCCATGATATTGCCGACCGTCATCGTTGCCACAGCGAGCACGAAAAACAATGATTCAAGCTGCGGCTGTAGTTCTTGATAACCGAAACTGAAAATCCGTAACAACGCCGCAAACGCCGCCGCTTTGGGACCGGCCGACATGAACCCGGTGACCGGCGACGGAGCGCCTTCGTAAGCATCCGCCGCCCACATGTGGAACGGCACGGCCGCGACTTTGAATCCCAGCCCGACGATCAGCAGCGCCGCCCCGATCAAGAGGAAGGTGTCGACGGTGCCGCCGTCCTTGAAATAGGCGACGATGTCATTGACTTCAAAAGTGCCGACGGTGCCATAGACGAAGGCAATGCCGAGCACCGTGAATCCGGTCGCAAACGCGCCTAACAAAAAGTACTTGATTGAGGCTTCGGTCGACCGAGCTTCGCTGCGCGCAAATCCGGCGAGCACGTAGAGGGCGACCGACATGATCTCAAGGCCAAGAAACATGACCAGCAGATTCGAGGTCGAGGCCATTACCATCATACCGTAGGTCGAAAACACGATCAGCGGATAGAATTCGCCGTGGTCGTTATCCTTGCGCTTGAGATAGTCCATCGACATGAAGATCGTGAGGATAGCGCCGACGAGGAAGATCATGTTGAAGAACAAGCCGAAATCGTCGAGCACAAACTGTCCGGCAAACGTCGTGCCGCGCTCACCGATCTGCTGCGCGGAGAGAATGAGCGCCACGACCAAACCGATCCAGCAGAAGTGTCCGACCAGAGCTTGTCGCGGCTTGGAGATAAACGGCTCCAGTAGCATCGCGACGAGCGCGACCACGCACACCGTCAAAGACGGCGCGATCATCGACCAGTTGACAGCCTGCAATTGCATTGAGTTACTTGGTACTTCCCTGACGGCCACCGGCCGCCATTAATATCCTCAAGAACCGCCGAAGCCGACCGTGACGATGCCGTTCTCGACGATCACCGGCACGCGACGACTGCCGCCCTGCAGGCGCTGTGCCTCTTCGGCGGCGCCGGGCACGCTATGGACGTCCACCTCAACGAAATTAACGCCGCGTTTCTTGAAGTCTTCCTTGGCTGACGCGCAGTAGGGACAGCCAACTTTCGTGTAAATTTTCACCTGCGCCATATCATTTACTCCGTCGTTATGGACTTCACTAATTCTCCGCTACTGTCAGGCGCATACATCTGCGACATCTGCGCCTTGCGACTCTCGGCCTGCGTAATAAGTTTCGTCACCGAAGGCGCCATCGTGTCGAAGAACGGCTTCGGGTACAGCCCAATCCAGAAAATGAGAATGATCAGCGGCATGAGAACAGCCCACTCGCGGCGATCAAGGTCTTTCAGTACTTGATTCTTCGGGTTTTCGACCTTACCCCACACAACGCGCTGGAACATCCAGAGCATGTACGCCGCCCCGAGCACGATGCCGAAGGTGGCGATCGCTGCGTAAGTAACGTTGAATTCAAAAGTGCCCAGGAGAATTACGAACTCGCCGACGAATCCGTTCGTGCCAGGAAGTCCGATAGAGGAAAGCGTTACAATCATGAAGAAGGTCGCGAAGATCGGCATGACCTTGAAGAGGCCGCCGAAATCTTCAATCATGCGCGTGTGGCGGCGCTCATAGATCATGCCGACAATCAGGAACAGCGCCCCAGTAGATATGCCATGATTGAGCATCTGCAAAATCGATCCGGCCACGCCTTGGTCGTTCATCGCCACCAGACCGATCATCACGAATCCCATGTGCGCGACCGACGAAAACGCAACGAGCGATTTGACATCTTTCTGCGCCATTGCGACCAAAGCGCCGTAGATAATGCCGATCAGCGCCAGTACCGCGATGGTCGGCACGAAGGCATCGAAGGCGTTTGGAAACATTGGAATGCAGTAGCGCAGGAAACCGTAGGTGCCCATCTTGAGCAGCACGCCGGCCAGAATTACCGATCCGGCGGTCGGCGCTTGCACGTGGGCGTCCGGAAGCCAAGTATGGAACGGAAACACCGGCACTTTGATCAGGAACGCCAACGCAAACGCGGCAAAGAGCCACATTTGGGTCGCTGGTGATATTGCCAGTTGGTAGTAGCTCGCGATATCGAACGAGTACGCGCCGGTGGCCTGATAATTCAGAACTACCAGCGCGACAATTGCGACCAACATCAGCAGCGAACCGAACATCGTGAACAAGACGAACTTGATCGCCGCGTAGATGCGATTCACGCCGCCCCAGACGCCGATCAGGAAGTACATCGGAATCAACATTACTTCCCAGAACACATAAAAGAGGAACAAGTCGAGCGAGACGAAGACGCCGATCATGCCGGTCTCAAGGATCAGCATCGAGATCATGAAGCCCTTGAGGCGATCTTCGACGGCATTCCACGAGGAGAGGATCGCAATCGGTGTGAGCAGCGTGGTGAGGAGAATCAGGAGCACCGAGAGGCCGTCGACGCCCAGATGATAACTGATGCCGAGCGACTCGATCCAAGGGACATTGATGACAAATTGCATCTCGGCGCTGCCGCGATTGAAGGAGAACCACAATGGCAACGATACCAGAAACGTCGCCAGCGTCGTGCCCAGTGTGATCGTTTTGATCGCCGCCTGCGAACGCACCAACAGCAGAAGCAGGACGCCGACCATTGGCAAAAACGTGATGTATGTCAAGAGCTGATCCATGCCTACCTGTTCACGTAAATGAGATATCCGACAACGAAAACGACTCCGGCCAGGAACACGAACGCATAGCTGCGAATCATTCCGGTTTGAACCTTTCTGAATACACCGGAGAACCAGCCAACGAGACTGGCCAAGCCGTTGACCAGGCCGTCGACGATTTTAACATCGAACTGCTTCCAGAGCGCGTTCGAGAGATTGACGCACGGCGTAATGAATACCTTGTCGTACAGCTCATCGATGTAATACTTGTTGTAAAGCAACTTGTAGATGCCGCCAAGCCTTTGTTCCATCACATCGGTTTCGGCGCGATTGAGATAGATACGCCGCGCCGTCATGATCGCGATAATCACGATCGCGATGCTGGCGGCGATAAGGCCATACTCTAGCGCGTGCGAGTGAGGCGCTGCTTCGTTGAGCCGACCGATTTCTTCACCCTTCGCGAACACCGGGTGCAGGAAATGCTCGAACCACGCGCCGCCGCCGAGAACCTTGGGCCAGCCAATCAAACCGCCGACAATCGAGAGCACGGCCAGCGCCATCAGCGGCACGGTCATGACATTCGGAGATTCGTGCAGATGTTCGGCGGTGTGGTGATCGTAGCGGGGCTTGCCATAGAAAGTCATGTAGATCAGGCGAAACATGTAAAACGCGGTCAGTCCGGCTGTGATAACGGCGATGATCCAGAAGATCGGTGTGCCGAACGGCGAAGAGAACGACTTCCAAAGAATCTCATCTTTGGAGACGAATCCCGCCAATGGCGGAATGCCGGCAATCGCCAGAGTCGCAGCCATCATTGTCCAGAACGTGCGTGGAAGCTTGTCTTTCAGGCCACCCATGAGCCGCATGTCCTGCTCGCCACTCATCGCGTGAATTACCGATCCGGCGCCGAGGAACAAGAGCGCCTTGAAGAAGGCGTGGGTCATAAGGTGGAAGACGCCTGCGCCAAACGCCGCTACGCCGCAAGCCAAGAACATGTATCCCAACTGGCTGACCGTTGAGTAAGCCAGAACGCGTTTGATATCGTTCTGAAAGAGGCCAATCGTTGCCGCGAAGATCGCAGTGAACAGACCGATCAATGCGACGACCCAAAGCGTCGTCGGCGCCATCATGAAAATCACATTGCTGCGCGCAACCATGTAAACGCCCGCGGTAACCATCGTCGCAGCGTGGATCAGCGCCGATACCGGCGTCGGGCCCTCCATGGCATCGGGAAGCCAGACGTAGAGCGGCACTTGCGCCGACTTGCCAGTCGCGCCCAAGAACAAGAGCAGGGTCGCGGCGGTAACAATGCCGCCGCCGAGAGCTAACTGGGTTGGCGCCAGATTGGCGACTTCCATGAAGTTGACGGTGCCGAGATTCCAGAAGAGAATGAAAATGCCGAGCGAAAAACCAAAATCGCCGATACGGTTGACGATGAACGCCTCTTTGCCGGCATCGGTCGCCGACTTACGCTCGTGCCAGAAACCGATCAGGAGATACGAGCAGAGTCCAACGCCCTCCCAGCCGACGTACATAAGCACGAAATTGTTCGCGAGCACAAGCATCAACATTGAGCCGGTGAAGAGATTCAAGTAGGTGAAGAATCGCGAGTACTCTGGATCGTGCGACATGTAGCCGATGGAATAGACATGAATCAGGAAGCCGACCCCGGTCACGACGAGGATCATCACCGCCGACAACGGATCGAGCAGGAAGCCCATATCGACCTGGAAGTTTCCGATTGGAATCCACTGGTACAGCGAAAGCTGCACCGAACGCGCATCCGACGGCAGGCCGATTAGCTCGATAACGGCATAAAGCGAGAGAAGGAACGACACTAAAACCGAGCCCGAAGCAATCACGCCGACCGATGACTTCGGCAGACGCTTCCCGAACAGGCCGTTGATCAGAAAGCCGATCAGCGGCATTATCGGTATGAGCCAGATCAGGTTCATTTGTTCGCCTTCCCTACCACTTCAGCAAGTTCACTTCATCGATGTTCGCCGTATCGCGCGTACGAAACAGCGCGATGATTATCGCTAAACCGACTGCGGCCTCCGCCGCGGCAACGGTCATGACAACGAATACCATGACATGGCCGCCCATATTGCCCAGATCGCGCGCAAAGGCGACCAAGGCCAAGTTCGCGGCATTCAGCATCAGCTCGATCGACATGAAGATGATCATTACGTTGCGGGCAATAATCACGCCGGTCATACCGATTACGAAAATCACGGCGGCGACAATCAAGTACCATTCCAACGGAATCACTGCATCACCTACAATCGTTTCTTGGCCATGACGACAGCGCCGAGCACGGCAACAATCAGCAGCACCGAAGTCAGCTCGAATGGATAAAGATACTGCGTAAACAATTCCATCCCGACAGCTCCAACACTGCCAAAGTCGGCCGGCAGCGCCGCTCGCTGTTGCGCGAGCGTCTGCGAGGTGTGAATCACCACCAAAGTCTCGAGCAGCATCACGACCGCAAACGCAATCGCCAGCGGCTTGAAGCGCAACCTGATGTCCTTGCCGAAATCCTCGCGCCGCAAATTGAGCAACATGATCACGAAGAGAAACAGCACGAGAATTGCGCCCGCATAGACGATTACTTGCAGCATGGCCAGGAACGCCGCGTTCAATTTGATGAAGAGAATCACCTGCGCGACGAACGACGTCAGCAGGTACATGACGGACGCGATCGGATTGCGCTGGATGATCACCAGCAATGCGGAGGCAATCGCAATGGCGGCGGCGCCGAGAAAAATCGCCAGTTCCATTTTAGTGCTTCGGTTGCTGCTCTTCCTGCCAGTGAACGCGGCGTTTCGGCCGGAGGAACTTGACCTCGGACGGCTTGACGCGCGGCCACTTGACCAATAAATCGTCTTTTGTATAGATGAACTTGTCGCGGTGATCCGCGGCGAACTCGTATTCTTTTCCCAAAAAGATCGCCTCTTCCGGACAGGCTTCTTCGCAGAAGCCGCAGAAGATACAACGCAATTCGTTGATCTCATAGATCTTGGCGTAGCGTTCGCCTTTCTCGGTTTCGGCCGGCTCCATGTAGATGGCATCCGCAGGACACGACGCGGCACACAGACCGCAACAGACGCAACGCTCACTGCCGTCGTCATCGTAGCGTTCGAGAAAGTGCAGGCCGCGGTAACGCGGCATCATCGGCTCTTTGACGAATGGGTACTGCACCGTGACTTTCTTTCTGAACATCTGCTTGAGCACGGTGAACATGCCGATTGGTATCGCGACAAAGATTTCTTTCAACACCCGAAACATTGTTCTGTCTCCTAAAGCTGCAGCACAAGCGCCGTGACGAGGATATTGGCCAGCGCCAATGGAATCAGCACATACCAGCCAAACCTCATCAACTGATCGTAACGAAAACGTGGCAACGACGCACGCAGCCAGATGTACAAAAACAAGAACGCAAAACACTTGATCACGAACCAGACAACCGGCATGAACCACAAATCCGACACCCACGGCCCTTGCCAACCACCGAAGAAGACGGTCGTCGCGACGGCCGCGACCGTCACCATGTTGGCGTACTCGCCGACGAAAAACAAACCGAAGCGCATCGAGGAGTATTCGGTGTGGTAACCCGCGACCAACTCCGATTCGGCTTCCGGGAGATCAAACGGCGCGCGGTTCGTTTCGGCGATCGCGCAAGTCAAATAGATGAGGAATGCGACTGGTTGCTTGAATACGTACCAGTCGAGAATCGACGATTGTTGCTGCACGATCTCGACGAGATTTAGTGAACCAGCAATCATGATCACGCCTATAAAGGACATGCCCAAGCCGATTTCATAGGAGATCATCTGTGCCGAAGAGCGCAACCCGCCGAGCAGCGAGAACTTGCTGTTGGGCGCCCAGCCGGCCATGATGATGCCATAAATTCCCATTGAAGTGACGGCCAGGATGAAAAGCAGTCCGAGGCTGAAATCGGAAATCACGAGGTTGATTTCGCGGCCAAAAAGCGTCACGGAGTCACCGAAAGGAATGACCGCAATCGGCAGCATCGCCGGGATAAAGGCCATGAGCGGCGCCAGCAAGTAGAGAGTGCGATGAGCGCTCGAGGGAATAAAATCCTCCTTAAAGAGCAGCTTCACCAAGTCCGCCAGTGGTGTCAGTAAGCCCATCGGACCTGCCGTGTTCGGACCGATACGCGATTGCATAAAAGCCACAAAGCGACGTTCAAGAAACGTCATATAGGCACAAGCCGTAAGCAGGACGGTCACGACGAGCAGCGCTTTGATTGTGGCAATGACGGCAAATTCCAGCATGGTTACATCTTTGCAACGCGAACGCGGTCAAACTTCTCGTGAAAATTCTTGAGTAAGTTCGGCCGCAACTCGCTGAAGTTCTCCGGCAGAAGAACGACCTCTGCCGGAAGGTCGTGAATTATTGCCAGTTTTCCGACGACTTTTCCATTCTTCGACTCCACCCGCACCAAATCGCCGTCGCTGGCGGCGATCGAATGCGCCACCACCGGAGCCAGGCATACGTACGGTTCGCCGGTGAATCGCATCAGGCTCTCCGAGCGCTCGGTAAGCGTGCCGCGATGATGATCTGCGTTAGCCACCAGCAAGTGCAGCGGATACTCTTTGTCTTCAGGCGCGGCATTATAAGTGACGGGCGCCAGTTTGCGATTAACAGCCTTTGCGGTTTGGTGAATCAAGAATCCATCCGGCTTGATCGACCGGTAGTTCTGCGGCAATCCCGGGACAAGCGCTTTCACCATTTCGGCATAGACCTCCGACGAACGTCGTTGGCCGAAGCCGCTGCCGAGCTTCTCCGCGAGACTCTCAATTATCTCACATCCAGGTTTAGATTCGTGCATCGGTTTGATGGCGGCTTCAGAGTATTGCATCCGCCCTTCCCACGTGTTGCGGGTTCCGTCCGTTTCGGCGAAGGTCGCCAGCGGCAGTATGACATCCGCCAGCCGCGCCGAATCAGTCATGAACGAATCGATGACGATCAGGGTCTTTAGCTTCTCCAACGAGCATCGTGCGTAGGCGCCGTCCCGGAAAGTTCGCACCGGGTCGGCGTTGAAAACAAAGCCGCACTCGATGTCGTCTTCGTTGATGGCTTCAAGAATACCCAATGTGTCTTTGCCGGTCGTGTCAGAAATCGGTCCCCGCCAGAGATCTTCGAACTTGCCACGCGCGGACAGCGCGACTCCGCCCGGGAGCTGATGTGGCAGCGCGCCGAAAAACTCGGCGCCATGGCCGTTGGATTCGAGCGGCATGACCAGCAATTTGGCGTTCTTGAGGATGCAACGAAGGTTGTGCAGCGCCGCAAGCTCCTCGTCTCGATAGGCGAAGCGCTGGAACTCCGCTCCGGCAATGATGACGACGTTGTGCGCCCTCAGCAACGCATCGACCGCGCTCTGCATCAGACCCGGCTCGACTCCGCACAGTTGAGACATCTTGGCAAGTGAACTATCGGAATGTGCGGTCTTGAACTCGGTCAGGGTGGCGGTGTCGATTTCGCCTCCATCGAATTGTGGCGAGGTCATGATGCTGTTGATCAACCCCAGCAGCGCTGCGATTCCGGTCGCCGGCCGATGCACGACTTGAATTGCGTCGGTGCGCACCGCCAGGTGCGTCGGGCGGGGATTGATAATGATGATCTTGGCATCCCGGTAACGGACACCACGCTTCAGACGGAGGGCTGTGATCGGATTTTCGGCATGAAGATCCGAACCGAAAACGACAAAGGTGTCGGCCTCATCGAGGTCCTGATAGGTGCAAGTATCGGGTTGTGTTTGCGGGAATTTAGGATCGCCAAGATCAAGACGACGTTTGCGATGCAGGCGATGGTCGATGTTGTTCGTGCCGATGACGCGGCGCAGCAGGCGTTGAAATGAGTACATCTCTTCGTTGCTCGATCCGGCGCCGATCAGGCCGAAGAATCCCGATCCCGACAGCTTGGCTTTATGCTCGGCGACATGCTGCTTGACAAAGTCCAGCGCATCGTCCCAAGTGCACTCTTGCAGTTCGCCGTTGCGCTTGATCATCGGCCGCTTGAGCCGATCGGGCGATTGAACGAATTGATAGCCGTGGCGACCGATATCGCAGAGGAAGCCTTTATCTATCGCTTCATTCGGTCGCGCCGAGGAGCGGAACAGCTTGTTGTGAAATGTCCAGAGCTTGGTATTGCAGCCATCGGGACACAGATTGCAGACCGACGCCGCCTGTTTGGTCAACCACACGCGAACCTTGTAGCGCCAGTCGGTGTTCGTCAGCGCTCCGACCGGGCAGTACTCAACGACGTTACCGGAATAGAGATTGCGAATCTCCTTGCCCGGGGGAGGCAAAATCTCGGTGTGATTACCGCGCTGATAAGCGCCGAGATCGTCTTCAAAACAAGCTTCATCAACAATCCGCGTGCAGCGATAACAGTGAATACAGCGATTCTGATTGCGGATCACTTCCGGTCCAATGCGCAGATCGTCGAATGTCGAATCCTCATCGACGACGTAACGGTGCTTTGGCTCGCGCAGGCGCGTGTAATCGAGACCGTACTTGAAGGTGATATCTTGTAGATCACACTCGCCGCCTTTGTCGCAAGTCGGGCAGTCGAGCGGATGGTGCGCCAGAATGAACTCGAGCACGCCTTGACGCGCCTTCACGACCTTTGGTGAGGCCGTTTGCACGACCATCCCCTCCGTCGCCGGCGTCGCGCAGGCAACTTGCAGCTTGGGGAATTTCTCGATTTCCACCAGACAAATTCGGCACGCGCCCACCGGCACCAGTTGCGGATGCCAACAGAATACCGGGATGTCGATTCCTGCCGCGAGCGACGCCTGAAGAACGGTCTGCCCCTTGATGACCGGAACGCTCTGATTGTTTATCTTGATGCTGAAGTCGGTCATGGGCGCAGCCTGAAGTTTGATTTTACTTTGCAGGTCTTGTGCTCGATGTGATGCACGTACTCATCGCGGAAATTCCTGAGCGTCGAAATCACCGGCACAGCGGCGGCGTCGCCAAGCGCGCAGATGGTATTGCCTTCGATATTGCGGGCAAGGTCTTCGAGCGTATCGAGATCTTCCATCTTGCCGTGTCCGTTCTCGATCCGGTGAAGAATTTCATACAGCCAGCCCGTGCCCTGCCGGCAAGGTGTGCACTTGCCGCACGATTCATGCATGTAGAAATGGGCAAGGATTTCGGCTACCCAGACCGTGCAGGTTTCTTCGTGGATCACAATCACGCCACCGGAACCGAGCATCGAACCCGCCGCCTGCACCGATTCGAAATCGAGCGGCGTATCGATCTGATTCGGGAGCAGTACCGGCACCGATGATCCGCCGGGGATAATGGCCTTGAGCGGCTTGTCGTCGAGAATACCGCCGCAGAGATCGTAAATCAGTGTGCGCAACGGCGTGCCTAACTCAAGTTCGTAGTTTCCCGGTTTCTTGACATGACCGGAGACCGAAAAAATGCGAGTGCCCTTCGATTTCTCCGTTCCCATGGCGGCATACCATCGCGCGCCCCTGAGCACGATGCGCGGCAGGTTGGCGACAGTTTCGACATTGTTCACGACGGTCGGGCAAGCATAGAGACCGGAGACAGCGGGAAACGGCGGCTTGATTCGTGACAGGCCTTTCTCGCCTTCGAGCGACGACAACAGCGCCGTCTCCTCGCCGCAGATATATGCGCCGCCACCGCGGTGGAGCACCATTTCCAGGTCATATCCGGTGCCGAGGATGTTCTTACCAAGGAAACCGCGCTGGTAGGCGTCGTTGATCGCTTGCTCGATCCGCCGCATCGACAAGTCGTATTCGCCGCGGACATAGAAAAACGCGATGTGGCAGTCGATCGCTTTCGCAGCAATCATGACGCCTTCGATAACTGAGTGCGGGTCGTTTTCCATGAGTACACGGTCTTTGCAAGTACCGGGCTCCGATTCGTCCGCGTTGCAGCAGAGGTATTTCGGCTTCGGTGAATTGACCGGCACGAAACCCCACTTCATTCCCGTGGGGAATCCGGCGCCGCCGCGACCGCGCAGACCGGAATCTTTAACCATTTGCAGAAGGTCTTCGCGTTTGATCTGTTTGAGAACCCGCTCCCACGCTTTGTAAGCACCAAGCTCAATGGCGCGCTCAATCTTGTAGAGATTGGGGTCGGTGATATGCTCGAACAGCACCGGTTTGATTGCGCCGATAGCGGCTTCCATGATCGGGACTTCCTTCATCACTTGGCAGCCTTCCACTCTTCGAGCAATCTATTGACCTTACTCTCGGTCAGTGTCTCATAGTACTTGTCATTGACCTGCATCATCGGCGCCGAAGAGCAACTACCGAGACATTCGACTTCGACAACGGTAAACAATCCGTCTTTCGTCGTTTCGCCCTTGTTGACGCCGAGTTTGTCGCAGAGATACTGTGTCAGATGATGCGATCCCATTAGCGCGCAGGAGATGTTGCGGCAGACCTGAATATAGTACTTTCCGCGTGGCTGTTTCGGAAACAGCGTGTAGAACGAGGCCGCCTCGGCGACTTCGATGAATTTGACACCCAGCGTTGCAGCGATTTCTTCGTACATTGCGTCGCTGAGATAGCCGTGTTCCTGATAGGCGAAGTGCAGCGCGGGCAAGATCGCCGACTTCACTTTTGGGTACTTCTTCCCGGATTCCGCGATCTTGGCGCGGGTCTCCGCCGACAGCATCATCGATCAACCTCTCCGAGTACGATGTCGATTGAGCCGATGCAGGCAATCACGTCCGCCAGTAATCCACCGATGACCAATTTAGGCAACGCCGAGATATTCACGAAACTTGGTGGTCGTACGCGCATCCGGTACGGCTTGGGAGAACCATCCGACACGAAATAGAATCCGATCTCGCCTTTGGGCGATTCGATGGTGACGTACACTTCACCTCTCGGCGGGTGGAAGCCTTCGGTTGTCAGCTTGAAGTGATAGATGAGAGCTTCCATCGAGTAGAGCGTTTCTTCCTTGGTCGGAAGCACGACTCCGGGCGCGCGCGCACGAAAGCGCCCGTCGGGCATGCCGTCGATCGCCTGCTGAATGATGCGTAGACTCTGGCGCATTTCTTCCATGCGCACCTCATATCGACCAAAACAATCGCAGCGATTCGAAGTCGCGACCTTGAAATCAAACCGGTCGTAAGACGAGTATGGCCGCGCTTTACGCAAGTCCCAGTCAACACCGGAGGCTCGCAGCAGCGGTCCCGTTACTCCCGACTTGATGGCCTCCTCCTGGGACAGCTTGCCGACGCCGATTGTGCGTCCGCGCCAAATCTTGTTGTTGGTCAGGATGTCCTCGTACTCCTGCAGTCGCATTGTGATGTTTTTCAGCAACACACGCACAAGATGGTCGAAATCATCCGGCAAATCGTCGGCCAATCCGCCGATGCGGAAGTAAGTAGACATCATTCGCTGGCCGGAGACGGCTTCATAGATTTTCAGCACATCCTCGCGTTCGCGGAAAGCATAGAGGACCATGCTCATCGCGCCGATGTCCAGCGCGTGCGTGCCGAGCCAAACCAGATGCGAGTTAATGCGAGTGACTTCGGCCAAGAGCACCCGCGCCCATTGCGCCTTGAGGGGAATCTCGACTCCCAGCAGCTTTTCGACGCCGAGACAGTAGCCGAAGTTGTTCGACATTGGTGCGAGATAGTCCATGCGATCGGTCATCGGGATTGCTTTGTAGTAGAGCTTGGCTTCCGCCGTTTTCTCGATGCCGGTATGCAGATAGCCGATCTCCGGCCGGCAGCCGACCACTGTTTCGCCATCCAGGTCGAGCACCACGCGCAAGACGCCATGCGTGGCCGGATGCTGCGGCCCCATGTTGATGGTCATCGTCTTCTGCTTCAAGTCCTGCATGACTATTTGATGACCTCAGGCGGTTCGTCTTTGTTGAATGTAAATTGCGGCATCTCGTAGGTGAGCGGATAGTCCTTGCGCAGCGGGTGTCCGTCGAAGCCTTCCCACATCAGGATGCGCCGCAGTTCCGGGTGGCCGGAGAATTCGATGCCAAACATGTCGAACACTTCCCGTTCCAGCCAGTTGGCGGTATCCCAGTCCGAGCACATCGTCGGCACGCTCTCGCCTTCGCCAACCATGACTTTGACACGCGCGTACTCACGCAGTTTCAGAGAGTAGAGATGATAGATGACTTCGAAACGTCTTTCGCGGTCGAGCCAGTCGGTGGCGGTGATATCGGAGAGATGGATGTATTGAAGATCCGCGTCATCACGCAAGAAGCGCACGACAGCGTGCAAGTCCGCTCTGTCGACAATGATCGTCAGCTCGGTAAAATCGGTTTTGGTGGCGATAATCTTGTCGCCAAATTGGGCTACGACTTTATCCTTGGTACCGCTGTCCATTCCGCTGTCTTGACTAAGAGTCCCACTACCCGAAAAGCCAAAGATTACGCCGTCTTGCGCTCCGACTCTTTCAGCTTCGATTTCCGCACGAGCTCATGCAATTTAACGATACCGTCAATCAACTGCTCCGGCCGCGGCGGACATCCCGGCACGTAGATATCAACCGGAATTATCTTGTCCACGCCCTGCAAGATCGCATAGTTGTTGAATATCCCCCCGCAGGAGGCACAGGCGCCCATCGAAATCACCCATTTGGGGTTCGGCATTTGCTCGTAAAGGCGCTTGACGATCGGCGCCATCTTGTTGGAAACACGACCGGCGACGATCATCAAATCCGCCTGTCGCGGCGAGGCGCGCATGACTTCCATGCCGAAACGCGCAAGATCATACTTCGGGCCGAAGCTCGAAATCATCTCAATCGCGCAGCAAGCAAGCCCAAATCCGAACGGCCACATGGATTTCGTGCGGCCCCAGTTGATCACTTTCTCGGCCGTGGTGAGAATTATGCCATCAGGGATTTTCTCTTCTAATCCCATTTCAGCGCTCCTTTCTTCACCACGTATACGTATCCGACCAGCAAGATCGCGATAAACACTCCCATCTCGATCAAGCCAAAAAGCCCGAGTTTGTTATAGCTTACGGCCCACGGGTAGAGAAACACCGTCTCGAGGTCGAAGATGATGAACATGATAGCGACCAGGTAGAACTTGACCGGGAATCGCTCGCGGGCGTCGGTTTCGGCGGCGATACCGCACTCGTAGGCTTCTTCTTTGATCTTGCTGTATGTCTTCTTGCCGAAAAGCGACGAGCCGAAGAACATGGCGGCGCCAATTACAATCGCGAGAACAACTTGCAGCGCTAACGGGAAGTATATCTCAAAATTGCTCACAAGCCCTCGGTATCGGTTATGTTGGCGCCCCAATCGGGACACTAAGAGAAATCGTTAACGACCGGCGCATCAAGCCGCGCAACGACTTGACAGCAACCGCGCGCCGGTCATTGAGGGGAGAAAGTAGAGATATTTTTCACAAAGTCAAGAAGAAAGTAGTGACACACAGAGACGCATGCCACGATTGTGCCGAAAACGCAGCACTGGAATCGAAGCGCCCAGCCGGTCTGAAGTCTGCCGGGCGCTTGTGTGTTGATCGACCTTGACGAGCCTATTTGACTGGGAAGTATCCGACCTCGCCAACGACCTTCTGACCATCTGCCGACAGAACCCAGTCGACAAAGTTCTTCATTTCGCCTTTCGGCTTGTTCCGCACGTACCAGAACAGATAGCGCGACAAGGGATAGGTACCATCGACAACATGCTCGAAATCGGGCAGGATTGCCGGCGAGTTGGCGTCCGCCTTCAGAGCGCAGTATTTGACGCCCTTCGCGTAGGCAGCGCCGCCGTAGCCGATGCCGTCTTTATCTTTGGCGATCGCATTCACGATCGCGGCCGTGCCGGGAAGCGTCTGCACCTGCGGCGCGAAGTCCTCGCCCTGCAGCACGTGGTCTTTGAAATAGACATAGGTGCCGGAACTATTCTCGCGGCCGTAGACAATGATCTTGGCATCCGGCCCACCGACGTCTTTCCAGTTGGTGATTTCACCAAGGTAAATAGCAGCGAGTTGCTGCATCGTCATCTCACCAACGGGATTGCCTTCGTTGAGGTAGACAGTGAGACCGTCGCGCGCGACCGGGATTTCGACGCCGGTCGAGTTGAATCTCGCTTTGAGGCTTTGCGTTTCTTTCGGTTTGATCGGACGCGATGCCTGACAAATATCGGTAGTGCCATTGATCAGCGCCGCGATTCCGACACCGGAACCGCCGCCGGTGACCTGAATGACGGCATCCGGGTTCTTCGCCATGTAGGCTTCCGCCCAGCGCTGACCAAGAATGACCATAGTGTCCGAGCCTTTGACCGTCACGCGCTCGGCGGCCAAGACGATACCAGTAATGGCCAACACCAGCATCGCAATCGCGATCGCGATGTAGCGCAGCATGCGCGAATCAATTAGTTTCATGATCCTTACCTTCCTTCGAAATTATATGGCAAACTGGAACTGAAGGGTGAATCGATTATCCTTCAGGTCCTTCTCATACTTGGAAAACATCGATCCGTCTTTGAGCTGTCGGAAGACATCATAAGCGGCCGTAATGCGCACGTAAGCGTCATAATAGTAGTTGAGCGCGAACGACCAGGTTCCGACGGCGTCGGCGCGCAGCGCCGCCAGTTTCGCCGGATCCGGCTCCTTGTAGTCGCCGTGGATATTCGGGTCAAAGAAATCGTAACGCGCCGCGGCGCCGAATTTCGTTCCGATGCTCTGCGATACCCAGAGATAGAATCCCTTGCTCACGGCGCTGAGGTCGACAGCATTGCGCTGGTAGTCTTTGCCGTAATAGAGTTCGGCGCGAATCGAAGTTCCGCCAACGGGAAGCACATCCAAGTACTTCTGCACGTCGAATCCGTAGCGAATCTTGTCACTGTTCACAGCGGCCGTCGCCGCCTTCGCGGCCACCGGCGCTGTGGTTGTGACTTCGCTCGAGTCCATTTCGCGGTCGCCGTCGGCATCGTACCATGTCGTCGAACCCGGTACCGCAGCAACCGGCGCGGACCCCGGTGTGTAAGTTTCGCCTCGGTATGCCGAAACGCCAAAATCCAACCACGGCAGTGAGGCCTTCACGCGCGCGATAATGTCTTTTTGCTTCGTCGGATCGAACCATGTGAACGTCGTATTCTCGATGCCGTAGCCCTGGAACACGCCGAGGTTTGCCGAGAGTGTCGACGGCGCCGTCCAGGTCAGGTTTATTCCGCGATCCCGTTCGCCGCGAAAGAGGCGATTCTCCGCCAAGCTACGTTCGGGAAAATCGCGCCGCGAAGACGACAGCTCGATTTCATAGCCGAACGGCCAGTTGAACTGACCGGCGGTGAGCATGAACGTATGCATCTTGTGCGTCTGCGTGAGGTCGATGTAGGCCTCGCGAAGCGAGATCGTATTGCGCGACGCATCGAAATAGATGACGTAGCGGCTGGATGCATTCGGCTCGAATGTGAATTTGATGCGCCCGCGGCGGATGTAGATGTTGTTCGCATTGAGGTTGCGCGCGGCGTCATAGCCGCCGGCCACTCCGGAACGCGAAGAGTCGTTGTATTCAAAACGCGCCTGTACGTAACCGGAGACCTTGAGGCGCTTCAGAAGCGAAATGTCGGTCTCCATCAACGTCTGAGTTTCCGCCATCGACTCGACGCGGCTGTGCAATTGTTCGTGTGCTGCCTTGAGACTGTCGCTCTCCGACTCCGCCTGAAGAGTCGTTGCGAGCGCGAGTGTCAGGGCGGGAATCAGAGTCTTGAGAATCCGATTCATTACCTTCCCTCCGAATCGTAACATAGTTCCTTACCGTTAATTCGATACTCTCAACATGTCCGAGCTAATTGTCTTGTCCTCCTGAATTACGTCCGCTAATGCTACCCCGGTATCAAGTCGCGCCGTTGATTCCTGAACTTTTGGCATCTTTCCGGCGCAAACTGCGTATTATGCCAACGATGAAGTGCACTCACTGTAGCTCGCAGATGGTCACGCTGGAGTGGAACGACTTGGAAGTCGACCACTGTCTGGCCTGTGGCGGAGTCTGGCTGGACTCCGGTGAACTGGCATTGATGCTGAGAAAATCGGGTTTCCGCGCTGACGATGAGATCATACTGCGCGCTGCAACCCCGATGGGAAGCGGCCGCCGCTGCCCGATCTGTCGTCGCCGGATGGAGTTGTTGCGACTGGGCCGGGCCGAACCGGTTATGCTTGACCGGTGCCGCGATAACCATGGCCTGTGGTTTGACCGGGGCGAACTCCTGAGCGTGATCGATCACCTTGATCCGCAACTGAGTGCTCCACTCTCTGAACGGTTGCGCTCCATCTTCGGCATGTAATACTAAGGGAGTGTTTTGGCGATCATAAGTTTGATGTTAGAATTGTGTTAAGACGTCCATTTCGATAGGAGACTGAGATGTTGGGATTCGTCGTTTTTCTGGGGTTGATCGTACTGATTGCCGTCTGGCTGGTCGGGCTCTACAACTCGCTCGTGGGATTTCGCAACCAGGTCAAAAATGCTTGGTCGCAAATTGACGTTCAGCTCAAGCGGCGGCACGATCTTATTCCCAATCTGGTCGAGACCGCCAAAGGCTACATGAAACACGAGCGCGAGACTTTGCAGAATATCACTGACGCGCGTAGCCGCGCGATGGGAGCCGAATCGGTGGCGGACAAGGCCAAGGCCGAAGGGGCGCTCTCCGGCGCGATTAGTAAATTCATGTTGGTGGTCGAGAACTATCCTGATCTGAAGGCGAATCAGAACTTCCTTGCCTTGCAGGAAGAACTGACGTCGACCGAAAACAAGATCGCATTCAGCCGGCAGGCTTACAACGACGCCGTGCTCGGTTACAACAACAAGACACAGATGTTTCCTTCGAACATTGTCGCCGGGATGTTTGGATTTCAACCGTGCGAATTTTTCCAGGTCGAAGACGCCGCTGAACGCAAGACGCCGAAAGTCGATTTTTCGTAGTTGATTGCGCGTGGCCTGAGCGGAAGTCCGCCTGGTAGTTGGTTCGACTTCAGTCGTATAGCGCTCCGCAGTCTCATGGCTTGGGCATATTGCCATGCGCCCCAACGCGATAGAAGGGCCGAAACTGATACATGTGGGAATTGATCCAACAGAATAAACGCCGCTCATTTTGGATTTTCATCCTCATGGGTGTGCTCTTGATTGCACTCGGATATGCAATTGGCGCAGCCTGGGCGCCACCGGACGGAGGGGCGCTCGGCGCTGTTGGTGCGATCATCATCTGGATAATTCTCGCCGCCATTGCGTGGTTTAGCGGCGACTCGATCATGCTCAATTCCGTTGGCGCAAAAGAGGTCTCGCCGGAAGTGCACCCTCAGCTTTTCAATGTCGTTGAGGAGATGAAGATCGCAGCTCAACTTCCGAAGATGCCGAAGGTCTATATCATTGATTCGCCGGCACAGAATGCCTTCGCTACCGGACGCAAACCGGAAAACGCCGCAATCGCTGTGACTGCCGGCCTTCTCGGACGGATGAATCGGGACGAACTGCAGGGCGTTGTCGCGCACGAGACCGGCCACATCCTCAATCGCGACATTCTGTTCGTCACTTTTGCCGGTGTCATGCTCGGCGCCGTCGTGATCATCTCGGAAGTATTTCTACGCAGTCTCTGGTATGGCGGCGGTCGAGGTCGCCGAGTCGGCTCACGCGACAAGGGCAGTCAAGGCGCAGCGGTGATAGCCATTGTCGCCATCGCCTTTGCTATCCTTGCGCCGATTCTGGCGCGACTGCTCTACTTCGCGCTCTCTCGCCGGCGTGAGTACCTGGCAGATGCGACAGCCGCAAGGCTAACGCGCTATCCGGAAGGGTTAGCTTCGGCGCTTGAGAAGTTGTCGCAATCAACCGAAGATCTTCCACGCATCAGCAAGGCGACCGCGCCGATGTTCATTGTCAATCCGCTGAAACAGGCCGGTGCAAAGCTGGCCAATCTGACCAGCACCCACCCTCCGATAGACGAGCGAATCCGGATCCTGCGTTCGATGGCCGGTGGCGCAGGTTTTCTCGAGTATCAGCGGGCCTATGAGTCCGTATCGGGAGACAAGTCGGCGCTGGTACCGAAATCGGGTCTTGTCGATGCGACCGCGATACCGATCCGCAGCGGCAGCCCAACAGAAGCGAAGCCCGTCGCTTCCGACCGACAGGTGAATGATTTGGTGCGGGCCGTAAACGGTTTCGTGTTCATGTCCTGCTCCTGTGGGCTGAAAATGAAAATACGCCCGGACTTCAACAGCAATCAGATCACTTGCCCACGGTGTCAGACGGTTAACGCAATCCCAACTGCAGATTTGGCTACTGCTTCGGCAGCGCTGGAGTCGGTCGCGAATGTAAGCAATCCCGCGCAGTTGCCGTCGTTTCAACGTCGCAGTAATTCCTGGGAATCATTTCGTTGTCAGTGTGGCCGACCGATTCAGTTGTCGCCATCGTTCTCCGGCGCTCAGGTCAAGTGCAGCTCGTGCGGCCGCACGACATTAATCAAATCGTTGCAGTAGTGGCTTTGGGCGCGGTCAAGACTTGATCGCAAATCGCGACCGATGTCGCTCCTACTGCCTGCGATATCCCCAACCGATCACAACAACGACGCCGCCGAACATGAGAAAGATCCAGATGCCCAATTGCATGTAGACGTTCCATGGTGCGTTTGGATTGAGAACGGACTCAGCCGGATTTTCGCCGCGATAGTAGACGGTAATCGCTCTTCCCACCGGATATTCGGCAATCAATTTCTCCGCCGCATCCTGACGTTTGGCGGCGTTGCCAAAGCCGGGCGCCTCGAGTGCGGATTCGTTCCGATACACACTGCCCGCAACGGAGTACTCGTAGACGACTTGCGGAGAAATGGCTTTGACTCCAGTTATTTTCGACTCGACGACTTTTCCCGCGACCGTCGGCCATTGTCTTTGTTCGCGCAGTCGCTGCAGGTCGTCGCTCTTCCTTTGGCCAAAAAGCAGTCCTATGACTAACGCCCCGACTCCCAGCGCCAAGACGGGCCAGCTTTCACGCCGCTTTCGAAAGTGTTGCGCGATTACACCGCCAGCAAAGACGATGAGGGCTGCTACTTTGAGGATCGTGAACCAAAGCACGGCGGTTCCTTCTTAGTGTTCTGGCAAGCTGTGGGAGCGGCTTGAGACGCGATTGCACCCTCGGCACGGTTCGCGACTGAAGTCGTTCCTACAGGGATAAATGTCCAAGAATAAACTTCGCGGCGCGAGCTTCAGGCGCCCCTTTGATTGAGCTCTTCAAGTTCGATCAACACACCGTTGGTCGATGACGGGTGAACAAATGCTACACGATGTCCTTCGGCGCCGATGCGGGGCTGTTCGTCGATCAGACGCAGCCCGCGTGATTTGAAATCGGCGAGGACGGCGTCGATATCGGCGACTCCCAGACAAAGATGATGGATGCCCTCGCCGCGCTTCTCCAGGAATTTCGTCACTCCCACATTGCCTGCCGTCGGTTCGATCAATTCGATTTTCGTGCCGCCGGTTTCGATGAAACATACGCGCACTTTCTGGTCGGGAACTTCGATAATGGCGCCGATCGGCGCTTTCGTGACCAGCGCGAACAATGCAGCCGACTGCTCAAGGTTGCGAACCGCGATCGCTAAATGATTTATTTTGCGATTCATCGCCGTCATACCACAACCGCTTCGTGGTACTCGCCCCAGACCCGGCGCAACGTGTTCGAGATTTCGCCGACGCTGGCGTAAACTTCAACGCAATCGAGAATCAGGGGAATCAGATTGACTTGACTCGTGGGCGCGGCCTCGGCCAGTCGTTTCAGACAGCGTTCGACAGCGGCGTTATCACGACGCCGTTTCACCGCAGTGAGCCGCGCAATCTGCTCGGCGCGCGATTGCTCGCTGACTTTCTGAAGCGGCACCGCGATTTTGTCTTCTGTCCTAAACCTGTTCACGCCGACAATAAACCGTTTCTGGGTTTCAACTTCCAATTGGAACTCATATGCGGCGCGCTGGATCTCACTTTGGAAAAAACCCGTTTCAATGGCAGGCAACGATCCGCCGAGCTGGTCGACTCGCCGCAGGTAGTTATCGACGGCCGATTCGAGCTCATCCGTCTTCTTCTCAATGAAGTAGCTCCCGGCCAACGGATCGACCGCGTCCGTTATGCCGATCTCGTAGCCGAGCACCTGCTGAATTCGCAGAGCCAATTGCGCCGATTCGGCGGTCGGCAGGGCCAGCGCTTCGTCGTGCGAATTCGTATGCAACGACTGCGTTCCGCCCAGAACGGCGGACAGCGCTTCGAGAGTAGTTCGCACGGTGTTAACCTCCGGCTGCTGCGCCGTGAGGGACACTCCGGCGGTTTGTGTGTGAAACCGGAGCATCTGCGAACGCGGATCTTTGGCGCCAAATTTCGTCTTCATGACTCTTGCCCAAATTCGCCGTGCGGCGCGAAACTTGGCAACTTCCTCGAAAAGATTTTGCTGCGCGCAGAAAAAGAACGACAACCGCGGCGCGAAGTCATCGACGTTGAGACCGGCGCGCAGCGCGTGCGTCACATATTCGATGGCGTTAGCGAGCGTGAAAGCCACTTCCTGCGCCGCGGTGGAGCCGGCTTCGCGAATGTGATAGCCCGAAATCGAGATCGTGTTGTAACGCGGCAGGTGGTCTTTGGCAAAAGCGAAGATGTCGGTCACAAGTCGCATCGACGGTTTTGGCGGGTAGATGTAGGTGCCGCGCGCAATGAACTCTTTGAGAATGTCGTTCTGGACCGTGCCGGTGATCTTTTCCGGCGCGACGCCCTGCTTCTTGGCGACCGCGACGTACATGCACAGGAGAATTGCGGCAGTGGCGTTGATGGTCATCGAAGTCGACACTTTGTCGAGCGGGATACCCGCGAACAAGGTCTCAAAATCATCGAGCGTGTCAATGGCCACGCCGGTCTTGCCGACCTCGCCGACCGCCATCGGATCGTCAGAGTCGTAGCCGATTTGCGTGGGCAGGTCAAAAGCGACACTTAGCCCGCTCTGGCCTTGCTCGAGAAGATACCGATAGCGCTGGTTGGACTCCTTGGCAGTTGCGAAACCGGCATACTGGCGCATTGTCCAGAGTCGTTCGGTGTACATCGCCGGATAGATGCCGCGCGTGTATGGATATTCGCCCGGATCGCCGAGCTGTGTGTTGTAGTCCAGATTCGAGATGTCTTCGGGACGATAAGCCTTCTTGTCCATCGCTGCACAAGATGTGCTGATAGCGGCAACGAAGCAAGGAGGTTTCGTCGGTGAAAGCGGTAGTTTGCTGGACCTCGGTTGCCTTCGACTCCGGAACACCCGGCGCGGCTCGATTACAGCATACGAAACAACAGATTCGCGCCGAAGCAAAGCATCGTCATCATCGAGTCGCCGTCTGAACCATCGGCTTCAACACGACAGAAGAAATCGACTTGCAGTTTGCTCTGCTGCAGCGGAAGCTCGACGCCAATGAGCGCTGTGAGGCCATATTCGAAGTCGTCATCGAAGCGAGTCTTGAATTTGTCACTCACGGTACGGTCCTTTTGCCAGAGAAGGCCGATCCCGAGGTAGGGCGCAAGAGATTTCAGGGGAAGGTATCCTCTTTGTATGATACCGATGCGACGAATTTCGAGGGCCTTGATGCCGTCTCTCCGTTGGTAAGATCGGCCGCTTGACGACCAGCGGCGGACGCCGATATCGAGTGAAGTCGATGTGAACCTCCCCACGAGAAGATCGAATCGCCCCTGAGCTCCGAGTCCAACCTTGTAGTCTTCGAACAAGCCGTCGTGGGGGATCACTTCCCCGCCAATTCCAACGCGGAGGCCGAAGACACCAGCCGAACACGGCTGAATCATCAACAAGAAGAATGTGAGAAATACCAGTATGAAGGCCGTGAGACTCCGGCTCCCGACACTCCTCGGCAAATCATGAGGATCACTCAAAGGTCACCAACAGCGCGCCCTTTTCGACCGGCTTGCCGACGGCGGCGTGAATTTCTCTGATCGTTCCATCGGCGGGCGCCTTGAGTTCATTTTCCATTTTCATTGCCTCCACGACCAGTATTGGCTGACCCTTTCCAATCGTGTCACCCGGTGCGCGTAGAATGCGCACTACCAGCCCCGGCATCGGCGCACGCAGTTCGTTACTGGTTGACCTTGCTGCGACACCGGCGGTGCGGCGGATATCCGCAAGTCGTTGATCCTCGACGCGGCAATCAAACTCGCGGCCGTGCATGAAGACGCTAACGGCGCCGTTGGCGGCGAATACCTCGGCGTCGTACGATTGTGCGTCGAGCAACATCAAGAATCGATGGCGCTCGGGTTCGATCACTACCGACGTATCGAGTGTTCGACCCTCGACCGCCGCCGTCAGCTTGCCATTGCTCTCGGAGATCTCAACAGCGAACTCGCGGTCGCCGATCGACACCACGTATTTCATCGCCGACCGCCGTCGAGGCGTCGAACTGCTTCGACTCGCGCTTGTTCGAGCCAGCCGTTTCCAATGGTCCGCGAGCCGCCAATCTGCCGCACCCGCTGCGAACTGTGATACTGGTGCATCGCCGCTGCTATTGCCGCGGCCTGCAGAAGCTCAATGTCCGCCGGGCCGTCACTAATTCCGTTCGGAAAGTGGTCGGAAATATATGACGTCGACAAGTCGCCGGCGCGAAACGCTGCCATGCCCATCACCGTCTCATGAAATCCAATGTTAGTCACCAGTCCGGCGATACGGTATTCGGTGAGCGCTTGCGCCATGCGCCTGATCGCATCCAGCCGCGTTGCGCCGTAGGTGATCAGTTTGGCGACGAGTGAATCGTAGTACGGAGAAACTTCTGAGTTAAGGTGGACTCCCGAGTCAACCCGTACTCCCGGCCCCGAAGGCTCGACATAGCTGAGGATTGTGCCGGTTGAAGGTATAAACCCGTTTGCCGGGTCTTCGGCGCAAATTCGACTCTCAAGGGCGTGCCCCCGGATCTTGACTTCAGCCTGCGTGAACGACAACTTGGCGCCCGCCGCCAGCGCTATCTGTTCATTGACCAGATCGATTCCGGTCACCAATTCGGTCACCGGGTGCTCCACCTGTAGGCGCGTGTTTACTTCGAGGAAATAAAAGCGCTTTTCGCTATCGACCAAGAATTCGACAGTGCCGACATTGGAATATCCGGCGGCGCGCACGGCCTTAATCGCGGTCTCGCCCATCAACCTCCGCAGGGCGGTATCTACAAACGGCGAAGGCGCCTCTTCAATCAGCTTTTGATGCCGCCGTTGAATCGAACACTCGCGCTCGCCGAGATAGACGGCATTCCCGTGCATGTCGCAGGCGACTTGTATCTCAATGTGTCGCGGCCGCACGATGCACTTTTCAACAAACACGCGGTCATCGCCAAATGCCGATCGCGCTTCGTTGCCCGCAGCGATCAGGGCCTTCTCAAGTTCGTCTTCCGCGTGGACCGTCCGCATCCCCTTGCCGCCACCGCCGGCAACAGCTTTCACGAGCACCGGGTACCCGCACTTCTTTGCCAGCGATTTCGCGGCGTCAAGGTCAGAGGCATTCACCGGTCCGCCCGGTACCGTCGGCACGCCGTTCGACTCCGCCAATCGCCGAGCCTCAAGCTTGTCACCCAGCAACTTGATCGCGTTCGCTGGCGGGCCGATGAAGATCAGCCCGCTGTCCTGAACCAGCTGTGCGAACACCGCATTCTCGGCCAGGAATCCGTAGCCGGGGTGAATGGCGTCGGCGGCTGATTTTTTCGCCACATCAACCAGCCTTTCCATCACCAGATAGCTTTGCGAGGCCGGCGCCGGCCCAATTGGAAAAGCTTCGTCCGCCATTCGAACATGCAGAGCGCTTCGATCGGCGTCCGAAAACACGGCGACATTCCTGATGCCGAGCCACCGGCATGCACGGATGACGCGGATTGCGATTTCTCCGCGATTGGCGATGAGTATTTTACGGATCGCTTTCATCGATTAAACTCGATAATAATCAATTTGGGGGCATTGTCAAACGCGCTCCGGATGCGAACAAGCGCTTGCGCGGCGGCGACAATTCACTTAATGTTATGCTATGAACAGCCTTATCATTCGGAGACAGGGCTTCCTCGCCGCCGCCGTGTTTCTTGCAATCGTAATCGCACAGCAGTTAAGCGCGCAGGACATGGATGCCACCCCATTGCGCATCTTTGGCTACTTTCAAACTTCGTTTTCGTGGGCCAAAAACGTGGACACGGATTTCGTAGAGAAGTCCTTTGGTATGCAGCAACTTAACTTGTTTCTTCAAAGGGACATCAGCAGTGATTTTCGCGCTTTCGTCAATTTCGAGGTGCTGAACTCGTTCAATTCGCGGCAGAACTGGGGTTCGCTGAGTATCGAGGAAGCCTGGGTGAGATGGAATCGCGGTGACCGCTTTAATCTCCGTGTCGGGCTTCAGACACCGACTTTTAACGCCCTAAACGAAATCAAGAATCGGACACCGCTGTTAGTATATGTGATCCGACCACTGGCCTACGAGTCCTCCTTCAATGAGATTATTCGACTCGAAGAGTACACCCCGCAGCGCGCCTATGTGCAGGCATCCGGTTTCGTGCCGGTTGGTGAGGCCAAGATTGAAGGCGCGGCCTATCTCGGCAACAGCCCGAATCTCCGCTCTGACCCCCAGAGAGGCCAAACGGGCTTCGACACGTCCGACACCTATCTGGTCGGCGGACGGCTCGGGCTGCGGTGGCGCGAATTCGTTGTGGGCGGATCGATCACTTATGACCGTTACAACTTCCAGTCTGAGATTTCCGGACTTGTGCCTGATGAGGGGATGTTCAGAGAAGTTCCCCGCACTCGTCTCGGCTTCGATGCGCGTGGCGTGGTCGGTAAGCTTGCCGCAGAGGGCGAGTTCATCCAGGTTAGCTACGACGAGCGTAACGCGCCCTTCTCGGTGGACCTCAGGTTTTTTTACGGCTCGCTTATCCTCGACGTGACTGAGCGCCTCAAAGTCTATGCGTCGTACTGGAACGTTCGCGAGGAATCGGCGATGAATGCCGCCACCACCGGCATCGGCGGCGTCATTAATGAACTTATCGACCAGCGCTATGACTTTAACGCGATTTCCGGTGGTCTCGTCTATCAAGTCAACGATCGCATGGTGTTCAAGCTGCAATCGGCCCCGGTCTCGCAAGAACTCAAATTACCCGACGTGGAGTACGAGGCGGATTTTAATTACATCGTTTTCGGTTTGTCGGTGAGGTTCTAATGCTATCGCGTCGACAGCTTCAGCTTCGCCTCTGCCTGCGCTGCCTCGTCCTGGGAGTGGCGGCGCTCTGGCTGCTCGGAGGCACGGCAGCCGCGGCGGAAGTTGCCGTCATTGCCAACCGGTCAGTGCCGGTACAAGATGTCAATCGCCTGCAACTGATCGACATCTACACCGGTGACATGAAAAGCTGGAGCAACGGCAAACCGGTAGTAGTGATGGATCTGAAGCCCAATAACGACATCAAGGACACATTCTACAAGTTCCTTGGGCGTACGCCTTCGCGGATGAAATCGCTGTGGCTCAAGAAGCTGCTCGCCGGCGAGGGTGATCCGCCGAAATCGGTTGAGACTGAGAGCGAGATGATCGCCAGAGTCGCGTCGACGCCGGGCGCCATCGGCTTCGTCTCACGGACCGCGGTCAATGATACCGTCAAGACTCTGGCTATCATCCAGCCTGATGGAAAGATGGCCGAGACCGACAAACAGCGTTAACGAGCATGCCCTGTCCTGCCGTGAACCCGCAGCGACTTCGAATTCGCCAACCATAAGATATGCGTTACCGTGACCTGAAAATCGGCACCAAACAAGCGGCCTCGTTTGCGCTCATTGTCGTTATCCTGGTCATTGCCAATCTCGTGTCGCTGCGGACACTGGCGATGCTTCGCGCCGACATTGAGGAGATCACCCGCAGTTGGTTGCCGCGAGCGCTCACGATGGCTGAGTTGAATCTGCGCACCAGCGATTTGCGACAAAGCCAGTTGCAGGTCGCGTTTTTCCAGGACGCCACCGTAATGATGGCACAGGCGCCGAAAATCATCTCCCTGCTCGATAATTTCGAGGGCGACCTTGATACTTACGATCGTCTCCGCACCGACGCGCAGGAGCGCGGGCTTTACTCCGCGGAAGAACGTCTCCTTTATGAATCGTTCCAGCGAAAGTGGGAGCGATATCAGGAGTTGAGCCTTGAATTTTTCCAGATGCTGAACCGGGGGCAGCGCGACTCGGCTGTAACCGCGTTGAATTCGGAGATGCTCGACGTCTTTCTGGACTTCCGTGCCGATTTGAGCGAACTCGTCCGCGTCAATACCGCCGATCCCTTTGCCGCGGCCAAGCGTGCCGAGGAAGCATTTGCCGCCGCGAGTCGCAGCACCCTCACGCTGATATTCGCTTCGCTCGTCATCGCCGCGGTGATGGTCATCGTCTTTGTCCGGCTCGTGACGCGGCCGGTCAAACAGCTTTTGACTGCAGCCGGGCGAGTCGCACAGGGCGATCTTGATGTTAAGATTGAACGCGCCAGCGGCGACGAAGTCGGCCAACTCGCGCGATCGTTCAACCGCATGACACAGGCTTTGCGCGACGCGCGCAACAAGACCGCCGAGCAAGAAGAGAGCTTGCGACAGAAGAACCTCGACCTTGAACAGGCTCTGCAGCAGCTTCAGGACGCGCAGCAGCAGTTGATCATCAAGGAAAAGATGGCGTCGCTCGGTCAATTGGTCGCCGGTGTCGCGCATGAGATCAATAATCCGGTCGGCGCCGTGAATGCCGCCGCCGACAACTCGCGGCGGGCGATCGGTAAATTGCGCGAACAGGTTCGCAGCCTGCCGGACGGCGAGAAACTGCTGGCCGATTCACGTGTTGAGCAACTTCTGCTCACACTGGACGAAAGCACCGGCATCTCGACCATGGCCTCCGAGCGGATTGCGCGTATCGTTCGCAGTTTGCGCAGTTTCGCGCGGCTGGATGAGTCGGATTTCCAAAGAGCCGATCTGCACGAGGGGCTGGACACGACCTTGACCTTGCTGCAGCACGAGCTCAAAAATCGCATCGAAGTGGTGAAGGAGTACGGCACTTTGCCGCAGATCCTCTGTTTCCCGAATGAGTTGAATCAAGTGTTTATGAATTTGCTTGTCAATGCCGCGCAGGCGATTCCCGACAAAGGACAGATTCGGATATCGACGACCAGCGATCAGCACTTTGTCCATATTTCGATTTCCGACTCCGGCGTTGGTATCGACCCCAAAAACCTACATCGCATATTTGACCCCGGGTACACCACCAAGGGCGTCGGCGTCGGTACCGGTCTCGGTCTTTCGATTTCGTACAATATCCTCAAGCGGCACGGTGGCGACATCACAGTCAGATCTGAACCGGGACGCGGAGCTACGTTTTCCCTCAAGATACCCATTCGAATTTGATGCCACTTCGAGCACGCAGTGACCGAAGCTAACGGCATTCCGCACCGCTCAGGTTGGAGTGAGTCGCGGATTCGATTGATCCACTGTCGCCTCTTGCATAGATTGCAGGGTCATGAAAGTGATCCGGCATCCGCCAGTTGTCATTGCTGCGATTCTGTTTTCCGCCGTGCTGACAATGTACTTGGTGACGCTCTGCCCAACAGTCTATCCCGGCGACAATGGCGAGCTGGCTACGGCCGCGTCTTTACTGCAGATAGCGCATCCGCCCGGCTACCCGCTACTGACGCTGGTTGGCAGGATTTGGACTCTGCTGCTGTTCATGTTCAAGCCGATTTTTGCGCTCAACGTTCTGTCCGCTGTTGTCACGGCGTCGGCTGCCGTGATAATGTATGTCATTCTCGGAATGCGCCAGAACGGCCCGACCGTTGTTGACCGGCTGGCCCATGCCGGAATGGCGCTGCTTTTCGCTTCGGGTGTCACCGTCTGGACGTCGGCCACACACTTTGAGGTTTACGCGCTGGGGCTGCTGCTGTTTCTCTTGGCGTTTCTCGCTTTTCTCAAGGCAGCGGCACATCGGCACGTCGGGGCGTTTTACATCGGTGTCTTCGTTCTTGGACTTGGTTTGGCGAACCATGCTTCAATCATCGCCATTGTTCCGTTGGCGCTGCTGGCTTGGTGGCGCCTAATCGACCGGCTGAAGTTCCGTGGTAATCTACTTGCTCTGTCGCTTCTGTTGATGGCGCTCAGCGCTTACCTGTATCTTCCTTATCGATCGAGCCAGCCACTGGTGCTCGACTGGTACGATCCCGCATCGTGGGACGGATTAAAGCAGCACCTTCTGGCGCACCCCTATCGTCAGTACCTGCTCGAACCGCGACTGGGTGATTTATTCCCCTATGTCCTCCGAGTGCTCGAACAGATCGCATCCGAGTGGTCGATCCCCTTCACTATTCTGGCGCTGCCGGGTCTCTTCATCATCATCAGGAAGCACCTCGCGATCGGGCTGGCGTTTACCGCGGTCGCCGCACTAAACGTTGCAATCAACTTCCTTTACGGCATCCCGGATATAACACCCTATTTCTTACCAACCATGGCCGTGCTCGCGATTGGCACGAGTGAAACGCTTTTCGCGATACCAAAACTTCCCAAAGTCCCGAAGATTCAGCCGGCGATCTGGGCGATCTTTCTCGCAGGTGTGAGCATCCTCGGCAATTTCGCGCGCGCAGACATCAGTGACCGCGTCATCGCTGCGGAATACGCACAAGCGCTGCTTGATCAGGTCCCGCCAAACGGACTCCTGCTCTGCGGTACAGATTACACGGCGTTTCCAGCCTTTTACTATCGCTACGTGGAAAACCATCGCCCCGATATCACCGTATGCGGGCAACTGCCAACGCAGCAACTCCTGCGGAATCGTCTAAACATCTCGGAGCCGATCCTTGTCGCCGATGTGCCGCGCTATCTGCCAGCCATGGGCGATTCACTACGGCAGCGAATCGTCTTCAGCCGCGAGCCGATGCGTGTAACTGTTGAAGCCGCTTTCGCGCTGTCGGAACTCCACGCTCGCGGCCTTGTATATTCAGCGGACTCCTCACTCGCTCCGACGACATTCCCGGTTACGCGGACCTCTGAGTTACCTGAAATCTTCGACGTTATGGAAGCGGGCACGAACTTCCAGTTGCTCCTGATTGCCGCCGAGGACGATAGACGCGATCTCGTGACCGAGAATCGGCGCGAGATCGAGTTGCTCTTAGATCGGCTCGGTGTTTATTCACTGCGAAATGAACTGGGAGAGTATTTGGTCTTGCATAATTATTCGACGTCGGCACAGCGGGTCTTTAGCGCTTCACTCGCGGATCCGCGAATGCGAACCTCTGACCGGCTGCGCGCTCTTCTGGCGATGGGCACGATTCAACGACAACAGGAAAACGTCAAGGCGGCGCGCAACTCATTCAACGAGATTCTCAGCATTGATCCACAATTTCCGGCTGCCCGCTTCCATATTGCCGTCATGGATGGCGAAGTTGCCGAGTCCGCCGGCGATTTTATCACAGCAGCAGAGAAATACAGCGAAGCGTTAAGTGCGTTTCCCAATGATCCGGAAATGCATTTTCGCCTCGGGCGCCTTGCTCTCAAATTGGGCGATCATGAGCGCGCCGAGCAGTTTTTTGCTTTCTGCTTGAAAACGGGGTATCGACGCGGCGAAATCGAGAACCTGCGGCACTGAGACCGGTCTAACCGAATACCTCCCGGCCCGTATCGATTTCGTACTTCTTGATCTTCTCAAATAGCGTCGTGTAGTCGATTTGCAGGATTTCTGCGGTTTTGCGTTTATTGCCGCGAGTTTGATTGAGGACGCGAATTATCATCGCTTTCTCGGCCTGCATTTGAGCCAACTGTCCGACTTCTTTGAGTCCGGCGCCTTCGCGCAAGCGAATGTCATCAGAATTGGATAGGCGAATCGCCAGATGTTCCGGCTTGATCTTCTTGCCCTCGGCCAGAATTATCGCCCGCTCAATCGTGTTTTCGACTTCGCGGACGTTGCCCGGCCAGTGGTAGCGTTCAAGCATCAGAATCGCTTCACGTGAAAGCGATTTCTCCCCCTTTTTCATTTGCTTCCAGTACTTGCTGATGAAGTAGTTGGCCAAAGGCAGGACATCTTCGCGCCGTTCACGCAGCGGCGGGATATGAATCGGAAACACCGAAAGACGATAGAAGAGATCCTCGCGAAACTTCTTTTTCGCGATGGCGTCCTGCAAGTCCATGTTCGTCGCCGTGATAATCCGCACGTCGATTTTCACCGGCTTCGTGCCGCCGAGACGTTCGAAGGTCTGCTCCTGGAGAACGCGCAGCAGCTTCGCCTGCAAGGAGAATTCCAGATCGCCGATTTCGTCGAGAAATATCGTGCCGCCGTTGGCGATTTCGAATTTACCCATCTTGCGGGCATGCGACGATGTGAATGCGCCCTTTTCTGATCCAAACAATTCATTCTCCAGTAACTCGCCCGGAATCGCCGCACAATTGATCGTAATGTAAGGCTTGGCCGCCCGCGCCGAAAGCGAGTGAATTGCCCGCGCGAAGAGTTCCTTTCCGGTGCCGGATTCGCCGGTAAGTAGTACGGTAGTGTCCGACGGCGCTACCTTCTGCACCAGACGCATGACATCGATCATCTTTTCGGAAGTGCCGATAATGTCGGTGAATCCCAACGACTCAGCCAGTTCTTCGCGCAGCAGATGATTCTCGGCAACGAGGCGTTGGTTCTCTAACGCCCGCTCGATGATCATCCGCAGATGGCCGGAGTCAAACGGCTTCTGCAAAAAATCAAACGCGCCGCGTTTCATGGCTTCGACAGCCGTTTCGATCGTGCCGTAGGCGGTCATCACGATCACCGCCGAATCGGGATCGTGCTGGCGCACCTCGGTCAAGACGTCCATGCCGGTCACATCCGGCATTTTGAGATCGGTCAAGATTACATCGAAGTGCTTGTCGCGAGTTCGCGCAATGCCGCTCGAACCGTCGGCTGCAATTTCCACGTCGTAGCCCTCGGCCATCAGCGACGCCTTAAGCATCTCGCGCATCGAATCTTTGTCGTCGATTACCAGAATGTGAGACACGGTTCCACCCTGCTGTTTACACGCCGTACTGATTAGTCGTCTCCTCAAGTTATCGTCAGTTTCTGGAATGGGAAAAAGCCCATAGCTTGCAGATGTGTTGCGCAAAATCAGGTCACGAGAAATACCGGGTGTTCCATTTGGAAGCAGTTGGCGAAGGGGACACCTCTGACTTTACCCTGCAAATCATGGTGTAAGAACCGGGGCCCTCTGCGGACCGATTGGCAAACAAAGATAATGCTTGAAGTGCGGAATTAGGCTGATGATCACTGCGGCGGAAGAAGCACGGAGCTTACCGGCGCGGATGTTCTCTGCGAATCCTACTACTGTGCCAGTCGCGACAAAGCTTCAATTAGAACCCGAACGCCAAAGCCCGACGGGCCTTTCGGCGTGATTTCATTCGCCACATACTGATAATCAACGCCAGCGATATCGAGATGTAGCCACGAGATGTCGGCCGTAAATCTCTTGAGGATCAGCGCGGCGGTGATTGTCCCCGCTGGTCTGCCGCCGGAATTGGTCATATCGGCGATGTTCGATTTGACGTAGGCTTCGTTTTCCTCCCAGAGCGGCAGCCGCCACAGTTTTTCTCCGCTGGCCCGCGACGCCGCTGTGAACACTTCAACGAGTTGGTCGGAAGTCGAGAGCATTGCCGCGCCGTGATGCCCCAGTGCGATCGTAACTGCCCCGGTGAGCGTGGCGACATCAATGAGGTGATCCGGTTTCGATTTGGCGGCATGGCCGAGTACATCCGCCAAGAGCAAGCGCCCCTCGGCGTCCGTGTTGATGATCTCGATTGTCTTGCCGATTGAAGTGGTCAATACGTCTCCGGGTTTGTACGCCGTCGCCGAGGGCATGTTTTCGCAGGTCGGTATCCAAGCGGTGATAGCAATCGGTAGCTTCAGTTTGGCGGCGGCGGCGACCGCCGTGAGGACTACGGCTGCGCCCGTCATGTCTTGCCGCATTTCATGCATATTCTCAGCGGGTTTGATCGAAATTCCGCCGCTGTCGAAGGTGATTCCCTTCCCAACGAGACTAATACGCTTATTTGCCGCCCGTCGCGACTTGTACTCGAGTTTGATCAGAAACGGCGGTTCAGTTGATCCATTGGCAACGGCCAGAAACGCGCCCATCTTGAGTTTCGCAATCTGCCCACGACTCAATACCTGAATCCGCAGACCGTACTCGCGCGCAATGCGCCGTGCCTGCTCCGCGAGGGCACGCGGTGTCAGAATGTTGCTCGGTGTACCGGAGAGATCACGACAGCGATTCTGCAGCGTTGCAATCAACAACCCGCGGTCGGCGCCCGCCTTGATAGCGGCCAAATTTCGGCCGGTGGATAGTAAGCTCAAGGTGCGAAGAGTAATGCGCTCCGGCTGAGGGCTGCGAAATCGACTGTCGTCATATCCACCAAGTATCACCCCTTCGACGATCGCTTGCGCGCCGGCGGCCCGATCCACGGCTGAGTCGGGGATGATCACCGCGATTCGCGCGACCTGGCCGGCAGCAGCCTGCGCGATTGCGCCACCGAACCGGCGAAGTTGGTCGGTGTTGAGTTCGTCCCGCTTGCCCATGCCGATGAGGATGAGGCGTCGAAAACCGCGCAGTGGATGCGGCAGAAGTAGTTGCCTCGTGAGCGACTTACCGGTGAAAATCTCCTCGCGCAGCAGACGAGAAATCTGACCATTCAAAACGCCGTCGACCGTAGCGGCCGGACCGGTGAGTTTTTCTCCGACAAAAATCGGCAGTGCGAGTAGATCAGCTTTGCTCGCTGCATCGGTGTATTTGGAAATGTGCAATTTCATAGCGGCTCCGTTACGTGGGCTTGCGCGTTCTACTCGAGGACTCTGAGAACGGTTTCATATCTTCCGAACGATGGCATCAAGTATGCGCCTTGCACCAGATGTCGTGCTTGGTTCAGCAGCTCGCGGCACGATTCAATACCAACCTGCGCGGCGTCCTTGCCGGCAGATTGCAGGCGGTCGCGCAGTTGTCGTGGGATCTCAATCCCGGGCACTTCGTAATGAAGGAACTCGGCATGGCGCGCCGACTGCAATGGCAGCAGGCCGAGAAGAATCGGCAAGCGAAGGCCGCTTACACGATTGAGCAATTCTTCAAGTACATCCAATTCATACAAGGGCTGGGTCATGGCGAATTGGGCGCCGGCATCGACTTTGCGTTTCAAACGCTCGACCTCGCGGTCCATCTGCGCGGGGGACGGGTTGACGGCGACCGCGATGGAGAACTCCGTGTTCGAGCCGATCGGATTGCCGACGAGGTCGGTGCCGGAATTGAGTTTGCTGATGATTTCGACCAAGCCGATGGCGTCGACATCATAAACGGCCGTAGCGTTGGGATAATCGCCGAGCGAGGGCGGGTCACCGGTCAAGGCGAGAACATTGCGGATCCCGAGCGCGTGCGCGCCGATCAGATCGGACTGCAGCCCCATCAAGTTGCGGTCTCGGCAAGTAAAATGCAAAATCACTTCCATCTTGAGTTGCGTCGAGATCAGTCCCGAGACAGCCAGGCAACTCATCCGGGTTCGCGCCATCGGTGAATCGGCGACGTTCACCGCATCGACGCCGGCTTCTTTGAGGCGTTGCGCCGCCTTAAGAATCTTCTCGGGATTCGCGCCTCGCGGCGGATCGATTTCGACCGAAACAGCGAACTGCTTGCCTAACTTGGCGGCAAACCCCGAAACTTGCGGCCCGAAGGGCTGCGCGGCAACGACCTCGCGGTCGGCGCCGAATTCGACTACCAAATCGTCGGTGTCACTTTTCTGGAAGCTCTTGAAGATCGCGGCCATCGCGCGGATGTGGTCCGGCGTCGTGCCACAGCAACCGCCGACGATTCCGACCCCGAGATTCAGAAATTTCCGGCAATAGTCGGCGAAGTATTCGGGCGTTGAGACATAGAAGAAGCGGCCTTCGAGAAATCTCGGAAGTCCGGCATTGGGGAGAGCTGACAGTTGCATGTCGGTGCGTTGACGCAGGAGCGAGAGAAAATCGTAGATACGCTGCGGACCGACCGAGCAGTTCGCTCCGAGAACATCGACATTGAGCGCACGACCGGCATCGAGCACTTCGGTGACCGAGTTACCGCGAATCGTTGTCAGTTCATCGTTGATACTGACCTGCGCGACTATCGGCAAATCGCAGATGCGTTGAATTTCTTCGACGGCGATGCGGAGTTCTTCAACATCCGGCACCGTCTCCACCATGAAGAGGTCGACGCCGCCTTCAAGTAGGGCAGACACCTGCTCGGCAAACTGCGCCCGGGCATGCTCCGGCGTGATTCCGCCAAAGCGGCCGATTAATTTTCCCAGTGGTCCAACCGACCCCGCAACAAGAACGTCCTTGCCGACCAGCTCGCGACGCTCACGGGCGATTTTGGCGCCACGGAAGTTGATCTCACGAACCAACTCCGCGAGACCATGCTGCGCGAGTTTGAGGCGATTCGCCCCGTAGGTATTGGTTTCGATGAGTTCAGCCCCGGCTTTAATGTATTCGTCGTGGATCGCACCCACAGTCTGCGGGTGCGTGATATTGAGGTGGTCAAAGCACTGGTTGAACGACACGCCGCGGGCATACAGATATGTGCCCATCGCGCCATCGGCGAGAAGCGGACCTCGTCTTAACCGTTCCAGAAATGCGCCGGCCATGCGCCTCTATTTCAGCCCGAGTTCGCTCTTCACGATCTTAACCGCGGCGACCATGTTGCGCAGTTTGGCGGTGGTTTCTTCGGTTGTGCGCGTCTTGAGACCGCAGTCGGGATCGATCCACATCTTGTCGACGTCGAAAACCTCGAGGCCCTTCTTGATGCCAGCAACGATCTCTTCAACCGACTCGACCCGATGGCTATGGATATCCAGCACACCATAGGCTATGCGCTTGGTAAACTTCGGCTTCCTGAAGACATCGAGATTGGCATAGCCTGAATTCGCAAACTCGAGGTCGAGTTGGTCGACGGCGAGGTCAAGAATTCGCGGATAGATCGTTTTAAAATCGCCGTAACAGATGTGCGAGATCGTCATCGCCTTGGTTCCAGAAGTCACGATCTGCATTGCCTCGATCGCGATTTCAAGTTCGTCCGGACGTGTCGAGATCGCCGGTTCGTCGATTTGAATATACCGGGCGCCGGCGGCTTCGAGATCTTTGACTTCTCCGTGAAGCAAGCGCGCGAACGCCAGCACAACTTCGCGGCGCGTCTCGTAGTGCGTGTTGAATGACCAGTCGCACATCGTGTATGGGCCGGTGAGCATTCCCTTGACCGGTTTCTTCGTCAGCGATTGCGCATATCTGAACATCTCCACAGTCATCGGCGTTGGCCGCTTAAGCTCTCCTTCGACGATCGGCTTGCGATAGTAACGGTTTCCGTAAGACCGCACCAGGTCGCTGATACCCATTCCCAGCAGCTTCTCGGCGAAGTAAGTAGTCATATCGCCGCGTTCCATCTCACCGTGGACGAGGACGTCGATACCGATCTCCTCTTGAAGGGCGATCGTCTCCCGTGTCGCTTGCAGTTCGAGTTCCGTGAGCTGTGCTTGTGTGATCTTCCCGGCCGTAAAGCCGGTGCGCGCCCTTTGAAGGTAGTCCGGTTTCGGAAAGCTGCCAACGCTGGTCGTCTCAAGCATGGACTTGACCCTCCTGCAATGCGCGGACAGACCCGCCGAGTAGCTTAAGCTTGGCCAAAGCATCGCGATGCGGCAGGAATTCCAGTCCGCAGGAAGGGCTGACCCAGGCATTCTGATGCCGCCGCGCGATGACCTCGCACTGACGGATTAGGCTGTCCGATGATTCCAATTTGATATTGCGGGCGTCCAGAATTCCGAAGCAGCGATTATGATTTCCTGCGTAGCTCATCATTGTCTCAAAATTGCGCGGATGCGATACGCAATCCACGGCAATAACCCCGCCGGAAAAATTCTCCAGCGCCTCGATGATTGCGCGAATATCACTGAAGTAAAAGGCAATCCAGATGTTTCCCTTCAGTCCCGCGATTACTTCGTTGAGCGCAGAGATCGCCGTTTCGGCTTTGGCAGGCTGATAAGGTAGGCACGGATCGTCGAACTGGATCTCGGTCGCTCCGGCCGCAAGCAGCGACTGTGTCTCGGCACGTAGCGCCTTCACGAGCGCTGCCAGAAGTGACGATTCGCTTCGATAGTGATGATTATCCGAAAGCGCCATGAAACTGAACGGCGCGGGTAATACCGCTTTGACTGCCCCGCTGAACTGCTGGCGCGCGAACGCGTAATCGCGAACCGTGATTGGATTGCGCCAATTCACCTCGCCGATGATCTGCGGCTTGCGGTAGTAAACATTGTTGTCGAACCAGCGCAACAGCCCGCCGATTGCGAAACCCTCAAGCGCTCGCGCCAACGGCGTAACAATGTCGTCCCAACGAATCTGGCCGTCCGTCGGCAGGTCGATACCGGCCTCACGTTGTTCGCGAAGCACACGCGCCGTCACTTCGTCAAACGAACGATCGATCTCCGCAGGCGCAATCTCGTTCTTGTCGAGCCGGTGCAATTGCCGGCGAATATTTACATCACCCTTCGCCGAGGGCAATTTCGGATAGTTGCCGATTACAGTCGATTTTATCATGACGCCAACGTATCGCCCTTTCTGCCGCTTGGCAAGAATTCTCAGCAATTGATACGCAAAAAAAAGCGGGATGGCGAGAGCCATCCCGCGAAATGTCCTGATACTGCAGCTTACGGCACGGCAGTCGTCTGCTGATCGAAAGCCTCCATGCGCTCGCGAATACGTTCGTCAATGTTGATGGCATCGGAATCGTTGTAAAACTCTTGATCGTCGAACCGCGACAGCGCCTTTAGTTCGGCCAGCACCGCCAAGACCTTGGAGATGGAGTTCTCGATTACCCTGAGCGAACCGGGCATCTTATTGGTATGGTCGATGATTTCCTTGCGCTCACAGGCCATTTGCATGAGCTGGACGCGGCCGGAAATGGCGGTCGCGACATTATTGAGATAATGGGAGAGCGTCGCGATGGCGATGTTCTTTGAACGGATCATCCCCGCGAGGCGCTCTTCGGCAAGCAATTGGCCGGAGAGTTCCTGCCGTTCCTTGAACAGGCCCTCGATCATCAAGTAAGACTTGCACAACTCGCGATTGGCGCTGCTGAGCAGTTCAGTCGAATTGCCGATGTCGATTCCGATATTGCCCGCCGCAGCGACAGTCTCGTCAAGCAACTCGAACGCCAAGCTGTCCATAAACTCGCGGTCGAACTTGAGTTGCTCCGCGAGGCGGGCGACTTGCATCGTCGAGCGCTCGATGGCCTTGATGTTCGGCGACTGAATATTCTGGGTCAGAATATTGGCAAGCTGGACGATTGCCAAAACCGGTTGCTTGGTCGCGTCGACATCGATCTGATGGTGGGAACGAATTACGGCCTGCAAATCCTGCGGCAAGCGCCAGTGATTGGCGACGATCGCGCCCAGTTCGGCGTGGTCGATCTCGAAAATCTTGCGTTCGGATTCCAGTTCGTCGAATCCGTTCTCGACCAGCGCCAGAACGCGAAGGTAGCTCTCCGGATAGGCGTTCATCATGTACATTCGGCCAAGATCGTGCAGCAGACCGGCAACGAAGGATTCTTCGGGGTTCTTGAGATTGGCCTTCTGGGCCATTTTTCGCGCCAGAAGTCCGACACCGATGCAATGAAAATAAAACTGGCGCATGGCCTGTTCGCTGACCGGCGAATTTTTGCGTGGCGGCAGGAACACCGTCACCGAGAGCGCGATGCACTTGATCGCGTTGGCGCCCAGCAAACGAATTCCCTGATGGACGGTCTTGATCTGTGCGGCGCGGCAGTAGTAGCTCGAATTCGCCATCTTGAGGACCTTGACCGTAAGCGACGGGTCCTTGAGGATGATATTGGCCAGTTGGTCGGGCGACGTCTCATCGGAGGAGACCGCTTCGAGCACCTTCATTAGGGTGTCGGGCAAGGACATGAGGTCTTTGGAGGAATCAATCTGATCGAGGATGCAAGTCTTTTCCATTTTACTCCCGTACGGATGCCGTTACTGACAGTATCGGACAGGGATGCTATGGTCTTGAAGTGAATCGAAATACGGGAGTTACTGGATTCGAAATCAACCGCGGACGGCGGTTAACTCGCGTTAGTCGCTTGCTGGATAGCTGCGTTTGACCGGGACAAAGAACCTGTCGTTACGCCTTCGCGTCAATCATCTCGCAAGCGGCGCCGATCACCTTGCCAAGCTGTTCCATTTTGAACGGTTTGGTCAGAACGAAATCAGCGCTCGGCGCGGTTCCCCCGGTTGACTCCGGCAGTGCGTCCCACCCAGAAAGGATAATAACCGGCGTCCGCGGCGTGAGCCGCTTCACTTGTTCGGCGATCGCCCATCCAGAAACGTCGGGCAGCCCGGCCTCGGCAATGACCAGGTCGAATGACTCTTGTCGGAAAAGGCGTAAGGCTTCCTGACCGGACGATGTGGTCGTAATTCGGTGTCCCATGCGTGTGATAATATTCACGAGCAACTCCCGAATGACTTCCTGATCGTCGATTCCGAGGATATTCATTGGCTTCAGCGACGTATCGTTAAGACTGGCCTTGTGCTGTCTCCAGGTGACCGTTTCGATCTGGCCGGAGCGGCGCGTGACGGCGTATTCCGCCGGCAAGCTGCGGAACTCTGGCGGAAGGTCAATCGCCACAACCGCCGGCTGCCAATCGCGAGTTTCAAGGTGCCGATCGCGAAACCGACGCATTTCAAATTCGCTAATCGATATCTGGTAGTAGCGATGCAGATCATCATCGAACGACGAAAAATACAGCCGCTGGTCTCTGCGCTCGGAATACAATCGATCGACCAAAGCCGTAAGGGCCTGCGGCAAGGCCTCGCTGCCTGACCGCAGCGCGTGCGGGTCAAGATTGCTGTCGACGCGATGGCTCTTGAAAACTTCATCCAGGGCAGCGCCGGCATCGCTCAGGTGATGGACGCCGGAATTCGATCGTTCTCTTTGGGGCGTTCGCGAGAGTTCTGATTTCGACTTTGCGCTCTCCGTGCCGCTCAGCCGCAGCGCGGCAACGTCCGCCAGGCGTCGGACTAAGTCGATGTTCTCGCGCGCCGTCGGGTTGTCTCCGGCAAAAACCAAGACGACAGCGCCAAAGTCGATCTCCGCAGACCGCACCGGGAGCGCAAAGACCTGCAGATGATTCCCGAGTCCGTGCAGGGCGCGTTCAAGCGGCGCCTGATTCTCGAGTGTGACGAATGACGCCAAGTCGGCGGGCGTCGCGAAGCGCTCGCCATTGTCGTTCGGGAGCGACTTACATAGCGCGGCGAGAATTTCATTCTGGCGCTGGCGCGAAACGTCGCTGGGCCAGCGGAGTCCGCTTTGGTCGACATGCAGGTCGTCGCCTGCCGCGCCGGCGCGCAGCGCGATAACTCGCGCGACTTGATGCGCCAGTAACTTGATCGAGCATTCGCTCAACGCATTCACGGCTTGTTCCCGTGACTCGATCGCGGCCAGTCGGCGCAGACACCAGTCAAGTTGGGCAACCGAGTTCTTGAAGCGGTCGCCGTCACGCTTGGCGAGAAACAGGAAGTGGAGGTCAACCAGATAGACCGACGCCACGCGCACAGCCGAAAGTTTTTCTTCCGAAAACTCAAGCGCGGCGGCCTCGCTTTCGAGCATCAGCACGAGATCTTCGCGATCCGGGTACGGCACGGGAACGAACAGCGTCTGCCGCGGCATCGAATCAAAGCCCTTTCCGGCCGGCGATGACTTCGGCGCCGTGAGCAGCAAGAGTTTTCGCTCGCCAATGGCACGACCAATTCCCCCGAGCTTACGACGATCAAGCAGAAGGCCGGTTTCGGCGCCGCCGGAGGATGCCTTGATGCGAAACTCGCCGTCGGGATCCTTGAACACCAGCTTGATGCAGTCGGCATCAAAAAACTTCCGGACGCGCTCGAATTCCACCGCCTCGCGAAGTTCCAGATTGCTGCCAAGCCCGCGACGGAAGAATAACTCCTCGGTGGTCCGCTTGGCCTCTTCCGACGGCCGCAGGCGGTCCCGCAGGCGGGTAATGTCCTTTTCATTTCGCACTGATTCCAACAAGGTCGCCAGGTGGTTAGAGGCGACGTTGAGCGCCGTCGCGCGGCGCGCGGTGAAATGAAACGGCTTGGCCGACATCAAGGCAACGGATCCGAGCACACGATCCCGCGCCCGCAATGGGAAGACCACGATCGAGAGGAACCCCGAATTGGCGAGTAACTCGGCTGTTGCCGCATCCGCTTCCGTGACATTGGCCAGCGATTGCGTGCGCCCCAGCTTCTGGACGCGACCGAAGATGTCGCCACCGACATGCATTTTTTCCAGCCGCTTCGAAATCTCGGGGGGCAAGTTCGAAAAGGCCGCCAAGATCAACTCATCGGTGTTGTCCTTAAACAACAAAACCGCGGCGCCGTCAGCCTCCGCGCGCTTCAGAAGCTGATTCACGCTGATGTTGAGGATCTCGACGAATGAGAACGGCTGCTGCGACAGCTCCTGAAGCTGAAGATACATGGTACGCCACTCTTCGTCGTCGCTCTTCTGCTCTTCGATCCGACGGAAGGCTGCGACGATCAAAGCGACACCCCAGACAAAAACGACAATGCCCGCCGCCAGCGCCAACTGAGAGAGCGCAGTGAGTCCATAGATGACCGAGGGAACGAATAGATTGACGAACCCCGGCATGCCGAGCAGCACCTGCAATACTCCGGTTACCAGAAACAGCGCCAGTCCAACGCTGATGCGGCGGAAGCCCGATTGGGTAATCAATCCCAGCCGTGACCGAAGTCGCGGCACCACGAACATCATCGCCAGCGCCGCTATGACGATTACCAAGCCATAGACATTGAACGGCATTCCCATTCTCCCAACAACAAGATGGATGTATCAGCGGTCGAAACGAGCCTGATGCGCGGCGGCGGCGTCAGCGCCGCTCCCGCCACTTCTCGAGCAAAATCGAAATGCCCAGCGCCATCAGGGCAAGCGGCCAAATGACCTGCCAAAGGCTGCCCTGAATGTAACCCAGATTCTGAAGTAAGAAGATGACTCCGAGCGCAAGTATCAGTATACCGATAAACATCAGCCCGCTCCCGTCTACGCTCCTGATTAAAGAACTTTCAATTCCCGCAGCAAGCTCTTTTTCGCCAAAGCGGAGCGACGCACTTGGCAAGAAGAGAAAGGGATCGCGACGAGTCGCGATCCCTAAATCTCATGGGCGGAGCGTTGACCTTAGTAGAGGCAGGGCGCCGGACCGCCGTTGAATATCCAATTGATCAGATACACAACGTCGGCGATAGATATGGCGCGGCTGCAGTCAACGTCTCCGGTTATGAAGATCGGCACCGGCGCCGGACCGCCGTTGAAAATGTATTCGAGCAAGTATGAAGCATCGGCGATCGAAATGCGCCCATCGCCGTTCGCATCACCGAAGGTATACACCCAGACGACCACCGGCAGAGTAATCGGCGTGTTCGAAGCGGTCGTCGAATTGAAGATGACGCTGCCCGTATGGCGGCCAAGCGACAGTCCAATTGGGTCGGCACGAACAAAGACCGAATCGGTTGTCGTCCCTGAAGGCGGTAATGGCGTCAGGAACGGCACAGTGGACGCGACCGTGTAGTCAACACAGCCTCCCAACTGGTTAAACACCGCCACCCCCTGATTTGCGCTGCCGAGCTGCGTATACTTGAAAATGTAAACAATCGAGTCCCGCGACACATCGAGCACCTTGTTTACCGGAGTCGGTAGCACGGTGAAAGAAATCGCGACTTTCTTCGGCGGATCGATTGCATACGAAGAACTCACGACGATGGTGTCGCTGTAGGCTCCCGGTGCGAGGCCTTCCGGATCAACCTTAACCGTGACCAGCGCGCTGCCCGGCGCGGTCGCCGGAGTAGCCGTTAACCATGTGGCCGAGTAGCTCAAGGTCCAGTTGAGGGAAGGAGTTGAAAGCAGCGCATTTACGGCAAATGACTGGGTTGCTACCGGCGGAAACGAGCCGCACTCATAAGTCGTAAATGAAAGCGCGCTGGTGGACACCGTCATGTTTTGAGGGGTTTCCATTTTCCAGAAAGTCACCGGCACCTTGATCGGCGAGTTGATTGCGTTCCCGGACGTGATGGTGACAGTGTCAAACTGAAGGCCGAAATCCACAAGCAAGCGGTTAAACGACAAGGTTACGGCAAATGGCGACCCCTGCGTAGCCGTGCCGTTGTTCGCGCTCAGGGTAAGCCAAGTCTTAGTTTTGGTCAGCGAGAAGTTCATTAGGCCGCCGCCGTTGTTTTGAATCAAGAGCGTGCGATTGTAGGGATTGATGAACTCGGAGCCGACGACGAAAATGGAATTCGGGTCGGGATCAATCACCGGAAAGGCGGAAAAGACCTCAAGGTTCACAACCAAATACTGCGGACTGTTGGTTGCGGTCGGATCGCTGATCGCCACCGAGTCCTTGTAGACCGCAGCCGTGAGACCCGTAATGTCAATATTGACGGTCACGGTTGACGGCGCGGTACCGTTTCCGACAGACAGAGACAGCCAAGGAATCGACTCGGCTGCCGTCCAATTCAGCGTACCTAATCCGATATTCGTGATCGCAAAGTCCTGGGATGCCGGATTCGGCCCGTTTTGCAGCGCGGTGAATGAGAGAGTTTTCGGCGTGAGCTTGATCGTCGGCGGCGGTATTGTCATTGTCAAATTAACAACGAACTTCTGCGGGCTATTCGATGCGTTCGCGGCCGAAATAGTCACCGTGTCGCTATAACTCCCGGCCGGAAGCGCAGCAGTATTGACGCCAACGACCATCGCCGTCGGCGCCGTGCCGTTCAGCGGATTGAGCACCAACCATGTCGAACTCTTGACGGCGGTCCAGTTCAGTGTCTGACCTCCGCCGTTCGTGATATTCTGAATTTGTGTCGGCGGATTTCCCTGCCCCACCTGGCCGGCAAAGTTGAAAGTGCCTTGGCTGAGCACGATTATGGCCGGCGGCTGCGGATTGCCGATTTTGATTTCTCCCTTGATAAACTGCGGAATGAACCCGTTGCCGATTTGCGGAGCGAATTCGAGGCTGCCGGCCGGGGGCACGAATGCCGAATCGAGGGCAACAAACTGGTCCGGCGCTCCGCCGGCGACCGAATACCAAAGAGTAAACACCAATCCGTTGCCCGCCGTGAGCGGGTTCACGGCCGTGAAGTCGGCAAATCCAACCAAGACCTGGTCGTTGATATTGTCGATATTGCCAATTTTGAAGGCTGTTCCCGGCAGGCGGCTCCCGATATAGGAAATCGAATCAAGTGTAACGTCCGGCGAATTCCAGACAATACCGACGCTGTAGCCGGATATGCCTGCGTCATTAAACATCGTGACCGGGACGCCGACTTTGAGCCCGGCATTGGTCGTTACTTTGCCGACTCTCACGGTATCGGGGGCGCCGGCGTCCTGTGCCCAAGCACTCCCGCAGAGCAGCATCAAGGCGAGCCAAAGGTACATTGAGGCGCGCGCTCTTGTCATTGTAGACCTCCCTCGTCCAATAGGGTTGTGTATCGCGTTTTCCATTTTTCGTGACAAGTTCTGCTCGCGCGAGTTGTGCTCACGTACTCGCGCGGGCGGTTATCCGTTCGGACTCTCCATCTCACAATCAAGCGTACAAGTGCAGACCGAGCAGCAGGCTAAGGCGTTGCTGCGTCTCGCGGTATTGAGAAGTACCGCAGAATTAGATCAAACTCTGATTCGCTTGCACCCAACCACCCTAATGGGCAATCAACGGCGTAAGTTCAATTCTGTCAAGGGGGTTTTTGATCGCCTGAAGCGTGGCTCGCTCGCTCAAGTGAATCAGCAGTTTGCTTCAAGTGCGCTCCGGGAAGGGCGAATCCCGCCAGAATCGGACACGAAGATCGATCTTGCACATTGGCGGGCGATCCGCGTCTTGATCTTGGAAGAAAGACAACATATTCGAAAATACCCTCTTGACAGAAATAGGGGGGGGGGGGGGGCTATATTTGTTGTGGCAGAATAGGAGGGGAACTTGAAGACCACGAATTGCAGACACTCCATGTGGAGATCAACGAAAGGGAGGCGCTGGGGTGTGGATCGACCGAGCGTATTGCGTCTCACGCCAATACTCTTTGCGATCGTATTTTGGGTTTGCTCATGTAGTGACAACGCCGGTACAACGAGCGGCCGGTCGGCAAGGATCGACTATGTCGCATGGCCTCAGAAGTACTATGGCGACAACTCGACTGCGACGCAGATTCCGCTGTGGGTCGAGGTCGCATGGACTGGAACGGACACTACTTCCGATTGGCTTTGGGTTGACGTTAGCTATCGCGTTGACGTCGAGGACGAAGTCCCCGTAGCCTATGACACACTGATTCTCGGATTGAAAGCAGCAGAGCAAGTTCCGTGTACGCTGAAGTTTAGTCCAACAGGCGGAATGTTGCAGCGGGGATTCTATCGACTTCGCGTCGGGTTGTGCAATGACTCTGACGAAGTGACGCGCTGGGACTATGCTTATGACCGCGCATCGTACAATCTATACTCCGGCAATGATAAATTCTATCTTGACGTCGATGTAGAATATGTCGCGCAGAATGGGATGGACTTCCTGAAACGTAACGAAACGCGGATCGGTTACATTGGACATCCGTACCGACATTATCCCTTAGGTTTTATTTGGTACCTACAAGAGACTGAGGTCTCTGTGGAGCCGATACTCCTCTCTCCTAGCTTCTTTCTGGATTACAAGAATCGAGTGGCCAGCCACTGGCCAAGTAGTCCTAATTCTAAGAAATACCACTACCTTGTAGTGGCGGCAGAGTATGGCACGAATTGCGATACGTGTGCTCCTAGTCTTGACCTACTGGGCATTAGCTCCAATGACTACGAAGTTAGCTTCGTTTTCGTAAATGCAATCGCGTCGAGTTTCAATGAACAATACCTCGATCGCGTTCAGGACTATGCGGTGTCCCACGAATTGGGTCACATCATCGGTCGTGGACTTTCGGACCTCTGCAGGGAGCCAGAGCTACACGATCCATCATCCGACACGTATTGTATTGTACTATGAGTTTCCTGTCAGGCAGGGCTTCCGGCTACGGATTACCGGTACCGATACTCAAGTGCACGGAGCCCAACCAATATGATATCATATTCAGTTTTCTTGATGGTTTCTGCGGAAAGTGCAATGTGCAGTTGAGCGATCTTGGTTTTCTTCTTGAGGACTACGTTTGGCTGAGTTATAATCCTCACTTCTCTCAATCTGAAACAACACGGGGAGGTGTTCAGTGAGACTGATCTTCACACACAACACAACGCGATTAATAATCTTGGTTCTTGGCGCTGTCTCATTCAGCGCTAACTCAGCATCTTTCGGGCAGAGTCTTCGGGCGTGGCTTGAGACGAGCAAAAATTCTTTTCGGCAATGCGAGAAGCCGTTCGTGTTTCTTCACGTCGCTAACTCTGGAGCTCATCAGGCCACGATACCGGTCGTCGATGAATCCAGTGTTCTCGATCGAGACAGACTCCGTTTGGTCATAGTCTCCGAGAAGGGAGACACCATTCGCTATGGCGGACTGACCCACTTGATTTCTACAGACTCACTTAGAATCATGCCCCCTGATACAGCTGTATTCCTATTCGACATCTTGGCGAGTTGGGGTAAAGGTGGTTTCAGAACCAAATATCCACCCAGCTTAGGACCCGGGAAGTACACAGTTTCTGCCTCGTACATGGGATCCGTCGATGCGGGCAGATGCAGCTTCACAATCACCCCGATGTCTGACGAAGACGAGAAAAACGTTGCCATTTTCATGCAAGTTATGGGCTCGAGACTGCAAGGTCGAGAGCGGCTTGATTCCTACGTCGCAGCATATTATCAGCTCAAAGACACGGAGTACGGCCCGCTTGCCGGAGAGATGATGTTGCTCTTGGCGGACGCACGCCAAATACCTTTTTCAACCAGAGTGCAACTGGCATCGGAGTTCTTGGCCCGGTTCCCAAGGAATGGTGTCGGTAGACTTGCCTACGCACTAATCATGCGTTACTCGGAAAATGAACTCGAGAGACAGCAAGCGTTTGCAAGAATCAGTGCTTTGCGCTCGGACTCACAAGCACGAAACATCTTTAAGGCGGTGTGCATTCGTAATGGGTGGATGGCGGTATTCAAGGAGGTTACGAAATGAAACTGGCCATTCTTGGCAAGGCGCTAATCGGCGCAATTCTTATTTCGTGTCCAGCCCAAAGTGACACTCGACAGGCTGATTTACTGCTGACATTAGATTTTTCCGATGAGCGGCAGATTCGAGTTTGTATCAGCGAGATGCTTCAGAGAGTGCAACAACTCCCCGGAGCAAGTGAACAGAGTCAGTTGCCCACTCTCTTCGAGTCGGTGGCTAACCTGAACTCAGAGCAGGCCACCGCATTGAATGGACTGATTGCTCAAGCCGAGCAGATTGCGCCGGCCGGCGCCTCGGTGCATCGGGATTGGCTCAATACCGCGTTTCAGTTGTTCAGTTTTCAGATCGATTCCGTGAAGGTCAGCGGAGTTATCGCCAACGCCTACATTCGCCCGCAGTGGCGCGTCTTGCCCGGTAAGGGCAGCGGCGCAGCGAGCTGCGTGCTCTCCTTCGCTAAGGCGGATTTCTACTGGAAGTTATCAGACTTCTCGCAGGTAACGTCTTTGCTTAGCGAGTATCTATCTGCAAATGAAGAATTGATAAAGCGAGCGGTGAGCGAATCGCCTCCTGCCAGCCGCTCAACCTGGGACGACTATAACAACTGGCTAAACAATACGGCACTGCACTTGTTGCTGGAGCGGGATGTCTTTCCGCCGAGTTTCAAGCGCTTTACCAAAGCTAATGCGACCAGTCAATTCGGTCATGAGATGTTTCACTGCACGGGAACACCATCTTGCTACTACTACGAAGGGGATCCGCTCGTCGGGCGAACGGTTTCGATAGCAGCGATCTCTGATCCGTGCTGGCAGCGCTTCGTGGTCGCCGACCGTTCCAACTCTAATGACAGCTACATCTTTGCCAAGGGGCGTGTCGGCACCGGCGCGAACGTCGATGACTTCGCCGGACCGCGCGGCAGCGAGTTCCGCGCACATGATCTATTCTACATCTGTGATCGAGGCAACAATCGAATCAAGGTGATTCGGATTGTCCCCACATCTCACCAGCCAGTTCTGGAATGGACGCGCACCGGACTCAATGGGCCAAGCGATGTCGATGTGACGCGGGAAGGTTGGGTGATCGTTGCCGAGGAAGACGGCAGCGCGATCTACTGTTACTGCGAGGCCTCCGGTTGTACCAGCCGGCGGCACACGTACATGAATTCGACACTCGGGGCAATTGACCGTCCGACTTCGGTCGCCCTCGGACGAAACTCTTAAAGCAGCGAGAAACTTACTCATGTCGCCTATTTCATCGACCGCGGCGGCACGCGGCTGGTCAAAGTGACCGATCCGTTTTCGGCAACACCGATATTCGGGCCGTCGTTCGTCTCCCCCGATCCGATCACTCTGATGACCGACGTTGCGGTCGATAACCGCGGTCAAGTCTGGGTCGTTGATCAAGAGAAATGCAAGATCTACAAATTTACATCCAGTTTACAATTGCTGGCGATCCACGGCGGCGAAGGTGACCAGTTGGCGCATTACCAGTTCCCGCGCGGGCTCGGTTTTGCGCAGGCTTATCGATGGAATAGTCAGCTTCAGCGTGCTGAACCGATTCCAGAGATGGCGGAAGTCATGCTCACGGAGGAGTGGGGCGCGACGACCGGAGTGCGTCGGCTCGTGAGCGGAATCGATCTGCAATCACATTCCGTCGCTTACCGCCCAAGACTGCAATCGGGTGCCGGTGACATGATGCTCGGGAGCTTCTTCGTAACTGATTATTGCGATTGGACGATGAAGTTCTACTGTAATTCAGTTCTTCAAGGTCAGATTGGGCAAGTTGGCCAAGTCCCCGGACTTCACAGCTTCTCGTGGCTTCTGCCAGCCGGCGCTCCCAGCGGCGTTTATCACGTGATCCTCGATGTGACTTCCATGAACATCGATGGCAACGACATCCAGCGGACAAACTATATCACCGTCAATCGTAGCATCATCAACCAACTCCCGGTGGTGACGAATATCTGGTTTCCGGACGGGGACAGTTGCTTTTTGGCGTTCGTGCCGCGAATTGTCAAGGCGGTGGCGAGTGATCCGGACGGATCAATCAGCCAATACGTTTGGAGCGTCACCAGCCCGTTCTACGGAAGTGTTCTATGGTCGGCGGGCGACAGCGCCATGGTGGTTTCCGAGTACTATAGTCCAACAAACTTCGGATATCTCGGGCTCGTGGTGCGCGACAATTTCAGCGAGGCGTCTGCCGCCTACACGCTGAACATGAGCGCGATTACGCGCTATTCGGCAAGCGAATGCATCTGCACGTGGCGGCCGGGAGATGCGGACTGGAGCCATGCGGTTAGCGTCGCCGACGCGGTGTACATCATCAACTACGTCTTCTCCGGTGGTCCATCGCCGCGGCCGGTGATGATGGCCGGTGACGCCGACTGCAATGCCGCGATCAGTCTGGCGGACGCCGTCTATGTCATTAACTACATATACTCTGGCGGGCAACCGATTCAGTGCACGTGTTCTGACTACTGAGACTGCTGCGCCAGGTGGCCTGAAGCCGGCGGCGCTGATTCGGCGAGCTAATACTGGACGGGAAATAGTTATCGTCCCGAGGGTTTCCTCTTGGGGCGGGGCTTACGCGCCTTCTTCGGTCTGAAGGAGTCATTCTCCGCGTCTGCGGGATGCGGTTTGCGGGCGGCCGATTTCTTCGTCGGCTTGTGTTCCTTGGCGCGGCGGCGCATTTCCATCACTAACAAGTCTTGCAGGCTTGCCGAGCGTGGATCGTAATCGAGCAGTGCGATCTCGAATAGTTGATCCGTGTGATCGATGAAAATATATTCCATTTGCTCGCGTAGTTCTTTGGGAATATCCTTGATATCTTTCTTGTTCTGTGCCGGCAGCACCATCTTGTAGATTCCCGCGCGGTGGGCGGCTGCGACCTTCTCTTTGATCCCCGAAACCGGTAGTACTTTGCCCCGCAGGCTGACTTCCCCGGTGAAGGCGATATCGTTGCGGATGGCGCGATCGCTCATAACCGAAGCAATCACGAGCGAGATCGTCACTCCCGCCGACGGGCCGTCTTTGGGGATTGCGCCTTGCGGAAAATGGATATGAATATCAAAATTCGCAAAGTCCTCGTGATGAATCCCCAGTTGGTCGGAGCGTGAACGCACGAAACTGTGCGCGGCCTGCACCGATTCACGCATCACATCGCCAAGCGAGCCGGTGCAAGTCACGTTGCCGACACCGCGCATCTTCAGGCCTTCGATCATCATGATGTCGCCGCCGGCGCCGGTCCAGGCTACACCCGCCGCGACGCCGATCTCCGGTTTGGTTTCGGCCATCTCCGGGATGTACAGCGGCGTGCCAAAGTACTTCTCAAGGTTGTCTTCGGAGATCACCCAGCGGGTTTTTTTGTCGGAAGTCGCTTTCGCTTTCGAAAACTTCCGGCAAAGCGTTTCGATCCGACCCTTTACCTGACTGAGACCGGCCTCCATCGTGTAATTGCGGATTAGATTTTTGATCGCGCCGGTGGTGATCACCAGTTCACTGCGCTGGATGCCGTTGTGTTCGAGCAAACTCGGGATCAAATGCCTTTCGACGATTGTGATTTTTTCACGGTCGACATAGCCGGAGAATTCGACGATTTCCATCCGCTCCAGGAGCGAATCCGGAACCCCCTCGGTCGAGCGCACCGAGAAGATGAAGATGACGTGCGACAGATCCAGCGGCAGCGCGACGTAATCGTCGAAAAATTTGCGATTCTGGCGCGGGTCGATGAGGTCAAGAAACGCGAGCGCAATCGAAACGCGTTGCTCATCGGCGCAGAGCTTCTCGAGGTCCTCGATCAGGAATACCGGATCCATCGAGTGACAATCGATCAACGAGCGCACGATCTTCCCCGGCATGGCGCCTTCGAGAGTATGCGGTTCGCCGCGCAGCTCGGCAGGCGAGACAAATCCGGCGACTGAGAAGCGCACCAGCTTGCGATTCAGCGAATGCGCAATCGCATTGGCAAGCGATGCTTTTCCGGTGCCCGAAGGCCCGGCCAGACAAAGTACCGGCGCCGCCACATTCTGGGTCAATTGGCGCGTGGCAAGGTACTCGGTAATGCGTTCTTTGATATCGCGGCCGCCGAAATAATTTTCTTCGATTGTCTTTTCGACCTCTGGAATTTTATAGTCGTGTGGCGTATAGCGATTCCACGGGATTTCCAGCAGCCAATCAAGATAGCGCTTGATCGAGCCAAATTCCGCCGATGCCGGAGACAATACTTTGAGTCGCTCCGTCTCCAGAAAGAGCTGCTCACGCACTTCCACCGGAGCGTTGTCCATAAGGCTGACGCGGCGGCGATAGGTTTGCGCCGCATTGTCGTCCTCCACCTCTTCGCCAAGCTCGCGGCGGATTTCTTTGAGCTTGGCGCGCAGGAATAGCTCGCGCTGAGTTTGCGAAATCGAATCCTCGACCTTGTGCTTAAGCTCTTCCTCCAACTCCAGCCGCTGACATTCTTCGCTGAGCAAATCGAGCAAGTGGAACACCCGCTCCTTGAGCGCAAGCGACTGCAGCAGGGCGCGCTTCTCGGCGAAAGGAAAGTGCAAGTGATGCGAGACCACATCCACGAACCGGTCGACATCGCCCCGATTCGCCTTGAAAATCTCGTAGACTTCCGGTGAGTAGTGCGAATCCGTGGTCAAAACACGCACGGCATAGGCGAACACCTTCTCGATCGTGCGTTCTAATGCGACATCGGAACTCGATCCGATTTCCGCAAACTCACCGCGCCCGAACGGCGCGGAATCGATTAGTTTCAGAAAGCGAATCCGGCGCGAGGCCTCGAATGTTACACTGTATGAGTTGTCCTTGGACTGCTGCAGGACAATCGGTCGTGCCACGACACCAATGCTCTCGAGGTCGGTGCCGACAGTTAGTGAATCGCGACCTTCGCGCAACGGCACCAGCGCCACATCCGTTGGCGTCTCTTTCAACTCGTGGAGAAGCAACTGGTTCGGCGGCATCGTGATCTGCACGGTCTCGACACAGCCGGGGAAAATGATAGTTGAGCGAAGCGGTATGATAGCCAGTGTTTGTGTCGTGGACGACATGATCAGAGCTTCCCGTCTCTACGCCGCTGTAGCGGTCCGATGCCTGCCTCTAATTAGAACAGTTTCCGAGGACTTTCGTGCCGACTGGACGTCGGCGCCCCAGATGTGTCCGTTATTCTGTATAGTTATCGGTCAATTCGTCAGCGTCTGCGACAGGAGCCTGCGAAATTCCTGAGCAAAGTAACGCACGGTGGGCTGGTTCGATTTGAAACGGGTAACGTCGAGGACGGACTGATCGCATCGCAATTCAGTTGGCGCATGGCAATGAAACCCAACACGAATTCTCGTTGAGATTACGATTCAGGAAAGAAACGCTGCCAGCGCTCGAAGATATCTGCGAGAAAGTCGCCGACGTTCTGGCGAACTTTAGCCGCGAATACTCTGCCCTTTTCAAGATCGAAATCGGGTTCGCCCCGGCCGGCTTTGTCATATACCAGCACCGATCCCGGAATTGGGAAGATGGCGGCTCCCTCATTGAAAATGTAAGCCATACGGGGGTCATAGCGCTTCTTGTCAGCGAGCTTGGGATCAATCGCCATAACATAACCGGTTTCATCCCGACCGGCATGACCGCCCGGACCGCCATAAACTTCCTCGGTCACATTGGCACAGAGCATCCACCAGTGAATGACGGCAACCTTGATGCCGTATGCTTCAAACGCGCGGATGGCGGCATTCTTGAGCGCGTCATTGTTACCGCCGTGCCCGTTAACGATCACGCAGCGGCGGAACTTCTTGTCGGCGAGAGAATGCAGGATATCAAGAATGTACTCGCAGAAAATGTCGGTGCGAATCGTCAGCGAACCGGCGTAACCGTAAAGCGATTTCGTAATCCCGTAGTGCACACACGGCGCGATGACAGCGTTGAAGCGCTCACCCAAGTATGCCGCAAGATCGATCGGGATGTAATTATCCGTGCCGAGTGCCGCTGAACCGTGGGCCTCGATTGTGCCCACCGGTAGAAACGCCAGATCCGTCTTAGCCGGGACAATCTCCGCCGCCTGCTGCCAGGTAAGTTCTTCGAGGACATATCCGGCCATTACGGCTCCTCATCCTGTAGCCGCTGGAACAGGGTTTCGAGAACGCTTTCCGTCGCCTTGGCCGACTGCTCGTCACCGATGATTCGGAATGCGTTAATGTCGCGCACCAAGAATTCCAGATCACCGGGCTGGCGCAAATCGTACCAGAGTTCCATCTCTTCCCAGTTGAGCTCACACGTTTGCGCAACTTCCACCATGTGGCTGTATATATCGTCAGTGTTGGCCCAGTCGATTCGGTTGAATACCTCGGGCACGAGCTTGCGCATTCCGAGCAAGTAATAGCTGCCCTCAAGGGTCGGCCCGAAAACGATGTCTTTCTTCTTGAGCACCTTGAAGGCATTTTCGAGCATCCGCTTGCTGATGGTCGGCGTTACGCAGTCGATCAGGAGCACCTTGTTGTGGTTCTTGGCAAAGCACCGCTTGAAAGCGGCTTCAAAGTTCGCCGAGACTTCGGAGTCAGGCTGCGAGAGAATTTGAACATCCCCGTTTTCCAGACGCTGACGCTGTTTGGTCTTCAGCGACAGTTTGAGATTTTCGATCGCCTCGTTGACCGTCTGACGCGCTTGTTCGGAGGTCATCGCTATAAACAAACTGCAGTCATCGAGTGACAAACACGCCGCGATCGTGTCCTGCACGAACGCGCGATAAAGCGCGTTGGCGTCATTGTCGGCGATCGCGTCGGAAAGTTGCGATTGCACACGCAAACGATGCTTGTCTTCGAGATATATGATGATCGCTAATCTTTCGGCGCTGGATTTAATCTTCGACATTCGCACTCAACTTGTTCGTCTCAGGAAAGTCCAATGCGGGAAATATACGCGCGCTCCGTAAGAACACAAGAAAATTGCGGCTGCGATGAATTCAAATTGTGGTCCAGATTGAAAAACCGCTTGCGCCAACGAATTCACCACTTCGTTATCTGGGGAAGTTGGGCGCTTGACGGATCGAGTGATCGAGCTTTCAGTCAGGAGTGCCGATCAACCGATCTTGCGCAACTCGGCGATCATCTCACTTGGCTCGATCACGCCCTGCAGAATGCGTTTCACATTACCCTGCGAATCAAGAAGGAGCGTTGTCGGCAGCGAATAGTGGCGCAGTCCAAATCGTCGCATGAAGTCCCGGGTAACTGGCGTATTCGACGACTCAAGTTGCACCTTTACGGCAACGAAGCGGGCGGCTTCTGCGGCTACGGCGGGATTATTGAAAGTCCTCTTTTCGAGAATCTTGCAGTTCACGCACCAGGTCGCCCAAGTGTCGATCAGAACCGGTTGGCTGCTTGCTTTCGCGCGAGTCAGCGCTGCCTCGAGATCCGAATCCCAGGCAATCAGGGATTTGCTTTCTGCTGATTCGGCTGCTGTGCTCCGTGAGCCGAGCCACTCGGAAGCCGGTGGGAGAATCACGCCGCTGCGCAAAATCAAGCCGCCAATGAGGTAGATACCGATTAGCAGTGCGATTATGCCCACGAACTTCTTCAGCCGCAGAAAGAAACCTGACTCCGGAGTCAATCGATCAAGTCCGCCGCCAAACACGCCAAGCGCCAAGAGCAGAAGCCCGGCGATCAGCGCCGTGATCTCGGGTGAGATTAGCGTCTGCAGGAAATAGACCGCCATCAACAAAAGTACGAAGCCAAAGAATTTCTTGACCTGCCCCATCCAACCGCCTGATCCGGGAAGTTTGCTGATTGCGGATGAAAACGTGCCGATGATGACGTAGAGCGTGCCGAGTCCGAGCGCGAACACGAAGAGCACCAAGAAGCCAACTATCGGCGAACCGGTAGTAGCGATGTAAAGCAGAATCCCTGCCACAAACGGTCCGACGCATGGCGAGACGACCAGCGCGGCGACAATGCCGAGCACGATCGCGCCGCCGATGCCGCCTGATCCGGCGCCCCGGCCCAGTTTGCTGCGGAGCGACGCGGGCACCTGTAATTCGTACAGGCCAAACATCGAAAGCGAGAAAATCACGAAGACGATGACAATTCCGATCACGACCGGCGGGCTGGCAAGCCATGCCCCGAAAACACCGCCGACCAGCGAGACGATCAAGCCCATGATGCCGTAGACGACCGCCATAGATCCGACGTAGAACAACGACATAATAAATCCGCGCCCAACGCTGCGTTGTTGCCCGGCGAAGATGCTCACCGTAATCGGCACCATCGGATAGGTACACGGCGAAAATGAGAGCAGCAGTCCCGTGATGAACGCCAGCCCCAATGCCGCGAAGTATCCCCAGAATCCATATTTGTCGATCAGTCGCTGTAAGTCACTGCCGGTTTCGGCGCTGGTTGTCCCGGATGCCGCGGCATTGGCGATAGCCGGAGACGCCGTTTGCTTGGCGGCGCCAAAGATATCTTCGTGCTGTCGAGAACCCGGCGCCCCGACGGTGATCGGCAGATCAACTGACACGGTCTCGGGCGAGCGGCACTCGCGATCGTTGCAGGGTTGATAAGTGAAGCGCAGCGGTATTACATGGTTGCCGGAAGGAACCGTCGGCGCAATGTCGATCTTGAACTTGATAACTGTTTTGCCTTCGTATACCGACATCCTCTCGCCGACCAACATTGCATCGTGCCCCGGCGGGTAGATAATGTTTCGCGGCGTTACTCCCGGGAGAGTATCGAATGCCACCTTGGCGGGAATCAGGTAACTCTGATGCGGTTTTGCGGAATTGATGTGCCACGTCGGCGCGATTATGGCAACGACCGCAGCCTCGTAGGTATCACCGGCGACGGCGCTGTTTACCGAGAAGGCGCTGCTGACGGTTACGAGCTTGGCGTCGGCCTCGGATTGCAGCCCCGACAAGTCGAACGATTCCTGAGCGTTAGTCGCAGGGGCCATCAGTGCGACGGTCACCAACGACAGAGACAAGAACAAAAGTGATCTGATCTTCATCTTCGGATTATACTCTCGGTGGGCAAAAAAAAGTTGGCAAAAATGCCGAGTCGGCTATTTCCGCCCTTGAGTCTCTCCCGCCGAAAGGCGGGCAATCAATTTGTCGAAATCGATATTCTGCGCCAACTCGCGCGCCAGGGCTTCGGCGAAGAACTTGATAAACAGCGATTTGGTATCGAGCGCTCCTGAGTCGTTGATCGATTTTGTGCGCAGATCGGTGTCGGCGACAAGCGGCGCGTTGAGCTTCTCGATATACACTTTGGTCTTGGTGTCTTCCTCGGTCGACTGCATCTTCTTGAGTTGCGACAGCGACACCTTGGTGCTGCCGATCTCCTCGACCTGGAATTTACCGGACGACGGCCCCTGTGGAACATACGGCTGCGGCTTGGGATCTCCGCGCTTGTGCTCGTCACCCGACATCTCGCGAATGAACCAATCGTAGTCGTGCGGCGAGTCCTCTTCCGCCCGCTTCTCCGGGCGAACCGCCTCCACGTCGTATTGGTCCTCAGTCAAGTCGAGCTTATCGAGACGCGGCGCTTCCGCTTCGGGTGTTTCCCCCGCCGTTTGCTTAAGCATGTTGAGAAAAATCTTGTCTGTGGCGGATGAGATCTTCTTCTCAAAGGAGTTCTCATCTTCGGCAAGGATGCTCTCAATGTCTTCATCGGGCGGCATCGCTTCCCCGCTGGCGGCCGTCAATCCCTGCTTCAGCAGCTTGTCGATCTTGAACAACAGTTCTTGCGGCGAGAACGGTTTGGACAAAGTGTCGTACGGGCCGACCTGCACGAGTTCGCGGGTATCGAGCAACTCGGAAGAACCAAGCAGCATCAAGATCGGCAGATTCTGACGCGCCCGGTCTTTTCGCAGCTCCTGCACGACAAAGTAGCCCGAGACATTCTGCGTTGTCGTGGCAACAACGGCGATATCGTAGTCGTTGCGCTTCAGCTCTTCGAGTGCCTTGGTGCCGTCCTGATAAACGGTGACATCGTATCCGTTCTTAGTGAGGAGCTGGCGGCAGACGGCGATGATCGTTTCAGAGCCGTCGGCAACGAGGATTTTACGGCGCAGCGACATGGATTAGCGCTCCGATAGTTTCTTGCTGGCGCGATCAAGGATCTTTTTCTCGCGCTCAGTCAGGTTTTCGTAACCGCCAACTTCCTTGATGCGGTCGAGAATCCGGTCGACTTCGGCCATCAAATCATCCTGCGGATCGGCCGGCGGCGTGTCTTTCAACTTGATGATGGTCGCTTTGGGCCGGCGCTTAATCCTGCCCCTGAGCGACTTCATCCACATCGCCATCCGCCAGTCGGCCTTGAGATACAGATATCCGATCAAGGCGCCGCCAAGATGAGTGAAGTGCGCGATGCCGTCGCCTTGCTGGCTCCAGGTCGCGATCACGCCCAGACCGATCAGGGCCATCACCAGATACTTTACCTTTATCGGAAACAGAAACCAAATGTAGACCAGCCGATTCGGATAAAGAACGGCGTACGCCACCAGCACTCCGTAAATCGCTCCCGATGCGCCGATCACTGGAATAGTGCTGTTCAGTTGCAGCAGGAAGGTGATCACTCCGGCGCCAATGCCGGTTACAAAGTAGAACTTCAGGAATTCCCGCGTGCCCCACTGTCGTTCCAGATCGGAACCAAACATCCAGAGCGACAGCATGTTGAAGAGAATGTGGAATAGCCCGCCGTGCAAGAACATGTAAGTGACGATCTGCCACACCCGCCCGGAATGCCAGATGTCGTAAGGAACGAGACCAAAAGTCCGATTCAACGGAAGCGAAGGCAGGGCCCAACCGGCAAGGAACACTGCGACATTGGCGATCAGGAGATACTTGATCCCTGTGGTCAGCCCCTGCTGAAAACCGTAAGACGGCTCCTGATATGTAGATTCGCGGTACATGAAGTATCTCAACTAAGATATCGGTAGTTACGCCCCTTGATTATAACAAGTTCCACGCCAATTTGCAAGAAGTGCCCAGAAATATCATCTGTCGCTATCGATTCCTGTGCGGCGGCCGCAGGAGCGACTTCAGTCGCGACCTTTTTTCGCCAGCGAAGCACGTAGGAGCGACTTCAGTCGCGACCCGCCCCATGCTCAATCGTGGTTGAATCCGCTCCTACAGTTTCCATCTCTCCCGGAGTGCACATAAAGAATCGTGGGCGCGAATCTTTCGGCGCGATGCCCCAAACCCACATTTGACTTTCAACCAAGTAAGACATTCAGCTCTTGGCGATGCCGGTCGTAGCCGACAGCTCGGACCTGCCGGAGAAGGTGGAGGCCGTAGTCGATAAAGGCACGCAGCGCGTACCCAGAAATTGGTCATTCAGATCGGAATCGCTTCAGCCCGCGAGTCGGTGATGCTCTTTCTTGATGCACAAATCTTGAACCGCGATCAATCCAGCGTAAACAGCGCGGGCCAACCCCGCGTCGTTGACTACGCCTTCCTGAAGCCAAATCGCCTTGGCGCCGATTTTGATGGCTTCTTCAATGATCGCTGCCGTCTGGTCGCTGCGGCGAAATACATCGACAATGTCGACTTTGCCGGGAATCTCGGTCAGCGTAGCGTAACACTTCTGGCCGAGGATTTCCGGTTCAGTTGGATTGACTGGCACGATTTCGAAGCCATGTGCCTGCAAGTACCTCGACACGCCATTCGACGGCCGCTCGGGATTTGACGACAGCCCGACGACGGCGATACGCTTCGACGATTTCAACAAATCGGCAATCTGCTGCGGATTCGGGTTCTTAAAGTCGCTCACGCGAGAAATTTCTCGACTTTCTCCTGTAGCATCTTCTTCGGCAGCGCTCCGACCACTTGATCCTGTACCTTGCCGCCCTTGAAGAACAGGAGCGTTGGAATCGACATCACCGAGTACTGCATCGCGGTGCGCGAATTGGCGTCGACATCAACCTTCACTATTTTCAGCTTGCCGGCATATTCAGTCGCCAATTGGTCGAGAATCGGGGCAATCATCCGGCACGGGCCGCACCACTCTGCCCAGAAATCGACGATCACAGGCGTGGCGCTATTGACAACTTCGGTTTCGAATGTAGAATCGGAAACAGCTACGGCGTTTGACATCTCTCACTCACTTTCTCATCGCCAAATATTTCACAAATAGTAAACTGCAGACAGAGGCAAAGGTTCCGCTTTGCGCATGGTCATGTTACAGGATTGACATTCGCGGACAAGTGGAATTAGGTATGACCCGCGAAGTGAATTCCCTTCAGTTCGGATCCGGCAACGCGTCCTTCGACGCCGACGTATAGTGCGAGAGATCCGGTTGATTGTGAAAAATTTCGCAAAAAGAGGTTGACTTTATCTTATATAACAATAACTTTCAAATTCGTGAGTGTTTGGATCGTAGGTATGTTAAGTGTTTAAGTTAGTGGTTGATAAGCTTGCCAAGAGCTTCGGCGAGCGTAAGGTGCTCAAGGATTTGAGCTTCGAACTGCCAGCGCCAGGCTCGCTCGGAATCACCGGGCGCAACGGCTCCGGGAAAACCACCTTGATCAAGATTCTCGCCCAGACGATCCATCCATCCAAAGGAAGGGTCGCCTTCCTCATCGGGGATAAACCGATGTCATCCGAGCAGGTACTCGACCATCTGAAAGTGGTCGGACCGGAAATGGCACTGTACGAGATGCTTACTGCCTACGAGAACCTTAAGTTCTTTTCGACGCTGACTGGCAAGCCCCTCGCGCGTGCCGAACAGGATGCGCTCCTCACCCGCGTCGGCCTTGAAGGTCGCGGCGCGGACATGGTCTCGGGTTACTCATCGGGGATGAAACAACGTCTGAAATACGCTGTCGCGCTTCTGGGAGAACCGGAGATTCTGCTGCTCGACGAACCGACGGCCAATCTTGACGAATCCGGGAAGGCAATTGTTGCCCGGATAATTGCAGAGCAAAAGAAAAGCAAGATCGTGATCATCGCAACCAATGAGATCGAGGATTTGCGCCATGTCGAGCGAACGATCCGGCTGGATTAGCAAGACGCTGGCGGTCTTGGCCAAGGATCTTCGTACCGAGTTGCGAACGCGGTACGCGCTGAATGCGCTGTTTATGTTCGCTTTCACGACGCTGGTCGTAGTCAGTTTTTCGCTGGGCGCCGCCAATCTGAGCGCTAAAGTCAATTCGGCGCTTTACTGGATCGTGATTTTCTTCTCCGCGATGTCGGCATTGGCGGGCGTATTTATTAAGGAAGAAGACACGAAGACAGCGCAGACGCTCAGATTATATGCGCGACCGTCGATAATATATACAGGCAAGCTGTTCTACAACATTCTGCTTTTGTTTTTATTATGCTTGCTGATCACTCCGCTGTACACCATCTTCATGAACGTGGACGTTCCCGATCCATTGTTATTCGGGTGCGTGGTTTTTTTGGGTTGCTTGGGACTGGCGGGCGCAACGACGATTATCGGCGCGATTGTCGCCAAGGCCAACGTGCGCGGCGCGCTCTTCGCCGTGCTATCCTTCCCGGTGCTCCTGCCGCTGCTGGTGGCGGCGATCTCCGGTACGAATGCGGCGCTCGGCAACGAAGGTTGGGCCGGCGCCGAAAACGATCTTAAACTACTGGCCGCTTACGCGGTTATAATGATAACAGCATCCGTTGTGCTTTTTGACTTTGTTTGGAATGGTTAGACAGGCTTTACAAATCGGTTTGTTCGCGACTCTCGCGGCGGTGATCTGGTTTAGTTTTTCGACTCCGGCTCCCCAACGGGAGATCGGCGAGGCGTCGCGGATTTTCTATTATCACATCCCGGTGGCATGGCTGACGGTCGTCGCCTATGCCTTCAATCTCGTCTTTTCAATCAAGTATCTCATGACCAAGTCCGAGCTCGACGATTTCCGCGCGCTCTGGTCGGCGGAAATTGGCACGATGTTCTGCGTGCTGGCAACGGTTTCCGGATCGTTGTTTGCCAAAGTCACGTGGGGAGTCTACTGGAACTGGAGCGAACCGCGCATGCTATCGATCTTTGTGCTGCTCTTGATTTACGGCGCGTACCTCGCGCTGCGCTCGTCGATTCCAAGTCCTGACCGGCGCGGAACACTGGGCGCGGTCTATTCGATCTTCGCGTTTCCGACGGTGCCTTTTTTCATCTTTATAATGCCGCGCATCATGGCGTCGCTGCACCCGGAGGACTCGATTATTGACAAGAACCTGAAATTCACGATGGGCGGCGGCGTGCTGCCGATTTTCCTGGTCTCGCTGTTCGCCTTTACGGTTATTTTTTATTGGCTGTACGCGCTCGGCGTGCGTTTGCACCGAGCACGGCTGACCCGGTTAGAGAGGGAGTCGTAGTTGATGGAGACCTCGAATTACACCGTCTTGTTCGCCAATCTCATTATTTGGGCGGGGATTTTTTTGTTCCTGTTCCGCCTCGATAAGAAAATTAAGGATCTGGAGAAGATGAAATGAAAGTCAAACTGATTCTGGCGGCGGTGATCATCGTGGCCGTGGCGGCGTGGGGGTTTTCATCGTTTACCAGTTCGATGACGTCCTACGTCGATTTTAGCGAGGCCCAAAAACGCGGCACACGCGTGCAGGTAATGGGCTCCATCGATCACGACAAGGTCGTGTATGATGAGAACGCGCAGTTGCTAAGATTCCCGATCACGGATGAGAAAGGTGTCACGATGACCGTCAATTACACCGGCACGATGCCGGGTAATTTTGGCCAGGCGACGCATGCCGTGTGTATCGGCAAATTTCAGGGCGGCGAATTTATTACTGACCAAATGTTGATCAAGTGTCCTTCCAAGTATCAAGGAGGCGAAGGATGATGAGTGTTGCCCTCGGCAATACGTTTCTTGCGATCGCTTGTGTATTTGCGGCGATCGCGACTGTCGGCTACGGGCTGACGTTATTCAATCGGGAGGGCATGGTTTCGCTGGCGCGCAAGTCCTATTACGTGTTCGCCGCTGCGACTATTTTGATGAGCGCGGTGTTGATGGGGCAAATACTCTCGGACAATTTCGCGATTCAGTACGTTCATGACTATTCTTCCCGCGATCTGGAACTGGGCTTCAAGATCTCGAGTTTCTGGGCCGGACAAACCGGCTCATTTACTTTCTGGCTGCTCTGCATCACCGTCATCGGCATCTTTCTCATTCGTAAGGAAACGGCTAATCACTCGGCGGTAATGTTCTTCTACATGTTGGTGATCACTTTCTTCCTGACGCTGCTGGTTGCGCGTTCGCCGTTTCTCACATTCCCGTCTGAAGTTTTGGCGCGGCTACCCGGTGGTGTGCCGCCGGACGGCCAGGGCCTAAACCCGCTGTTGCAGAATTACTGGATGGTGATTCATCCGCCGATCGTGTTTGTCGGTTTCTCCTTGTTGGCCGTGCCGTTCGCTTATGCGCTCGGCGCGCTGGCGCGGAACAACTACACCGATTGGGTTAAGAACTCGTTCCCTTGGACGGCGATTTCGTCTTTCTTTCTGGGCACTGGAATCTTCCTCGGCGGCTATTGGGCGTACGAGACGCTCGGGTGGGGTGGATATTGGGCTTGGGATCCGGTGGAAAACACATCTTTGATTCCTTGGCTTCTGAACCTGGCGTTGATGCATGGGCTGCTCATTGAACGGAATAAGGGCGTATTCCGCCGCTCGAATCTCGTGCTGGCGATTTTCGCGTTCCTCCTCGTCGTTTATGGCACGTTCCTGACACGTTCCGGCGTGCTGCAGGACTTCTCGGTGCATTCGTTTACCGATCTCGGTATCTCCGGCTATCTCGTCTTCTTCATGTTGTTCTTCTTGTGTTTGGGGACGATCTTGCTGATGGTTCGCGCGCGTTCGGCACGAACCGGAATGGGAATCAAAGATCCGTATTCAGTGGACTTCGCGATCGCGGTCGGGATTTTCTTCCTGACCCTGCTGGCCGTATTGACACTCGTGGGCACATCGGCGCCGCTGATTACACGCGTCTTTGCGGAGCCGGCCGCTGTATCGCCCGAGTTTTATAACAAGACGACGCTACCGATGGCGGTGATCATTGCGCTGCTCGCGGGACTGTCGCCGTTTTTGGTGGCTAAGGATCGGTCGCTGTCGGCGGTGATGAAGCGCCTTTGGCCGGCACTGGTGGCATCACTGGCGTGTACTGTTCTGTCGCTGCTGCTCGGAGTGACGCAAGTCATGTACTTGCTCATGATCTTCATGTCGTTGTTCGCGCTGTTCGGAAACATCTGGATCGTGTTCTTGCAGCCGAATCCGGTCGGGCTGCGCATCGGCGGATTCATGACACACATGGGCTTCGGCGTCTTGATGGTCGGTATCGTCGTGTCATCGGCATTCGCACAGACGGACAAAGTCAATCTCTACACCAACGATCAGGCCGTGCCATCTTTCGGCTACAACATCAAATACAAGGGCATGGGCGGCGATTTGACCAACAAAGACAACCCGGTCTGGCTTGAGGTTCAAGACGGACATGAGAGTTGGAAAGCCGACCCCAAGATGTTCATCGCGCAGGAGAATCAAGGCCTGATGCGCAAACCCTACATCCGCAAGTTCCTTCTCTATGACCTTTATCTGTCGCCACAGGAACATCGCACCATGGGTGATGGCGATAAGGTCACGCTCAGCAAAGGTGAAGAGAAAAAGATTGGTGAATATGGTGTGCGCTTCAAGCAGTTCGATCTGGGTGATCATGCTGACGCCAGCACCATGCAGGTCGGCGCGGTTCTCGAGGTCACCGGCAACGGCAAGACCGAGACCGTTGTGCCGCGGATGGCGTTCTCGCAGACCGGCCGCCAGTACATGGAAGCCAAAATGCCGGACGGCAACGGCAGCATCATGCTTCAGGATATCCAAGCCGACGCCGGTATGGTTTCGCTGAAGTTTTCCGGCGTACCGGGTATGGACATTGTCGATTTGTTGGTGTTGGAAGTGTCGAAAAAACCGTTGATCAATCTGGTTTGGTTGGGTGTCGTAATGATTTGCGCGGGCACGTTTGTTTCGTTCGTGCGGCGCCGCAAACTGCAATTTGCGCAGGCGGCCGCGCAAGTCGATTAGTTTCGATTTCTCAGGACTGGGGAACGATTCCCGGACGCAACAAAAGCCGAAGCCATCAAGTCGCACGCTTGATGGCTTCTTTTTTGAGAGCACTCGAATCGACCGGGCACTAAGTTAACGCTTGTCCGAGTCGGTCCCACCTGACGCGTTGATTGAAGTGAATGAAGTTGTACCACAAACTTGATGGCCACGTGAGCGGGTTGGTCCACTCCCACTTTGGCGCGCCCGGATCCGGCGCCGGCCCCCACGACCAATGGACGACCAGGGCTTTGCCGAGTATGAATCGCTGCGGCACCGGCCCCCAAAATCGTGAGTCGTACGAGTCGTCGCGATTATCGCCGAGCATGAAAAAGGTATTTGGCGGTACGCGGTACGGCCCAAAAGTGTCGCGGCGGCGGTCAATGCGCGGATCGGAGTGCTTGCCTTCCGGCCAGTCCTTGATCTCGACCCCATCGACGTACAGCACTTTATCCTTCAGTTCAACGACTTGTCCGCCGACGGCGATGCAACGCTTGACGTAATTGGTTGACGAATCGACCGGGTACTTGAAAACGACAATGTCACCGGGACGCGGATCGCGCAATCCCTTAAACGTGCCGCCAAATATCGGAATGTGGATGTTATAGATAAACTTGTTGGCCAACAAAAAGTCGCCGACGAGGATCGTGTTCTCCATCGAACCCGTCGGCACGTTGTAGGCTTCAATTACCGAGTGTTTGATCAACAGCGCGGCAATCAGGGCCAGACCGAACGATTTGATAGTGTTCCAGGTCGCCTGCCAACCTGACTGTCGCTCCGGCTTGGTCTGCTCGCGTCGCTGGCTTGAAAGCTTCGGCATTCCCACTCCTAACGAATAGCTCTCATCAACCGACTCCAGCGTACGTGCGTCGGAGTCAGGTAGAGATAATATGCTGTTCCCCAAATCCACGAAAGCGGATTCCACCATGTAATACGCGGCGCATCGGGATCGGTTTCCCACGACCAGTGAATAAACAGCGCTCGGCCGAGGATATTTTCGCGCGGCACCGTTCCCCAGAAGCGCGAATCGGAAGAGTTGTCGCGGTTATCGCCCATGAGAAAGTAGTGCCCAGCCGGAATGGTGATTGGCCCAAAGTTGTCGCGGTAGTAGCCGGTTGACGCCGGAATCATTGTTGAGTCGTTGTGCGCTACATTCGCCGGCTCGGAGCGCGCGTTGCCGTCGACATACACGACCTTGTTGGCGATACGAATCTCCTGCCCACCGGTAGCAACGATCCGCTTGATGAAACTCTGCCGGCGGTTACTGGGAAACCGAAATACGACAACATCGCCGACCTGCGGGTCCCGCAGCGCCGGAAGGCGCCATCCGACCAGCGGAATGCGCGCTCCAAAGGTGACTTTGTCCGCAAGCAAGAAGTCCCCGACCAAGAGCGTCTTCTCCATTGAGCTGGTAGGGATATTGTAGGCCTCAATCAGCATTTCCTTGATCAGCAATGCCAAAGCAACTGCGAGCGCCAGCAGACGGAAGTATGCCCAAGCCGATTTCGCAAGGCCGGGCATTGACTTGGGCAGTGTTCTGGCAAACACACTCTTGATGGCGTTCATGTTTGCGATGATAGCGGCTTGAACACCAGACGGCAACGCTGAAAAGCAGGTCGGAGCTGAGGGCCAAACCTAATTGAACCAAGGGTTTGTCTCGTCGGTGGTCGACGCCAGCGGCTTCCGATCCCGGCTTGACAAGCAGCCTGAGTTTGGCTAATTTAATTATTCTTGGTTCGTTAGGAGACTCTATGCAAGTTCCGTTTCTTGATCTAAAAGCCCAATATCAGTCCATAAAAAGTGAAATCGACCCCGCCATGCAATCGGTGTGCGCCGACGCGGCCTTTGTTCTCGGCAAGTATGTGTATGACTTCGAGAAGGAGTTCGCCAAGTACTGCGGCGCGGCGGATTGTATCGCCGTCGATACCGGCACTACAGCTCTGCATTTGGCGATGCTGGCGCTCGACATCGGGGTTGGCGACGAAGTTATAACCGCCGCCAATACTTTCATCGCAACCTGCGAAGCAATCAGCTACACCGGCGCACGGCCAGTCTTGGTCGATTGCGACGAAAAGACCTACAATCTTGATCCAACCAAGCTGGAGGCAAGGATAACTTCCCGCACCAAAGCGATCATCCCGGTGCATTTATATGGCCAGCCGGCTGATATGGATCCGATACTCGCGATTGCCAAGAAGCACAATATTCCGGTGATTGAAGATTCTGCACAGGGTCACGGCGCAACCTACAAGGGTCGTCCTACCGGCAGCATGGGCGTGATGGCCTGTTTCTCGTTCTATCCGGGAAAGAACTTGGGCGCCTACGGTGAGGGCGGCGCGATTACAACTTCAAATGCCGACTTGGCGGCCAAAATCCGCAAACTTCGCGATCACGGTTCGAACAAAAAGTACTACCATGATGTTGTCGGCTACAACTACCGCATGGAGGGCATTCAGGGGGCAGTGCTCAGTGTTAAGCTCAAGCATCTCGACAAGTGGAACGCCGCGCGCCGCAAGAACGCCGAACTGTACCGCAAGTACCTTAGTGACTTCAGCGCGGTTGTTCTGCCGACTGAGCACTCGGACTGTAAATCGGTGTATCATCTCTATGTCGTACGCCATGCGCGTCGGGACGATCTGATCGCGTTTCTCGGGCAGAACGGAATCGGCGCCCTGATCCATTACCCGATTCCCGTGCATCTGCAGCAGGCGTACCAACATCTGGCAATCGCCGCAGGCGAGTATCCGGTTACCGAGAAAGTCACCCGCGAAATCCTCAGCCTGCCGATGTTTCCGGAGTTGACGGAGGAGCAGATTCGCTACACTGCCGCCAAGATCAAAGAGTTCAAATAGGGCACAAAGATTGCGGGAACTAATTCGGAAAATTGATGCCGCGGTATCGGGGAGGGGCTTCTTCCCGATCCTCGGCATCGTTATTTTGGCCGGCCTGATTTTGCGGGTTCTGTTCCTGAGCGCCGATGCGCCGTCGGGTTTCACGCGCTCGCAGGACTTCTCCACTGACCCCTTTCAGTACGTCTACTTCGCCAAGAACTCAGTCGAGGTCGGTGATTCCAATCCATACGACGACCCCCGCTTCACCGGCTGGGAGAAGTCGACCATGAATCTCGTTTCGTGGCTGACGTTTAACGTCATCGGCACGGGTCGAGCCGAAGGAAATGCCGTTGCCGTGATCTTCAATCTGGCGTCGATCTTGTTATTGGCGCTGGCGATCCGGCGATTCGGCTCGCCGCTGGCGGCAATCATCTTTGCGATCATCGCCAGTTTCGACTACGCGCTTCTTTGGTTCGCGCGCACGCCATTCTTGGAAGCCGCCCAGAATTTTTGGCTGTGCGCAGCCGTCTACTTCTTTGCGCTGGCGCAGAAGCGTCCGACGCACTTCGTCTTCGCGGGCATCGCCTGCGGCGCCGCCGCCTTTTTCGGCAAGATGATCGCCCTGTTCATGCTCGGCGCATTCGGGCTGCTGGCCATCGCGCAATGGCTGAGCCTCGAAGACCGCAAGCCGATTATCCAAGGCGGAGTTCGATTCGCAATCGGATTCGCGATTGCGGCATTGGCGTGGCTGTTCTACATCTATCTCCCGTCGCGCGGCGAACTCGGCGGCTATTTGGCGGAACAGGCGTTGGGGCTGTACGGCGCTCCCAAGGCGCTGGAATCGCCAAACCAGTTCGTTTGGTATCTGGTCACGCTGCTCTTCGACCAGCTCTACTTCTTCCGCACGCCGATTGTGACGCTGCTGGCATTCGTCGCCGGTGCGGGTATTCTGCGCCAGCTCGCGGCACGAAACGGCAAGTACGTGCTGGGCCGTGTCGACCCCGGATGGCTCTTGATCTTTTTCTGGTTTGCCGTCGGTTATCTGTCGCTTTTCCCGTGGAATTACCGGCCGCTGCGTTATCAGACGACGCTCATGTTTCCGGCGATGGCGCTCGCGGCTCTGGCTCTGGAAAAGTTGCTGATCTGGGCAAGGCGCGAAAGAGCCAGTGGCAAGAAGTCAGCCGCCCCGGAATACAGAGTCGCCTTGATCGCCGCCTTCTGGGGATTATGGTTGCTTCCGGCTCTGGCCCTAATCGTGATGTCGGTTGGCGGAAGTGTCGGCAGCGACCTGTACCAGTCGATCAAGAGCTCGGCATTTGTGGCCGGTCTGGCCATGGCCGGCGCCGGCGCACTTCTGGGGCTACTGGTTAACGCCGTTGCCGCGACATTCAATCGCCAAGCAGTCCTCGGTGGCGCGATCGGACTGACCGTTCTTGCCGTAATGGTGGTCTGGGGTGTCACGCAATTCGTCATTTGGAGCGGCGAGCGCCAATACAGCCTGATCACGGCCGATCGCGATTTGGGAGTAGTGCTGAACCCCGGTGCGGTGATCTCCGGTTCTTATGCGACCGCCTTCACGCAGGAGAATCGATGGGGATGCATTCCCCACATGTTTGGCGTTGTGCGCGTCGATCAGGACTTCTTTCGCAAATTCCCGATCACCCATCTCGCCATCGATGAAGGCAACGAGCAGCGCGCGCGTCAGGATTACCCCGATGTCATGAACAAGGCGCAGTTCGTGACCCGGTATCTCGTGCGCGGCATCAATGATCGCGCTCCGTTGGTGGTTCGCATCTTCCGCGTTAGTGAGGGTACTCCCAATGCCGACGCAGCGCGCTATCAGCCGTCCGATTATGAGCGTGCCATGTCGTTCGGCGCTGCCGGTCAAAATGATTCCGCGCAGTTCATGCTGCAGCGGTTTCTGGGCGCGCATCCCGAGAATTACTCGGCCAACTTGACGGCCGGCGACGCGCTGCACAGCGGCCAGCAACTGGAAGCCGCTCGCGACGCCTACGCCGCCGTCCAACGTTTCTCACCGGGTGACCCGTTAAGTGCCTACAATTTGGGCACGATCTACATGTCACTCGCCGCCAGCCACCAGCAGTCAACTTTTTTCGACTCGGCGCTGGTTTATTTCAAGGCCGCTCGTCCCGCATTCGGACGCGACCAGCGGCTCCTGGATTACATCCAACAACTGGAAAGACGTAAATCATGAACGGAAGACAAAATCGACGTCCGCGAGTTTCGGTCGTCATTCCCGCTCACAACGAAGAAGGCAATATCGAGCCGTTGCTCGAAGAGCTGTTCAAAATCAACCCGCTGCTCAGCTATCAAATGGAGGTCGTTTTTGTTAACGACGGCTCCACGGATCGCACCGAACAAAAGATGTATGAGTCGATGCGGCGCTACTCCTGGGTGAAGGTTGTGCGAAATCGCGTGCGCCAGGGTCTCACCTCCGCTTTGGCTAAGGGTTTTGCCAATGCGCGCGGTGATATTTTAGTGTTTTGGCCCGCCGACTTACAGTTTCAACCTAAAGACATTCCGCGCATGGTCGAAGCCATCGAAAACGGCGCCGACATGGTCTGCGGCAAGAAAGTCGGACGATACGGAAAATGGATGGTGTCTTGGATTTACAATCTCATGACGCGGATTCTCTTTCCGAAACTGAAAGTTACCGACATGAACTCGGTGAAGGCGTTTACGCGCGAGGTTTACAACGAATTCCCGAGTTTGCGTGAGGGCTGGCATCGCTATCTTGCGGTGTTCGCGGCCGCCAAGGACTTCGTCGTCCGCGAAGTTCCGGTGCAATTGCACAAGCGACATTCGGGCAAGAGCAAGTTCTCGAGCAAGTCGCGAATCATGAAGGGCTTCACCGATCTGATCGCTGTGAAGTTCCAGGTTTCCGTGTTTGGCGATCCGATGAATCTTTTCGGCAAGGTGTCATTATTGTTCTTTCTGCTCGGACTGGGATTCGCAGCAGCCTGGATCGTCGATCACTTCGTGTATCCGCCCGGGATTCGGACCTGGATTTACGGCTTCATTTTCTGCGAATTGGCCGCCCTGCTGACTTTTGTCATGGGAATCATCACAGAATCGTTGGTTTATCTCCGTGATGCGCTCACGGACGTGCGGGCGCAGAACCAGAAGATCATTGCCGATTTGAGTCGCGGCGGCCGCGGTCCTCGCCCGACGGATGCCGAGGAAGAGTCTCGTGGCGAGCTGTTCGAGCGCGAGGAGCGACGCGAACGCACGGATCGCTTTGATCGCCCGGATCGTCGCGAGCGCGCCGAACGCCCGGAACGTAACGACCGACCTGAGCGCGGCGATCGCCGAGATCGTCCGGAGCGGCGCGGGCGGGAGAATTTCCGCGAGAATCGTAACCGCGATCGCGAAGCAGAGCGGCCGCGTGATTTGGAGACGGCCAACCTGTCCGCTGAGCCAACGGCCATGCCCGAGCGTGAACCGCGTCGACCCGAGTCCCGCGGCGACCGCCGTCGTCCCGATCGACGCGAGCGATTCCAGCGCGACCGTACACCCAATAAGCCGGACGAGGAGCGACCGCAGACGATGGGGGACGAGCCAGCGGCCCCGGCGGCTCCGCCTGAGGCCGTGGTCATGGACCAACCTGCGGTTGTCACGGAAACTCCAAGACCGATAGCCGAGCCGGGCCTCTTCTCCGAAAATCCAGCGCCGGAGACATTTTCCGATAGTGGAAGCTTTCAGCGCCGCACGGGGAGGAGAATGCGCCGCGTGCATCCGACGCGCACCGCTCCAGCAGCCAGCGAAAGCACCGTTACGCCGGAGCAGAACGCACCGGCCTCGCCAACGAACGGTGACGTCCCAGAACGACCGCTGACGCTCAAGGTCCGCGAACTTCCGCCTTCAACGGAAACTGAAAGCGGCGGCAACGATCAGAGCGACACCGAGCGCGGCGTGTGACGACAATGTAGTGCCCAATCACGGGTGCTCGGACTGGTAGCGTAACGATGCCGACAAGAGTGCAGCGTCCCCGGGTGCTGGTCTTGACGCACAACTTCCCGCGTCACGCAGGCGACATCTCGGGAATCGGATTCCAGCCCCTCTATCGCAGTCTGGGCAGGTATCTCGAGTTGCACTTTGTCGTGCCGCACGACAAGGGGCTGCGCGAGTACGAGCAGATCGGCGACTTGCACATTCACCGTTTTCGATACGCTTCCGACGATGAGGAAGTGCTTGCCTATCGCGGCGAGATGCACCAACGCGCCTTGCGCCAACCGTTACTGGCAGCCAGCTTCCTGCACAACTACCGTCACCGCGCACAGAAGTTGGTGGACGAACTTTATCCCAAATCTGTTTGGGCGCACTGGTGGGTCCCCGGCGGCTGGGTAGGACAGAAAATCTCCCGGCGTAACGATCTGCCGCTGGTGGTTACCTGCCATGGCACCGATATCCATTTGCTGCATAAACATCGCTGGCTGCGGCTTTTCGCCAAGCGTGTATTTTCGCAGGCGCGCAGCATCAATGTCGTTTCCAGTTTCCTCGAGCAGCGCCTGCTCAAGGTGATGGACGAGAGCGACTTGATCGGCAAGACCTTCGTCGCACCGCTCACTGTCGATCCGGCGGCGGTCTTTTTTGACCCGCGCGTAAAACGCAAACCGGGTTCGATAATCTCCGCGTCCCGATTCACGACTCAAAAACATCTCGACAAACTGATTCTGGCGGTCAAGGCCGTTCTTGCTGCGGGCGTCAATTGCTCGCTCGTGCTCTACGGCGATGGACCTGAAGAATCCAATCTCCGGGCGCTGGTCAATGCACTGGGTATCGAAAGGCAAGTTACTTTCGCGCCCCCAGTGCCGCAGGAGGTATTGGCGCAGAAGTATCGCGAGTCGCAAATCGCGGCTCTCATCTCAGAGCGTGAAGGTTTTGGCCTGATGCTGGTCGAAGCAATGATGTGCGGCTGCGCTGCGGTCGGCGCACGTTCCGGCGGCATATTGGATATCATCACGCAGGACGGTGTCGATGGCCTGCTTGTCGAGCCTGGCGATGTCGATAGCACAACTGAGGCGCTACGGCGGCTGTTATGCGATGATGAATTGCTGCGCTCAGTTGCAGCTAAAGGTCGCGCGAGCGTAAATCAGAGATTTTCCGAGAGTGAAATCACGAATCGAATGGTGAGCAAATTGCTACCGTGACAAGGTCCGACTGGCAGATGCACATGCCATGCGCCACTACGCGAGGCGTTCGTCCGGCGGAACATTCACATCGCCGATGATTCGCGCCGGCGTGCCCAGCGCGATTTTGTAAGGCGGCACGTCCTTGGTGATCGTCGAGCTTGCGCCAACGATCGCACCCGCGCCGATCGTAACACCCGGGAGAATTACGACATTCGTGCCGATCCAGGCATCGGGGCCAATCGTCACCTTGCCGCGCGGAGTCGAAACATAAGGCCGAATCCGCGAGTTATTCGGATGCGAGGACGTGACAATCGTCACGCGCGGCGCTAATGAAGCGCGGTCGCCGATCTCCAGATTACCCCGGTCGCGAAGCTCTTCAACTATAATCAGCCCGTCGGCAATGTAGACATTGCGACCGATCTTGAATCCGCAAAGTCGCAACAGCCAGATCCGAATCGGATGCCAGCCGATGTACATGGCGATCATCTTGAAAATCTTCTTGTACAGCTTACGAAACATCACTCAATCCTATGCCAGATGCTTGTACAGCCAGGTCAGGCGATCGGCGACGGCGATGGGTAGCGTGCGGAACATACCGGTCGCGATCTTAAACTTCAACGAGTTTCGATTGACCGCCCCGACGCCGCGAATCTCCGGCCAATAGTAGTAATGCAGTGGCGTAGCTTCGGCGCCCCACCGCTGCTTGAACTCACGCAAACCCGGGTTATCGTCGGAAACGCGACCAAGATCAAAGACTCGATTGCCGCGTGTTTTGGCGCGTTTGATCGCCTCCCACAGCAGCAGATGATTCGGTCGCAGCTGCAGGTAACGCTCATCCGACGCGCCGTACATGTAAACCACGGTGCCATTGAACTCGAAAGTCACAATCGCCGCCAGCGGCCGCTTGCCCAGAAACGCGAATGCAAACTCGGCCTGCTGATTCTGGGTCAATTTGTCCCACACCAGTTGGTGAAACTTGAGTGGCTGCGCGGGAATGCCGTGCTTGCGGCAAGTTATAAGATTGAGACGATGAAAATCCTTTACACACGAGTGACCTGTCCCAATCCGTATCTCGACGCCGCCCTTCTGCGCCTTCGCGATGCCGCGCTGAATCATGTTCTTATGCGTCGCTGACAGCAACTGTGCTTCGGATGGCGAAAGATCGAGCCGATAGGTTTCGAAGCCTCGGTATGTCTGTTCTTCGGCAACTTCAGCGTGAAGCGGATGTAGTGACTTGATCTCCAAATAGGCACTTCCTGTCTCGCCGCGCAGTGCGGTGGCCCGCTCGATAATGATCTCTTCCGATTCGGCGGATGACGTTAGTGGCGGACAAATGTACGAAAATGGCGCGGCGATTAAGCGATTGCCGGTCAAAGCACTGCGCACCAGCCACAGTGGCAATACGCCGGTGATCTGGCCGCCTTCGCGAGCGACGATGGCTCGAAAGTCAAAGCCGTAGCTGCCGGCGAGGATTTCCTGCCATGCGCGGGTGTGGAAGATCGTCGCCTCCGGCCGGACGGCGACGAACTCATCCCATTCTCGCGGTAGCTGCGAAACCGCAGGGCAGATTTCCGTGTCGATGCTAACTGCGGCGGACAAATTTCAGAAGTCCTTTGGCGGTGTTGGCGGCATTGTCGAATAGAAGATTCCATGTCCAAAGCGCGGGATTCGAGCTCCAGCGATTTGGGTGCGTGAGAATACAGGTGTCCGCACGGTTGTGGGTGAGATACGCGATCACACTGTTCGTATCGGAAAGCGCTGCGTCAATCTTATAGGCCACTTGATCGTACATGTTGCCGCGCGTGGGATGCCAGTTGCGGCCGGTGTCAGTCAGGTAGCGGATTTTCGAGAAATCAGGCGTGAGATAGGCCTCGACTTCGATTCCCAATTCACGAAAATCGTGTTGTTTCCAGATTGTGCGATTATCGAATGGGCTAAGTGCATTGCCGTGCATTGCGGCGGCTTTGATCGGCGCGACAGCGCGGAGTTTCTCGAGGTCTTCCCGTGTAAGTTTCCAGGCAAGGGCGTAATCACCCTTGGCGCGATGGAAGGTCTCATAATGATAGCCGACCTCCATCCCCATGTCACGAATCTTGGCAATTACCTTCGGATCAAACGCCGACTTTACGCAGCGAAAGAAATAGCTCGCGACGAGTCCGTTGTCGATTTCGATTCTGGCCAGATCAAGCGCCGTCTTGGGCAAGTAATCGACATCGTGGCGCAGAAACAACCGCGGTTGCTTCGCTGTGGACATCGATTCATGATAGTCGCCAAGTTTGTACGCCCGATAACCCGACTTAGCGACTGCCGCGCACAGACGGCGGTACACTCCGAGTGTGAAGTCGAACATTCACCCGATTGTACACCGCTCGACAGCGATTGGCAAGCCCGATGTCGAATCATTACTTGCGCGAGATTGCGACGATACCGCAAACAATCATCAAGCAACCGGCGATCATCGTCGGTGTGATCGTTTCGTTCAGGAATAACGCGCCCCACAACAATCCGAAGGCCGGCATCAAGAATGTAACCGTCAGCGCCCGAGTTGGACCCACATTGGCCATCAGGCGGTAATAGAGCACGTATGCGACGGCGCTGCACAGTAACGCCAGGCCCAGTACATTGAGGACGATCGGCATCGTGATCGGTGCTCGCGGCGCCGACCAAAGCGACACCGGCAACAGGGCCAGCGCTGCGAATGTCTGACTTGCTCCGGCGATAGAGAGGGGCTTGGCTTGCGACGCGAACTTCTTCAAATAGACTCCGGCCAACGCGTAGCAGACTGCCGCCAACAAGCAGGCCGCTACCGATGCGACAAACATTGGATTGAAATCTGCCTTGCCGGCGCGGCTCACCAATATCACGCCCAGTGCTCCCAGCAACAGACCGGCGACACGTTTGAAGGTCAAGCGATCGTTCATCCAAATCGCAGAAAACACCGCGCCGAAAAGCGGCGCTGTCGAATTGAGAATCACGGAGTACGACGCCGGAATGTGTTGCGCGGCGAAGGCGTAGAGAACGAACGGAATGCCGGAATTGACGACGCCGATGATCAAGTAGTGCCGCCAGTGCGTTCGCCACTCAACTCTGTAGCCGACTATCAGGAAGTAAGCCAGCAGCGCACCGCCGCCAATGAGCAACCGCGAATTGGCGGTGATTGCCGGACCCAACACCGGTGCGAGCACGCGCATGAATGCGAAGGACCCGCCCCAGATAGCTCCGAGTAGCATGAGTCTGATCCAGTCTGTAATTCGCAATCGACCATCCCTTCGACGAACCTAATTCCAAAGCGCACGCTACGAGATTTCAGCCGAATCTCTACCGATTCTCAGGCAAGGAAGTATGATTTAATAGAAACCATGAGACTTGAGGGGCCGACAAGTGTGCCCGCCCAGGAGCAGGTCAAACATGAGAAGCGGGCGGCTCACCAGCGCCGCCCGCATTTGGTGCCCTTGATTGGCCCGATTAGCCCTCGTACGATACTTCCCCGCCAAGAATCGTGTAGCGAACTTTGCCCTGCAGTTTCCAACTTTCATATGGCGAATTCCGTGACTTGGAGAAGAACTTGTCGACCTTCACCGTCCAGTTTGCCTTGGGATTAACGATTGTGATATCGGCGATCGCTCCGGCACGAAGATCCCCGCCGGGCGCACGCAGAATTCGCGCCGGATGCGCCGACATCTTGCGCGCGAGGTCATTCCATGTCAAATGACCGGGCTTGACCAGGTACGTGGCGGCGAGTCCCAGTGACGTTTCCAGCCCGATGATCCCGTTCGGCGCTTGATCGAACTCGACCTCCTTCTCCTCCGGAGCGTGTGGCGCATGATCGGAGGCGATGCAGTCGATCGTGCCGTCGGCAAGTCCTTCGATAATCGCCGAGACATCCTCCCGTGTCCGCAATGGGGGATTCATTTTCAAGCTGGTGTGAAACTCCTTGCCGATCTCGGCATCGGTCAGGGTGAAATGATGCGGTGTCGCCTCGGCAGTCACGTTGACTCCCTCGGCCTTGGCGCGCCGAATCAGCTCAACCGCACCCTTTGTCGAAACATGCGCGATATGAAGCGGCGTGCCAATATACTTGCACAACAAAATGTCTCGCGCGATGCACACTTCCTCGGAAAACGGTGGAATGCCCGGCATCCCGAGACGGGTGGATTCATAACCTTCGTTCATCACTCCTTTGCCGGAAAGCGACATATCCTCGGCATGCGAAATTACGGCGATCCCGAACATGCCGGCGTACTCCAGCGCGCGCCGCATCATTCCCGCATCGGAGACCGGCGAACCGTCATCTGTAATCGCGACGGCTCCGGTACGCACCATTTCGCCGATATCGGCCATCTCTTTGCCGGATCGCCCGCGCGAGACGGCGCCAACCGGATAGACTCGTGCCTTGCAGCCAACCGCTCGTTGTTTGACAAACATGACTGCTTCCTGATTGTCCAATGGCGGCGTGGTATTGGGCATGCAGGCGACTGCAGTGAATCCGCCGGCGGCCGCGGCCATCGTGCCGGTCGCAATCGTTTCGGTGTCTTCACGACCCGGTTCGCGCAAGTGCACATGCATGTCGATCAAGCCGGGGAGGATCAGCATGCCGGCTGCGTCGATGACCTCTTCTTTCTTGAATGTCGCTTTACCTTTCGGCTTCTTCTCGCGAGCGCCTTCGAGGTCAATGCGCTTGATCTTGTCGCCCTCAAGATAGATGTCACCCTTTACCGGCGCGTTCTTGTCCGGGAAGATGATCGTGCCGTTCTTGATCAGTTTAATCTTCATCGCTCTTTCTCCCTTCGCCGCCGGCCAATAGATACAACACCGCCATGCGCACTGCGACGCCGTTGGTGACTTGCTCAAGGATCACCGATTCTGCACAATCCGCCAACTCGTCTGACATCTCGATCCCGCGATTAATCGGTCCCGGATGCATGATCGTGTAGTTCTTGTTCAGTCGTCTGATTCGCTCGCGGGTGATCCCGAACAGCGATGTGTACTCGCGAAGGCTCGGTAACAAGCCGGATTGCTGGCGCTCCAGTTGTATGCGCATGACGTTGACGACGTCAGCGCCGTCAAGCGCCTTGTCGATATCGGTGTAGACTTCGACTCCCGTCTTTTCGAGACCCACCGGCAGAAGCGTAGGCGGGCCGCATACCGCAACCGACGCGCCGAGTTTGGTCAACCCCCAGATATTCGAACGAATCACGCGCGAGTGTTTGGCATCGCCCATCAGAACCACGCGCAGGCCCTTAATTCGCCCGTATTTCATCCACATCGTGTACATGTCGAGCAGGCCTTGCGTCGGATGCTCGTGCTGGCCGTCGCCGGCATTGATCACAGATGACGAACAGAACCGTGTCAGGAAGTAAGGCACGCCGGAAGAAGAATGCCGGATCACCACCATGTCGATCTTCATCGCTTCAAGATTGCGTACGGTGTCTTTAAGTGTTTCGCCTTTCTTCACCGACGATGTCGCCGCCGTGAACGTCACCGTATCGGCCGAGAGACGCTTCTCCGCCAGCTCGAACGACACGCGCGTTCGCGTCGACGGTTCGAAAAAGAGATTGGCCACGGTGAGACCGCGCAGCGGTGCGACCTTCTTGATCGGGCGGTCGAGTACATCACGAAAAACCTTCGAGTGCTCGAGAATCTTCATCAGTTCTGCCGCATCGAGGTCTTCAAGACCAAGGAGGTGTCGACGTTTCAGACTCATTTCTTCCTCCCGCGTTTCGCCGCCACTTTCGGAGTCAGAGACGCTTTAACGACTCGCCCATTGCGCTGAAGCGTGACCGTATCGTCGCCGCCGGCTTCGGTCAGTGAAACGATCACCTTGTCGGTTACCTGAGTCGGAACGTTTTTGCCGACGAAATCGGCGCGAATCGGCAATTCGCGACCGCCACGATCGATCAGCACGGCGAGGCGCACGGCGCGCGGACGGCCGTAGTCGGGGATTTGGTTCAGCGCCGCGCGAATTGTGCGGCCGGTGAATAGCACATCGTCGACCAGCACCACGACCTTGCCGTCAAGCGCGAACAATATCTCCGTGCGTTTGATTTCCGGGTGCTCCGGATTGGTCATCAGATCATCGCGATAGAGCGTGATGTCCATATAGCCGACATCGACTTTGCCGCCGTCGATGCGCTTAAGCTCCCGCACCAGCCGGTCGGCGAGAAAGTCGCCGTTCGACCGGATGCCGATGATCGCCAACTGCGTATCGTCACCGAGCGACTCGAGAATTTCGTGCGCGATGCGCGACAGCGCATGTGTGATCTGGCGGGAATCAAGCAGGATCGAAGTATCCTTGTCAGACAAGTGATCTCCTCTCGTGGTGGTTAAAAATAGATATGGAAAACGATTTTATGGATGTAAATTTAGAGCGCGGAATCTGGGTCATTGACTCTCGTCCTTTCGGTCTCTCAGGACACGATTAAAGGAACGACCGCGCGAATATAGGAATCGCTGCCGGCAGGTCAAGCGAAATCGTGCGACGCGCTCGCGCCGGCTGTCCTTGCGGCTTTTCAGTGATATTCGAGAATGGTTTACTTCTGTAGCTGGAGGGCGTCATACTCACGGCGGAGCATCTGCACGTCTTCCCATGTCTCGCGCTTGTATTGCGGGAACCGCAGCAGCGCCGCCGGATGGTAGGTCACCATCAATTTGCGCCCACCAAAGTCGATAAATCTTCCCCGCAACTTACCCAACGGCGTCGTCACGCCGAGCAAGGCTTGGGTGGAGATGCGGCCCAGGCAACAAATCAACTTTGGATTAATCAACTCGATTTGACGCAGCAGGTACGGCAGACATTCGCTCATCTCATCCGGCTGCGGATCGCGGTTGTTCGGGGGCCGGCACTTCACCACATTGGCGATGTAGACAATCTTACGATCGAATTGAATGGCCGCCAGTATTTTATCGAGAAGTTGCCCGGCGCGACCGACAAACGGCTCACCCTTGAGATCTTCGTCGCGCCCAGGTCCTTCGCCGATGAACATGACATCGGCCTTCGGATTGCCGACACCGAACACGAATTTCGTCCGCCCGGTGTGCAACCGGCACTTAGTGCAATTCTTGATCAGACTACAGAATTGATCAAGGGAATCTGCGTTGGGCAACGCCGGCGCTGCTGCAGATGCGAACCGCGTGCCCTGAATCGCTTTCAGCGTATCCTGTGAGACACGAATTCCGCCGAGCCCCAATTCTTCCTGATGTCTAACCGCCCGAACCAGCATGTCGATGACCTGAGATCGTTCGGTCATTTCTTCACCTTCAAGATTCGCTCGACTCGATCCAGAATGACGGCCGCCAGTTGTGTCTTGGTCATCCGTTCGAGCGCTTCGTCGCTACCGGTTGCCGAGATCAGTGTCGCAATATTGTGGTCCCCGCCAAACTCGGCGCCCGCCTGCGTCGGATTGTTGAGCACAATCAAATCCAACTTCTTCGCCTTGAGCTTCTTGACCGCATTTGCGCGCCCCGAATCGATTTCCAACGCGAATCCGACCGTGACTTGCCCGGCGCGCTTCTGTTTGCCGATCTCGGCAAGGATGTCGGTATTCTCCGCGAGCGGAATCGACTTCGGCGCCGGATGCGACAATTTTTTCTTTGAATACTGCTTGGGGCGATAATCCGCCACCGCCGCCGCCATAATCAAGATGTCGCTTTCGCTGATGCATGCCTGCAGCGTTGTTCGCATCTGCTCTGCTGATTCGACATCGACGCGCTTCACCGCTGGCGGCGTGGCCAGCGCCGTCGGGCCGGATATCAAAGTCACCTTCGCGCCGCGCTGCGCAGCCTCCGCAGCCAATGCGTATCCCATCTTGCCGGAGGAAAAGTTGGAGATGTAGCGTACCGGATCAATCTTCTCGATCGTCGGACCTGCGGTCACGATCACGTTCTTGCCCGTAAGACCAAGTGTGCGGGAGAAGTACGAGACAACGCGCTCGTATATCATTTCCGGCTCTTCCAGGCGCCCGACGCCGTAGGTGTGACACGCCAATTCGCCGACTTCCGGCATGATGAACTGGTAACCGCGTCCGCGCAACGAGTCGATGTTCTCCTGCACGATCGGATTGTTAAACATCTCGGTGTTCATTGCAGTAGCAATCATAACGTCCGACTGCTTGGCCATGACAATCGTCGTGAGCAAGTCATCGGCGATTCCGTTTGCGATCTTGCCGATGATGTTCCCGGTCGCCGGTGCAATCAAGATCAAATCCGCCCACTCGGCATACGAGATATGATGTGTCGCCACGAAGCGCTCGGCCGGAAACATTTCATGCGCGACCGGATTGTCCGACAACGTTTCCAGCGTCGTCGTCGTCACAAACTTCGTTGCCGAATCCGTGAGCACTACTTTGACCTCGGCGCCGGCCTTCTTGAGCAGGCGAATCAGAATACAAGCTTTGTATGCGGCAATACAGCCGCTGATGCCGAGGAGGATTTTCTTGCCGTTCAGGGGCATAGCGCGCTCCGGCGCTTAATTGACGATCTCGGAGCCGTCGAGATTGAAGAGGTTGAGATCGATCGACGCGCCCGAGGCGAACACGTAACGCGAAGCGATCACCTTCATTACCGGCAGATCGATCTGTTCATCACCGAGCAAGAACGCCTTATCGACAATCTTCTCAAACTGCGCCGGTGAAATCAGGCGGAAGCGCAGAAGTTGAATGAGGAAACCCGCCGCATCGGGAGTAAAATGCTCGAGCTCGGCGTCGCTCATGACGCGCACCGATTGTTGCGAACTCTGCGCCGGGTTGATGCGGCCACTGTCCCGCTGAAGTTCTTCCAGAAACCAGCCATAGGCCGATGAAATCTCCGAATCGGTAAATCCGCGACTCTTGAGATCGGAAGAGATCGCTGTAAACGGGCCGATCTGGCCGTTATGACTGCGGAGGTGCTCCACCAAATAGAAGACGATTTCGAGGATGCGTTCTTCCAAAGTCGTTCCTTCTTACCGGCGTCCGGTCAGAACGCCCGCTATTTTTAAGGTAAATACTGATGAATAGTTCCGCAAGAATAAAACTGTCCAGAAATCGCGCACTGGTGAACTTGTGACAGTCGTGATTGACTGCGCCCAGCATCAATGCCTGAAGTGCCTGATCCCCGTAAACACCATCGCAATTCCGGCTTGGTCGGCGGCGGCAATTGCATCCGCGTCGTTCTTAGACCCACCCGGTTGAATTATCGCTACAATACCCGCCGCCGCTGCGGCTTCGACACCGTCAGCCATCGGGAAGAATGCATCCGACGCCAACACACTGCCCCGCGCGCGAGCGCCGGCTTTCTTAACCGCGTTCTCGACCGCATCGACGCGCGAGGTCTGCCCGCAACCCTGGCCTACCATCGCCGTGCCTTGCGCGATCAGAATCGCGTTCGACTTGACATGTTTAACTAATTGAAACGCCCACAATAGTGAGCGAATCTGATCGGCAGACGGTTTCGCTTTCGTGACGATAGATAGCTCGCTCTCACCGACGACATGCGTGTCGACCGACTGGTACAAAGATCCGCCGTGGATCGCGCGCGCCCAGTGTTGCGTCGGCTTGATCTTGCCAATCGCGGGTAGGCGCAGTAGGCGCCGCTGTTTCTTCTTCTCCAAGAGCGCCAGCGCTTCGGGCGCGTAATCCGGCGCGATAATGCACTCGACAAACTGTGTCTCGTGCAACTCGCGCGCCGTTTCCATGTCGACCGTGCGATTCAAGCCGATGATCGATCCGTATGCCGACAGCGGATCAGCGGCCAGCGCCAGTTCGTAAGCCTTGGCCAATGTCTCCGCCGACGCCGCGCCGCACGGGTTGGTGTGCTTGACCACGCAGGCAAACGGATCCGCAAAGTCAATGATCATGCCGAGGCAGGCATCGAGATCGATGTAGTTGTTGTAGGATAGTTCTTTCCCCGCGAGCTGTTCGGCGTCGACCAGCGACAACGCTGACTCGCCGTGCTTGCGGTAAAGTGCCGCAACCTGGTGCGGATTTTCGCCGTAGCGGAGCGGCGCAACTCTTGTCAGTTTGAGATCGATCTGCGCCGGCAGCTCATCACTGCCGCCATTCTGCGCCCGAACAAAATAGTCGCCGATGGCTTGGTCATATTCGGCGATCATCGCGAACGCCTGCGCCGCGTAGCGCCTGCGGTGATCGGCGGAAATGACACCTTCGTTCGCGCCAAAGTCGGAAATGAAATCCGTGTATTGCGCCGGATCGACCAGGATCGTCACACCTGCGAAGTTCTTGGCGGCGGCGCGAACCATTGTAGGACCACCAATATCGATGTTCTCGATTACGTCCGCTTCCGGTTTGCCGGATGCTACGGTCTTCTGGAACGGGTAGAGATTGACAACGACCAGGTCGATCTGCTTGTAGTCGAGGCTGTCCAATTGTTCGCGATCCTCCGGCACGTCGCGCCGAAACAGAATTCCCGCGGCGATCTTTGGATGCAACGTCTTGACGCGACCTTCGAGTATCTCCGGCGCTCCCGTAAACGACGACACCGGTACGACTTTGATTCCGGCGTCTTTCAGCGTTTGTTTTGTTCCGCCGGTCGAAATGATCTCTACGCCTTGCTCGGTGAGAAATCTTGCCAGTTCAATCACGCCGGTTTTGTCCGACACCGAAATGATTGCGCGTTTGATTCGCCCCTCGACAGTCGCTTTGCCCATCGCTACTTCCCCACCAGAATCTGTTCGATCTCCTCGTATTTCCTTTTCGTGCCGTCGATGATGTCTTCCGGAAGATGCGGCGGCGGCGAGTTTTTGTCCCAGCCGCAAGCCGTCAGGTGGTCGCGCACGAACTGCTTGTCGAACGACTCTTGTCCGCGCCCGATTCGGTACCTGTCCTTTGGCCAGAAACGCGACGAGTCGGGTGAGAGTATTTCATCAATCAGGATCAATTTATCATTTAGGATGCCAAATTCGAATTTCGTGTCCGCAAGGATGATCCCGCGAGATTCGCAGTAGTTCGCCGCTTTCAGATATAGCGCCTTCGACACGCTACGCAACTTGGCCGCCAAATCGATCCCAACCATACTCGCCATTTCTTCAAAGGAGATGTTGATGTCGTGTCCCGATTCTTCTTTGGTCGCGGGCGTAAAAATCGGCTCGTCGAACTTCTGCGATTCCTGAAGATCGTTCGCGAAATGGAACCCGAGCACGGTAGTATTTCCGGACTTGCGCTGCATGGTGTAATCCTTCCACAGCGACCCGGAGATATATCCGCGCACCACACACTCGATATCGATTCGCTCCGCTTTGTGAACCAGCATCGATCGCCCCTCAAGTTGCTCTCGATACTTGCGCAAGGGCTCCCGATACTCGCTTACGTTCGCGCTGATGAAGTGGTTATCCACCACGTCCTTCGTGTAATCGAACCAAAACAGCGACATTCGCGTCAGCACTTTGCCCTTGCCGGGAATCGCGTCCGGCAGAACGTAATCGAACGCCGAAATGCGGTCGGTGGCGACGATCAACAATTTGTCATCGAGATCGTAAACGTCGCGCACTTTGCCGCGCGCAAACAACTTGATATCGGGCATGTTGGTTTGTAGCAGACTCTCCATAGCGGCTTACTCCAATATAATTTCTCCCGCTGCGATCTTGGCGACCGTCTCGGGATATAGTTGATGTTCGACTTTCAATACACGCGCCTGCAACGTTTCCGGCGTATCGCCGGGTAGCACTGCCACCCGTTGCTGCGCGATCACGCGGCCGTGATCGTAATCCTCGTCGACGATGTGAATCGTCGCGCCCGATTCCGTCTCGCGCGCTTCGATTACAGCCTCGTGCACGAGAATCCCATACATCCCTTGTCCGCCAAACTTCGGCAGCAACGCCGGATGCACGTTGATGATCTTGTTACGATACGCGGCGAACAGTTCGTGAGGAATCATTTTCATGTAACCGGCGAGACAAATCAGCTCGACTCCTCGACTCTGCAATTGCTCAAGCAGGGTGCGGCCATACTCGCCGGCCGTGTCGAAGTGTCGATCGGAAATGACCAACGTTTCAATTCCGGCGTTTTTCGCGCGTTCCAAAGCGAACGCTCTTCGATTGTTCGAGACAACCAGCACCAGGCGACCACCGATCCGGCCATCGGCGCAGGCGTCGATCAGCGACTGCAAATTCGAGCCGCCGTGCGAGGCAAACACCGCGATCCGAAGCGGAGTCGGCATACCGCTCACTGATCGAGCTTTCGTTTTAGGAGCTCGTTCGTGAGCGCCGGATCAGCCTTTCCCTGCGTGGCCTTCATCAATTGTCCGACGAAAAACCCAAACACCTTCTGCTTGCCGGCGCGATACTTGGCGGCTTCTTCCGGAAAATCGGCGATGATTTGCTCGATCATGCGCTCAAGATCGCCGGAATCCGCGACCGGAGCAAGTCCTTTCTCGGCAATGATCACAGCGACTTCGCGTCGATCAGTCATCATCAACTCAAACAGCTCTTTAGCAATCTTGCCGGTGATCTCGCGATTCCTGATTCGAATAATGAGATCTCCAAGTCGGCGCGGAGCGATCGGAAACGAGCCGATTTCCATCGCGCTGACGTTGAGTCGCGCTAACACCTCTGTCATGATCCAATTCGACGCCAGTTTCGCGTCGCCACAAACCGCCACAGTCTCCTCATAGTAATCCGCCAGCTCGCGCTGAGCCGTGAGCAAAGCTGCATCATAATCGGGAATCGCGTATTGAACTGCGAAGCGAATCCGACGCTGCGCGGGTAACTCCGGGAGAGATTTGCGCGTCTCTTCAAGCCAGGGTTCGTCGATGATCAACGGCCTCAGATCGGGATCGGGGAAATAGCGATAATCGTGCGACTCCTCCTTGGAACGCATCGGATAACACTTGCCGTCGCTCTCGTTGAAAAGCAGAGTCTGTTGTACAATGGATCCGCCGTTTGCCACCACCGCATTCTGTCGCGCGATTTCCGACTGTAGCGCGCGTTCGACACCGCGAATCGAGTTCATATTCTTGACCTCGGTCTTCGTCCCGAGTTTGTCCGCTCCGATCGGTCGGATACTCACGTTTGCGTCGCAGCGCAGTGACCCCTCTTCCATATTGCCGTCGCAGATGCCAAGGTATTCTACCAGTTGCTTGAGTGCGTGCAGGTATTGGAACGCCTCGTGTGGCGAGCGCAGCACCGGCTCGGTAACGATTTCAACTAACGGCACACCGCAGCGATTCACGTCGACCCGCGAGAAATCGTCACCCGAGTTTTCCGGATGAAGCGACTTGCCGGCGTCTTCCTCCAAGTGAATCCGATTGAGCGCAACGGCGCGACTTTCGCCTTCCGCTTCGATCACGACCGCGCCGCCCCGTCCAATCGGTTGATCGAACTGAGAAATCTGGTAGCCCTTTGGAAGATCAGGATAGAAATAGTTCTTGCGCGCGAATACCGAACGGCGATTGATCTCACCGCCGACTGCCAGTATCAATTTCATCGCCATCGTCACGGCTTCGCGGTTCAGCACCGGCAAGGCGCCGGGAAGTCCCAGACATACCGGACAAGCCGCAGCATTCGGGCGTTGACCGAACCTCGTCGAGCACGCGCAGAAAATCTTGCTTCCGGTCAAGAGCTGCGCGTGAACTTCAAGCCCGATGACGGCTTCAAAACTCATCGGTGCATCTGCTCCACGTGCCATGCCAATCGCATAATCGTTGCCTCGTCGAAAGCACGCCCAATCAGTTGAAGTCCTATCGGCAGATTGTGTTCATCGTTTCCGCACGGTACCGACACCGCGGGCAACCCGGCCAGATTGACACTGACGGTATAGATATCCGACAGATACATCTCCAGCGGATCGGAAAGCTTCTCTCCGAGTCGAAACGCCGTTGTCGGTGTCGTCGGTGTGAGAAGCGCATCGACAGCAGCAAATGCCGTCTCAAAGTCTCGCCGAATTAGCTCGCGCACTTTCATCGCTTTCGCATAGTAGGCATCATAGTATCCCGATGACAGCACGTAGGTGCCCAGCATGATACGGCGCTTTGCTTCCGCGCCGAAACCGGTATGGCGCGTGTTCGTGTACATGGCCGTCAGATTCTCTGCCGGCTCGCGCAGGCCATAGCGAATTCCGTCGTAACGCGCCAGATTTGATGACGCCTCGGCGTCGGCGATAATGTAGTAGCACGCGATCGCGTACTCCGTGTGCGGCAGCGAAACATCCTTGACTTCGACACCCAGTTTCTGCAGTTCCGCGACTGTGCGTTCGATCTCTTGCCTAATGGACGTTGCCTGACCTGCGCCGAAGTACTCCTTCGGTAGCCCGACGCGCAGCCCTTTCAGATCGCCTTTCAAACTCGTTGCGACCGCGGTCCAGCCGCGATGACTTGAAGTCGAATCGCGCGGATCATAACCGCTGATCACATCAAACAGCAATGCCGCCGACTCAACGTCGCAGCCAAAGGCCCCGATCTGATCGAGCGACGACGCATATGCTACCAGCCCGTAACGGCTGACCGCGCCATAGGTCGGCTTGAGTCCGACCACACCGCAGAACGCCGCCGGCTGGCGCACCGAGCCACCGGTATCCGATCCCAGGGCAATTGGCGACAGCCCCGCCGCGACAGCAGCAGCCGAGCCGCCAGATGATCCGCCCGGCACTCGCCGTAGATCGGCCGGATTCTTCACGGCGCCGAACGCCGAATTCTCGTTCGACGAGCCCATCGCGAACTCGTCGAGATTTGACTTCGCGATAATCACTGCGTCTTCGGCCATGAGTTTGTCGATCACCGTCGCGTTGTAGGGAGGATTGAAATTAGCCAGGATCTTCGAGGCGCAAGTAGTCGGGTAGCCCTCAAGACAGATGTTGTCCTTCACCACGAGCGGCAGGCCAAACAACGACCCCTTCGACTCGTTGGACTCGATCTTACGCTGCAGCCGCTCCACGCTTCGAAGCGTCAGATCGTCAGTGACTGTGATCAGACAGTTGAGTTCGGCGTTCACTCGGCGACACCGGGACAGAAGCTCCCGATAGAAATCGGCGAGGAGAACTTCCCCGCCGACGATCTTGCGCCGCAACTCTCGCGCCGAATTCATAGACTACAAAATCGGGTAGTAGTTTTCGATTTCGTAACCGGTCACTTGGATACGATAACGCTCGCACTCTTGCTTCTTGTTGGCGATCAAGCTCTCGAAAGTGTGGTCGCCCAGCGCTTCGCGCATCAGCTTCGACTTCTCGAATTCCGCGATTGCCGCTTCCAGCGAACCCGGCAGCGAGTCGATCTTCTTCTTCTGACGTTCTGCGCGCGGCATGTGATAGATATTCTCTTCCATTGCCGGGCCGAGCTCATACTTGCCCTGAATCCCGGCCAGACCGGACGCGAGCATCGCCGCAAACGCCAGATACGGATTGCATGCCGGATCCGGCGAACGCAACTCGACCCGCGTCGCCTTCTCTTTGCCGTAACGATACATCGGAATCCGAATCAGCGACGAGCGGTTGCGCTGCCCCCACGACACGTACACCGGCGCCTCGTAACCCGGCACCAGACGCTTGTAGGAGTTGATCCACTGATTCGTCACCAGCGTGAACTCTTTTACATGCTTGAGCAATCCGGCGATATACTGCCGTCCCGTCTCCGAGAGATGATACTCACCGTTCTTGGCAAAGAACGCATTGTTGCTGCCCTTGAACAGCGACTGATGACAGTGCATACCGGAACCGTTCTGGCCGGACAGCGGCTTGGGCATGAACGTCGCGTAAACTCCCATCTCCTGCGCGACTTCTTTGACGATCACCCGATACAGCATCGCCTGGTCGGCCATCTTCAGCGCGTCGGCGTACTTGAGATCGATCTCATGCTGCGACGGCGCGACTTCGTGGTGCGAACATTCGACCTGAATTCCAACCGATTCCAGCGCCACGACGGTTTTCTTGCGCACCCGCGCGCCTAAATCAACCGTGCTGTAATCAAAGTAGCCGGTGACATCGATCACTTCCGGCGAACCGTTCTGCTTGAAATAGAAATACTCGAGCTCCGGGCCGACGTAATAGGTGTAACCAAGATCGGCCGCCTTCTTCAACATCTTGCGCAGAATCTGGCGCGGATCTCCGTCAAACGGCTCGCCGGTCGGCGTTTCAACGTCGCAGAACATCATCGCAACGCGCTCGCCTTCGATCAGCCACGGGAAAATGCGAAACGTCGAAAGATCGGGACGCGCGTTCAAGTCCGATTCTTCGATCCGCACGAATCCTTCGATCGATGACCCGTCAAATCCCTGACCGCCCTCGAGCACTTCCTCGATTTCCGAACGCGTAATCGACATTCCCTTCAGCGTGCCGAGAATGTCGGTGAAGTACAAGCGGATATACTTCACCTTCTCCTTGTCCATCATTTTGATGATCTGCTCAGCCGAGAAGCTCATCACGATACTCCTTATCCTTGACAACCGTACATTGTGTTCACGAGTGGTTTATCTGGGCGGCGAGACTTTCCGCTATCATGGAAAACCACGATCCCAGAAAGCGCACAAGGATACATTTTTGAGCAAGCCGCACAAGCAAAAACCTCATAATTGACTGAGTTTATCGACGAAGCTGGTTTGCGGTTAAGGCAGTCTGACGCTCGGGCCTTTCATCGGCGCTCGCGTTCGTTCAACCAACCGTTCAACGACCCGGCCTAAACCATAGACCGATAGTCGGATAACTTGGCCGCATTGGCCGAGTTCGCAGTCTTGCATAGAGCGGGACGGCGAACCCGATATCTCCAATAGAACTTCGCGCCGATGATCACATCTCGCTCGGAACGCGGCGAGCAACCCGATTCTCCGAACGATTTCGAGCTCCGATACAATCGTGGAATGATTCTTCAATTTTCGACTTGACAAACGTTTGGGGGCATTCGTCATTAGTATCAAGCACGGCATTTAACCCCAAAGTCGATGATTGGGGAGGAAAGATCATCGGTATTTCGGGAAACAACAGTTGTAGCGCTCGTATTTCGGAACCGCGCGGTTTGGGCAGCGAACCTAACTTACAGGAGGTAAGCATGTGAAGAAGTACACCTATTTGTTCCTTTCTATCGTTGTGATCGCGACGGCCGTTTGGCTGTCTGGCTGCGGGGAAGATGAATGTCCGGTGTGTCCGCCGGAACCGGAGCATGTGCCGGACTATCACATGCTGTTTAGCTACGTTAGCTACGGGTCTGACAACTATGTCATGATCTATAGCACGAAATCCGGCAAGGCTATCGATTCGCTGCATTATCGCGGGAACCCTTTTGACAACATGCTTTTCTCGCACGACGGTAGCTACGCCTGCTTCACCAGCATCTACAACTCTCGCATTGGCAACAGCGAAACGTGGGTGACGGCGTGGCCGAGCCACGATACGGTTGCGCATCTGCTTGGCACTGGCGCACTGGCTGCGTATTTGACGCCCGATGACCGCTACCTGTTCCTTACGGGAGGTCGGTTGGTGGCAATTCTGACGTTTCCTGATCTGGGAATCGTCTTCCGCGACTCGACCGACCGCCGCTGGGGTGACGGCAGTTCGGGAAGCGCCTCTAGTTGGGCGGGCGCTTTGCATCCGTCCGAACGTCTGGCTTATGTGACGATCGAGCCGTACTGGGACAGCATCTTTGTTCTGGACTACGCGCAATTGCCGGTGGCGATTACTTCCTTCCAATTGAAAGACCGCCAGGGCATGGTTAGGACGAGTCGCGGACCGCTGGCTTGTACCGAGAGGCAACTTATTTTCGTCGTACCAAATCGAATCGGTCCCAGCTACTTAGGGGTCTATGATCCAACGACCGTTAGCCTTCTCGCCGATCGCAGCGACCTCAGGCCGGCAAGAGTATTTGGCGGTCCTCTATCAATGGACGGAAAAAGCGCGATTCTTGCATGGAATGGAGGTATGGATAACCCAACTGGCGGGATCGATTTCTATGGGATTGAAACCGATGTCTATCGTTCCTTTGTCGCAGAAGGTGAGATCAGCATCGCCCCAGAACCATTTGTGCCATCGATCATCGAGCTGTCGCCTGACGGTGAGTCAATGTTCGTGATGCTCGGGGCCGATGGTTTTTGGCTGGGCTCGATCCTACAAATCGACATCAGCAATAAGGAGGTAGAGAAACGATGGACTTTCACCAACGGGTTTTCCCGTTTGATCCGCATTAACACAAGGGATGTTTCCGAACCATAGGAGTTTACGATGAAAGGGCTCACAGTCATTTCCCCAATGATCCTGCTTATCCTCAACGCTTCGGGACTTGCAGTAGATCACTACTACTATGAAGATGGCTTACAAATACAGCTCACGCCAGCGACTGAGTACCTTGTTGCGCTACAAGATGATGATCAGTACACGACATGGATCGATATCATCGGTTCAAAGGGCTATCTTGATGGTACGTTCGAGCCATTTCCGATGGCTGATCACTTCATGCTTCTCCGGTTGACGGGCGGGTGGCCGCCCACTGGCGCAGCGGATGACCTTCGATTGAGTAACGGCATTGCCTCCGTAAACAACGTTTACGCGGATCCTCATGGGGGGGGTATATTTACGCGACCGACCTCTTGTATCTTCATTTCAAAACAACGATAAGCACTGGTCAAATCGACTCGATCTTTGCCGCAAATCACTTGCTCCTCGTCGACAGCCTTTTTGGAGACCACTTCATCAGGATTGCCCGCACAACCAAGTCCTCTCCACTTGATGTGATTACCCTTGGTAATCGACTGTTCGAGAGCGGCCTTTTCAAGCACGCTCGCGCAGGACTCGCGTTACCATACGAACGATTCTCCGCTCCCAACGACCAATACTTTCCTTATCAATGGTACTTGAAGAACGACGGCTCGGGAGGCGGCAAGGTTGATGCCGATATCGATTTGGACGAGGCACGCGATTTTACTATTCCGTCAACTCCGTTTCTGATAGGAATAATCGACGACGGCTTCGAAAGTCATGCGGATCTAGCCGGGTCGCGGATAATCGGAGGCTATGACTTCTACCATTCCGACACCAGCATCGCACCCGGTTCTCTGTCGGCACACGGCATGGGATGTGCCGGGATCATCCTGGCGAGCGCCAACAATGACACCGGTGTCGCGGGGATAGCTCCCCAAAATGTCGAGTTTCTCGGACAGAAGATATTCGCGGACAACTGCCCGCCTGCTCCGATCTCTTGTGCCGCAACGGATGTCGGAATTGCCGCTGCATTTGACTCCTGTCGCATAAGAGGTGCGAGGTTAATCTCGAACAGCTGGGGTCGACCATGCCCAAGTTGTTACTCGGAGGTTATCTATGAGGCAATCAGCCGCTGCGACAGCGCTGGCATTACGATTGTGTTTTCTTCGGGAAACTGCATCGGGTGTTCCTGGGTCGGTGATCCGGCTCGACATCCGAAAGTGCTGGCGGTAGGAGCGACGAACCGATCCGACGTTCGTTGGGACTATTCTATGTTTGGAGCTGAGCTCGACTTGGTTGCCCCGAGCGGTCAAACGAGCCTCCAGGGCGACATTTGGACCCTCGATCGTGCTTTCATTCTCGGCTACAATCCGGCGTTTTTCACCTGTGATCCGGACGACTTCGACTACGACTGCAAATTCGGCGGCACCTCTGCGGCGTGCCCACAAGTTGCCGGAGTGGCCACTCTCGTCATGCTGCGTCGGCCCGATCTTGTCGGAAATACCGAACAAATTCGCGAAATCATCCGAAGGTCCTCGGAGGATCGAGTCGGGGACTACTATGATGCTCCCGGCTGGGATTACTTCTATGGTTGGGGTCGATTGAACGCCGCGCGGGCACTGCTGGCCGTTGTTCGCGGCGACGCTGACAACAACGGGGCCTTAAGCCTGGCCGACGCTACACTGATTATCAACTACATATTCAATGGCGGTCCACCGCCAAGACCGCAAATTCTGACCGGCGACGCTGACGGCAACGGCCGAATCAGTCAAGCCGATTGCGTCTATTTGATTAACTACATTTTCAACGGCGGTCCGCCGCCGCCGATCAGTTTCAATTATTGAAAGGTAACTTCGGGTTCGCCGTCTCGCACGCGCGGGATGGCGAGCCCGACTGTTTCGGAGAGCGCGGGTGCCCGACCGATCGCGGTGGGATCAGGACTTCAGCTTCTGAGATCGCTCATCCGGATCCAGTCCTTAGTGAAGCAGAATAACTCGATATCAACTCGATTCCGGCACGATAATTCCCAGCAGTGACCATTTTCGTCAAAGTTCGGCTTCGAGAATCAGATTTCTCTTGCGCCAGCCGACCAGTTTTTGTATATACCCGCCAGCGCGGTGATCCGCGGAGATCGGGTCATACAGACTGCGCCAAAACGAGTGTTGTTTGCTTGGTTCCAACACAAGCCAAAAGCATTCAAAGATCTCCAACTTGTGTTCCCCGCAATAACCGACAAACAGCACTCGTTATTTTTTGCTTCCGCCCCGCAGTCTTTGCGCCCGCGTAAGTCTCTGATAATCAACGACAAATCATTTTCGCCATTGTTGTGAGCTAAGTGTCCCAGCGCAGAATCTGCCGCGAGTCGCGATGACGAATCCATGACAATCTCAGATCTGTTATGCGACAACGAGTTAGCGAATCCTTCACCGTCACCAAAGTTGGCACAATCTTTGATATAACATCATCCGAAGTGAGTTAGAAACCGTGTCATCGAAACAGTAACGCAAATTCACTTCACGTTTGCATTACCGATTGTCGGGGTCCCCTAATACGGGATCCCCGGCAAAGAATCGAGAACACACATTGGATGAGCATCAGAAGGCCTACGTCTGCTGTACATATAGTCCCACCTTTTAAGACCTTGAGTTACCGGGTTAGTAGTAACGACAAGTTGCTCAACACAGAACCGGGATCGGAGCCCTCCGATTCCGGTCCTGACTTTTCAGTGCGGGCTTGAGTAGTTCCCCCGGCTTGCGCCTCGTTTCACTTGCCGACCACGTAATGGATTGATTACTTGCTGCTGCGAAATTCGATGTCGATTCAAGGAGATTACCCGTGCGACGCCTAATCATCATTCCCATACTCGTCGTTCTGTCGACGATCCTGATCGTTTTCATCTATTTCCGCCAGCAGTCCAATGAGCTGCCATCGAATGTGATCTACTCTTCGGGAACGGTGGAATCCGGTACGGTCGCCGTTTCTGCCCAGACCACCGGCAAGATTATCGAAAAACGCTTTGCCAGAGGCGCCTTGGTGCGTGTCGGTGACACGCTGGCGTTAATCGAAAGCGATCTCCTCAAATCGCGCGACCATGAGCTGGAATCGGGTCTCGCCACGACGGAGGATGAACTCGCGGCGGCTCGAATCGACCTGGCGAACGCGCACAAGAATCTCGATCGGCTGCGTAAAGCCTTCGAAGCCGGATCGATATCGAAGCGGGCCTTCGAGGATGCGCAGACCGCTGTTGATGCCGGCAGCAAACGCGTTGCCGCCATCGAGTCGCGCCTACAGACGATTGCCGCCCAGCGCCAAACCGTGGCAGTGCAACTGCGCTACGTGGCCGTCGTCTCGCCAATCGACGGCTTCGTGCAGGCCGACCCGCTGGAAGTCGGCGAGTTGGCCACCACCGGCTCCGTAATGTTTGAATTGGTCGATCTCGCCGAGACCTGGGTCGAAATCTACGTCAACGAAACGGATTTGCCGCGGATTCAGCTCAACGATAGCGCCGAGGTGATACTCGATTCAGCGCCGTCGCAGCCACTCAGGGGAATTGTCTCGTTCATCTCGCAAAAGGCGGAGTTCACACCGAAGAACGTGCAAACGCGCAAGGAGCGCACCAAGCTCGTCTTCGCGGTGCGCGTCCGCGTCGATAATTCCTCCGGCCAATTCAAACCCGGCTTACCGGTTGACGTCTATCTCAAAAAATCATGAGTGAAATTGCGATTCAGGTGCGCGGTCTGTGCAAGCAATACCCGGCGGCGCTTGCGCTCGATGATCTCAGCCTGACGGTTCCCGCGAGTCGCATCGTCGCCATTGTCGGTCCGGATGGCTCGGGAAAGACGACGCTGCTGCGAATCCTGGCCGGCATCCTCGATCCCCACGCCGGCGCCGTCGAGATTTTCGGTGATTCCTTCCATCGTGACTTCGAGCACAAAAAATCGATCATCGGCTACATGCCGCAAAAGTTCGGGCTCTACGAGGACCTGACCATTCAAGAAAACATCGATTTCTTCGCCGACATGTTTTCGGTGCGTGGCGCGGCGCGGCGGCAGCGTATCGAGCGGCTCCTCGATTTCTCGCGCCTTGGCGAATTCACGAAACGTCTGGCCGGTAATCTGTCCGGCGGCATGAAACAAAAGTTGGGCCTAGCCTGCGCCCTGATTCACAACCCGAAAATCCTGCTTCTCGATGAGCCAACCAACGGCGTCGATCCGGTCTCGCGCCGCGAATTCTGGCGGCTGCTCTACGATCTGAATCGCGAAGGCGCAACTATCGTCATCAGTTCCTCGTACATGGATGAAGCCGAACGCGCCGACCGCTTCGTTTTGATGCGGCACGGCCGCGTGCTCAGCGACGGCGTCCCCGCACAAGTACAGCGCGCCTACCCGCATCCGATTTTCGAGCTTGCGACCGACAATCCGCGACTGGCGAAAGCTCGCCTCGTGGATGCGTCGGAACTCCGAAACGTTACTCTGTTCGGCAGGTCGCTGCATCTGGAATTGGCTGTCCAAATGACGGAGGCCTCTCTGCAACAATTCCTCTCGGAACGCGGCATCGACGTTGCGCATCTGCGCCGGATTCCTCCGTCTTTCGAAGATATTTACATTGGGCATTCGCGAGGGGGCACATGAACGATCTCGCTGTCGATGTAAGCAATCTGCGCCGGGTATTCGGCAAGTTCGTTGCCGTAAATGACATTAGTTTTTCGGTGCAGCGCGGCGAGATTTTTGGATTCCTCGGCCCCAACGGCGCCGGCAAATCGACGACGATCCGCATGCTCTGCGGACTCCTCAAACCGACCGGTGGATCGGGTACCGTCGCCGGTTTCGACATCATACGAGAATTCGAGCGGATCAAAACGCGCATTGGCTATATGTCGCAGAAGTTTTCGCTCTATCAGAATTTGACCGTTGCGGAGAACCTGGATTTTTACGCCGGCATTTATCTCATCGCGCCACAGCGCCACGCCGAGGTTAAGAAGAGATTCTTCTCGGAAACGGCACTGGGCGGCGTGAGAGACCGCATTGTCGCCGAATTGCCCGCCGGGACACGGCAGCTTCTTTCTCTGGCCTGTGCCTTGCAGCACGATCCCGAGTTGATCTTTCTCGACGAGCCCACCGCCGGCGTCGATCCATTGTCGCGCCGCTATTTCTGGGAGCAAATCAGGGACGCGGTAACCCGCGGCGTCACGGTATTTGTGACAACTCACTATCTCGATGAGGCCGAGGAATGCGACCGCATCGCGATGATTTTCAACGGCCGGCTGGCGGCGATCGGCGAACCGGACAAACTTAAACGTGAGCGGTTCACCGGCACGATCTATCGCTTCGCTTCCGCCAAACCTTGGGAGATGGTCGAATCTCTGCGGACCATCGACGGTGTTGCCGATGTCGCACTCTTTGGTTCTGAATTGCATTTGACTCTGCGCCCCGGAGCTGACTACGACTCGGTACAAGCCGCAATTCGCAATCGCGAATCGAGTGACGTGACGCTCATCGCCATCACGCCGACTCTGGAAGACCTGTTTATCTCCCTCATCAGCGAGGTCCGCCCGTGAACCCGCTACGCGTTTGGGCAATCGCCCGCAAGGAAACGCTGCAGATCCTGCGCGACAAACGCTCGCTGATTCTCGCCTTCTTGCTTCCGATCGTGCTGATCTTTCTTTTCAGCGCGGCAATCACCCTGGACATCCGTTCGATTCCGGCGGTAATCATCGATTACTCAAAATCGACCCACTCCCGCGAATTGATCAAGCGTTTCACCAGTTCCGGATATTTTCGCGAGATCGAACGCACCGAAGATGAAGCGCGTCTCACTGAGCTCTTGGATCGCAGTCAGGCCAAAGTCGGAATCGTGATTCCGGCCGATTTTGCGGCCAAGCTCCTGGAAGGCGGCGCCGTGATTCAGACGATTGCCGACGGCGCTGATGCTAACTCCGCGCAGTCGGTGCTCGCCTATACAACAATGATCGTTTCCGAGTACAATCATGAGCGCCTCCGCTCGTCATTGGGTTCTCAGATTTCCCTGCCGACAATCGCCTACTCGCCGCGCTTTTGGTATAACGCGGACTTGGATTCACAGAATTTTCTCGTCCCCGGTCTCATCTCTCTTGTCATGACGATTTTAGCCTCGATGCTCACCTGTCTGACTATCGCGCGCGAATGGGAACGCGGGACGATGGAGCTGCTGATCTCGACGCCGGTGCGCCCGTTCGAACTCGCCGTCGGCAAACTGGCCCCGTATTTCCTGATCGGGCTATTCGACACCATCGTCGCTGCCTATGTCGGTATCGTTGTCTTCGACGTTCCTTTCAACGGCAGCCTGCTCCTCCTGATCGCCCTCTCATCGCTGTTCCTGCTCGCTTCGCTGTCTTTCGGGTACTTCATTAGCGTCATCGCCAAGTCGCAGCAACTCGCTTACCAGATTTCGATGCTGACCTCATTCCTGCCGGGATTTCTGATGTCCGGCTTTCTGTTTCCACTTTCCTCGATGCCGTTGCCGCTGCAAGTTGTGAGCCATCTGATACCCGCCCGGTACTTTATCGAAGCTCTGCGCGGGTTGTTCCTCAAAGGCAACGGCCCGACGGTTTTGTATCCGCAGGCGCTGGCATTACTCGCGTTTGCGGTCGTCTTCAGCCTGATCGCCGCTCGTAGATTCAAGAGAAAAATCGCATGATAATTCGTCGCGCCTATACGGTATTGGTCAAGGAATTTCAGGAGCTCTTCCGCGACAAGAAGGCCCGCACCATTGTCTTCATTTCGCCAATCGTCCAGTTGATCATCTTCGGGTACGCCGCCACGTATGATATCCGCAACATCCCGACTGCGGTCTTGGATCAGGATTACTCGACAGTCAGTCGCCGCGTCATTCGCTCATTGGAGGCTTCCGGGTACTTTCAAGTCGAGCGCTATTTGACATCCGAAGCGCAAATTGACACTCTGCTGCAGCACGGCGACGTCTGGCTCGTGCTGCAGATTCCTCGTGGGCTGGCTGAAGAGCTGAAGTCCGGACGGCCGGCACAGATCGCGGCCGCTCTGGACGCCGTCAACTCCAATAGCGCCATGATCGCATCCAGCTATCTCGGCGCGCTCATCAGTCGATTGAACGAAGAACTTCGCACCGAAGCCGTCGCGGCGCTGCCCGCCGAACTACGCCCGAAGTTTCCGCCGGTGGAAAATCGAGTTCGCGTATGGTACAACCCCGATTTGGAAAGCCGCAATTTCAATGTTCCAGCGATTGTCGTTCAAATTCTCGTCGTTGTGACGCTGATGCTCACTTCGATGGCCATCGTGCGCGACAAGGAATTCGGCACGATGGAGCAGCTCATTGTAACGCCGATTCGGCCGGTGGAACTAATCATCGGCAAGGCGCTACCTTATGCCTTCATCGGCATGGTCGATATCGCCATCATCTGTGCGGTAGCTGTCTTCTACTTCAAAGTGCCGTTGCTCGGGAGTCTCGCGCTGCTGTTCACAACGTCGCTGATGTTCATGATCTCGACCTTGGCCATTGGGCTGTTCATCTCGACAATTTCGCAATCGCAGCAACAGGCGATGATCTCCGCATTCTTCTTCATGATGCCGGCCATCTTACTCTCCGGTTTCGCTTTTCCGATCGATAATATGCCGACGGCCATTCAATATCTCACCTATCTCAATCCGCTTCGCTACTTCGTCGTAATTATTCGCTCGATCTTTCTCAAAGGCGTCACTATTGATCTGCTCTGGAATCAGATCCTGCCGCTTTTGGGGCTGGGATTGGGCGCACTGGCGTTGGCGGCGGCACGCTTTCGCAAACGGACCGCATAAGCTCAATCCCGCCGCAGAAACGCAAGCAATGCTCTGGAGAAGCCCGACCGTCCTTGGATTTGTCCCGCCGCTAAATGAATGTCGGCAACAGGTCGATATATTCTTGTGAACAGCCTGGCTGTCGCCGGCGAAGGGTGAACGGGATTAATTCGATTCGCTTGCCGCCTGGGCGGGTCCTCAACGGCGGCGGTCAGTGGAGCAATATTCTATGAGCCAGAGCTATCGCATCATGATCGTCGATGACGAGCCGGAAATCACCGGCGCGATCACGGATTACCTCGAACTGAACGGCCACCGGGTGCGCGCGTTCAACGATGCCGCTGCTGCGCTCAAGGCGGCGGGCGATTTTCGACCGGAAGTGATTCTGCTTGACATCATGATGCCGAAAATGGACGGCTACGAATTCGCGAAAGCGCTCAAGACCGATTCGCGCACATCGACAACGCCAGTTATCTTCGTGTCAGGAAAGTCGCGTCAGGATGACGATCTGCGTTTTGTCGAGTGTTCGGGCGAGTTGTACATTCACAAACCGATTGTCTTCAGCGAACTGCAGGCGATGATTCAATTTCTGGTAACGGGTGAAATGGGCGACACCGGGAAACGCGCATAGGATGGACATGGATATGCTGCAACGGTACGGCGCGCCCAAACTGGCTCGCTATTTCGTGCGCTCACTCGACGACCTTCTCGATGTCAATGAGACGGTACTGAAGCGCGTGCTGCAGGGCGTCGATGTCGCTGACGTCGAAGCCGTCATGAAGAGCATCGCGTTCATTCCCGTCCAGGTCCCGAATACACTCACCAGTCTGATTCTGGGCTTCCAGATACCTTGCCTGATTCTCGATCCGGTTAAACGCACGCGCAGCGTTCGCTCGCCGATGAATCCGCCACCGATCGATGATTCCATCAAACCGCGCGTCTGTCACCGCGTGAACTCGACGGTAATCGTCGCCGAGATCGCCAATTTCTTCGATCTCTATGTTCTCCATCGATTGCTGCGAAACTTGATGCAGTGTCGCATCGACGGCCCGAAATTGATAGCGGCCAAGCGCCATATCCAGATGACGATTGCCAAGCGTCAAGACGGCCAGCCCGGATTCGAATTCGCGATTGCCTTCCATAACGTGATTTTCGGCGAGGCCGCCCTCGACGAACCTCAAAAAATCATGACCGACGAATCCGCCGCAACGGTCGCAGAAAGCGACGCGAGCACGGAGACGCCGACGGCTATCTGAAACAACCTCGCGTCCCCGTCTTAGCGCTTCTTGATTTGATTAGCTATTTGAACTAACGCGGCAGCTGGCCGGTAAGTGAACTGAATCGATCAGGCTCTTCCGGAAAACTTGCATCTTGAATCGCCAATTGCGGCTCGAAGGGCAACCGCAAGGTCGCCTTTGCGTAATCGCGGACGAAGCCATCAACTCGGCGGCGAACGACTTCCAATCCACTGCGAGAAGTTTCCATCAGGAGCAATCCGATCCGGTTGCGGTCGAGGGTAGCCACGACGTCAGATTCCCGCACCGAAGCGCGCAGACCCAGTTCAAGATCGCGGCAGAGCACTTCCGGCTTGATTGTCTCCGCCGCTCTCCGATCTACGGCCGTCCGACTAAGATCATTGAGGTCGATCAGCACCATCGACAGAAACAGGCAGTATCGCTCGGCGCGGCTGCGCTCCTGTCGCGTTCGCTCGGCAAAGTTATGGCTATTGTTTCCCGTCATTGATTCCTGGTGATCGCCCGCCAGGCTACCGCGCGAATCGGGCGATTGATTTGATGTCAGATGCTTCACGACAGCGGAAGAAAAGCAATTTCGGTGCCGATGGCCCCGAGCGCGCGGAAGACTTCCCTGTCATCTCCAAGAGCATGGCCGAATTGTGAAAAGATTCACCGGCCCAACCGTTTACGCCGGCAGTATTACACTTGTCACAACAAACAGGGCTTAATGAGGTCTGCGGCGTCATCCGGCTATGCATGCCTGTTCACAAATGGTGCACGGCGGCGTCGCCGCTCACTCGACCTCGTTCAGCCGGTACTCTTTAATTTTGTACAACAACGATCGATACGAGATTTCGAGCATCTGCGCCGCCTTGCGACGGTTCCAGTTGGTGCGTCGCAGAGCCTCCGCAATCAGACGCTTTTCTTCCGACTCGATCGTTTTCGATAATCGACTCTTGAGCGAATAATTCTTGTCATCCGTAACCGCCGCCGCGATCGTTTCGGCCGGAGCGGAAACTGCGGCGGAATTATTCCCCGGATGCGTGCGTGCCGCGCGTTCCGACAACGGCAGTTCCGGCGACTTCCGTAGCATTTCGTAAACGATCGCTTCGTCTTGTCGAACGACCAGTTGTTTCAGAAGATTCTCAAGTTGACGGACGTTTCCCGGCCAGGCATAATTCACCAGCGCCTCCATGCACTCCGGCGAAACGCCGGATTGTTCACGGTGGTAAACTTCGCCATGCTTCCGGAGAAAGTGATTGACCAGCAGCGGAATATCCTCCCGCCGTTCGCGCAATGACGGCAGCGTTATCGTGATTTCATTCAGGCGATAAAAGAGATCATCGCGGAATTGGCGGTCGTAGATCAATTGCTCAAGATCTCGGTTGGTCGCGCAGACGATTCGCACATCAACCTTGATCGTCGACAATCCGCCGACGCGGACGAACTCTTGCTGCTCGAGCACCTGCAGGAGCTTGGCCTGCAATTCGAACGACATGTCGCCGATTTCGTCGAGAAAGATCGAACTGCGATTCGCGGTTTCGAAACGTCCCGGCTTCGTCTTGTGCGCCCCGGTAAACGCGCCTTTCTCGTAGCCGAACAGTTCGGCTTCGAGCAACTCCCTCGGAATCGCCGCGCAGTTGACTTTGACGAATGTATTATTGCGGCGCGAGGAGAGGCGATGCAACATGCGCGCAACGATCTCTTTGCCGGTGCCCGATTCGCCGCGGATCAGCACGGAGAGCTCGGAATCCGCGACTTGTTCGATCAGGCTCTTGATTTCCTGCATCTTGGGCGAGTCACCGATGAAGTCCTCCCAAACGGTCTTCTGCGTGATCTGCTCTTCGTATTCTTCGATGCGGCGGAACAGACCACGACGCTCAAGCGCGCGCTGTAAATGCAAATCGACCTCGCGAGCATCGAATGGCTTATTAATGAAATGAAACGCGCCGCTATGCACGGCTTCCACAACGACATCGGTCTCGCCTTGCCCGGAGAGCATGATCACGTCGGATTCCAGCTTGGCGTTTTTGATTTTCTTTAAGACTTCCAACCCGCTCATGCCGGGCATTTTCACATCGAGTAGAATCAGCGGCGGTTTTTCTTTGGAAGCGACCTGAATTCCCTCGAAGCCATCGGAAGCAGTGATAATGTCGTAATTGCTGCCGAGACTCTCTCTGAGAATCCAGGAGACTTTGGGATCGTCGTCGATGATGAGAAGCTTCGTTTTGTCGTCTGCCATGCCAACTCTCCGTGTTGTCTAAATCATCGGCAGATTCGCTCGATTTGTTTAGCAACCGGCTGCGAAAATCCTGCAATCCCTTGCAATGCCAATAGACAGAATCTCCGGCGTATGTGCAAGCGGAATCTGCTGTTGCGCGGAGGAATTCCCAATCAATCGGCGGCTCGAGCCGTCGCCGCAAACACCTGAGCTGCAGACTGGATCTTATCTTCTTCCCCATAGAGCAGAAGCACGTCATCGGCGCCAACGATGAACTCCGCCGGAGGATTGCTGATTATTTGCTCTCCGCGCTTGATTACCAAAATGGAGACGCCGAAGCGATTGCGTAGGTCAAGCTCGGCCAGCGATCGGTTGGCGCCTTCGGACGCAGAGTCCACTCGTATCGTGCTCGCTCTCGCCGCAACGATATTGGCGTCCAACGCCAGAGTCGGCAGCCCGCGTTCCCGACGTCGCAGCAAATCGTAGTTGTCGGCGCGTATGGCGTCCACAATCGCGTCGATATCGCCTTCGGGGATCAGGAAGTTGCGTAGAACTCGAGTGAAGATTTCGACCGACGTTTCGAACTCCTCCGGGATGACTTCATCGGCGCCCAACTGAAAGAGGGTTTCGATTTCACTGAGGTAGCGCGTGCGTGTTATGATCCGGACGTCGGGATTGAGGTCGCGGACTACGGCAACAGCGCTTCGCGTGGCTTGCGGGTCGGAGATGGCAATCGTCACAACGCGCGCTTGGCGGACGTTCAGAAGATGCCAAACATCTGGATGGGAGGCGTCTCCGAAGTAGACCCGCTCGCCGGCGATCTTGGCTTGTTTGACTGTCTCCGGATTCATGTCGAGAATCACGTATGGGATAGCCACCGCTTGCGAAGCTCGCGCCAAATTCCGCCCGTTGACGCCGTAACCGACGATTATCAGGTGGTCGGCGAGACTCTCGGACTCGGGCGCGACTGAACGGTTCTGAAATCGCTCGAATACCGGCAAGCGCCAGCGGGCACTCTGCTGAGCCAAACGCGGTCCCAGGCGGATGAGAAACGGAGCCGCCGTCATTGTTACTGCCGAGACAGCCAGGAAGAGCTGGTATGTTGATCCGGTCAGAAGCCCCGTCGCCAGTCCGCCGCCGGCCAAAACGAATGCAAACTCCCCGACGTTGCTCAAACCCACACCCGTCATCACTGCGGTCCGCAGGGGGTAACCAAGAACAAGCAAGATAGGAACAACGATCAGCGTTTTCACAAGTAGTACGCCGATACTTAGACTCAGTATCAGTATTGGCTGACCGAAGATCACGCCGATGTCCAACAGCATGCCGACTGAAACGAAAAACAGGCTGACGAACAGATCGCGAAACGGAGTAATGTTTCCGATGGCGTAATGACTGTAGTCCGATTCTGATATGATCAACCCGGCCAGAAACGCGCCGAGCGCCAACGACAGGCCGACGGCCGACGAGAGTAGCGCAACCCCCAGTCCGATCACAACGACCACCAGCAGGAACAGTTCACGGTTACGCACCTGCGCGACCAGTCGGAGCAGTGGCGGCGCCAGCCAGCGCGCGGCCACGAACACGAAGAGCGCCATCCCCAGTCCAAAGAAGAGCAATTTCCCGATCTCGCCGCTTGTCGCCAGTTGGCCGGCCAGGAGCGGGATCGCCAGCAACATTGGGACCGAAGCAACATCCTGAAAGATAGAAATCGAAACTACAGCGCGAGCATGAGGACTGTCGCTTTCGCCAAGCTCCTGATACGACTTCATCGAAATCGCGGTACTGCTCATTGCTGCCATCATCCCGACCAGAGTCGCCTCCGGCCAATCTAATCCGCCGATGACCGCGATGCCGCCGATCACAACACCGGTCGCGATCACCTGCGCCGGACCGCCCACGAGCAGCGTCCGTTTGATTCGCAGCATGTCTTTCAACGAGAGTTCGATACCGATCGCAAACAGCAGTAGCACAACGCCGAGATCCGCAATCATCGCTACGTCGTCGCCGGTACCGATCAAACGAAAGCCGTGCGGGCCGCTGAGCACCCCGGTGATAAGAAAGCCGACGATCACCGGAATGCGAAAGCGATTGCAGATCAGAAGTACGATGATCGCAACGACAAAGATGATGAGAAGATCAACCAGTACCGGCAGATACAATGCTGCTCCTTCGTGTGCCGCCCAGCAAGAGCTTGTTGAATGTCTTACGCAAAGGCAAGGAAGATTTGTTGCGGAGGTCTTTTCGACTCGTCTACGCCGATGGCAGGCGCACGATGAAGGTAGTGCCGACGCCCAACTCGCTTTCGACCTTGATCTCGCCGTTATGCGCCATCACGATACGTTCGCAAATTGCGAGACCGAGGCCGGTTCCGGTGTCCTTCGTGGTGAAGTAGCGTTCGAAGATCTTGCTTACCGACTCCGGCGCGATGCCGACGCCGGTATCTGCGATGCGAAAGACGACCATCGTCCGGCCGGTCGATTCCTGATGTTCGCACTGCACGTTAATCGAAAGCTCGCCTCCCTTAGGCATCGCATCGACGGCGTTGATGATGAGATTGAGCATCATTTCGACGATTTCGTTCTCATTGACCAACACCGTCGGGAGATCGTCCGCCAGTCCCAAAGTGAGAGTAACGTTGTGCTTTTTGAGATCGTTTTCTACCAACCGCACGACACGGCGAATGAGATCTTCAATCTTCTTCTGTTCGAGTTGGTACTTCTTCGGGTTGGAGAAGTCCACGAGCTCGCGCACGAGTTCATTGAGCCGAAGCAGTTCCTGTTCGGCCGTTTGGAAGAAGTCGCCCGACTGCGAAATCTCCGGCCAGCGATCGCGCATTACCTGAAGCATGCCGCGAATCGTCGTCAACGGCTTCTTGAGATCGTGCGAAATCTCCGACATCATCTTTCCCATCGTGACTAAGCGCGTGGCATTGAGCACCGCGCGCTGCTGTTCGTAAATCGCGGTCGCTTGCGAGGCAACGATCGAGGCGATGTACTCGTCGTTCTCCGAAAACGCCTCTTCCTTTCGGGAGCCGAGACAGAAGAGACCGTGCAGGGCGCCTTTCGTGATGATCGGAACGGCCGTGAACGACTTGATACTCTCGCGGAACAGTGGAATCTCGGCGATTAATTCGCGCACGGCCGCCGTCCGGCGCGCCGACGAGTAGACCGTCTTGTCTTTCAGCGCGACCTCACGACCGCGCAGCATAACGGCTTCTTTTCGGCCGAACCCTTCCCAGTAGTTCACCGTGAGCGTTTCTGGCCGTTCATTCCATGCCAGCCAGACCGCAAAGTCAACCTGCATAATCGCCGTCAAGGAACGGTAGATCAGATCCGTCATTTCCTGCGAATTGTCGACGGTTGTGATCGCCGTCGCCAACTTGTACAGCACCGCGAATTCGTTGACCTTTTCATTGAGTGCCTCAAAATTCTCGGCATCATCGATCGCGACCGCCGCTTGTGACGCAAAAGTCTCAAGCAGGCGCAGATCGTTGTCTTCGAACACCGTACCGTGCTTCGGATCGGAAAGATTGAGCACGCCGATCACCCGGTCTTTAACCTTCAGCGGGACCGAAATGAGCGAACTGGTTTCGTAGTTGCCCTTGCCAAAGCGGGAGAATCGTTGATCCGATTTGAGGTCTTGAATCAGCAGTGCCTCGCCGGTCTCGGCAACATGGCCGGCAATCGACTCACCCAACCTGAGTCGCGTCTGCGCGCGAACCTGCTCCGAAAGCCCAACGGAAGCCGAGACGGTTAGTTCACCATGCTCCGGATCAAGAAGCATCACCGAGCCGACGGATGCGCCGATCACATTTAACGCCAGCTTGATAATATTCTCCAGTAGCGGCTTGAGTTCCATCGACTGCGACAGCACGACTCCGGCTTGATACAGCGCGTCGACTTCCGCGATGCGGCGATTCAGCAGGTCGTTCTTGATCTGCAACTCGGCCAGCAGTCGCTGCCGCGCGATTTCCAAATCGCGCTTCTCCAGCGCGCGCTTGGCGGCCAGTTTGAGTTGCGTGAATTCGATCGGTTTTAGCAGGTAATCATACGCACCCATGTTGATCGCCGCTACCGCCGTATCGAGCGATGCGTATGCCGTCATTAAGATCACCATCGCACCCGGATCGTCGGCGCGAATCTTCTGCAGCAGATCGATCCCGCTCATCTCCGGCAATTTGATGTCGCTGATCACCAGATCGAAATCCCTCTCCGCATAGAGATCGAGTGCGCGCCGCGCGTCGCCGGCCGTTTCGACGATATAGCCGTTGCGTGTCAAGAGAGTGCTCAGCGAGTCGCACATCCGCTGTTCGTCGTCTACCACCAGAATGCGGGCGGCGTCGTGAGTCATCGCTTGCCCCTGAGCGGCAGCGAGATCGTGAAACACGCGCCGCCTTTAGTGTTATTGGCGGCGCTGATCTGTCCGCCGTGCGCCCTCATGATGCTCTCGCAGACGGACAACCCGAGTCCCGTGCCCTTGCCGGCGGCCTTGGTCGTGAAAAACGGCTCAAAGATCTTTGCGAAATTGTCCGCTGGTATGCCTGGCCCCGTGTCACAAAACGTTAGATTCAAGTGCTGATTCTCCGTGAATCCCGAAATCGTGATCGTGCCGCCGCCGGGCATGAAATCGCAGGCGTTGATCATGAGGTTAAGGAAAACTTGCTTGAGTTGCTCCGGCGAAGCGTGCACGTGCGGCAGTGGCGACGAGAATCGCTTATCGATATCGACTCGGCCCTTCTGCGCATGTAGCGAGAGCAAGAGAATCGTCTCGTCGATGACTTCTTCAACATCGGTCTCGGCGAATCCTTCGTTGCGCGGCCGAAACATGTCGAGCAGCTGCCGCACGATACTTGCGATGCGATCGACTTCCTCAGTGACAATCTGTACGTTTTCCGTCGGCTTGGCGTGCGCCGCTAGGTCGTCTCGAATCATGAGCAGGTAATTCTTGATGATCCCAAGCGGATTATTGACTTCGTGTGCCACGCGCGCCGATAGCTGCCCCAGCGCCGCCAGTTTTTCCGCCTGCACCAGTTGCAATTGCGCCCGTCTCAGTTGTTCGAGCGCTTCCTTCTCGGAGTCGAACAGCCGCGCGTTTTCGACGGCCACCGAGAGCTGGTTGGCCAAAATTGCGAGAAATTCCAGGTCGTCTTCGAAAAACTCGCTGCCGGAGATCTTCCGCGTCACCGACAACAGCCCGCGCACACGGTTTTGCAGCGACATCGGTATCAGATACTCGCACTCGATCTGGCCGAGCAGCTCGACTTCGCGATTGCCACTCAGGCGTCGCCTGATTTCCTGCGCCGACAATGGCCGATTATGCAACGTCTGAAACAGCGAAAGAATCGGGCTTGACTCGCAAATTGTCAGCTTTGCTCCCGGCTCCAACGATAATCCTTTGTGTTTGGCCAGATGCAGATCATCGTTTTCGTGGCTGCGAACAATGAAGATCGCCGCGCCATTGACGCCCATTTGACCGATGCAGGTTAAGATAATGCCGTCGAGCAGCGTCTCGGTATTCAACACCGAGTTGAGATGTCGGGAGATTTCGAAAATCGTGTAAAGATCAAAGATCTTTCGCTTCAAGCGCTTGTTGGCCTCGGTGAGTTCCGCAAGCTGGGTGGGCCGCTCAATCTCGGCATGGTTCGGCTTCGGTTGTTTAGCCATTCAATAGAGTAATATCGGCAGTTTGCAGTTTTAGTTGTCCGCGATCGCGCAATCGGTGCAATACGGGAATCACCTCACCGATCATGTACTGCGACCCGCACACCAACAACACGTCATCGCGCCGCGTCAACTGCAGAGCGCGCATGACGGCATCGCGGATCTTCCGCTGCACGTCGAAATCAACGCCGGCCGCAACCGCCGCCCAAATGACACCCTCAATTTCCGCCGCCCGATTCGACGGCGGAATCGTAATCACCGCCCGGCGCGTAATCGGTGCCAATATTCGCATGATCTCGTCGTGATCCGGTCGTTCTAAGAATCCACACAGCAATACGGCGCGCCGGTTCGGATATACGGCGCGAAATGTGCCGGACAATGCGCGCATCCCGTCCGCGTTGTGCGCAGCGTCGAGCACGATCACCGGCCGCTTGCTGACGATTTGAAACCGTGCCGGCCAGCGGCTGCCGCGAATTCCTCGTCTCACCGCGCCGTCAGATATTCTAAGGCCGCGTTTTCTCAAAACTTCCACGCTTTTCAACACCACGGCCAGATTGCGCAGTTGGTGTTCACCGATCAAGGGTGATATCAGACGCTTGGTCCCGGAGCCGTTCAGCATCGCATCAATCGCCATCTCACCGCCGCGGATCTGGTAGTCGGCCTTCAGCGGTTTCGAGCGAGTGAGCGACGATCCGCGCTCCATGCACACACCCCGGAAATAACTCACGAGCTCCGGGCGCTGCTCGCCCGAAACCAGCGGCACCGCAGGTTTGATGATTCCCGCTTTCTCGCGAGCAATGTGCTGGAGAGTTGGCCCGAGTATTTTCGTATGATCGAGGTCGATGTGCGTGATTATCGACAAAAGCGGATTGAGCACGTTGGTTGCGTCAAGTCGACCACCGAGTCCGACTTCAACGACCGCGTAATCGACTTGCTTTTTGCGAAAATACCAGAAGGCCAGTGCCGTAGAAATCTCAAAAAATGTGATTCGGGCGTCGATGATAAATTGCCGGTTGCCGGCCACAAACTCCGCCAGCGAACGCTTGTCGATGGCCCCTTCGTGAGTTCGCACCCGCTCGCGGAAATCAACGAGGTGCGGTGACGTAAACATCCCGACCTTGTATCCCTGCGCCTTCAAGACCGAAAACAACATCGCGCTGACCGAACCTTTGCCGTTCGTGCCGGCCACGTGAATGGACTGGAATTCGCGCTCCGGATTGCCGAGATGCGCCAGAAAGCGCGTGATATTGTCGAGTCCCATCTTGATCCCGAAAAGTTCGAGATTGAAGATGAATTTCAGCGCATCATTGTAGCGCATAGACTATGGCGTGAAATAATCAAGCAACAGCGCCACAGAACTGCGAAGTTCGTGGCGGTGAACAATCTTGTCGAGGAATCCGTGTTCGAGGAAGAACTCGGAAGTCTGGAAGTTTTCGGGCAGCTTCTGACCGATGGTCTGTTCGATAACCCGCCGACCCGCGAATCCCAACAGCGCACCCGGCTCGGCGATGATCACATCGCCGAGCGAAGCGTAGCTCGCCATCACGCCGGCCGTCGTCGGATTGGTGAGAATCGAGATATACGGCGTCTTTGTCTCCGAGAGTCGCGCCAGCAATCCCGAGGTCTTCGCCATCTGCAGCAGCGAAAGAATGCCCTCCTGCATGCGCGCGCCGCCGGAACACGAAACCACAATCAACGGGATGCGATGCACTAACGCTCGTTCGATCGTCCGCGCGATGACTTCGCCGACAACCGAGCCCATACTGCCGCCGACGAACGAAAAGTCCATGACTGCAAAGGAGACCTCGCGACCGTCGATTTTGCCGATCCCCGAAGCAACCGCATCATTGCGTCCCGACTTACGCCGCGCCTCCGCAATGCGGTCGGGATAGCGCTTCGAATCACGGAACTGCAGCGGATCAAGCGACACCAGATTCTGGTCTTCTTCGTTGAAGGAATCCTTATCGAGAAGGATGTCAATGTAGTCCGTCGCGCGAATCCGAAAATGGTAGGAGCATTTCGAACAGACCCACAGCGTCTTCTCCAGTTCGCGCACGTAGATGATTTCGCCGCAGGAATTGCACTTGGTCCAGAGTCCGTCGGGAATCTCCTTGCGCTCGGTCGGCGGCGGCGCCGGTTTGCGTTTGAACCATTCCATCGTCACTTCTCCAGATTGTGCACCATCGTCAGCGAGTCCTCCGGCGGCTTTGTATAAAAACCCGCACGGCGCGTCAGCGTCGCGAAACCGTAGCGCTCGTAAAACCGAATCGCCTTCTCGTTGGACACTCGCACATCAAGCGCCATCGCCCGAATTTGCCGCTGCTGCAACCGCTGACTTAGTTCGTCGAGCAGGCGCTGCCCCATCCCTTGCGAACGGTGTGCGGCGGCAACCGCAATATTGGCAATATAACCATAATCATCAAGCGCAATACATATAAGATATCCGATGCATCGCCCTCCTCGGACCGCGGCCAGTGTCACGATATTCGGATTGGCGATATCGGCGGCAAAATTCTCGCGCTCCCAGGGATCCGCGAACGCGCTCCGCTCGATTTCCAATACGTCGTCCATGTGCCCGAGCGCCAAATCGGTCACCACCGTGGCTGTCGTGTCGCGCTTGTACTCTGGCGCCGCACGCAGTAATCGGTCGACATCCAGATTCACCGGATCCAAAGGCTCAAAGCGGATGCGGTGCCGGGCGATCAATTGTGCCATATCTCCGCCCGACCAGACCGCCGAATCGGAAAAGCTCAACTTGGTTTCCTCTCGATCCGCCAGCTGCGCCAGCCGTTCACAGCCGGGACCGACGAATAATCGACGACTCTCCCGCGCCACGATATCGGAGAACTTCATTATCTCGATCTCGACTCCACGCCGCGAAACATAGAATTCATCGCCCCGGCAGTGAATCACCATCACTGGTTCGTCCTCAAGATAACTCCAGTGCAGCCGCGCCAGATCGACGTTACCGACCGCCAATACCCGCTTGTCCCACGCTCGTCCCAGACCCAATGCCGTCGCGATACCCACGCGCAAACCGGTAAACGACCCCGGTCCGGTCAAGACCGCCAGGTTGCCAATCTGCGCCGGGGTCAACTTGGCGTCGCGAAGTACGCTGTCGATGGCTTTCAGAATCAGCTCCGAGTGCCGACGGTCGCCGGCGCCGTTGAATTCGCCGATGCTGCCTTCAGCGTTCGCCAAACCAATCGCCAATCGATCCGAAGAGGTGTCAATTGCGAGAATCGTCATCGTCAATCCGTTCGATCTCAATCGCGCGCCGATCTTCGTCGACGACAACCAGTCGCACTTCCCAGCGCCGCGACGGCGCGATTGCGCTACACTTTTCTGCCCACTCGACCAGCACGATGCCATCGTTGTCGAAGCACTCTTCAAGTCCGACGTCGATCAAGTCGCTGTCGCCGCCGATGCGATAGAGGTCAAAGTGATAGATCCGCGGCTGCGTCGGATACACGTTGACCAGCGCAAATGTCGGCGAGCTGACTTGGAGCTTAGCATCAAATACCTGCATCATCCCGCGAATGAACGTCGTCTTGCCGGCGCCCAACTCGCCAAAAAACAGCACCACGTCTCCGGCGTGCAACCGCGCCGCCAGCTGGCGTGCAACGCTAAGCGTTTCTGCTTCCGACTGCGAAGTTAGCTTCTCAATCTGCATTTACCGTTTCGGGCGAAGCGTCGCCACCGGCACGATCATCTCTTCCAGCGTGATGCCGCCGTGCTGGAAACTGTTTTGGAATTGCCGGTTGTATTCATTGTAGTTAGTCGGATAAACAAAATAATAATCTTCCGATGCAATCAAGAACGTCGTCGCCAAATTGAAGCGCGGTAGCCGCCATTCCGGTGGGTTCTTGATCAACAGCGCCTCCTTGGGATCGCAATTGAGATTGTCGCCGTACTTGTAGCGCAGATTTGATGACGTATCTCGCTTGCCGAAGGCGATCGTTCCGCGCGTTCCGAGCACCGAGCCGTGGTCGGTGGTCAGCACGCAAGTCGCGCCAATCTTCGCAGCGTGTTTGACAATGTCGAGCAGCGTCGAATGATTGAACCACGACAGGATCAACGACCGGAACGCCGACTCATCCGGCGCCATCTGCTGCAGTGCCCGCGACTGCGAGCGACCGTGCACCAAAATGTCGAGGAAGTTGAACACCACCGCCAGAAGCGGCACGTTCTGGTAGCTCGACAGTTTCTTGATAAACCCCTCGTCCTCTTTGAGATCAGCCATCTTGAAATACTTTGGTTCGCCCGGCGCCTTGATCTTGAGGCGCTTGTACTGCTCGATGAGCAGTGTATCCTCGAACCGATTCAGGCTGCGCTCGTCGGCGGTGCCTCCCTCCCAGATCTCCGGCTTGTGCCGTGCCAGTTCATCGGGAAACATCCCGGAAAACAGCGCGTTGCGCGCGAACGGCGTCGCCGTCGGTAAGATCGAGTAGTAATAGTCGACGCTCACATCGAGATACTGGGCGATGATCGGCTCGATCACCAGCCACTGGTCAAGCCGCATGCAGTCGACGACGATGAAGAACGTCGGTTTCTTGTCGCTAATCTGCGGCGCCACGAATGTCTTGAAGACATTCGGCGAAAGCACCGGCCCGGAATTGGTCCTGAGCCAGTGCGGATAATTGCGTTCGATGTAGCGATAAAACTCAACGTTGAATTCACGCTTCTGGCTCTGATGGCTCTGCCGCAATCCGTCATCGTTGATATTATCGAACGCCACATCCCACTGCGCGATTTGGCGGTGAATGTCGACCCAGTCTTGCGGCTCCAGCGGATCGTAAAGCCGCGACCGCAATTGATTAAAACGCTGCGTGAACTCGCGCGTTACGGCGTCGTTTTGCAGCCGTCGCGAGTCGAGAATCTTCTTGGCGACGGCCAACACCTGCGACGGATTTACCGGCTTCACCAGATACTCGGCGATGTTCTTGCCGATCGCCTGATTCATGAGATGCTCTTCTTCCGACTTGGTGACCATCACCACCGGAATGTGCGGCTTGATTTTCTTCAATTCCTCAAGGGTGGTCAGCCCGTCCATGCCGGGCATCATTTCGTCGAGTAAAATCAGGTCGAATGTGCCTTTGGTGACTTCGACGAGCGCGTCCTCGCCCGAGGCGACCGGTGTGATCTTGAAACCCTTGCTCTCAAGAATTATGCGATGTGACTCCAGCAGATCGACTTCGTCGTCTACCCAGAGCACGCGTTTAACATCGACGCTCATGCCGATTATCCTTTCTGCTCGGCCGCGAGCGGAACATGATTCAATGTCAGCTGGAAGGTCGTGCGCTGGTTCGGCACGGACTCCTTGAGTTCAATGCGCCCGCCGTGGTACTCCTGCACGATCCGTCGCGCCAGCGTCAGACCCAGGCCCCAGCCGCGCTTTTTCGTCGTAAACCCGGTATGGAAGATCCTGGCCTGATGCTTCGGCGGAATCCCCGGCCCGTTATCAGTTACGGATACGGTTGCCGCCTTGCCGTCGGCGCTCAGCCCCGTTCGCACAATGATCTCACCGCTCTTTTGATCGCAGGCCTGCATGCTGTTCTTGATCAAATTCTCGATCACCCACGTAAACAACTCCGGATTGACGGCGGCGCTGACCTCGGCGCCCGGCTCGAATCGCAGCGCGATGCCCTTTCCGTGGTGCGGTAATCGCTGGCTGTAATAGCTCACCACTTCATGGACCAAGGGATTGATCAAATGCGGCGTCGTCTCCGGCACCGAGCCGATTTGTCCGAAGCGATTCGCGACGCGGTCGAGCCGGCCAAGATCGTTGCGCATTTTCTCGAGTATGCCGTTCAGTCCGTTGCCATGCGCCATCGTGCTCGATAAGCGACCATCCCGGGCTTCCGACTCAAGTAATTCTAACCAGCCCATGAGCGAAGTCAGCGGCGTCCCCAATTGATGCGCGGTTTCTTTTGCCATGCCGACCCAGATATTGCGCTGCTCGGCGCGCTGGATATTGCGAAAACCCACGAACCCGACGATCAGAAACACGCCAACAACCGCGATCTCAATCAGCGGCATCAACTGCAACTGCCGAACCAGTGGCGGATAGTCAAAGAGAATATACTGAATCACTTGCCCGTCCCACGACACCGAAGTCTGCTGGTCGTCATCCAAGAGTTGGTCGCGATACTTAAGTATCTTGGCGCGCGCCGCCGCCGAAGTATCATTATCCGCGATATTGGGAATGCGCGCCCAGAGAACCGGCTCGCGCTTATGATCGGTGACGATAATCGGAAAGTAAGCCTTCTGAATGATCTCCTCAAAAATCACCTGATTGACGCGCGGTGAAGAATCCTCTGCACCCGCCAGCTCCCACAACTTCGCCCACATGCGAACGTCGCGCTTGATATTCTCCTGCAGGCCGTTGATCAAAAACTGCGTGTAAATCATGAACAGCGCGGCCACGGCAACCGTGCCGAGAAACACGAACGCTTTGAAAACGCCCGGCAACGAAGTGTGTCCGGCTTGATTGGCCATAAGCGTTTCGGTCATCCTATGATTTCAAGGCCGCGCATGTACGGCCGCAGAACCTCCGGCACAACGATTCTACCGTCGGCGGTCTGATAGTTCTCGATAATGGCGATAACCGTCCGCGGCAGCGCCAGCCCGGAACCGTTGAGCGTGTGCGGAAATTGCGGTTTTTCGCCTTCCGCCGGGCGAAATCGCAGGTTCATGCGGCGGCTCTGGAAGTCGCCGAAATTCGAGCACGACGACACTTCGAGGTACTTTCCCACTCCCGGCGCCCACACCTCAAGGTCATAGCAGCGATTGGCGGCGAACGACAGATCGCCGGACGCCAACTCATTCACTCGATAATGCAACCCCAACGATTGCAAAATCGCTTCGGCGTGGCTCGTTATAACATCGAGCTCTCGTTCGGAATCCTCGGGCCGTACTATTCGCACCATCTCCACTTTGTCAAATTGATGAACGCGAATCAGCCCGCGCGTATCTTTGCCGGCGGCGCCGGCTTCGCGCCGAAAACAAGGCGTATAGGCAACCATGTACATCGGCACCTGCTGCGGCGACAGAATCTCATTGGCGTAAATGTTGGTTACCGGTACTTCGGCCGTCGGCACCAGCCAAAGCGATTTGTCCGCAAGCTGGTACATATCCTCCGACATTTTCGGCAATTGGCCGGTTCCGGTCATCGTCACTGAACTAACCATGAACGGCGGAAACACTTCCCGGTAACCGTGCTGCGTGACGTGAAAATCGATAAAGAAATTGATCAGCGCGCGTTCGAGCATTGCCCCAACGCCGGTGTAAAGAATGAACCCCGATCCGGAGATTTTCGCTCCCCGCTCAAGATCAAACAGTCCGAGCTTTGCTCCCAGGTCCCAGTGCGCTTGCGGCGCAAATTCAAACTTCGGCTGCTCGCCCCAATGACGCCGGATCTGATTCGCGCTCTCGTCGCCAACCGGTATCGCTTCGTGCGGCAGATTCGGTATCCACAGCAACTGCACATTGAGATCGTCCTCAATCTTTCGCAATCGCTCTTCATCCATCTTAATCTGATCGCCGACTTTCTGCATCGCCGCGATTGGCGCGGCAGCATCCTGTTTGTTCTTTTTGAGCACTGCGATTTCTGCCGTTACTTTGTTGCGTTGCTCGCGCAGGGCCTCAAGGCCGGTGATAATCTCTCGCCGGACTCGGTCCGTTTCGAGCAACTGGTCGATATCAACCTGGCTGTTCTTGTTGGCGACGCCGCGCTTGACTCGATCGGCGTTTTCCCGTATGAATTTCAGATCAAGCATTGTCGGTACTTCCTCAATTAATTGGTCGGGCGCTCTGCGCCTGCGCCTGGTAGTAGGGGACTACTTCCCTGAACAATCGGAGGATCTCGCTCCGATCCTGGCTCAACATCGCCGTCCGCAACTTCTCCAACTCCGGTCGGATCATCTCCCAGTTGAACTCCGTCGCTCGCGCGACCAGTATATTTTCGTGATCAGAAGTGGTCAAACCTTCTTCGTCGAAGAGTTCTTCCGTAAGCTTCTCGCCGGGCCGCAGCCCGGTAAATGTGATCGGAATCTCTTCATCCGGAACCCGGCCCGATAGCGTGATCATGGCGCGCGCCAAATCAATGATCTTAACCGGCTCGCCCATATTCAACACCAGTATGTCTCCGGAGTGCCCGATGGTTGCCGCCTGCATGACCAACAGCGACGCTTCGGTAATCGTCATGAAGTAGCGCGTCATCTCCGGGTGCGTAACCGTCACTGGGCCACCGACTTCGATCTGTCGCTTGAAAATCGGCACCACTGATCCGTCCGAGCCTAAAACATTGCCGAATCGTACCGTAATAAAATTCACCGCCGAACGTCGCGCAAAACACTGCACCAGAATCTCCGCGATCCGCTTGCTCGCCCCCATCACACTCGATGGCCGCACCGCCTTGTCGGTCGAAATCATGACGAAGGCGTCCACGCCATGACGATCCGCCAATTCGACGAGGTTGCGCGTGCCGAAAATGTTATTGCGGACGGCTTCCTCCGGAAATTGCTCCATTAACGGCACCTGCTTGTACGCAGCCGCGTGGAAGATCACCTGTGGCCGCAGTTCGGTAAACAAGCGCTCGATCTTGTCCACGTCGTTCATGTCCGCTACCTGCGGGTCGAGAGTCTCACCACCTTGGCCGGGCTGCAGTTCCAACATCAACTCGTACAGACGATTTTCGGCGCGGTCGACTACGGATACTTTCTCCGGACGATATCGCAGCACTTGGCGGCAGATCTCCGAACCGATGGAGCCGGCGCCGCCGGTAATCACGATCCGCTTGCCCTCAATGAACTCCGCCAGTCGTTTGGTGTCTAACCGGACCGGCGTACGCCCGAGCAAGTCTTCGACCCGGATATTGCGGATCTGGCTCAGCGCCACCTGCCCATTTATGATTTCCCGCAGCGGCGGCAGCGATTTGAAATCGAGGTGCGCCCGGCGGCAAGCATCGATGATCTGCCGCATTTGAGATCCCGATGCCGACGGTATGGCAATGATCGCGTCCGTCACTTTGTAACGCTGCGTCAGCGCCTCAAGCCGATTCACGTCGCCGACCACAGTCACGCCGTGAAGCCGCATTCCCTGCTTGCCCGGGTCGTCATCGATGATCCCGACCGGCTTGAGATTCATCGGTGTCTTGCGCAATTCGCGAAGCATCATCTCACCCGCCGATCCGGCGCCGATAACGAAGGTTCGCCGACCGGAACGAAACGCCTGCGGCAGAAGTTCGCGCACGGCGCGCAGCACGAAGCGCGATCCGCCCAGCAGCATCACTTGCAGCAGCCAGTCAATCACGAACACGCCGCGCGGGATGTTGCCGTAACCAAAGAAGTACGCCGGAATGGCGATCAAGATCGATCCCGCCGTGACGGCCTTGAGAATCTGCGTCAGATCATTGATCGATGCGTAACGGTAGTAGCCGGAATACAGCCGAAAATAGAGCAGCATGCTGAAGCGCAGGATGATCACCACCGGCAGGCTCGACTTGATTCCATCGATCTCCGCCGCCGGAATCGCGCCTTCAAAGCGAATCAAAAAGGCCAGGTAGTAACCCGCGCTGATGATCACCACATCCAGCGCCACAACGGCCAACCGCCGCGGCAGCAGCAGCGGCGAAGCGATTGACTCGCTGATCGGTATCTTGCTCGTTTCCACCGGCCGCGCTACGATGATTCGACTGAGTCCCAAAAGTAAAATCAACGACAGCCAGTAGACAAAGATCAGTATCCGCGACGTCGAAAAGAACGAACTCGGGTCGTCGAGATCGACAGTAGCGAAGATCATCAACACGACGCCAAGCGAAACGACATTGAAAATGCGCAGGAACTCGCCGTACAGACCCTGCGGAAAAAACGACCGCGCCAGTCGCGACAAGAATAGCAGCGCCAGCCAGTATCCCGTCACCACCAGATTCGGCATCCCGTAGAAATAGCCCAAAGTCGTGGCGAACGGCTCACGCACTTCGCGCAGGAAATGAAACAGCGCGACGGCCACGAAAAACGCGACTTGCAGCGCCACAAGATCCGCCAGCACGCCGGCGATTTCCCGGCGCCACGGTCGGCGAGTGGATGAACTCGAAGTTGACATCGGCTTCCAGTTTAAGCGGGGTTCAGAGTCCAGTCAAATTCAATTTCGCGGCTGCTCAACCGCGGAACGACGCCAATCGCGCGGCGATTCTGCGGGCGGCGCCGGTTCGACATATGCGACGATCATTGAATCTAAAGCGCATGTTGCCCAGACCGCGCTTGAGCTTTCGCTCGTCTAATCCGACAATCACTGATCCGCCGGCGCGGCTGATTTCCGTCCACTCGGTCACGTCGCGTATCAACAGAGTCGGGACACGCAAGAAGTACGCCTCGCGCTGCAGCCCGCCCGAATCGGTGAGCAGTCTCCGGCAACCCTTCAATAGAGCGAGCATCTCAACATATCCAAGCGGCTCGATGATTTCGAGATTGCCCTGCGATTTCAGCCGCCGCACCAACCCGAAACTCCTCAGCCGGCTGAGCGTTCGCGGATGCAGCGGCAAGATTATCGGCTCATCTATCTTACGAATCATCTTGACCAGCCGTTCAAGATTCACGCGGCTGTCCGTCAGGTCCGCTCGATGAATCGTCATCAACAGATACTTCCCCGCCTCGACGCCGTGACCATCTTGAATCACGCGCTGCGCCGCCCGCGTCGGCGCCGACGCCTGAACGACGTCATAGAGCAAGTCGCCGGTCAGGATCACATTTCGACGCCGGCCTTCGCCGCGCAAGTGTGTCACGCTCGAGGCCGTCGGGCAGAGCAGCAGGTCTGCGATTCGGTCGGTTACGACGCGATTAAGCTCTTCCGGTACCGTCAGATCATGGCAACGCAATCCGGCCTCGATATGAGCCAGTGGCAACCGCAGTTGTTTCGCCGCCAGCGCACCGCCGAGCGTCGAATTCGTGTCGCCGATCACAACGACTAAATCGGGCCTCAGTCGCGTCAGAGCTCTCGCCGCGCGTTCCATGATGCGCGCCGTCATCTCCGGCGCGGGCGTCGACCCTACCGTCAGATTCGCGGTCGGCTTGGGCAATTTGAGTTCCGTAAAAAACACCCCCGCCATTCGATAATCGTAATGCTGACCGGTGTTGATGACGCGATGATCGACTCTCAGCCGCAGCAGCTCGCTGTGCAGCGGCGCCAGCTTGATGTATTGCGGCCGTGCCCCGACGATCGTAACAATGCGCATGATTAGCCGGTGAACTCGAGTACGGAATCGGCGACGTAGGTGCGCTCGGCTTCGGTTAACTGCGGGTAGATCGGCAGCGAAATGACTCGCTGCGCGCAGGCCTCCGCCACCGGCAGTTCGCCTTGTTTGTATCCCAGCACTGCGAAACACTTTTGCAAATGCAGCGGTAGCGGATAATAGATTTCGAAGCCGATTCCCTTACGTTTCAGATGTTCCTTTAACTCATCGCGATGATCGACGAGTATCGAGTACTGATTAAAAATGTGATACGCGTACGGCTGCTGCTCCGGTGTTTTGACCGCCGATCCCGCGAACCGGCTGGTGTAGTAGTTCGCGTTGGCGCGTCGCTGCTCGGACCACTCATTGAGATGCGGCAGCTTCGCCAGCAGCACCGCTGCGTGCAAAGTGTCCAGCCGCGAATTATATCCGACAACATCGTGATAGTACTTTGTCCGCGCGCCATGCGCCTTGAGCATCCGCAACTTCTCGTTCATTTCGTCGGAGTTCGTGACAACCATTCCGCCGTCACCCGGACAGCCGAGATTTTTCGTCGGATAAAACGAGAAGATCCCCATCGTACCCATAGTTCCCGACATCCGGCCTTTGTACTTGGCGGAAATCGACTGCGCTGCATCCTCGATTACCGCCAATTTGTGCCGCTGCGCGATCTCGATGATCGGGTCCAAATCCGCCGATTGCCCAAAGAGATGCACCGGCACAATCGCCTTTGTTTGCGGCGTTAGTTTCGCCTCGACGAGGCTCGCGTCGATATTGAACGTTTCTTCGTCAATGTCCACGAAGACGGGCCGGGCGCCGAGATTGGCAATCGTTCCCGCAGTCGCGAAAAACGAAAACGTCGTCGTAATTACTTCGCTGTCCGGCCCGACTCCCGCCGCGCGCAGCGCGATTAACAACGCGTCCGTACCTGAAGCCACACCGATTGCGTGCTTGACTCCCAAGTAGCGCGCCGCTGCCTCCTCGAATTGCTTGACCTGCGGGCCGTTAATAAAGTGGGTCCCGGCCATCACTTCCAGCACTGCTTTGTCCAACTCGGCTTTGAGCGCCAGATACTCACGGCGTAAATCGAGCAGCGGAACTTGCACGAGCGATCCTTGTCTACTGATTCTTGAGCAGTTGTTCTTCCGGCACCGGCCGCAGCACTTTGGCCGGCGAACCGATGACGATCATGCCGTCGGGCGCGTCCTTGGTCAATACCGCGCCGGCGGCAACGAGCGCGTCTTCGCCCACGACTTTGCCGGGCAGAATCGTGGCGTTCAGCCCGACGCGGCCACCGCGTTTGACGATGATACCCTTGAAGTGCTTGAATCGTTCTTTCGTGCGGCCGATAAAATTGTCGTTCGATGTCGCCACACAAGGCGCGATGAACACGCGGTCGCCAAGTTCGGAGTAAGCCGTAATATACACATTCGTCTCAAGCTTGCAGTACGACCCGATCTTGCAGAAGTTCTCGATCGCGACGTTGCGGCCGACAATTGTGAAATCTCCGATACTTACATTTTCGCGCACCGTCGCCAAATCCGCAATTAGTACCTTATTGCCGATCGTGGCGCCGGCATAGATCACGACATTGGTGCCAATGATACAGTCACTGCCAATGCTGGTCGGCGGCAGCTCCTGCTCCTTGGTCACCGCCGAATTTGCGGCGCGCATCGGCTGTTTGCCCACGACGACTCCGTCATCGATGCGCACGTTCGCGCCGATCGTCGAGCCGTCATGAATAACGATGTTCGAGCCCAGCGCGCAGCCGGGACCGACAATTACGCGTTCGCCGATAACATTGAAATGCCCCAAGCGGGCGCTGGCGTCGATGCGGGCGCTGGCGGCTATCTGGTTCTGTGTCATGGTCCTTATCTCACTTTCGCGGCATCCGTCTACTAATTCACCGCTTGGTCAACCACAATGTAGATCGTCGCAACGTTCGCCAGGAACAATCCGACATCCTTCACGGCCGCCCAGAAGTTAATGCCCTTCTTCTGCGGCACCATAATGCGGTCCCCCATCGCTACGCGCGTGCGATTCCCGGCTTTCACAACGGCGCCGGTGTTCGCCTTGATGATCCGAATGTCACCGCGATCGGCACGGTAGCCGTAGCCGCCCGCGGCTTGGATGTAGTAATCGACGAAAGCATCTTCGCGGTAAGGCACCAATCCCGGATTGACCACCCGCCCCATCACCGTCACCGAGAAGCTCTTTGCGGGAATTCGGATTAGATCGCCGTCGACCAGCCCGACATCGAGTTCTCTGTGCCCCTGCGTCAGTAGTCGTTCGAAATCGATCGCAACCTTTCCGGTGCGTTCCGATGAAATCTCTTTGAGATATTGCAGCTCAAAATCGGAAAGTTTGTCGGTCTCCAGTTGCAGCAATTTGTCGAAACTCGTCTTCTCCTGTTGGAAAAACCGCGCTTCGCGGTACATCTCCGCTTCCGACAGTGAAGCGTTGCTCAATACACCGCCGGCCTTTTCGATTAGCTGCAACAGCGTTTCACAGCCCGGTTGGATCGGATAAGTGCCCGGATACTTGACTTCTCCGGAAATGCGCACTTGTTCCTTGCGCCGATATCCGGCCAGTGCGCGCACGAACAGACGGTCGTCGGGTTGCAGTTCAAGATTTACCGGCGACGATGGCTCTTCGATGGCGTGATGGAGATTTATATGCAGCGCGCTCTTCCGCTCTCCGAGCGCGTCGAATCGCACCAGCTCGCCGTCGTCAACATCGGCATCGACCGACAACCCGAATCCCAGGGCAATCAGGTCGCTCAAACGATCTCCGGGACGATACTCGAAAACACCCGGAGCATTTACGGCGCCATACACCTCGATCTTGTCGAAAGAATCGGATACGACCGGCACGAAAATGACATGCCCTTCGTTCAGATACGGATTACGGTCCACGGCGCCCGTCGCGTGAAACATCGCCATATCGACATTGGTCGTGTCGGTGTACTTCATCAGGCGGATGTTGCGCTGCGAGGCCTTGCGCTGCAGTCCGCCGGCCAGCTTGAGCGCTTCGGAGACGCGATCCGTCGCCGATACGACCACGAGTCCCGGCAGTTCGACCGCGCCCGTCACGGATATCTTGAATTGTCGCACCTGTGCCAATTGAACATCGACTTGCGGTATCCGTACTCGGTCGCGAATCGCGTCGCGAATCCGCTGTTTCGCCTCCCGCAGCGAGATCTGGCCCAATTGCACGACTCCGACCTTGGGAATCGCCAGTACACCCTCCGGCAACACCGGCGCCTGCAGCGGCTCATCGCCCAGTCCATAAAGGTGCACTGCAAAGACATCGCCCGGACCGATGATATATTCGTCTTCATTCACCGCTTTGTCGAGCAGTGAAGGTTGCGGCATCGCCTTCTGCTTCTCGGTTTCTTTGCGTTCTTCGGGCTTTTGCCGCAATTGCGGATAGTCCAGCCCGCTTACGGTCGCCGCCAGCCACAGCACGCCGGCGATGAAGACGGCCAGGGCTTGCTTAAAGGATGTACTTCCGCAAGTCTTCATCGTCGATGATTTCCTTAAGCGTGCTCTGGACCTTGGTCTTTGTGATCTTCACCTTGTCCGGCTTTTCGTCGGGCACATTGAACATGATTTCTTCCAGCAACGTCGACATTATCGTATGTAGCCGTCGCGCGCCGATATTCTCTGAGGCCTCGTTCAGCTGCGCCGCAAACTTGGCGATCTCCTCGATTGCCGCCGCGTCGAATTGCAGCAGCACTCCTTCCGTCTCCATCAGCGAAGTATACTGCTTGATCAGCGCGTTTTTCGGCTCCTTGAGAATGCGGACGAATTCCTTCTCCGTCAGCGCGTCAAGCTCGACGCGGATCGGAAACCGGCCCTGCAGCTCCGGAATCAAGTCCGATGGCTTGGTGGAATGAAACGCTCCGGCCGCGATGAACAACACATGGTCGGTCTGAACCATACCGTACTTCGTGCTGACGTTTGACCCCTCCACGATCGGCAAGATATCACGCTGCACGCCCTCGCGCGAAACATCCGGCCCGCCGCTGGCATTGCCGGAGGACGCAATCTTGTCTATTTCATCGATAAACACAATCCCGGAGTTCTCCACGCGCCGTAATGCCTCGGCGACAACGTCATCCATATCGACCAGCTTGTCGGCCTCTTCCTGGTGCAGAAACTTCCTGGCCTCCGCAACCGTGAACTTGCGCGTTTTCTTCTTCTTGGGCATCAATCCCGAAAACATCTCCTGAAAATTCACGCCCAGTTCTTCCATCCCTTGCGGCGTGAAGATTTCGACGACCGGGAAACGATTGGCGGGGATTTCGAGGTCGATTTGGCGCGTATCAAGATGCCCCTCACGCAATTGCTGACGCAATTTCTCGAGTGTCCGTTGATACTTCTCCTCAATCAGTGCCTCATCGGTTGCTTCCGTTCCCTTGGCCGGGCGCCGCCGGGGCAGCAGCAGCTCCAAAATCCGATCCTCGGCCAGTTCTTTGGCTCGGCCTTTAACCGCCTCGGACTTCTCCCGCCGCACCATTTGCACGGCCAGCTCCACCAAATCACGGATCATCGATTCGACGTCGCGACCCACATAGCCGACTTCCGTAAACTTTGAGGCCTCGACCTTGACGAACGGCGCTCCCGCCAAATTCGCCAGTCGCCGCGCGATTTCCGTCTTGCCGACACCGGTCGGACCTATCAGAATGATATTGTTCGGCATAATCTCCTGCCGAATCTCACCCTCGACAGCTTGCCGCCTCCAACGATTGCGCAGCGCTATCGCCACCATTTTCTTCGCCTGATCTTGACCGATGATATATTTATCGAGTTCCGCAACGATTTGTCGCGGTGTCAAATGCTTGTCCAATGCTCCTCCGCCTGAGCTGTCGCCGCCCGCAAGTTGATTAGTATAAACCGTGTCCGCAGCGAAATCAAAAGCTATTTTAGCGTCTCAACCGTGATGTGCTTGTTTGAGTAGATGCAGATATCGCCGGAGATTTCCAGCGCCTTGCGGACGATTTGCTCGGCGCTCAATTTCGACTCGGCCACCAGCGCGCGACACGCCGCCAGCGCGAACGGCCCGCCAGAACCGATCGCGACCACACCGTCATCCGGTTCAACCACGTCGCCCGATCCGGAGATCACCAGCGCGTGATCTTTGTCCATCACGGCCAGCAGCGCTTCCAGCGAGCGCAAGTATTTGTCGCGGCGCCAGTCTTTGGCCAATTCGACCGCGGCGCGCGGCAGATTGTCGGAGTACTCCTCCAGCTTGGCCTCAAAACGCTCAAAGAGCGTGAACGCGTCCGCCGACGATCCGGCGAAGCCGGCCAGAATACTTCCCCCGGCCAATGTGCGCACCTTGTTCGCCGTCGCCTTGAGAATCGTGTCTTCAAGCGTTACTTGTCCGTCGCCCCCAATCGCCACCTTCCCTTTGTGACGCAGCCCCAGTATTGTCGTTGCTCTAATGATCATCTCTCCCAATCCTAATCCGTCCGTGCCTGCCCATCTGTCGCAAGTCATTATACCATTTCGGCGATGATTAGCGAAGATCGATTTTGTCGGCGGAATGGCTGTCTCGCAATCGCTGTTTCAAGACTTCGCGCGTTTTCGCAGCGCCCGTGGATGCGCCCGCTCGTACTCGCGCTTCAGTGCCGCCGTAGTAACATGCGTATAAACTTGCGTCGTGCTGATCGAGGCATGCCCCAGAAGCTCCGAAATCGCCAGCAAGTCCGCGCCATTGTCAAGAAGATGCGTCGCAAAGGAATGCCGCAGCTTGTGCGGTGATAGCTGGCCGCCTTCTCGCAATTTAGCCGTATACTTTACCACGATCCGAGATATTGACCGATCCGTAATTGGCTCGCCGTATCGGCTGACGAACAACCGCGGCAATCCCCGCCCAAACAGCGTATCCCGCTTGGCGATATACGCCCGCAGCCGCAGCTCGGCGATTTCGCCAAATGGTACCAAGCGGACTTTGCGGCGCTTGCCCAGCACACGAAGCAGCCGGGCGTTGAAGTCGACCATCGAGTCTTCGAGCACTGTCAACTCGCCGAGTCGCAGCCCGCACTGATAAAAAAGCTCAAGTATTGTCCGGTCGCGCACCGGCTGGAAATCGTCGCCTTGCGGCAATTCCATCAGGGTCGCCGCCTCGCTTTCGGTTAAGAACTGCGGCAGCCGCTTGTCAACTTTGAATCCGGCCATCTCCAAATCGATATCCTGCTTGAGCGCCCCTTCCCTGACCAAATAGGCAAGGTACTTGCGAATTGCCGACAGCTTGCGCACAACCGTCCGATTCGCCTTCTGTGCGGCCTTGAGACGGTACAGATATCCTCGGACAATCGGATAGAACGTCTGCGCGGTTGCGTCCACTGATGCCCGCTGCAACCGGAGATATTGGACGAAATCGCGCAAATCACTCGCGTAGGCCCGTATCGTGTGCTGCGAATACCCGCGCACGCGCTCGAGATACTCGAGATACTTCGGGATTCCCGCTGTAATCGGATCGCTCATATCGGGATCCTACTACGACGAAACTCAATCGGCAACTCCTTTGGCAACTTGCGGCGATCCGGTAGGCCGTCGCCCGCCAATCCGTCCGTACCCGGGAGAGCGAATGACGGCGCTAACAGAACCGCACCTCTAAATTGACCAGGCTGCGCAGATAAATGAGTCTTCTGCCGGGATAAATGCGTATCACTCATATAGACTGTCAGCGCCGCACTTTTCTAAGGCGATCTTCATAAATCGACCGCTAAGCACTTTCCGACCTGATCCGAGCTGCAGCCGATTTTTCGGACGAAACCAAGTCGACGAAGTCTTCCGCAAAACCGCCTGACTTATGGGAGGGAAATCATGAGTCACGTGTTGGTCCTCAGCCGCGATCACCGCTTCCGGGAGCACTGCTCCGAATCGCTGCGCGCTGAAGGATTCGTGCCGCACGTTGTTGAATCGGAGATCGATGCCCGTAGCTATCTTGAAGACAAAGGTGCCGTCGATCTCGTCATTCTCAATACCGCCGCCAACGCCAAGGAGTGCCGTACGCTCCTCGACCTGCTCGTCAAACTCAAGCCTCGCGTGTCGGTGATCTTGTCTTGCGACTACTTCGGCTTCTGGAACGACTTTTCGACATGGTTGGCGGATGCCTGCGTCATCAATACCGACGATCTTCGCGAGCTTATCGAGAAAGCTCGCCAATTGACAACTGCCACCCGGGATGGCGCAGACAAAGACTACGCCGTGGATTGGGCGTGAACCAGGCTGCTTTCGATAACCGTCTTCGAAGTGGTCAGGTACATCTGCTGCGAAGGAATGACAGTCGTCGACGACGCACAACCCGCGTTGTTGAGCGCACCGACCACCCAACAAACCCCTTGACTTAGCCGTATCCTTCTTTAATAATGTCAGCCGCTTTAGCCGTCCCTATCGTCTAGTGGCCTAGGACACCGCCCTTTCACGGCGGCGACACGGGTTCGACTCCCGTTGGGGACGCTTTCTTCTTCCCCGAATTGTCTAACTACCATCTTGCCGAGACTTGAGCCTGCCCCGAATGAGAGTGGAGCGCGGTTTTCGCGCTCCAGCTTGTCCGAAGGGAGCAGACGTCATTTGCCTCAGTAGCATGGCCCACACGGCGACGGACCGCTATTGAAGATGTAATTGATGATATACACGCAGTCGGCAATGCTCGTCGTTCCATTGCAATCCACGTCGCCGACCAGCGGATCGGGTATGGGACCCGGCCCGTTATTGAATATCCAGTTAATCAGGTACACACAGTCGGCGATACTAATCCGGTTATCGGCGTTAACGTCGCCGACAAACTGGCACACTTTCACCCAACCGTTGTTGATATCATAAACGAGTGGCTGGTTGTTTGCGTCTCGAGCGCGCAGAGAAACAACCTCCACATCTGTCTCCCCAAATCCGATCGTCTGAAACTCGATCTGCGCCAGTGTCCCGGCGCCGTTAACCACGAAGCCATCACCCAGCACGGCGCCATCGATGAACACGTGCCCCGAGTCCGGCGAAAAATGCGTCCAGAAAAACGTCGGTCGACCGGCCGAGGCCAGATGCAACCCTTCGGTAACATGCAGTGAATCCGTGCGGATGAAATTGCGATTGAATTGCAGTTCGATCGAGTAGGCTTTGAGATTCACCGACGCCGCGTCGACGTCGACCCAGATCAAAAGAGACGAATCCCGAAAAATCGTCGTACTCGCCGGCACCAGCGAAAGCTGCGGGTTGGCCGCCTCCGATGATGCCGCACCGAGAATCAGCAGACAAATGAGAATTCCCGCGCAAGCTTTCATACCCTAAGTCTCGCTTTCATGAGCAGGGGTTACAGGGGGGCATGCCCCCGGCAAATATGTAGTTAATGATGTAAACTGCGTCTGCAATCGAGATCTGCCCCGAGCAATCGGCATCCCCGACCGCCATGATCGGCTGTGGTCGCGGTCCTGAGGCGAAGATGTAATTGATGATGAACACCGCGTCGGCGATGCTAATCTGGCCGCTGAAATCGGCGTCGCCAAACAAGTAGCCCGTCGGACACACAAACACCAATCCGTGAAGTGAATCGTTCAGCGCGATTTCCGTATTCGTCGGATCGAACAAGTCCGCGACACGCAGCCAAACCGGCGAGTAGCCGGTATTCAGTGCCTTGAATTGCAGGCGGACCAATTTCCCCGGGCCGGTAACGCTCGCCGTTGGCCCGAACAGTGAAGACAACACTTCGTAAACGTAGCTCGTCTCCGCCGTGGCGAACACGTGTGTCGTGTCTTTCCAGAAAAAAAATGCCCCCGACGGCCCGTTGAAAAACGGATCGCGCGTCGCGCTCTGTAACTGGATGACCGTCGTATCTACTTCGATATCGAAAAGGAACGACTTCACCTGCCGCACCGTGTCGATGCGGATGAACAGGCTAAATGTATCGTTGACGCTGACAATCCGCTCCGCCGGAGATATGAACGCATGCCCGCTGCTGTCGTTCTGCGCGCGCACCGGACAACTCATCGCCGCCAAAGCCGTCAGCGTCGCCATCACCACGAGGAAAGTTCGTCGCATAGTAATCGTACTTTCAGGTTGGGGTCGGGCTTGAAAGCAAGACGCGCAAGCCCGACCCCGCTCGGATGTTACTTCATGAGCATCATCTTCACGGTCTTCGTGAAGTCGGCGGTCTCAAACCGATAGAAATAGATACCGGAAGCGACCAAGGCCTCGGCTTCATTCGTGCCGTTCCAGATGACCTCGTGGCGGCCGGCCGGCAAATAACCGTCAACCAACGTCTTCACCAATTGACCCACGACATTGTAAACCTCGACGCGCACATTGGTCGACTTCGGTAGCGCAAAGGAGATCTTCGTGTCTGGATTAAATGGATTCGGCGTATTTTGATCGACTGCATACTCGGTCGGCAGTGATGTCAACCCAGGCGCCGGATTGAACTCCGTTTGAATCTCAGGCGCCAGCGAACGATTCTCGTTATCACGAAGTTCGATCCGCGTCAGAGCCGGGCGCGACACCACAGCCGCGCGCTGCTGGAATTGCAGCGTCGCTACGATTCCCGACCCGCTGAAGGCCACGCCACTGCCCAGTGCCGCAACCGACACCGAGACGGCGCGTTCGGACTCAAGCGTCTTGAAGAAGATGGGCGTCGCATTCGCCATCAGCGCTTCACTCGGCGTAACCGACACCAACTTCATCTGGCGCGGATCGTAGCTGACTTCTCCGAGCAACGACTTGACGTCGGCGTTCGGGTTCATCGCGTACATGTCGATGAAGTAGCCATCGGCTGTGGCGCGCTCGATCAACGCGATGTTGGCGAAATCGAAAGAGCGTTCTTCCGCAAGCGTCGGCCGGGTCTTCGCTGCCGGCGAGACATCGTCGAAGTTAATGGCGAAAATCGCCAGATCTTCGAATTCGACTTTGTCGTCCGGAAGCGGAATTCCCTTCGGGCTGTTGTTATGCGTCGGACCGAAATCCGCGTCCTTCGAGAATCCAATCTGGCCTTCGTTCACGCCGTACGAACCGGCGAAAACCAACAGGTCGGCAAAGTAAACCTGGCCGTCAAACGGGGCGCCGACATCGCCCAACCAGTACGACGTCGCCCGCGCTTGCGCCGACACCGCCGCGACCGAATAATTGCCGGCAGCGTCGTAAGCAAACGCGCCAAAGTAATAGATGTCGCGCGTCGCGTTGCTTAACCCGAGCACGTCAAGATGATTGCCCGGCGTCGCCGTCGTAGCGGCTTGAGTCAATATATTTGTGCCGATCGTATAGTCGGCTGGATAGGCTGGCGCCGAAGTCGGAGTCGGTGTTGAACCGTAATCCGGATAATCGGTCCATGGCACGCGCTGAATCTGAACTCCGACTACATCGCTGGACGCCGAGTTTATCCACGACAATTGAATCTTGTTGTGACCCGGTTGTGCGACGAGCGTGGTTGGCGGTAACGGCGCGGTAATATCCTTAGTGAAGCACCAAGTATAACTGCACGAGTCGGCGTTACAGCGACTGAAGTCGTCCTTGACCTTGAAGCGAATGCAGTGCACTCCTTCGGCCAGTCCGGTGAACTCAGCCGGCGTCATCGACCAGGCAGCGTTGTTGTAAACCGTTCCGCTCAAGCCGGTGGCAATCGGCAGCCATCCGCCGACCGTGCAGCCGTCGATCTGATAGTACAGCGCGTCAATCGCGCAGTCGTCGCTTGCCGACAGGTTCAAAACCGGTACGACATTATAGAAGCCACCTGCGGCCGGAGAGTTGACTACTACATCCGGATCGACGCAGTCGGTGACAATCGTCGTCGCTGCCGCGAGCGGAACATTGATCGCCGTATTCGTGCTGTCACGCAGGTCGCGATAGATCATCTGGATGTCGCTCGACAGGCACGACGCCATGCCATTCATCGCTACGGTGAACAGGATCGCCGGACCGTCCTGCACACCCGTGAGCACGCCAAGATTGACTTTCAGCGTATCGCGGGTGTTCAACGGATTCGTTGATTGCGTATAGGCTACGAAATAGTTCGGCGAAGCGCCGGTCACGCTCGAAACATCAAGGCCGGCCGGATATTCAAACCACACATTTGCCGCATCGAGGGCGCTCACGGCCACACCGATTTCCATGTCTAACGTGAAATCGCCGCTGCAGAAATACACGACATTGTCCGGCGTCAGGTCGAGTGCGCAATCGGCGCGCGGATTGTTGTCAACGTTGCCACCGCCACCACCAACCGCGTACGTCCCAATCCCCGACCAGTCATTCCAGCAGTTCTGATCATAGGTATTGCCCGGCGTATCATCCGTGGCGTTGGTGGGATTGACAAACGTGTTTGCCGTAACCGTAACGACGCCGCCATAGTTCTCAAAACCAACGTCATTGTACAGCATCTCATTGTTGGTAAACACCGCCGTAATCGGTGACGGATCCGCGTAAGAACCCGCGCCCCATTGGAAGTGAGTCAAGCGATTGCCGTCGGCCTGAAACGCCAAGTTTCCGTCGGTATACGAGTAGGCGACAATTCCCTGTGACGAATCCGCATCGTCGCCATCCATGATATTGTCATTCGCAATAATGGACAACGCGCGCGGCGCCAAACTGGCGGCGGCGTCGGCAAACTTAGCGGACGTGATCAGATCGGCATCAAGCGGCTGCGCTTGGCGCTGATTGCTCTTGGCCGGAACTTGCGATAGCGCATAGAGGCCGAAGTAGTCTTCCTGCCCCATGCCCGCTTGTGTGCCTAAATAGGTGTTACCGGAGAAACTCCCAGCGGCATCAATGAAGTATGCGCCCACCTGACACTCACTGATTTCATTATCATCGATCGCCACTGTCGCCGGCGCAAAGATCAAGAACGCGCAAGCCACGTAGGCGTTGGGCACATAAGAAATGTTGCTGATCGAATTGCCGGTAGCCGTTCCGGAAATAACATCAGAGAACTGGATGCCGTTCTGCGCCGCCTGTCCGAGCGGCATCGGACCGTTTCCGGTCACCGTGCAGTTAGTCGCAATGGCTGTCAAGTCGGGCCCAATGAACGAGATGCCGTTCTTCTGGAATCCCGTAACCGTCACGTTGTCGAGGTCGACAGTTCGGTCGGTGCCGTTGTTTGAATAAACATACACGCCATTGCCGTGCTGGTTGCCGCTCAACGGAGTATCGCGTGTGTCTTTGACTTCGACGTTGGTCATGCCGCCGCCGGAGTTGCGGTAGGCAACACCGATGAAGCGATAGTTGGTATTGCCCAGACCCGCTCCATCAACCGTCATGTCGAGCAATTGCGCATTGGAGGTGTTGGTGATCATGACAATCGGTTTGTTCGTATTGCTGCCGGTAAGGAACGACCCCGGCATACTCGCGGTCGCCTGAATTGTCGTCAGACCGACTCCCGCGCCATCGAGGAAGATGTCGAAGAAGCTGTCAATCACCACCTGGCCGACAAAAATGCCCGGCATCAGATAAATCGTGCTTCCGGAAACCATATTCACGGCTTCCTGCACGCGATTGACTGTGCCACTCTGACCGTTGTCGTCATCCACGTAAAGCGTCGAGTAGTCGCCTTGGAATCCGATCGTGCCCGAACCGTTGTCGACGTCGGTGTCGGTGCCCGATCCCAGCCACGGCGTGTAGTCCATGTCGGCAATGCCGACACCGCGCACCGAGAGCGCTCCGCCCGGAGGCGTCGCCGTACCGCCATAAGCGACCGGAATCTGCGCCGCATACCCCGGCTCCGAGCCGTTAGTATTGGCCGTGGTCAGAGCTGTTCCACCCAGCCAGTTGCCGGAGAAATTCTTGACTCCGCCGGTCGTGCTGCGATTCTCAATCTGACAGTACCAGTTCCCCTCGATTTTGTTATTGAAGAACTTCGTGCCGGTCGCATCCTCGGTGCTCGCCAGCAACCAGAGGACACCGTCGGTCCAGTTGTTCGTGATATCGTTCTCCTCAATCGTGTTGTTCGTGCACTGATTGCGCAGAATCAGTCCGGTGCGATTGAAGTCGATGACGTTGTTGTGAATGTTGTTGCCGCTGGTGAAATTGAGGTCAATCGCCGAACGATTGCCCGTCAGCTTGCAGTTCCGAAGTTCGGCGTTCCCAGCCGAGCCCTGAACGGCAAATCCGATCAGCTTCACGTTGGTCGCCCAGTCGGTAACATTGTTACCCTCGCGCGTGATCGTGAAACCTTCGACTACCGTCGGCGCCGCCGTTGAAATGCGAACCGTCGCCGAATTCGCGCCGGTCTTAAGGCCGGTCAGATACGACTGATCGATGCCTGCGCCGGTCACCGTCATCGCCTTGGCGATAGTCACATCGTCAAGGTAATTCCCCGCCACAGCCAAAACCTGCCCACCGGTCAAAACATTGGCGACGCCGGCGCTGACGAGTTGATATGGCGCAACAGAGTTGCCGAAGCCGCCGGCCGACGCCGCGGCATTGACGTGCGCCACCGCCCGACCTTTGTCGGTCGGCGAGAATTGCGCATCGATGTAAGCGTTATTGTTAGCATTGGAGATCGCGAGCAAGTTCGGATACTGCGCCGGCGTGCAGGACGGCAATAGCGCAATCTCCGAACCTTGATTCAACGGCAGCGGCCAACTGTTGTTTGTGAATGTCACCGTGCTGCCATCGACCACCCAGCCACGCGTTCCCGATACCGCGTTGTTTGATACCGTAATCGTGCTGGTGTTCATGTACGCCGGCTGGCGCAAGTGGCGTATTGTGTTGTTATCAATCAACACGCCGGTCAAACCGCCGGCAACCTCCAGCGCCCGACTCACGATACCATTCGAACTCCACGTTGAGCCCGGATCAGGTCCGTAAATCAAGTTATTGAGTATTGCGACATTGCTCGCCAGGATCAAAATCAGGTTATGCACACCCGTGACATCGGTCTTCTGCAATTCGATGTCGCGCAGCGTCGCGCCTGTTGCCGAGATGCTGAACGCATACCCGACCGGCTGCGCCACCTGAATAATCGTCTGTCCCGGACCATAACCGTCAATCGTCACGCCTTTGTTCACATTGACCGTGCTGGAGAGCACATAAGTCCCGGGGGAAACTTCGATCGTATGGCCCGCCAATGTCTGGGCGTCGTCGATCGCATCTTGAATCGTGCCGAACGTCTCGCCGGTATTGAGATTCTTGATCGGACCGATGAAATCGACTACATCGCCGCCGTTGTACACCGTCGTCTGCAAGTAGTCGACATAAGCGATACAACTTTGCTGGCCCGAACCCAGTCCGAATTGAATGCTGCTAATCTTGGCGCCCGTGCCAAAAATCACGCTCCCCCAAGTCGGATCAGCCTGCCAACCGGCCAAGGTCTTGCTTACCGTGCCGCCGGGCGGATTGGCGCCCTCAAGCGCCAGCCAATTGCTGTTTCCGGCTTGGCCATAAAGATACCACAGCCCGGTATTCATATCCACGCTGACCGGGTTCCACGCATTCGAATCGGAACTCGCCGGCACATGAACCAGAACCAAATCCCAAACTGATTCACCAGAGCGAATCGCCGTGAACCCGTTTTGCGACTGAAGCAGACCTGTTCCCCAGCGCGTCGATTGGATACCAAACCGGAACGCCAGAGTGCGGGCGGTCGGGTTCGGATCCATGTACCAGGAATAGGTCGCGCTGAACGAACCGCCAACCAAATCATCGGTCGGCGCGAATCCGGTAACATCATCGATCACGCTGATCGTTGACTTGCCCGGATTACCGACCGGCGCGATAATCTGTGCCGCGCCGGAGTAAGTGGCGCCCGCCGGAGCCGTTACGAACTTGATCTGTTGCGCAATCAGCGCATCATCCGCCAAGGTCGGAGTTTGCCCCGGCTTGCCGGCATGGGTGTAATTGAGGCCTACCAGATCGACGCCGGCGCCGGTGCGCGTGTCGTCTGCTTTCCAGCCATTGTCGCCGAATTGCTGCACCGTAATCGTCGCAGCCGCCAGCGAATTGATGAGGGCGAACGCGGTCACTAAGACCAGTGTTCCCCAGAGTGTACGCATCGAGTGTTTCATCGATTTTTACCTCCCAAGTGCTCACACTTATCACCGGCCGCGAAAGACCATCACCACGTTCTGCCCAAGGCCGGTGAACGTTTCATTTCCGAGAGAGTTTGTTGTTCTGAATTCGGGAAGATAACGGAAGGATCTCGCCAGAGTGCCCCCCCACGGGCTACATAGTCCGCAGATGAAACTCATCACGTCGCATCAGCGGGACACAACTGACTACGGTATCACCCCCCTCTCAACTTCCGTGCATCTGGAAGCGATGCTCGAAAAGTTCATTCTTAGTCCAACGATCATCGACATTTTACGTTGAATTCGACCGGAGGGGCGCTTGAAAATAAGCAAGCTGTGAGCAACCGAAGTTCGAGCAACCCCTCTTGATGAGTGTCCCTTACACACTCGAATTTTGCATAGGTAAGACCTAACGCACTACGTGGAAACAATACTCTTTTGGCGAACTTCTGTCAACTAATCCAATTACTAGATTTCCACTTATGGAATGCGTAATCCAGATACGCATTGGTATCAAGAGCGCATCCGGCTCCTGCGGCGCGTTTTAGCTTCGTAGATACTATTGTCGTCTATATCCTTAGGAGCGTTTGACTTGTCGAAAAATCGCCGAGAAAAATTGCTGGATGTCTATTTCGCATCTAATTTCTGCTTGTCGATGAGGTGAAAGCCGTCATCAATCAGCTTGCGAAGTTCAGCGTTACCCGCCGCCAGCGTTTGTAGGCGATTACGAATCTTGCTGCTCAGATCACGGTGAATCCGTTCTATGTCGCAGATTTCGAGAATCTCCATTCCCGCGAGCCAATCTTGGTCGTGCTCACTCTGAAGAGATTCCCAAAGTTCGGGAAGCGATTCCAAATCGCAGCGTTGCTCGCGAATTCGACGGATCCTCTGATAGATTGCGTGCAGCCGTTCGCGTTTGGCACCATGATGCACTTTTGTGGTCCGTTCGCGCGGCACCAGCGCCACCTGATCAAATGCATCCTTGTCCGCAGCGCCCGAGAACACTGAGACAATCCGTGAGCCGACCGCCATGTCGTAGACGCCCCAGTCCGGCTCAAATAGCGATTGCCCCTCATAGGTCACGCGGCAATCATCGAAAGTGATAAGCAGAAGCTTGCCGTCATGGCGAAGAACTGCTTTTACGGTGCCAGTGACCGTAACGCCACTTTCGTAAATCAACTCGGCGCGTTTGCCGGGAATGATGCCGAGGTGTTCAAGTTCACCGTCGGAGCAGCTCTCCAGCGGCCGCGGGTGATGGCGCAATTTTCCTACCGGTGACCCGAAGCCGTCGCGATGGTAACTCTTGTCGTGCCCGTCAAGTTCTTTGTCGCGGTATGCCAGCGCCGAAGGCGAGCCTGTCTTCATATAGGCGACTTCGCCGCGCCGATCGACTAAGACGTCACTGAATATTCCCGTAAGCTGCAGGCCGGAGTTGTACTCCACCGAGCAAACGTTTTCGCATTCTATCGCTTTCTGCACGCCTTCCAGTCCCCCGACGCGGTACGCCATTCTCGCGGCAAATTCGCCGAGGACTTGGCTGAGATGCTCAAAATTCGGCGTTACGAACAATTGCGGCTGCTGCGTCGTGATGTCGAAGGCGTAATTGGCGGCATCCATCGTGTACGGAAGTTTCTTCACCGAGGGCCTGATACAATTCGCCGATTCGCCGATCGACGAGAGCAGCCCGGCGCCATAGATTTTCGGACGCTCCAGCGTGCCGATCAATCCATATTCGACCGTCCACCAATGCAGGCGCGACAAGAGCGCCATCTCCGAAGGCTTGCCGAGATTCTGCTGCCGAAAGGCGACATCATCTTCGGCGCGCTTGATCGCTGCGGGATCAGAATCGGGGGCTTCTTTGAGTATCGAGAGATGCCGGATCGCCGTGTAGAGTTCAAAGTCCTTTTTCGACGACATCGCCTTGGCGCCCACGGCGCCGAATTGCTGCAGATAGTCGGCATACTGCTGATCGGCGATAATCGGCGCATGTCCGGCGGCTTCATGTATGATATCCGGCGCCGGCGTGTACTCGATATGCTCGAGCTGTCGAATATCGGCGGCGATGACCAACACCTTGTGCGCCTGAAATTCCATGAATGCCGCCGGCGGGATGAAGCCATCGACCGTCACAGCCGCCCAACCGATGCGGGCGAGGATATCGTTCATCTCGCGGATGCTGGGGATTCGTTCGACACCGATACCGGTCTTCTCCAGGCCCTCGAAATAGATGAGGTGGGCATATTCCCGCAGGAAATTGTAGTTTTGGCGCATGACGTAACGCCAAACGGCGTGATCGACGGACGTGTACCGTTCGTACTGCTGATCGACGATGAACTGCTTGAGGTGATTTGGCAGATTGCGGATGTTTTCGCTGTCGGGAAAACTCACTCTGGCTTGGGCATCGCGTTCCGCGATTGCCATTCCCTTCTCGTCGAACCCGTTCATTTTATGCACTCCCACAACGGCTTGCTCCGGCGCTTGAGATCAGGTCGCTGACTCAATCCTCGTCGCTCCATGTTCTCTTTGTTATACGCGTTCGGCAAGCGATTTTGCGTCAAGCTGTGACACCGAGAATGACAAGAGGCACCGCCGGAACACCCCGCCCCTGTCGAATCACATTGTAGATTTCACCTTCGAAGTACGGTACGCCTGAACTCATGTCTTGTTGCAGCGATTTCATTGGCAGGATCTCAATTCCGACATCGACTTGATCGCCGACGTAAAATGCGAGATGTTTCACAAACAGGTCGTAAGCGACGAAAGCGTACTTGCCGAATTGAACCTCGATCGCAACACGGTCTTTGACAAAATCGGTCTGATTGTAGCTGAAAATAGGGACTTCGCCCGCCGCTTCGATCTGCGTTTTTTGTTCGGCAGTCGATAACGACAGCGTTTGACGGATCAGTCGCTCGCTGCGTGTGACCCAATAGCTGACACGACTTTCTCGCCAGTCGAGCTTCCGCAGAGACTCGCGAAAGCGCGAGTTCATTTCAACCGGACTGTACAGCACTTTGCCCCGCATCGTCTTCTCGCGTGAAACCTTGGTTCGGCACGCGTCTCCGTCAAGAGCGCGGATCACGCCTCGTATCTCACTCCAGAGCTTCTTTCGATGCACCAGGAGAAACTCGAGTCCATTAAGGTGGGAGTAGATCTCGGCGATTTGCATTACGGCTCCTTGAACGACGCGTCGAGTCGGAGAGACTCCTGTTGACTTTGCTTCAAGCCGGAGGTCTTGAGCAGCGCCGAATCAGCAGTGCGTATCTCGGGTGAATAGATCGGGCGAGTCATTGGTCGTGTTCGTAGCGTGCCTTCGATTTCCGCCATTATCCGCCGGCGCGCTATTGCTACATACCTGGGAATGATCTCGGCCCCGAAAGCCCGCCGGTCATGCCTGACTGCCGCAATGGAAGTTGTGCCCGATCCGAGAAACGGGTCAAGGACAATGTCCCGCGAGTTGGAGAGACTCAACACCAGTCGCTCGACCAGCTCGACCGGAAACTGACACGGATGGTCCGTTTTCTCCACGTGGTTATTCTTGACATTCGGTATCAGCCATACGTCGCCCGGGTTTTTTCCCAGCGGGTTGCCGGACAATTGTCCAATTCTCGGCCCTTTGAAGTGTCTCTTTCCAGGGTACTTCTGCGGTACGCGGATTGGATCCAGATTAAAAACGTAATTGCCACACTTCGTGAACCAGTTGACAGTCTCGTATCGTCCGGAAAGCCGGCGTGAACAGTGGAGTCCGTGCTCGAAGTGCCATACTATCCGATTCCTGAGTTGCAGCCCAGCATCCTTGAAAACAGGATAGAGCACCGAATCGAGCGGAACAATAGCACCGCCTTCTACGAAATTCCCAACTTGCCAACATATGCTGCCTGTCGGCTTGAGGACTCGAACGCACTCCAAGATCACCTTTGATTGCTGGTGAACGTATTCATCTAAGCGCAGCTTCCTTTCATAGGCCTTGCCGATGTTGTAAGGAGGTGAGGTGATTATCAGTTGCACCGACTCGTCAGCGATTCGGGTAAGCAGGTCAATACAGCTCCCGGAATGAATCACAATCTCCGCGTTCGGGCTATATTCAGTCTGAATGTCTACTCGGTCCGGTCTAACTCTCATAGAACCAACATAATTCTCCAGCATGCCTACGCAATCTCTTTTTGTTCAGAAGCTCAAGACTCGTAAAGTGTTCGAGCGATTTCTTCAAACTCCCGCAACGAATTCGGGTTCGCCAACGCATCACGATTGGTCACCGGCTGTCGATGCATGATCCTCTGTACCGCCAGTTCAACTTTCTTGCCGGAAATCGTTCGCGGTATCTCGCGCACGGCAAACACGCGGTCCGGCACATGGCGCGGCGACTCCTGCTCGCGCAACGTCTCTCTGATCTTCTTCGTGAGTTCCTCGGTTAGCGCAAGGCCACCAGCCATCACCACGAATAGAATAATCTCGCTACTCTCAGCTCGCCGATACTCGACTACCAAACTGTCTTCAATCTCGGCCATCGCCTCCACCGGATTATAGATCTCCGCCGTGCCGATGCGTACGCCGGCGCGATTAAGCGTGGCATCCGAGCGTCCGTAGACGATTACCCCGCCATCCGGCGTGATGCGTATGAAATCGCCGTGCCGCCAGATTTCCGGGAAATGCTCGAAATATGCACCGCGATATTTGCTCCCGTCAGGATCGTTCCAAAAACAGACCGGCCGCGACGGAAACGGCGCGGTGCACACCAGTTCGCCGACTTCGTCCTGCAGCGGCTTGCCCGCTTCGTCAAAACACTCAACTCTCATTCCCAATCCGCGGGTCTGGATTTCTCCGCGGTAGACCGGTAGCACCGGGCATCCAAGCATGAAACACGACACGATGTCGGTGCCTCCCGAAATCGACGCGAGCTGCACATCCACTTTGATATCGCGATAGACATACTCATAGGACGCGTTCGGCAATGGCGATCCCGTCGAGAGAATTGCCTTGAGCGATTCGAGCCGATGCGATTCGCGCGGCTTGATACCGGCGTGCTCGCAAGCTTGCAGAAACTTTGGACTGGTTCCGAAAACGGCGATCCGCTCTTCATCGATTGCGTCCCAGAGCACGTTGAGATGCGGCTGCGCCGGGCTGCCGTCATACAAGAAAATCGTCGCGCCGCTGGACAGCGCGCCAACCAACCAGTTCCACATCATCCAACCGCAGGTCGTAAAGTAGGCAACGACTTCACCCTGCTTCAGATCGCAATGCAGCGCGTGTTCTTTGAAGTGCTGAAGCAAGGTTCCGCCGGCGCCATGAACGATGCACTTCGGCGCGCCGGTAGTGCCGGAAGAATAGAGTATGTACACCGGATGATCGAATTCACGCTGAGTAAATTCAATGTCAGAGGTCGATTGATCGAGAAACGATGCCCACGGCACGGCATTGGAGAGTTGCCGATCAAGGCCGCCTTCGATCTTGGAGACGACAACGGTCCTCTTTAGTGACGGCAGCGCTTCGACTACTTGCCGCACAACGTCGCGCCGATCGATCGTCTTGCCGGCGTAACGATAACCGTCGACTGCAAGCAGCACCTTCGGATCGATTTGTCGAAAACGATCGAGCACGCCGGCCGCACCAAAATCGGGCGAGCACGAGGACCAAATCGCACCGAGGCTGGTCGTGGCTAACATCATTATGACCGCTTCGGGTATATTGCTCACGAACGCGGCAACTCGGTCGCCGGCGCCGACGCTACAATCCTTCAATGCTTGAGCACAGGCTGCGACGGCGCGATAGAGCTCGGCGAAACTGATCCGCCCCTTCTGCAGCGACTCATTCCAATGAATGATTGCCGTCGAATCATCGCGAGCGCGCAGTAGATTCTCAGCAAAATTCAGTTTCGCGCCCGGAAGCCAGCGCGTATCGTAGATCCGTTCGCCGACACGCACCTGTTCATACGAACGGGAGTAGACAACTCCGGCGAAGTCCCAGATCGATGCCCAGAAGCCGTCGATGTCGCTGACCGACCACTGATACAAATCACTAAAATTGGAGAATGTCAGTCCATTTTTGCCCCGGAGGTACTCTTGGTAGCGCCGTAGATTCGAGTCGGCAATGCGCTGCGGCGACGGGCGCCAGATCGGTTCCTGCTTCATGCTATTCGGTCAGTGAGTGTCCGAGAATGAGGATACTCCATGCGGCGGCGCGATCATCAGCCGTGTCGAGCGCAATCTTGGCGGCGCGCACAAAGAGTGTCGGATCGCGGTGGCCGCGAGCGGTGGCTGCCTGCGCTAACTCAAACATCAACCGAAAATCGCCACGTGCCTGCGCATCCTGGAATCGATCAACGTTGTACTCATCGACAGTTGGCGGCGCGGCAGCTTGGGCCTCAGCCGCCGAAGGAATTTGCGGGTAGTTGGCCAGTTGCCCCAGATTGTTTGCCGAGAGAATCTGCGATTCGCGAACAAATCTCGGCAAGTTGTCATACCCGATCAGCTCTCCATCGCTCGGTTTTGCCAACTTGAAAGTATTTGCCGACGTCACCCGGGTCCACCAATTGCCGCCGTTGCGTGCGACATGGTCGATTCGCGCCGGGTTAATGACGTGATCGTCCAGCAGCGATTCCTCTAAATGAAACATGACGACCTCGCACAACGCCAGATTCCCCGAAGCTTTGCCATCGCCGAACGGAATCATCTGCCGGAGTACGCATTCCATCTGGAACGGCGACTCCTTGACGCGCGGCGGCTTCACGATTTGCGACTCGATCGGCGTTAGGCCGCTCTTGACAAATTCATCGACGTCGGGTGGCCACTCCGCCGACGCCACATTGATCTGATGCAACATCGCATGCGTAACCGCCTGCACTGTACACTCCCTGGTCGCAAGCAAATTGCTGTACGTGTCCTTGAAAGTGCCGTCGCGGCCGCGTCGCGCCGGCGAAAACGCGATCATCGGCGGATTCGCGCCGAAGGCATTGAAGAACGAAAACGGCGATAAATTGCGAGTTCCGTCGGCGGATAGTGTCGACACCAACGCAATCGGGCGTGGCGCGACGCCGCCGAGCAAATACTGATGCACGACCGGTACCGATACATCTTGTGGGCGAACGCTAATCATTGACAACACTCAATCCCGCGGGCCGAATTCATTCCCGCGATGCGCCGCAGGCGCATGCCCCAGTTCCCCTCTTGAGAGCGGTGCTGTCCCACACGTCGCGCTTAAGACTGCTGAGTGTGGCGGCAAACAAATCGTTAGCCCCTCATCCTTACAGCTTCTTCTTTGCCAAGATCGATCGCTCACCAGCCGCTCTGACTACACGGTTGGACAAAACGCCAAGCCTCTCGATTTCGAGTTCCAGCACGTCGCCATCGTTAATCCAGATCGGCGTAAACGATTCGCCGCGCGATTTGGCCTCGAGCGCCCAAGTGCCATTCAATTCAAGATAGCAGCCGGTGCCGACGGTTCCGGATCCAATCACGTCCCCCGGGAAGATTTCGACACCATACGACGCCCGCTCGATAATCTCAGCAAACGTCCAGTTCATTTGACTCAGATTGCCGTCCGACACTTGCTTACCATTGTGGCGGGCGATCATTCGCAGATTGTGCTTCTGACCGAAAGGCGTCTCCATCGCCCGGTCTGCCAGTTCGTCCGGCGTCACCAGCCACGGTCCGATCGCGGTGGCGAAGTCTTTCCCCTTGGCCGGGCCGAGATTGAGTTTCATCTCCTCCATCTGCAGGACGCGCGCCGACCAATCGTTCATGATCGTGTAGCCGGCGATATGCTTGTCGGCGTCTTTCGACTCGATATTCTTGCCGCGCCTGCCGATCACGACCGCGCACTCAAGCTCGAAATCCAGTTGCCGCAGATGATCGGATTCGACGACGACATCGCCTTCGCCGATGATCGAGTTGTGATTGGTGAAATAGAAAATCGGGTATTGGTCAAACTCCGCGATCATCTCGACTCCGCGATTGCGTCGGGCTGTCGCCACGTGCTGCCGAAAGGCATACCCGTCACGGCAGGATGGCGGATTCGGAATCGGCGCCAGCAGATTCGCAACTTCGGCGGCGCGGGCATACTTCCCTTCCCGACAGGCCGCGTCGACTTCCCGGGCGATCTTCATCCCCCGCTCTTCCAAATTCAGAAACTCGCGCATCGTCGGCGGCAACGTCTGCCCCAACGACTGCGCAGCATCGGCCAGATCGAAGATCGCGCCGTCAATCCACAGTCCGCAGCGCTCGCGTCTATTCTCGTCCCGATAAGACAGCAATTTCATCTTCTGTCACCAAATCAAAAGGGTGGCGGGAGTTCTCCTCAAGTAACTGCGGGTAGACATCTCCGAAAACTTCCAGCGCAAAGGCGGTTTCGTCATCGCTTCCCGAGTTGACGCGAATCCCGTTGGGGATGCCAAACGATTTCACGTGACGCACGATCAGTCCGCGCTCAAGACAGCGCAGGAAAAACTGCTCGGCGAATTTCTCCGACGGGAAAAGCAAGAGAATCGAATTGCAGTAGGTCTTTATTCGCCGGATACCCAGCCGGTCGAATCCGGCCTCCAGGCGTCGCAGCGAGCGCTCGTTCATTGACAGTGTGAGCTGGAGAAACTCGTAATCCTGAAGCGCCGCGCGGGCCGCGACCTGCGCCAGATAATTCGGCTCAAAGGGTAGCTTCACTTTCTGCAGTGCGGAGATCAAGCGCTCGGGGCCGACTGCGAAACCGGCCCGCAAGCCGCCTAAACCGTAGGCTTTGGAAAACGTGCGCGTTACCAGCATGTTCGGGAAATCGTAGTCCAAACCGTTCGGATAATCCGTTTCCGTCTGGCAGTATTGACAATATGCCTCATCAAGAATTACACAAACGCTTTCCGGCACGCGCGACATAAACCACTCGAACTGATCGCGTGTGAAGATGCTTCCGGTCGGATTGTTGGGATTTGCCAAGTAGACGACCTTGGTCTTGGCAGAAGCGCGCTTCGCGATCGCCTCGAGGTCAAAAGCGTAATCGCGTAGCGGAACCTGTACCAACTTTCGACCCAGTTTATTGGTATTGACGTAAGCGCCAATAAACGTCCCCTCGGAAGTCAAAACTTCATCGCCGGCATCCGTGAATGCCATGAGAATGTATTCTATGACCGCATCGGTGCCATGCCCACAGACAATTTGTGTTGGCCGCTTGTCGAACTCCCGGGCGATAGCCTGAGTCAACTCAAAAGCGCTAGGATCGACGTAGAGATGCGCCTGCGGCAAGGCCTCCCGGATGGCGGCAATCGCCTTGGGCGACGGACCATTGGGATTTTCGTTCGAAGCCAGCTTGACGATGCGCTTCAGCCCCTTCTCGCGTGCCAACTCAGAGATCGCTTTGCCGGCCTTGTACGGCCAGAGGTTTTCGATATGATCCGGAATCTTAATCATGACAACTCCCACACACTACCTAAGACTGACTAAGTTAGTTAGTCGGAGTTGCCTGAGCAAGAAGTTTGCGACAGGCGCCCACGTGCGGTTCGGCACCGGCCGATTACTCGCGCATTCAACGTGTGGGAGCGGCTTCAGTCGCGATCATCGCTGCGCCGGTCCTACCGAGTTCCGCTGCATGGCGTGTAATCTGCATTCCCCTCCTGGGGGACTGTTGAAAAAGCCCTTTAGGCTGTCACCCTGAGCGAAGCGAAGGGTCTGTGAGTATTGTGGCACAAGGTCAAACTGATTCTTCGCTGCGCTCAGAATGACATGAATACGGCTTTTCAACAGTCCCCTGGGAGGGGTGTGTAAGTCGGGATCGCCGGTCGCGTCATGACGCGAAACCCGCCACCGAATTGAGCTACGATGTCGTCCCCACGTATCGCCCGTTCGAATTTTCATCAAGCCACGACTTCGCATAATCCGGATCAATCGTCTCGCGCACATTGACCGTCGGCTTAAGCGGCGCAAATGTATCGACCATGAGCGCATATTCCGACGTTTCCCGCTTGCCGATAGACGCCTCGGTCTTGCCCGGCTGCGGACCATGCGGCAAACCGCCGGGATGAAGCGTCACCGAACCTTCGACCACGCCCTTGCGCGACATGAAATCCCCCGCCACGTAGTAGAGAATCTCATCGGAATCGATATTGGAATGGAAGTACGGCGCCGGAATCGCATCGGGATGAAAATCAAACGGCCGCGGCACGAAATTACAGAGCACGAAATGTTGCGTCTTGTAGAGAAGATGCACCGGCGGCGGCAAATGAATCTTGCCGACGATCGGGCAGTAGTCCTCGATATTGAGCGCGTGCGGAAAATTGTAACCGTCCCAGCCGACAACATCAAACGGATGATGCGGCAAAGTGTACAAGAACGACTTGTTCCACGCCTTGATGACCAGCCGAAATTCACCTTCCTGATCGAACGGCTCGAAAAACTCCGGCAGCTTGATATCGCGCTCGCAAAACGGCGCACCCTCCAACATTTGCCCGTATTCGTTGCGATAGTGCGCAGGCACTTCGTACGCCGTCGCCGATTCGACAATAAACAACTTGTTGCCTTCGAGCTTGTCGAAGATCATTTGATAGGTCGATCCGCGCGGCACCAATATTTGGTCACCCGGTACGAACGGCAGCTTACCGTATTCCGACAACAGTACGCCGGTGCCGTGATGCACGAATACGTACTCGTGGCCAAACGCATTGCGATAAAAGAAATCGGCATCCGGATTCTTGTTCGGATGCGCCGTCGATATGATGCAGTGCTCGTTGCGCAAGAAAACATTTCGCGCCGAAAGAAAGTCGCCGCCGGACATCTTCTTGTCGGTGAAAAAGTGATAGTACAACAGCGGCGCGTCTTCCCACACCGGCGCTTCCTTCAAATCATAGGGGCGTACTTCTTTGACGCGGGTCGGCATGTGTACGTGATACTTGTTCGTGTGCACACCGGAGAATCCGAGCGTCGAGAAAAGTTCTTCGCGATACAGAGTCTGACCATCGGGCTTAAAAAACGTCGTGTGCCGCTTCGGCGGGATCCGTCCAACTTTATGATAGAAGGGCATCTTTTATCTCCATAATTTGTCTTGTCCAATCTCATTGCCGGAGACCCACAAATTCCGGCCTGCGCTCCGGCTCAGGTTGTCAACCTCAACAACTATCTCGACGGTCCCGAGAGCCTTGTAGGTCAGGAGCCTGCGCTCCTGACATCACGCCGATGGCGTGATCCTCCAATCCCCCGCTTGAGTGGGGTGGCTTCGTCCCGCTCAGAGCGGGACGAAGGCGGAGTGTGTTCTTCATCCACTGCCGCGAGCCTTCACGTCCGCATCAACGTCCCGCGCAACATTTGGTCGCGCTCAATTGCCTCGAACAACGCCTGAAAATTCCCCTGCCCGAATCCTTGCGCGCCATTGACGCGCTGAATCACCTCGAAAAAAAACGTCGGCCGGTCGCCAATCGGCTTCGTGAAAAGCTGCAACAAATACCCGCCCGAACCCATTGATGCATCACAGAGAATGCGCAGCCGCTTGAGTTCGTCGAGATCTTCGCGAATTCCGAGATTCTTCTTCCTCAGATCCTCATAGTATGTGTCCGGAACCTGCAGGAATTCGACGCCGTTGTCGCGAAGTGCTTCGATCGTGTCCAGTATATTCTCCGTATACAACGCGATATGCTGAATGCCCGCGCCGTGGTAGTGCTCGATATATTCCTCGATCTGCGACTTGGCGACGCCTTCATACGGCTCATTGATTGGCATCTTGATCAGATCGTCTTTGGACCGCACAACCTTCGACAGCAGCGCCGAATACTTCGTCGAAATATCGCCGGGCCCGAATTCGAGAAAGGTCTCGAAATCCATGGTCTTGTTGAAATAATTCGCCCACTGATTCATCTCGTTCGTGCGCACATTCCCGACGATGTGATCGAAGCTTCGCAATCCGCCCGGATTGAACGACAGCTTCAGCTTCTGATGGGGCTCCTTGAACCCGGGCCTAAACAAGCCGCGATAGTCGTCGTAGTTGATCAGGATCAGTTCGGTATCATCGTAAATTTTCATCGCCGCTTCGATGATCGATCCGTTTTCATCTTTGATGACTTGCGGCGCGCGCTCGAAAACCGCGCCGTTGGCCAGCGCAAAACGATAAGCCTTGTCGACGTCCTCGACCTGGATCGCCCAGCGCTTGACGCCGTCGCCGTGTTTCTGCACCCAACCCCAGATATCGAAGGTATGCGGCTGAATCGCCGACGTGACGACGATCTTGATGTTGCCGGAAGTCAGATAGTACGACATGCGGTCGCGCACGCCGGTCTCGGGGCCGGCGTACCCGGAAATCTGCATCCCGAGCGCGCGGCAGAACCAGTAGGCGCACATTCGCGCCGAGCCGACATAGAATTCGGCGTAGTCCCACATTTTGATGCCCAGTGTATTCGCCATAATTGACCGACCTTCCTCTATCGCGTCCTGCGCTGTCCGCGCAGCACGATTATGACTCTATAATATCCAAGTTAGTGACGGCTCGCCAGCCAATTCTCATAAGTGATACGTGCAATTAGCATCCGCCGGCAATGTACGATGAATGTAGATGTCGCTCCGCCACTCGGCAACGGGAATCTGTTGCCGCCTTTACCCCGCAGGCGTACGGCTTGCAGTGCTCCGATTAGCGTCATACGCGTAAGCGGGAATCCATCCGCGTAGAGGCACGGCGAGCCGTGCCCAGGAGTAGCGGCGAGCGGCACGCGCCATTCGCACTGCTGCCTTGCAGGCCGACAACTTTGCGCCCCGACATCACGTCTCAGTACGAACCTTCACTTCCCCTCTTGCGGGACTGTCGAAAAAATCCGCAGCGCTCACAAAGCGCGGCGGCAGGAGTCCTCTCCTGCCGCAATTAATGCGGGTAATCCGAGGTTATTCAAGAGTCCCATGAGAGGGTGCTGTACCGCAGCTTTGCTGCGGTAAGGCGGGGTGCACCTATGAGATCGTCGACTCGTTCTACTGTCATTCCGGCGGACGCCGAAATCCAGCGTAAGTAGGTTCGACATTATAGTCTGACCATTCGTCAAACGGCGTCGACTCGGACGTTGGCTCACTCAGGATTTCGACTCTAAAGGATTACCAGATCAAAATGGAGACGAGGGGAGTCGAACCCCTGACCTCTTGAATGCCATTCAAGCGTTCTCCCAACTGAACTACGTCCCCAATCGGGATTGCCAATATAGCCCGCTTGGCGGTGTTGTCAACGGAAAGTTTGGGCATGACAGGTAGTTCGGATAACAACATGGTCAGTAGTGAGAGCCGGAAACAAATGGTATTCTCCGCCATGGATCACTGAGGAACATCTTCATCGTTCAATTCCGATTTGGTTGATGGCGATCTGCAAATTCTCGAGCTCGTCGACAATATCTTCGAACGCCGGGATCGCTCCGTATAACATCGATTGCATGGAACGGTAGTCCCTCTTCAGTTCGTGAACATGGAGTTCCGACGGCAGCAGCTTGAGCGTGCCCGGTATAGCCTCCTCAAACTTCGCCCACGGGCAACGATAGAACTTCATCTTGAATCTCACGACGTCTTCCAGCAGCGACACTTTCTGCAGGGCCGATGCACGGATGGGCAGTTTGCTCAGTTGGCAGAGATCGTAGTAGTGTCGAGCATAGCGGGCTGGAAGTTTGCTCGCCGCATCGCGATGAGCCTCCTGATGGAGGATGGTCGCCTTCTCCCAAAATGTTCGCTCAGCAGTGACTGTAGTCACTGTTGCCTCGTGCTGTTTAAAGAACTCCGGGAACTTGCTCACGACAAAGGGTCGAATCTGCTTCTGCCCATTCGGAACCGGCTCAGCAAGCGGTCCGATTTCGAGTCTTATCTGTGGCTGAATTGCGTCCAGCGAGAGTGTCTTTGGATAGGTCAAAAGTACATTCTGATCTTCCGCTGTTACTTGCAGTTCTGAAGCTGCACGAAGCGCCAAGTCAGCTTTCATTCTCGGCACGAACGTCTGTTCCAAGAACTGAGCGGTTTGGCGAATTGCCTCTTTCCCGAAGCGATCCTGCTGTGTATTACTTCGTACTTCCCATGGCTCACCAGCCGAATAGCCAAGTCGTCTCCAATCAAGAACCAAGTCAATGTCTTCAGAAAAGCGCTGAATGGCCCCATAAGCTTTGGAAAGACTGGTGCCTCCTTTGAAAACCAGATCACTTTTCCATGGACTCTCACAAAACAGATAGTCAAGCACCCAGCACACCCAGAAGTCCTTTTCGACAATGGCCTCATGTATTTGCATGAGTTGGCTACATTCACGGAACAGTTCCCTGCGATCGCTGTGCGGGCGCTTGGCGAATTCACGCATCGCCGAACTCGTCGTCTGCCGCAAGCTGTTTGATTACTTCGTAGACCCAGGATGTTGCATAGCGGGCCTCACGGACTGCTCGTTTTTTCTCTCTGAGACTGAGGCGTTTTCGGAGCATCGTAATCGTCCATGAATCGACGTTGTCCTCGCCAAGAGCTTTAAGCGCCTGGACCAGTAACGCCGTCTTCGGAGATAGAATCGTGGTTTCTTTATTCGCTCTGCGCTTGAATGTTAGAGTTCCCCCACTCCATTTATAGGTCTTGGTTGGTCCGTCACTGAAGTATTCCCATCTTGCCGGAACTTGAGTTGATAATCCAAGCAAATTCATTGCTGTATTGCCTGAAGGAAGAATGGTCCAACCGTGCGATCTGGCTATCGCCCTGGCAATGCTATCAGGATTGGGACCCGCCGGTACTCCAAGCAGTTTGCTGAATGACGGGTACTCATAAATGCCTCTCGCTATGCGTCTTAGTTTTCCCGTCTTGGTTAGTCGTTCGAGAGTCGAATGGACTGTCTTAACACTGGCAAGGTCTGCAAAGTCCTTTGTGGTAAATACACTACCCCTACCGCTACCATAAATCCTTGCAAGTATCTTATTCATAAGAGATTATTTAGTATAAAAATATATTCTTTGCAGCAAAAAATATGTATTTTTTTCTGCAATTTTGAGTGCGTCTTTGTACATCGTTGCACCTAAGCCAGGAACCTGCATACTCGTCATTGTATCTAATGCTATTTCGGATGTCCCCCGCAGAAGCTTCGCCGCCGCCTTCCTATCCACCTCTCCAAACGCGTCGTCGAATATAACCCGGCCATCCGGATGAGGGTGCGCCCAAATGCCCGGAGCCCTTGTCGCCCCCCTACTTCACCGCCTTTAGTCGAAACGACAATTCCCCTTCAATGAAAAACGTATTGGCGCTGGCCTGATTGCCGACAATCTTCGCGCGTTCGGCGGTAACTTGCGTCTTCTCTTGCTGCGAATATACGTAGCCGTTTTCGTAATCGAACGTCAACTGGCCGGAGACCTGCACGCGGTCGACGCCACGGCGGGTCAAGCTGTCGGACTCCATCACGTCAAACGGCAAAATGAGATTGCCCCGATAATCAATGACGACGCACTTATGCTCTTCGATCTCGACGAACTCGGAGACTTCATAGGTCGTGCTGGCTTCGAGATTCTCGCCGGTGGGCATGAAGATTTTCACCGCCTGCGTCCAGCGGTAGCCCTTGCCAATCGGCTCGTCGGGAAACGTCGGTTGCGACTGCTCGAGATTTTGCTGCGCGTACTCTTTCCAGCGGGAGGCTTCCTCATCAGCCGGGAGCTCCAAACCGGAAATCTTGCCGTTGCGCGCCATTTCATATGATAACGACTCGCTCTCCGAGACCACGCGGATCGTGCTGTCGGCGGCCGCTTCCGACCAGCTCCACGTTGAAGTTTCGTCGATCTGAGCGCCGCCGTCAGCACTCGTGCTCTTGACCACCTGAATCATCTCGCCGTGCGACTTCGTCGATGCCGACACCAGCGGCGAGTTGTTCATCGACACGGTTTGGCTGTTGGTCTGGTCGTAGATTAGCTCGCGCCCGGCGGCAAATTTCATCGCCAGCCGCACTTTCAACTCCGAGCGGCTGCAGCTTATCGCCGAGGTGATAATCATTAATGATAGAATTATCCACGAAAAGTGCAGACCGGCGCGTCGCGACCTGTGGAATTTTTGCGATTGACGATTCATGAGCTACCGTACTTGCGCACTATCCTATTTTCCATCCCAACCCGGACGGCGATTCATCCCTGCGCCGTCAATGAACCGTGCCGGCCTAAAGGCCGCGCTGCGCCAGCGTCCGCGACCGCGACAGCGAGGATGGCGAGCCGAGGATCGCGCTTGACATCAGCAGAATCTCGCGGTACTCGCTCAACTCCTGCTCGCTCACCTGATCTTCGTCCTCGACCGTTACGTGCTGCGCGTAAACGTCGCTCATCGTGACGTGCGGGCCAAAATCCGCGGCAACCGTCGACCCGACCGGCGCCGGCGCATTGGGAAAATACGCCACCGCCATCAGAACCGCAACGGCGATTGCGGCCGTCGAGATCGCCGCCGGTATCGGACGCAGCGATTCGGGAATCACCGCCGCCTTGATCCTGTCCCAGGAAGTCTGGCGTCGCACCTTGACTCGCTCCAGAATTTCTTGCCGCACCGCGGCGAAGTGCGCGTCGGACGGCACCGCCACACGGCGAGCGCCGATCAATTCGAGATAGCGCAGTTCGCGCGCGATGGCGCTCTGATCGCCGCCGCTGCGTAATCTCAGATCGTCAAGCTCCGCCTGTCCCTCGGCGCGCAGATGTTGCGGTCGCAAATCCAGCAGTCGATCGTCGTTCGAGTTGTCGTGCATTACCGTGTATCCTCTCGCTTCTTCTTCTCATCCGAAATATCGAGTTTTGCCTTCAGGCGCTGCTTCACTTTGGCGCGCGCGATATGCAGATTCGAGCGCACCGTCGCCTGCGGGCAATCCATCATCTGGGCGATTTCCTCTTTGGAGTAGCCGTCGACGTCGTGAAGAATGATCGTCGCCCGCTGCTTGGGCGGCAATTCGGCGATGGCGGCATTGATCAACCCCAGTAACTGCTTGTTCTCCTGTTCATCTTCCGGCGTTTGAATCGAGCGCGATAGTTCGAGTTGGTATCGTCCGGAATCCTCGAATTCGTCATCCTCAAGTACGACATACTTCCGCTGGCGCTTGCGGATGATGTCGATGCAGTAGTTTGTCGCGATCTTGAAAACGAAACTGGTGAAATTAGCCTCCACCTTAAGCCGGCTGATATTCTTGACCACGCGAACAAAGGTCTCCTGTAAGACCTCGTCGGCTTCGGTATGGTTTCCCAGCATCTGGTAGGCATGAGCATAAATCCGCTTCTCGAATATCCGTAACAGCTCGTTAAAAGCCACTTCGTCACCGGCTTTGAAACGCTCCACCAGTTCCGAAATGTTCTCGATCACGACACCCCAACACTCTCCGACCCAATAGACAGACGGGGTCGGCGGGCAAATGTTTAATGGCCAAAAAAGTCTTCCGCTCCAGCTTATTCTCAACGGAAGTGATTGTCAATTATAATCTTAACCGATCGTTCAGCCTAATCGCCTTTCTCTCGGATCCCCATCACTTGCGCGCCAAAAATCAATCGACTTGGCAGGCCTGTCGATGTATAAATGATAAGTTGTTATTGAGTTCGGAAAGGAAGGACGATTTGGGTTTCATTCGGTTATCGGCTATCGGCTCGCTTGTCATACTGCTGTGCGCTTCAGCTTCGGCCCAGTTCGAGAAAGAGGCCGGAAAAATCATTGTCCGCAATGGCTTCGCTCCTAATGCCGCCGGTCCGGGCAAGGTCGCTTTTCTTCGGGCCGACCCAAAGATCCCCGGCGCCCCGATAGAGCTGTTCACACTTGACTTGGCCAGCGGCAAGGAATCCCGTCTTCTGCCCGGCGTCGATATCGGCCAGGTCCCCGGATTCACCTATGCATTCTCCCCTAGCGGAAAGGAGTTTGTCCTGCCGCAATTGTCGAAGGGGATGTGGGAAATCGCCAAGTACCGCGTCGGCGAACGCGAACCGGTCATTGTGAGCAAACTTGCCGACCACCGGGTCTTGATCGGCGAGGCGGAACGTGAGAATCTCGGACTGACTCCCGATCGCGAGCAGTCGATCGGCGATTTGACTTGGTCGCCGTCAGGAAATCGCCTGCTCTTCACATTCATGCGTCTGCGCAAGAACGCCATCTGGTGGATCGACCTTGCGAGCGGCAACACCCGCCAGGCAACACCGGACCTCTATGGCTATTATGGCTCGTTCCATCCCAATGACGATTTGTTTGTTTACACGGAAAACTTCAACAAACCCGACGTCGGCGCCGACCAAGACCTTGTCCTGCGCTCGATTTCCACCGGCAAAGAAGACACCCTCACGGGCGGACCCGCCCACGATTTCGCCGGACGAATCTCGCCGGACGGCAAATACATCGTGTTTAATCGCACGGTTGGAGGATCGAACAACGTGTTTGTGATGAACCTCGCCACCCGCCAAGTCAAAGCCCAGACTAACGTCACGAACGGCAAACAGTGCGCATTTCCGGTCTGGTCGCCGGACGGCAAACGGATTTTCTTTCAGGGAAACGGCTTCGGGAAAGAGGTTGTGGTCTTTGTGCGGGAGTTCACACCGTTCTAAGCTGCAAAGTCGAGCTACCTCAATGTCGCGCCGTCAGGATTTAACCCTGACGGCGTTTGTGTGTCGGGTCGTCGCCGCCATGAACAAACCGCAGCGGCATTGTTTTTGTTGACTGCTGGTGGCGGGCGACTAAGTTTCGCAACACTGAAACTCAAGACAGTGATATCTGATTCGAGACCCATTTCCCGGGAGAGAAAATGGAAAACATCGGTCGCGCTTTTGGCTACATGTTCGAGGATAGGGACTGGTTGATGAAAATCCTCATCGGCGGCGCCTTCGTTTTGCTGTCGTGTATCCTAATCGGCATTCCCTTCTTGCTCGGTTACTTCTTAGTCGCTATCCGCAATGCCTCAGACGGCAAGCCGGTGCCGTTGCCGGCGTGGGACAATTTGGGCGACAAGTTTGTTCAAGGAATCATGTTTCTGGTAGTGATCATCATCTGGATGGTGCCGCTTTTCATCGTGAACTTTCTGCTGAGTTTCATCTTCTGCATCGGTTGGCTGATCTCGATCGCGATCAGTCTGCTGTTTGCGCTGGCGTTGCCCTACATCTACGTTCGCTTCGCGCGCTCGGGCAGCATCGGAGATGCGTTGGACTTTTCCGGAATCGTCGCGTTCGTGCAGAAGAACTTTGTGAATTTGTTGCTCGTCGTTCTGATCGGCATAGCGCTGGCGATCGTCGCATCGCTCGGTGTTCTCGCGCTGCTGATCGGCTATCTGTTCACGTCGTTCTGGGCGATGCTCGGCAACGCCTATCTCTACGGTGAGGTTTGGCGCGTCAGCGAACAATCCAAGGCGGTGACGCCGCAACCGTAGAGTGACGCTTCAAGCCCAAAGGCGCGCGCTGGCAAGCTTGCCGATGATTGTCGTCGGCGTTTACTCTCTCGGCGGTATTAGCGTGCCGCTGCTCGATGCTGCCAATCTGCATGGAGCAGCGGCTTTTTTGTCTGACGTCTACAGCCACACTTGTCATCAAATTCCGGAACGGACCTTCTCGGTTGCCAATACGCCGTTTGCCTTTTGTGCGCGCTGCACCGGCTATTTTGGAGCTATGTTCAGCGCCGCTGCGCTGGTGTTGCTCTGGCGCAGCCCGCGAATGCCTCTATTTGCTCTCTTGGCTTCGCAAATTCCAATGCTCGTCGATGTGATCTTCGATTTGAGCGCTCGAGCCGCAAGTCCCAATCTCTGGCGTTCTCTGTTTGGCGCTCTCAGCGGCGCCGCATTGGCGCTCTGGATCTATCCCCGCTTTCTGCGTGCGCTTGACGAGCAACTTGCCGAATCGCCGCCGAAACCGTAGATTGCGGCGTGATCACCCTCTCCCGTTTAGCCCTCAAAAATTTCGCGGTCGTTTCGCAACTGGAGATCGAACTCTCTCGCGGCCTGACCGTCATCACCGGCGAAACCGGCGCCGGCAAATCGCTGATCGTCGGTGCCATCAGCTTGCTCATGGGCGAACGCGGTCGCAGCGAGTATCTCCGCAGCGGTGCGACTCATGCCGCCATCGAAGGAACCTTCTGCGGTGATTTCCGGCCGCTCAAAGCGATCCTCTCCGAGGAAGACATCGAGATTGGCGAGGACGAGTTTACGATCACTCGCGAGCTGCACGCCGACGGCAAGAATCGCTGCCTGATGAACGACCAGCGCGTCGGTCTCGGCTTGCTCAAAAAACTGGGCGAACGGATCGGCGATCTGCACGGCCAGCATCAGCATCAGTGGCTCCTCGAACCCGAACGGCACCTCTGGTTTCTCGATCGCTATGCGGGATACGGCGAGGATTACCAATCGTATCGCGCTGCCCTTGACTCGTACCGCGCCGCCAAAGCGCGACTTGATCTGCTCACTCGCAAACTCGCGGACGCTCGCGAAAAACACGAATTGCAGCGATTTCAACTCGACGAAATCGACAAAGCCGCGCTGCGCTTGGGCGAAGAGGAAGAACTCGAAACCGAGCAAAAGCAACTGGAGAACGTGCTGCGCATCAAGACCGCGCTGCAAGCCGTAGTCGACGCGATCGAGCAGGACGGCGGCGCTGCCGCACTTACCACCGAGATGCTTCGACACCTGCGCGGCATTGGCGATGCTTTCGCGCCGGCCGCCGAGTCTTCCAAAGAACTTGAGTCCGTGAAAATCAGTCTTGCCGAGACGGCGCGTTCTCTGTCATCGACTATCGCGCGACTGGCGGAAAATCCATTGCGCCTGGAACAGATCGGCGAACGGCTCGCGGAAATCTACAAGCTCAAGCGCAAATACGGCGGCAGCGTGGCCGCGACGCTCGAATTCGCCGCCGAAATTCGCTCTCAGCTCGACTCCGGAGCTGAATTGCAAACCGAGCACCGGAGCCTCATCGTGCAACTTGACCCACTCCGGCGCGACGCGCTGAACGCCGCCAACCGGCTCCAGCAATCGCGCGAGACGGCGGCGGTCAAACTCGCCAAGGCGATGAAAAAACAACTGGGCGAACTGGGGCTGACCAAGTCCGAGTTCGGCGTTCAATTCGCGATGAACAATTCCGGCGACGAAATCGAATTTGATGGCATTTTCTCTCGCCTCGCCGATCACGGCCCGCAGACCGCCGAATTTCTTTTCAACGCCAATGTCGGCGAAACCCCCAAACCGCTCGCTCAGGTCGCCTCCGGCGGCGAGATCAGCCGCGTGATGCTCGCGCTCAAGTCGCTGATCGCCGGCAACGACCGTGTCGACTTGCTTGTGTTTGATGAAATCGATTCCGGAATCGGCGGCGAGACTGCGCTTTTGGTCGGCCGCAAACTGCGCGAGTTGGCCCGCAAGCAGCAGGTGATCGCCATCACTCACTTGCAGCAGATCGCATCTTTCGCCGACACCCACCTCAAGGCCATCAAGCGCGAAATCAAGGGCCGGGTCGAATCCGAACTTATTCCACTATCGCGTGACGAACGCATCGTCGAACTCGGCCGCATGATCTCCGGCGGCGCCTTCGGCGAGGTCGAACGCAAGGCCGCCGAAAAGCTGCTCCGGCAAGCCGCCGAGTAAGATCAGCCTCGAGTCTGACACTCGGAAGTTTTATCTTGCGACCTCAATTACTACTTGATACCTTCGCGGCAAAGTTGGTCTGAGGGAGATACTTATGCCGAAGATTGCTCAGTGCCTGGCCCGCGAAATTCTCGACAGCCGTGGCAATCCTACCGTTGAAGTTGACGTCCTTCTCGATGACGGATCTTTCGGTCGCGCCGCCGTCCCGTCCGGGGCATCCACCGGCTCAAACGAAGCTCTCGAATTACGCGATGGCGACAAGAAGCGCTATCTCGGCAAAGGCGTGCTAAAGGCCGTGGCCAATGTCAATGACAAGATCGCTCCGGCGATCAGAGAAGAGGGCATCGACGTCACTAACCAGCGCGAAGTCGATCAGTTCATGCTCGCCCTCGACGGCACTCCCGAAAAGAAGATTCTCGGCGCCAACGCCATTCTCGGCGTGTCACTGGCCGTCTGCAAGGCCGCTGCTTCCTATACCATGCAACCTCTGTTCCGGTATGTCGGTGGCTCCAACGCCCGCACCCTGCCGGTGCCGATGATGAACATCCTCAACGGCGGCAAGCACGCCGACAACAAAGTCGACTTGCAGGAATTCATGATCATGCCGGTCGGCGCGGAGACATTCGCCGAAGCCCTTCGCATGGGCGCCGAGGTGTTTCATGCCCTCAAGGGCGTGCTGCATGGCAAGGGCTACAACACGGCGGTCGGCGACGAAGGCGGATTCGCGCCCGATCTCAAATCGAATCGCGAGGCGCTCGACGTGATCTCCGAGGCCGTCGCCAAAGCCGCCTACAAGCTCGGCGCCGATATCATGTTCGCCCTCGATCCGGCGGCATCCGAATTTTACGATAAGAAAACGAAGAAGTACGTCCTCGCCGGCGAAAATCGCAGCCTGACCACCGAAGAGATGGTGTCGTACTACAAGACCCTCGCTAAGGACTTCCCGATCGTCTCAATCGAGGACGGCCTCGCCGAGCACGACTGGGAGGGATTCAAGCATCTCACCGCCGAAGTCGGCGACAAGGTGCAGATCGTCGGCGACGATTTGTTCGTGACCAATCCGCGTTTTTTAGATCGCGGCATTCACGAGAAAGCCGCCAATTCGATTTTGATCAAACTCAATCAGATCGGCTCGCTCTCCGAAACGCTCGATACCGTGCAGATGGCCAACCGCGCCGGTTTCACGGCGGTCATTTCGCATCGCTCCGGCGAAACCGAAGACACCACGATCGCCGACATCGCCGTGGCCGTGAATGCCGGGCAGATCAAAACCGGCTCGCTCTGCCGCACCGATCGCGTTGCGAAATACAATCGTTTGCTACGTATTGAAGAAGAACTCGATGCGATGGCCGAGTATCCCGGCAAAAGCGCGTTTTTCAACCTCAAAGCCTTGAAGTAGACTTCCGATGCCGATCCGCGAGAACACTAAACTGAAAATGATCCGCGCGCGCGTGATTACGTTTCTTATGCTCGCCGTGATTTTGTTGCTCAGCTATCATCTAACCGTCGGGCAGTACGGCTTCATCAACATGATGGAACTCGAAGATCAAATCGCCGACCTCAAAGCCGAAGAACTCAAACTCAATACGGAACTCGTCGATTTAGAAGTCAAACGCGACCGCCTAAAAACCGACTCGCTCTACATCGAAAAGTTAGCCCGCCAGAACTACCACCTTTCTCGCCCCGGCGAGAAGGTGGTGAATTAGCTCGCGCGCTGTTCAAACCCCGTCGTCACTTCTGAGATCTACCCTTCATCTCCGCGATCAATCCGTCATACCCGCTTTCTACCCGTCATTCCCGCGAAGGCGGGAATCCAGCGATCTTGCCCGCGAATTCACACCATCTCGCGCTTCAGCGGGATTCGCGCATATCTGTCTCGCCAAGGCAAACGTGGGCGTGGATTTATCCGCGCAATGCGTCAACGGCGCATTCTGACTGTCTCGGTGCGGCGGGTTTTCCGTGTTGCGCCGCTATCACGGCAAGGGCGACCTGAGGCCGTCGTTTGCAGGCCGGGTTCTTGGAGTGCCTCGCGACGGAAGTCGCGGTGCGATCGCGGAACCCGAAGCGTCCACACGTGCAACCACAATGGTCGGATTCGTTTGCCACTCGTCGGGCGCCATGTCTCCCCAGCGAACCCGACCAACGGAACTAGTCCGTTTTCATTCGGTACAGAAGTTCGCGAATCATCAAATTGGAGGCCATTGCATGCCAATTGGTGCACATCAGAAGTGCGATCTTCACCCTCTCCGGAGTGTCAAGTGTTTTTCCTTGCTGTTTCGTCCTTGTGTGGGCGCACTTCGCCAGTATATACCACAGATCATCCTCAACAATCATCATCCGTGGTTCGTCATGACGTAAAGCCAACAGTTGACCAAACGCTTCGTTAAACTCCGCATGATGTTCTCGGCAGCCGTTCTCGTCGAGATAGGACCGCACGAATCCATCTGTGTCGAAGGTCACAGTTGGTAGCTTTATAGTAAGATGCTTCTCCAAACGAATCCACCTCATATTCAGGCGCAGGAATTCATTCGTGGCCCTCAAGAAGTAGCATAGTTCGAGCACTCCATACAAATCCCGCTGAAAGCACTCAAACTGATCACTGGACGCGATACGAAGAGCCTCCCGCGCGAACGAACGAAGCGATTTGTCGCAAAGCGAATAGAGACACAGTGATGCGAAGTCCGTTATCAGAAGATGCGAGTTCCGCATGGGATTGCTCAGCGTCAGGCTGAAGTCGCGATCGATAACGCAAGAGACCTTTGATTGGGATTGTTCCAGTTCTTTGCATAATGCCGCCGCAAGATGCATTACGCGTTGACGCTGCCCTTCTGTCAGTCCGCAATCTCTGAGATCTTTGGTTGATATTTCAACTTCATCAATTACTCGTACGCCAACCCCGTCGATAGCATTTTCTGTCAGTAGCGATTTAACAAACCTCGAATCGAACTGACCCTCGACGAATACATCTCTCAATTGAGGCTCCAGAAAGTACATCGCACAGAGTTCTCTAACTGTTTTGCGGTCTACTCTCGTGCTCATCGCCATCCCTGTGAGCTTCAAGCTTGTTGACGAATTCTCGCCGACTAGCAATCATCTCAATCGAGTGAGTTGCAATGATGACTTGACAACCACTTGACCTCAACAAGCGGAGTAATCCCTCTAACAGTTTTCGCTGCCACTTGACGTTCAAGGAGATTTCAGGCTCATCTATCATGAATATGGTTGGCTTCTCGTAACTAGAGACGATCGCACAGAACAAAAGGAGCAAGTGCTTCTCGCCTGAAGATAGGGCCGTTGGCTTTAGCCTCTGGCCGTCTTCAGTTTCGATTACCAATCCACTTCCAAGAGTAAGTGTTACGCGTTTATCAATGAACATCCCGTTAATCAACGATGCAAAGGTGTCCATCCACTCCGCTATCAACTCCAATTCACTGAACCGGCTCTCCTCTGTTTTGACATACGATTCGACGACTTGAAGCATGAACTTCCTTGATGCTGATGGAGCCTCTGCGAGTCTTTTCGATATCATGCTAACGTCGATGGGCTGGTGTAGCCCGAATGACTTTAAGCGCCTGCTCCGATCCTCCAACGATCTGAGTCGTGACTCCAATGCGATGCCAAGCCCTCCTTCGCTATCATGCTGTTGAGCTTTGATAGCAATCATCGATTCTAGAATCTCCACATACGACGAAACAGATGAAGAAAGTCCCCAGTTGACTTTGTCAATGAACTGATCTCTAATTGCCCGCTCTGTTATTGAGATTGCTGTCTCAAGAGCTTCCTGAAGGCGACTACGCCTCACTGGCTCAGATAGAAAGCCCGAGGCTCGCGATCTCACACTTGTACTCAAGTAGTCTATGTTCCCAAGGACCTCCCTCTCGTGTGTTATAAACACCAATGAGAAGTCCAGGGACCTGATTAGCTTCAGCAAGATATCCAACTCGGAAGTGGCCTCCAATTTCTGATCCGCAGAAAATGTCGCTTCCGCTTCTATGTCTGCTTCTTGTGGTCTCTCCATGAATAGCGAGAAGTCACCCATGGTGGCATTCGAGCGGCGCACGCCGACAATTATTCGATTTGAGAGTGAGACGCCGAAATAGGTGAACGGTATTGCTCCAATCTTTTCCAGGTCGCTACCGTCATGCTTCGCTGAGAGTGTATGGTATAGAAGGCTGAGAATTGTTGTCTTTCCACAACCGTTGTCGCCATAGAGGATGCCAGTAGCTAAGTTTGGTCGGTCATCCTGCCTGCGGAAGTCAATTGAATAGCTGTACCTGCCGAAGAGACTTCTGACTTTCACTCGTTCGACGAAGTTCCGTACCATTCTCTTCGAATTACTTTCTTCGCTCATAGCTTTACGCCTCAGGCTAGGTTGAAGTGTTCTTACAGGACAACTACTCAATGGCCACGAGTGGGGTCTCACCCCCCCACCCTACACGAATTCGCATCCGCCTTTACCCCGCTACCTTCTTCTTCAACCACTCCACCAACTGCGACGCATTCACCCGGTCTTGCGTCATCGTGTCGCGGTCGCGGATCGTCACCGTGTTGTCGGTCGCGGTTTGGCCGTCGATCGTGATACAATACGGCGTGCCGATTTCGTCCATCCGGCGGTAGCGGCGGCCGACCGCGCCGGAATCGTCATAGAAGCACTTGAAATACTTCTTCAGATCATGGAATATCTGGGTCGCCGTTTCCGGCATGCCGTCCTTGTTGACCAGCGGAAACACCGCCGCCTTGATCGGCGCGATCTTCGGCGAAAACTTGAGCACGACGCGCACCTCGCCCTTGACTTCTTCCTCTTCGTAGGCGTCGACCAGCGTCACCAGCAGCGTGCGGTCGCAACCGGCGGACGTCTCGATAATGTAGGGCACGAATTTCTCGCGCGTCTGATCGTCGAAGTACGAGAGGTCTTTGCCGGAGGCTTCCATGTGTCGGCCGAGGTCGAAATCGGTGCGGTTGTGAATGCCTTCCAGTTCCTTCCAGCCGAACGGAAATTCGTACTCGATATCAAACGCTTTCTTGGCGTAGTGCGCAAGTTCGCCCTCGCCGTGCTCGTGGTATCGCAGGCGCTCTTTGCGGATGCCCATTTCGAGATACCACTGCATGCGCTCGGCTTTCCAGTAGTCGAACCACTTGTCGTCTTCCGACGGCTTGATAAAAAACTGCATCTCCATCTGCTCGAACTCGCGTGTGCGGAAAATGAAATTGCCTGGCGTGATCTCGTTGCGGAAGGCTTTGCCGATCTGCGCGATACCGAACGGCACTTTCTGGCGCGCCGGGCCCATCACGTTCAGGAAATTGACATAGATACCTTGCGCCGTTTCCGGGCGCAGATAGACGACGGCGCTTTGTTCTTCAACCGGCCCCATGAAGGTCTTGAACATGAGGTTGAAAAGTCGCGGCTCGGTGAGTTCGCCGCCGCACTCGAGCGGCGATTTGGACGGCTTGAGCGGACAGCGCGCGCTATCGAGTTGATCGGCGCGAAATCGCGCTTTGCACTTTTTGCAGTCAACCAGCGGATCGGTAAAATTGGCGACGTGGCCGGAAGTTTCCCACACTTTGGGATGCATCAGAATTGCGGCGTCGACGCCTTCAATATCGTCGCGCTTCTGGGTCATCGCTTTCCACCAGAAGTCTTTGATATTGCGCTTCAGCTCGATGCCGTAAGGTCCGTAATCCCAGCACGAACCGAGTCCGCCGTAGATTTCCGACGATTGAAAGACGAAGCCGCGCCGCTTGCAGAGCGAAACGATTTGATCCATGCGGTCGACAGTTTTGGCCACGAAATCCTCCAGTATAATTCAATTCAACAAATTCTCTGTGACACTGCCCCTCACGCTCCGACCCTTCTCCCTGTTAGGGAGAGGGGCAGTCCAGTAGGTCGGGTTTGCAGCGAAGCGCCAAACCCGACATCTTATTCTACCCTCCCCTAAACTTCTCCGTCTAACCGGGAGAGGGCTCTCACGAAAACTCCGTCAACCGCAACTTGCGCAAGAAATCGAGCGACTTCAGATCCACCCGCTTACCGAGATGATATTCCGTCAGCGCCATTAGCAAATCGCGAATCTGCGTCATTTGCGCCGCGGTCAAAGTCACCTTGCCGGTGTCGGCGATACTCGTGCCGGCGAGTTTCTTCATGACCATCACAACGCCGCGATCAATCGCCAAAGCCGGCTGATTGCCGATACACGAATCGCACACGATCGCGCCACGACCGGGATCGAACATCAATTTATCGACGGTAATCGCCTTGCCGCATTCGCTGCAACTGTCCAGCTCCGGCGCGTAACCGGAAAATATAGTCAGCAAGTACCAGAAATGCAAAAGTTCGCGGCGGAAATTCTGCTGTGGCGACTGATGAAGCAGCCGCAAGTAGCGCTTTAGCAGAAAATACACCTGCGGCTGCGATTCGGCCTCCGGCAAGAATAAATTCACAAACTCCAGCGCCGCCGCCGCGAAGCCGTAGCGATGTTCATCGCTTACGACTCCCGAGAATGATTCGATCACTTCCGCTTTGGAGATATACTCCGCCGATTTCTTCTCATGCTCATAAAAGACAACCTCCGCGACCGTGAAGTACTGCAAGGCCTCGGCCATCGTCGAGCCGGGTTTGCTGGCGCCGCGCGCTACGAGCGGCATTTTGCCGTATTCCTTGGACAAACAGATCAGAAACAGCGAGCTGTCCTGCACCGGCGTGCGCTTGAGCACGATAAGTTCGGTCCTCTTGAGTGGCATGTTAAGGGGAAGGGTATACTGAAGCAGAGGATTAGTCAAACGCGGAACTGAATCATCCCTCTCCCGTGCCCCTCTCCCTTTGAGGGAGAGGGGTTAGGGGTGAGGGTGTTCCCTCACTCCGTCCGCTCGTGCCGGTCGGATGTGCCGTTGTCGTACTTGCCGACGAACGCCGTCACGCGGCCGCTTTCGCCGCGTTCGAACTGTGCCCGAAAGTACCCAACGCCCTTGAGCATGAACCGATCTTTCGCCAGTGGAATCAGCGTCGCCGGCGGATTCTCGCCGCGCTGATACAATAATTTCCCGTCGTCAAGCCAGACGCGCCGCGGCCCATACGTGCCGACATACTCGGCTAACATCGACGGATCGAGCGTCATTGGCTTAACTTCGGCGCTCAGCGCCTCGGAGGCCCACTGCAACCGCTCTTTCTTGCGAATGTCAACCGTGCGCGAAGCAATCGCATCCATCGCCATCATATGCGCGACCGGCAGGGCTTGCTCCGGATCGACGTCCACATCCGGCGCGACGCCGACGCCCTCCCAGTTGGTTCCGCTGATCGGATTGATAGCGCGGCCGTACGGAATGTTAACCACGATGTTCAGATTCGCAAACATGTGCGGGGCCGTCGGATGCGCGCCGCCGCCGGTCGACTTGCCGATGATCGTGCCACGCTTCGTATTTTTCAGGTTGTAAGAAAACTCCTCGGCGCCGGAGAATGTGTACGGACTGGTCAGCACAAACACATCCGCCTGTGGCAGCTTCTTGCCCGGGACATACGCCTGCGTCCAAAACTGCTGCATGGTATCGAGCGAACGAATATAGAAGCTGTTAAGATGAACCGGATGCTCAAAGAGATAACTCGACAACAACTGAATCATCGATGGGTCACCCCCGCCGTTTTGGCGGAGGTCGAAAATCACGGCGTCGCAGCCTGACAGAAAATTCATCGCGGCAATCGCGGTTTCTCCGCCGACTTCCGCGGGGCAAAATCCGCGCAGGTCCAGGTAGCCGACGTTGCCGTCAAGAATCTCCAGCTTCTTGAATCCCATGTTCGACTCGATCATTTCCTGCAAAAACGGATCCGGCGCCGTCGTGTCGCCTTGAGCCTGCATGTCATGCAGCATTTGCTCGGAAACATGACCCATACTGATATGCTTGTCATTACTGACCGCGCGCAAATCCGTCACCAACTGGCGCGCGAACTCCGACAGCAGTTTGATTTCCTTGTATCCCCCTGACGTGTACTTCGAGCGCACGCTTTTGACCATCGCCTCGGCCTTGTCGAGAAAGATGTAATTGTCGAGCAGCGCCTTCGAAACGCTGTCGATGATCGCCCCCTGTATCGCGGCGTTGATTTCTCGATCGTTGTCGCCGGCCAAAGTTTGGGCGTCCAAGGAAGAAACGGCGACAGTGAAAAACACGGCGAGCAGCGCGAACATGACCGCGCCGCGGCGACGAGTTCGTGACTCCTTCTCGAACAGCATGACAACTCTCCTCCTCACCTATGGACTGAGCTTCTTACGCAGATAGATAGTCTCGCGGCGATAACCCGGCGCCCATGCCGGCGCCTTGGCTACTTTGCGAAATCCGGTTTTGCGATACAGTCGATTCGCAGCGGTCAACTTGGTGCTGGTCGCCAGCAGCAACTCGCGCGCGCCTTCGGCTTCCGCTTTGGCGATCACGGCCGCAACCAACTGCCGACCGATTCCGCGCCGTTGGTGGTTGGGAGCCACCGCCATCTTGGCGAGTTCGAAGCCGCGCTCACCGTGACGGATCAACGCTGCCGTGCCAACCGGTTTCCCGCCGGCTTCCGCCATGAAAATCGCGCCGCCGGCGGCGACGATCGTCTCCCGTGGTGATTCGAGAACGGCGCGGTCAGCGGCTTCGACGGAAAAATAACGATTGAGCCACTCCAAGTTCAGTTCGCGGAATGCTTCGGCGTGACGCTCGGCAAACGGTACGACCCGCACCTGTCGCTGCGCCGCCGGATACAACTGTTCCACCACGCGGTCATACATTTCTTTGCCGCTCAACTCATCTTCCAATTCCGTGATCGCCACCAACGCGTTCTGCTCGACGGCTCCGATCAATTCCGCCGTGCACTTGCGGATCACTTCCCAGACCGGCTTGAGCTTCCGCACCGTCGCGCGTCCCTTGGGTGTAAGTCGCAGCAGGCGGCGACGGTCATCGCGTTGGTCTTTCGTCGACGTCAACAACCCGGCGCGCTCCATCTGCCCGGCGATCTGGTTCACCGCCGGATGCGTAAACTGCAGAATCTCGGCGATCGCCGTTACCGCCAGGGGCGAACGTTGCGCCAGCAGGTAGGTCACGGGAAACCAGCGGGCTTCGAAGTCGACCTCGTGTTCGGCGTAGATCCGCGAAATGTCGCGGCCAAGCCGGTCGGCGAGCCGCCGCAGGCGGCTGGCGAACGCCAGCGGGCCGAGTTGGCGGATCAGATCCAAGACCGGTGCGGGCTGTGATTTCATAACGACTCCCAAATAAATACGTAAGTGCTTACATAAAAGTTGCGGGGCGATGGCCGCAATCGATTCAGGGTGATTCCGCTGACACCGATTAACGCAAATTAAAGCGAATCCGCCGCCCGGCGACAACAATCGTTGCGTGTCGCACCCGAGCCAATTTGTGTCTGACATTAAGCTTGACATCGCGTTCGTCATGGCGTACCATGATTTGTTCGGAAAGTTAGGGGGCATGATGGCCACGATTCGGCTTGAGAGGAGGTTGAGCCAGGCTTGACGGGAGTCAAAGTTCGCGACGATGAGTCGTTCGAAAAGGCATTGCGGCGCTTTAACAAGCTCTGCGAGCGTTCGGGCATTCTGTCGGATATCAAAAAGCATCAGCATTTTGAGAAGCCGTCCGATCGCCGCAAGCGCAAAATGAATGCTGCCCGCCGCAAGGCGCGCCGGTTCAATCGGGAAGACTAAGCATGTCGGTGTTGGACACCTTGAATAACGACCTTAAAGACGCGCTCAAAGCGGGGGATCGGGCGAGAGCCGACGTTATTCGCGGTCTGAAATCGGACATCAAATACAAAGAGATCGAGATCAAACATCCCCTCTCCGATGAGGATGTTTTCGGCGTGATCGGCACCGCCGCCAAAAAACGACGCGATTCGATCGAGCAGTTTACTGCCGCCGGTCGCAGCGATCTGGCCAATAAGGAGAAAGCCGAGCTCGATCTAATCGTTAATTATCTGCCACAGCAACTCTCGGACGCCGAGTTGGCCGAGCTTGTCACAGCGGCAATTGCCGCCAGTGGCGCCAAAGCGCCCGGAGACATTGGCAAGGTGATGAAAGAAATCATGCCGAAAGTCAAAGGCCGCGCCGACGGCAACAAGGTGCGCCAGTTGATTGCTGATAAATTGACAGCTTAGTTGACATTATTCGAATAGCTGACTATGATGTGGCGACTGATCAGTCGCCACTGTCTTTTGTGGGGAGGAACCATGAAGCGCACTCGCTTCCCTGTGTCGCTCGTCGTCGCCGTGCTCGCGCTTTCCGGCACGAGCGCCCAGCCCGGGCCGCTCTTCGAGCGCGCCAAAGTTGTATATCTCGAAAATCGTCTCGACAGCGCCGAACTGCTGTTCGCGCAAGCTGCCGCCGCGGAACCGAAAAACGCGGAAGTTCTCAGTTGGTACGCCGAATGTCTCCGGCGACTCGGCCAGATCAAACCGGCCCTGCAGACCGCGTATCAGGCTCTTGCGATCGACTCGTGCAATTCGCTGGCGCTGGGCGCCATTGGCGATGCCGTCTTTCCGCAGTACGGCCAACATGAATTCGCCAATCGCGACTCCTCCTTACAGTACCTGATGCGCGCCATCGCCTGCGACTCTTCGAACGTCAACGAGTGGTGCACGATTTGGGCGCACGCGGTCACTTCGAATCGCGAAGGTCTGGAGCGTCTCGCACTCGACCACATGTATCGCGGCGGCTTCTTCACCCCCGCTATTCTGGAGCAAGCGCGATTCTACCTCCGCTCGCTGCCGCCAAACGCAATTTTGCTCACCAACGGCGACATGGACACCTACCCGACGCGGGCGGTACAACAAGTTGAAGGTTTCCGGACCGACGTCGCACTCGTCAATGCTTCGATGCTCAACGTCGCTGCCTATGGCGAATACGTTACACGCCTGAACAAGATTAGCGATGCTTTTCCCGATGGCGGCTGGCAACGAATCGAGCATCTCCGCCGTGATACTCTGGTCGTGACCATCGCGCATCAGGTCATCGAGCGCTGGATCGAGATGATTCGCTCCGGCGAACTTCAGCGTCCGCTTGCGGCCTGCCTGACGGCGTCGGAATCTTCTCTGCCGTCAGGTTTCCACGATCACGCGGCATGGAAAGGCGCGTTTTACGGCTGGAGCGATAAACTTTCCGAATCGGAAGACGATACGATCGCGGTTCGCGCCGCGCTTGATGGCGTCGATCTGATCGTCGCTTGCGGACCGACTGCCGCCGCGATCGACCGCAGCCCGGTGCGCGTGTCGGCATCGAACAATCGGCTCATAGCAAACAACTTCTTGCAGATGCTGGTCTGGCTCTGCTTTGCCTCCATCGAGACCGGACAGTGCAAACAAGCCGAATCTAATCTCAAACGTCTTGAAGACGTCATCGAAAAGGCCGCGTTCGACAACGATTGGCGCGAGCGCGCGGCCGCTCTGCGCGAACAATACTCGGCGGCCTGCCCGAAGAAGTAGCTGTGCTTTCATACCGTCATTCCGGCGAAAGCCGGAATCCAGCTTCCTGTGGGTTCGACTTTAGTCGAACTGCGGGACTGGGGTTGTACAGACTGATCGATTCTCGTAGGTCGAAACCCCTTGTGGCAGATTTTTCGTTTCAACCGTATCTACTGCGGGGTTTCGACAAAAGTAGTTCGAAGCCCTGCGCTCCCGACTTCGAGCGGCGGCACTCGACAACTCGTGCATCTCGACTGCTGTGGGAGCGACTGCAGTCGCGACAGAAGCCGCGAGGCAACATTGGTTCCCCCTTAGTCTCGTAGGTCGAAACCCCTTGTGGCAGATTCTTCATCTCAACCGTATCTATTGCGGGGTTTCGACAAAAGTAGTTCGAAGCCCTGCGCTCCCGACTTCGAGCGGCG
>CAZTYE010000005.1:0-243997 GCA_964617645.1 uncultured Ignavibacteria bacterium
GCTCGAGCTATGCCCTATTTTTTCCAGAAAGGACAAACTTAGCGAGAAACACGAATCGAAAATCGAATTTAACGGTGCCCCATGGGAACGGCGGAACTCAGATACTGGCGATCGGCCTCACTCCGATTCCCGTGCACTGTCTGCGGAACTTCGATCGGGTCATCAAATTGCGGCCTTCCCGGGATAGCAACAGAATGCGCCCGTCGCATTCCCCGAATTCTTGTTGACGATGGCGGGCGTAGACTGCATACTGCCGGTGCAGAAATGCGATAACCCAAGCAGGAGTGAATAGACGTGAAACATCGAATCATCCTCATCCTTTGCGCGCTGCTCGCGGCGGTATTCGTTGCGGCGCAGACGGACGTTTACGCCGGCCTCGGCGGGCTTAAGGACAAGGTGAAAAAGAAAGCCGAAAAAAAGGCCGAAGAAAAGGCCGAGAAAGCCATCGAAGGTGAAGGCGATTCCGGTGAAGGCGAGTCCTCTGGTGACGCTACGACCGGCGAAGGCGGCGGTGGCGGCGGCGAAAGCGTACGCCCGGGTGAGGGCGTCTGGGCGAATTACGACTTCGTTCCCGGCGACAACGTGATCTTTTTCGAGGACTTCAGCAAGACCGGCGTCGGCGACTTCCCGGCACGGCTCGATTTCAAGAACGGCAACATGGAAGTCGTGCAGTGGAAGAACCGCAATTGGCTGCGCGCCACCAACGACGCGGAATTCGAGATTCCCCTCCCCGACAATTTGCCGCAGAAATTCACGTTCGAATTTGATTACTATGGGCCCTCGGCGCAGAACACCGTTGAAATTCGGGACGGCAGCGACAATCAAGAAACCAATCACTACTTGAATTTCTTCTGGTATCAGGATTGCGGGATCAAGAAACAGGGCAATTGGGTCGCCAATACCCAACTCCCCGCGCGCGCCAAAGAAAAAATCGCGTTTTGTCGCATCATGGGCGACGGCAATTATCTGAAAGTGTACGTCAATGACGTGCGCGTCGCGAATGTGCCAAAGTCTACCTTCGGTCGCTCAAGCTCCATCCCGGTCAAAATCTGGGCGAGCGAAGACAGCCCGACGATGATCGGCAATATCCGCATCGCACAGGGCGGCAAGCAAATCATGTACGAACAACTCATGGCCGATGGCAAAGTCGTGACGCAGGGAATCTTGTTCGCCTCCGGCAGCGATGAAATCAAGCCGGAATCGACTCCGACGCTCAAGGACATCGGCACGATGCTCAAAGAGCACGAAGAGCTAAAAATCTCAATTGAAGGTCACACCGACAACGTCGGCGAAGACGCGATGAACCAGAGCTTGTCGGAGAAGCGCGCCGCCGCCGTGAAGGCTTTCTTGATGGAAAAGTACGGCATTGCGGCCGATCGCTTGCAGTCCAAGGGTCTCGGCGAAACGAAACCGGTTGCCGGCAATGACACACCCGAAGGCCGGCAGAACAATCGCCGCGTGGAGTTGGTGAAACTCTAATAGGCACTGGCGCCGAATTTTCTCCCGAGCCGCGGGCCGGCTAATACCCGCGGCTCACTGCTTTCCTTTCGATTCGCAACCATTCCCTGCTCGCGAATAAATCATTGACAATTTGGATTCATGTAGTATAATCTACAGAGGATTGGTCGATTGACCGTGTCTTAGCGTGTTACTCTAACAAAAGCGATAAATCCATATCGTGTCAAGGACTTGCGGTGAGCGCTAAGGCGATAGTATTTTTTCTCGCGAAAGGAAACATCATGAAGAATCTGATAATGATCGCGCTAACTCTAATCGCCTTAGTCATCGTCCCCCCGGCATTCGGGCAGATCACTGTGACCCACACTGATTTGCAGCAGCCCGTCGGCACGATGCTCGTGTACAACGGCAACACGAATTTGCCTGAGGCCAACTACCTCGCCATGGACAACAGTCCGGCATCAGATTACACCTGGGATGTTACCAACTGGACAATGTTGCCGATTGGTGGTTCGACCATGGTCAACCCGGCGACAGCGCCTTACTCGGCCAGTTTCCCGACGGCGAACCAGTGCTTTCACACCGGCAATGGAACCACCGGATCATGGAGCTATTCGCGCCTCGATCAAAATGGTTGGTCGAATCTCGGCTGGGCGCTGGTCCAGCCGCCGCAGGCCGACATGATCAACATCTTTACGGACGCCAGCCTCGATTGGAAACTTCCGCTCACCAACGGCCTCGCTTGGGTCAGTGTGATGAGCTACACGCTTGAGTTCGATTCCACCTCTTCGACTCGAGTGGTCGATACCACTTGGTACACGGTCAACGGTTGGGGAACACTGAAACGCGGCAATAAGACCGAATCGGTGTTGCGCACGAAGGGAGTCTCGAAAAACGTCTCGGTGCTAACCTCGAATAACATCGAATTCCCGCCGCAAACGACCAATCGTGAAGCGATCCACTTCATCTCGAAGAACCCGAAAGCGCAATTCACTCTGAGCAAATCTTCGAGCGGCGGACAAACGTACTATTCCGCCAGCGGCAGCTTCGAGTTCTTCTCCGGACCGACGGATGTCAAGGAAGAGCTGGTCTCCGAAGTAGTGCCCGCCGACTTCGAGGTTGCGCAGAACACGCCGAATCCGTTCAATCCGGCGACTGCCATCACCTATTCGGTCGCCAATACCGCGGATGTTCAATTCGACATTATCAATATCCTCGGCGAGCGTGTCATATCGCAGCAACTCGGCACGAAGGCGCCGGGTACCTACCAGCTTACTTGGGATGGCCGCAGTCGCAGCGGGGATATTGTCCCCTCGGGAATCTACTTCTATCGCCTCACCGCCGGTGACAAGGCGATAACGCGCAAGATGATTTTGATGAAGTAACTTTGCCCAAGAGCCATCGACCGAAGGGATCGACGCGCATCGATCCCTTTTGTTTTTCCCGCTGGGCGGACACACCAAAGTCTAAGTCATCGCGCGAAGGATAGTGCACTCCACGAATTCAAGTTCTGCGCGAAACAACTGAAAGTACATCTTTTAAATCGACAATTACGTCCGCAAAAGCAGTTGCTACATTTCGCGGCCGCCCGTATCTTTCTCACATCAGGTGATGCCACTCCGGCATGACAGCGGTTTGACTGGTCAAATATCGGTAGCGACACCTCGGAATTCCTCGGCAGGCTCATCCCAATCCAAGCTGTCCCCTCAATCAGAAAGATAGTTCGTCAATTGATACTCTGCTTGTCGGGCATCTTGCGCCCCTGACGGAGCGTGCCCGCCTGCGTTGACCAACGGAATAATCTCTGTCGTCGAGAGTGATTTGCAAAGGAGTACGAAATGAAACAACAGGGAACACTACTGCTGGTTTTGGTGATTATCAGCGGCTTGACCATTCATCGATCGTACGCTGCGACGGTTTCAATAAGCCCTTCGGCTACTACGATGCAGCTTGGCCAGCGCCTTGCTCGACTCTATACAACCGGGGTAATTGCAGATCCAACGAGCGCTGACTTGAGGCAGACAGAACGCCGCTTCGAAAATCCGAACGGGTTGACCACTCGATCTCTGGGCTTCTTCCTGGCTACAAATGTTACGCAATCGACAATCACCACTAGGCATGACTACCCGCCACGGGACTGTGCCAAGCGAACTGTGATCGAAAGCTGCGATGGATTAGTTCAGGGTGTTTTCGTGGAGCGCAATTCTGTCAGCGAGTACTATATATCGGTGTCTGGCTTTGACGGCGTCTTGGTACCTTCAACAGCAACGGTCGATTTTAGTGGTGTAACCAGCTTCTGGAGTCTCGAGCCGGAGTTTGGTACCGACAACCAGGGAATGCCGGTGATGATCTATCAAAATGTGTCTGAAGGGGGCTCGTTTGCGGCCAGAGCATTCGCAGAATGCGCCGCATTTGCCTACAGTGCTTCACTTTATCCAGATACAGTCGCTGTCGTTACCGGAATGAGCGAAACTAACTCACGCTACATTTGGCCACGCATGACGCGCGATAATGATGGAGCAAATTGGCTTCTCCATTGTCTTGGTTTCGAGGAAAACAACTTCGACACTACTCGCATTCGCTCTTTGGTCTATTGGCGCTCGCAGAATAACAGCATTAATCCGCAAAGCACTATTGCCACGATGATCGACTCGGTTTCGCTGCTTGCTGCGACCATTGTGCAAAACCCCAACAATGATAATGTTGCAATCGTCTATGCCAAACCGCGGCAGTACTCGGAGCCCCGACTGTACTACAATGACGACCTTTACTACAAGCAGTCGGTTGATCTCGGTGCCTCTTGGTCGTCGCCGCAGCGCATTTACCACTTTCGAAGCACACAAGACTCGATTGGCAGTTACTTCGAACGTGCCAACGAAGTAGCCGCGCTGTACACTTTCGACTACTGTCTGCACGTGGGCTTCACTTCCTGGTGGGTAGATACATCCTCTACGCTGGGGCTGGTCTACCCTTCTCGATTGCGGCACTGGGACAACTGCAGCGATGTAACAACCATAATTGACGAGGCCTACTGGTCGGCGAGCAGTTGCAATCTCGGCAGCGGGATGATTTATCAAAATCTTGCACAGTTGAGCCTGACGCAGTGCAACAGCAATGGCCATTTATACGCTATCTATCAGAAGTCGTACTCGCGAGAAGATGAAGCATTTTATCCTGACTATCGCGATTGCTCTGTACAGGGACGGGCAAACTATGAGATTGTCGCAAAAGCATCATCGACCGGCGGGATAACTTGGGGACCGGATTCTAATCTGACCCGAACCTACTCAGACAATTGCACCGCCACCTCGTCGTCCGCGAGTCAGTGCCAGTCAGATATCCTTCTGGGTACGCCGGAGCGCGTAGCCTCTAAGTTGCGCATCCACTACATCGTCGATCATGATCCGGGTGTGCAGCGTTTCGCCATCACTCCGGGCTTTGAGACCGACAACAAAGTGCGATTTTTGAGTGTCGATTGTTTCGCCATGGCGACCTATGTAGAACTTCGCGCCAAGCCAGCATCGATAGGCTACCCTGAATTCCGTACGTCACCCAGTGGTCTTCTTGATAGCGCAGCAATTACACTCACTAATTGGGGCAATGTTACGGCGACATATGCGACCAACTCGAACCCAACTTGGCTGGCCTTCGGCGCGTATGCCGGTGGCGCTGCGCCGTCCGGTTCAGTGCCGGCGGGCGTGACGAACACCGAGACGATTGGTATTCGCGCAACCGGAACATCGCTGCCGGAAGGCTTCTATTCCCATAACATCGTGTTTACGTATGATAGTGGCGCGAAGACCTTGACCGTGAAGGTTGATCTCTACAACTTCACCAACTTCTATCTGCCGGTGGCCCTGGATATTCGTACCGCCGCGCTGCGGATGAATGTCAACCAGACTTCGGAAACCGGTCAAAACGTCGACAAGAAGCGTTTCAGCTACTTCGCCGACTTCGCGACCGCCGACTCGGGTGGTTACCTGTATGACGGTTTCCTGATCATGGGTACCTCGGCCGCCAACCTGACCTACTCGACGGCTCTGGACATCAACGGCACGGGCATCAACTTCCCGACCGTTGGGAACCCGTTTGGTTTCCTGTACGCGGCGACCGCCTCGATGACCGGCGATTCGCTGAGCAATCCGTTGCTCCGTACGGCTACGGGCAAGGGTTACAACCGCGACTCGACCTTGCAGTTTGACGTCGACTGGTATGCCTCGAAGATCCCGGGCGACTCTTCGAACTGCCTTGTTGGCCGGTTCAAAATCTACAAGGGACCGAAGCCGGGTGCTGTCACCGGTTTGACCGTCGCCTACTACTGCGACTGGGACGTCCCGTCTGACACCGGTTCCGACAACGTGTCGGGCACCGATCCAACGAGATTCATGGTTTACCAGCGCGGCGCCTACACGGCATCCCGCCAGAATCGCTTCGCGGCACTTGGTGGAGTCGTAGAAGGTGGCTCCATCCGCGGTGGCTTCGTGGTCGATAATCCGACGTATATTTATCCGTTCAGCGGTTTTGAGAACGACTCGCTGTGGAACCGCTTGAGCGGTATCGCGGCGGGCGAGTATGAAAACTCCGCCTTCCCGGATCCAGGCGCCGGTACGATCGTGAACGCCGAAGATTTGAGCTCGGTGATTGTTTTGGCGGTCAATCAGACAATTGCGACCGCTGCTGACACCTTGTATGTGGCGGTCGTGCTCGCTGGTCAGCCAACGTCGGGTGGCACGCTGGTAGGACTGCGAAATGCAATCTCTGCAGGGTATGCGATTATCTGCAATCGTAATCTGATACCGAACAACGGTGGCTGCTGCAAGTGCGGCGACGCCGACAACAATGGGAGCTGGAATATCGCTGATGCAATATACATTATCAGTTACTTGTATTCTGGTGGCCAGGCCCCCGCACAGACCTGCTTGGGTGACGCCAACGGTTCTGGTTGGGTGGAGTTGTGCGATGCGGTTTACCTGATTGAGTATATTTTCTTGTTCGGACCGCCACCGGTTTGTGCTAACCCATCCGCAGTCGAGGTCGAGACAGTTCAAGACTACCGTTTCACGTATCAGTCGCTCTTCCCGGCAAATTCGACATCGTTTACGGTGCCGATTTACCGGGATTTCGTTCAGGTTGTGCACGGAGCCGGATTTCACGCGCGCGTGCGGGTTGGGGGACAAATCCCGAGCATTACCGCCGTGCAGATTACTCCGATTCCCGAGGCCTTTACTTCTGGCGCTCGCATTGAGTCGGCGCCGAACGCGGAAGTCTCATTCGAGCTAACCTCCTCGCTTGGTATCCCCGCCGGATGCGCGCTGTACGGCAACATCACGCTGTCGATGGCTGCGCAGCCGACGAATCGGCCGATTTTGCTCGAGCTTATCGATCACCCAACTCCCTTAGTATGCATTAGTGGCAGTCAGCGGGTAACTCCCGACCTTGTCGGCTCACCGACGCCGGAATGCGGATCGGGGACGCTGTGTCAAAATTCGTTTTCTGATCCGGTCCTGCGGCTTTGCCCGGGCGGTGATGAGGTGTTCAAGGTCTATCTGCGCGACCCGGCCGGGAATCCCATTGCGGGCGATTCGACGGTTTACATTTCCTTCAGCGGCAACTGCTCCGGCGTGACTCGCTGCCCCCCCGGTGGTTCGTTGGGCAACATCTATCCGATAGCGCCATCGAATGCCGCCGGCGAACTTTGGTTTTACGCGCCGGCGTGCGGCGGATGTAACACGGCCTGTTACGCCAATGTGCAAGCGCCGTGCGGCTTGATCGCGACGGTGCCGGTACGCGGTTATGACATTTCCGGAGATTTCTCGGTTGCACTCGCCAACGACTTCAACTACACCGAGTGCAATAACTACGACGGTGTGCCCGGAGTCCAGTTCGCGGATCAAGATGCTTTCTATGCGCACATCGGCCACAACTGCAATCTCGATCCGTGCGACCGCTTCAATGCGGAATTTGTGCTCAGCCCGGCGACGAACCTGTCACCCGGTCAGGTGGTCAACATGAAGGTGATCCTGCGCAACAACAATTTCCAGAGCTGTTACATCGGGTTCATCAGCTTCCTTAGTTCGGGATTCGGCACCGGCACAGCGGACTCATTGATTTCGACTTACAACTATGGCAAGTCGATTCCTGCGGGCGGCGTCGACTCGGTGAGCGTACCGTACAAAATCCCTGGGACCGGCCACGGCTGTGTCAGCGCTCAATTCAATTCGAGTTGTTGTGGAACGCTGACGATCCTTGAGCAGTGCGCGATTGCGGCGCAGCATTGTCCCTCTGCCGGCAGCACATGCTACGAATTCCACGTTGCCCTCAACGGTCAGACCGTTAGCAAGATCGTAATCCATGAAGACTACATTGCCGACGGCTGGCTGTATTGGCCGGTGCATATTCCCAACTCCTTCCCGCTGCTCCCCCCGGATTCGATAGTTTACCGCATCTGCACGCCAAGCTCGGGCGATATCGGCGACGACTCGCGCGTGCCGGTGGAAGTCTGGTACGACGCGGCGGGTACGAATGTTGAGGTGTTCGAATCGCAGGTGTTCATTACGCCGCGCACCGGCGATGCCAACGGCGATTGCACCGTATCGATCGCCGACGTGGTCTATCTGATCAACTATATTTTCGCCGGCGGATCGGCGCCCCGGCCGTGCCAGGCGGGTGATGTCGATTGCACCGGCAGCGTCAGCATCGCCGACGCGGTGTTCATCATCAATTACATTTTCTCCAGCGGTCCGCCGCCGTGCGTGCCGGAAGCCGGAACGCCGGAGCCGAACTGCGGCTAAACTCGCTTCGACCGTGATAGCAAGAAAGCCCGCGACGACGAGTCGCGGGCTTTACTAATTTAAGGCGCCACCCGGATTTGAACCGGGGAATAGCGGTTTTGCAGACCGCTGCCTTACCACTTGGCTATGGCGCCGTCATTGCATGATACCGATGAAAAAAAGCGGGAAACGGGACTCGAACCCGCGACAACCACCTTGGCAAGGTGGAGCTCTACCAACTGAGCTATTCCCGCATCACTAAGCTCTTGCGTCGCCTAATATATCGTCGAACAAGGCGAAGTCAATAGAATTTTCGATCACAACTGTGCGGGGGTCTAATCCGGCAACTCAACCGAGATCGGCGGGAATGGCGAGCGATAGCTCATGTCCGTGAGCCACGGCCAGCGCGATCGAATGAGAAGATCGAGCCGATTTGCGGTCTCCGCATCGCCGCTTTCCACCGCCAATCGCGCAAGGCCGATATAGGCCTCGAAGGCCATCGTATCGTGCTCGATCGCCTGATGGTAGTAGTAGCGCGCCGAGTCCTTTTGACCCATCCGCGAAAACGACCAGCCCTGAGCGTAGTCGAGCACGAAGTATGGTTCGCCCAATCTTGCCTGCGCTTCGCGGAAGTATTCCAAACCTCTGTCCGGACCTGTGCGGTTGTTGTGGTAGAGGCCGTCAACCAGACGGCTGACGAAATCGATGTCGGGATGAACGACATCGCGCGTTGAATCAAAAACGCCGTCGCGTTGCCAGAAGATCTTGTACTGCTTCTCGCGCAAGAAGCCCATCGGCGCATAATTGCGCCGAAACTCCGAGTGCATCAAGAGCGCGCGCTCCGCCGGCGCGGACGGCTTGTAACCGGTCGAGAACAAGATCACATCCGGGTTCTGGCGCAGCAGGTAATTGCAGTTGAAGCGTCGCTCTTTCCAGGAAGAGCTCATTCCCGGAATCTGTTCGGGATTGCGGGCGATGTAGGAATCGGTCAGACCGAGCAGATCGATGACGCGATGCCCCAGCAGTTCGTAAGAGATCATGCCGATGGTGCTGGCTGCGACCGAAAAGTCAGGCCCGAAATGCTTTTTCATCATGAAGCCGAGGAAGTGCATCTTGCGAATGATGTTCTGCTCGAAGAACATGTAGGTGCGAACGTGATCGATAGAGAGTTGATAAGAGGAAATCGCGAATCCCAAAACGACGACAATCGCTGTTACCCGAGCAACCTTCAGTGCTCGAATCAAGCGAGCACCCAGCTCCCACGCGGATATAACGAAAAGGAAATACAGCGCCGGCACCACCGGCACGAAGAATCGGTAAACGTAGAGCACGTCGCCGCCGACCCAGACGATGTAGGCGGTGTAGACCAGGACGAAGATGTAGAGCAGGGAGAATCGCGCCCAAAGCCAGCGAACGGCGAGCATTGGCAGAAGAAACACGAACCCGTAAACGCCAACCGACCTGGTGAAATACCAGAGATACTCAAGGCCGGTCTGGATGTATTCGAGGCCGACGCCGCTTTTGGCATAATACGGATTGGGAAATAGCGATCCGTAATAGCCCAGTTTGAACGCCGCAAACGGAATCAGCGGGATGATGAATGTCAGGGCGAACCGCAAGGGAATCACGCGGTCGGTAATCAGTCGATTGAGAAAGCAAATGCCGAACACGACAACGCCTTCGGGGCGCAGCAAGCTGGAAATTATCAACAATGCCGGCGTTAATTGTGGTTTGCGGTACTCGGCAACCAGTGTCGCCAAAACCATGCAGGCAAAGGCCGCGGTCTCCAAACTGGCGATGGCCCAATACGCGAGCGAAAAATTAGCCAGCAACGCGATCGCGACCGCGAACATAAGTAGAGCGCGATTCTCGCGGTAGTGGTGGCCGATGAGAAGATAGATGAGCCAAAACGTCATGGCGCCGGCGGCCACGCCAAGAACTTGCGAGGTGGTGATAAAGTCAATCCCGAAGAGGTTCTTGCACAAGGCGAGAATAATCACCCAGAGGAAATTCGTGTAGCCTTCGACGCGTTCGCCAATGTTGAACACGAGGCCGTGACCATTGAGGAAATTGGCGGCGTAGCGGAAGGAGATGTAGGCGTCATCCTGCGTCAACTGATACTTGACACAAACCCAAATGAAGACGGCCGCGGCCGCAGCGACCAGCGCCCAGGGGAGCCAAGCGCCAGCAGTGGCCGACGTCGCACTCTTGCCAGTTCGGGCTGTCAAGTCAGAGCCCTTGTTCTTTGATCTTGCCATACTTGCGGGAGAATATACTCACTGCGGCTGAATGGGCAAGCCTCGATCAGACGACGAAATCGTGCATCGCGCGTTTGCTTTAGCTTTGTTAACGACGACTGCCAAATGCGCAAAGTAACGGGCGCGTTCCGTGCGATCCGACCGTCAGCAGTGCCGAACACTACATCGTCAGTTACTTCGCCAATCCCGCGTACAACTCAGCATAGCGCTTCGCCGATTTCTTCCAGGAGAAGTCTTTTTTCATCGCGCGCTTTTGGAGGGCACGCCAGGTTTTGAGATTTGAAAATTGCTTAAGGGCAAGCTTGATGGCTTCCAGCAGCGCCGCGCCGGTGTATTCCTCGAAGAGAAATCCGGTCGCCCTGCCCTTGGCTTCGCTGAAGTCGACTATGGTATCGGCCAGTCCACCGGTCTTGCGCGCCACCGGAATTGTGCCGTAGCGGAGGCTGTACATCTGATTTAGCCCGCACGGTTCAAATCGTGACGGCATCAGGAAAATGTCGGCGCCGGCTTCGATCTTGTGCGCCAGGGCGTCGTCAAATTTCAAGAAAACTTTGACGCGATCGGGATACTGTTTCTCGATGTCGAGGAATAGCTCGTGATATTTCTCCTGACCAGTACCAAGGAGCACGAAGGATATATCCAGCGCGAATAACTCAGCGGCGATTTCTTCAATCAGGTCGAATCCTTTTTGGTCAGCAAGGCGGCTGATGACGCCGATGAGCGGTTTGTGCTGCCGATCCTTGGTGAAGCCGCAGAGTCTGAGGAGATCGGCCTTGTTGTGAGCTTTGTCGTCGATGGAATTTTCGTCGTAGTTTTTCTTGATCAGCGTATCCCGCTGCGGAGACCACGAGTCGTAGTCGACACCGTTGATCACGCCGGCCAGCGCGCTGCGGCGATCGCGCAAAACGCCTTCGAGTCCATAGCCGAATTCATTCGCGCTTTGAATTTCCTGCGCATAGGTCTCGCTCACGGTCGTCACCAGGTCGGCGTAGTGAATTCCGGCTTTCAGGAAATTGACTTTGCCCCAGAACTCGAACGGGGAAGTCGGATAGTAGAGCGATTTGCTGATGCCGAGAGCATCGAAGGTCTCTGCCGGAAACAAGCCTTGATAGGCGACATTGTGAATCGTCAGTACGGTGCGAGCGCCTTTGAAGAACGGGTGATCGCGTTCCGCCGTGCGCAGGTACGCCGGAACCAGAGCCGCTTGCCAATCGTTGGCGTGCAGAATGTCGGGCTGAAAATTCAACCGCTCCAACGCCGCGAGCACGGCCCGGGCAAAAAAGGCGAAGCGTAGGTGGTTGTCGTCGAAGTCGGCGCCGGTGGCCGGATCGACATACAGCGCATCGCGCTCGAAGAACTCCGGACAGGCGATGAAGTATGTTTGCAGGCGAGCAGTCTTAGATCGTGTCGGCTTCTGCGGCACGGCCTGCCAGATTTCAAAGCGGCGTTCTTCGCCGTCGAGCCACAGGCTCGGTTCTCCAAGCTCGGCGAGCGGTTGCAGACGGTGTTTCTTGCGATCAATAGTCGAATAGAGCGGCGTAATCAGCGCGACTTCATGTTTGAGCGCCGCCAAATGCTGTGGCAGCGCGCCGGCGACATCGGCGAGACCCCCGGTTTTGGAATAGGGCACCGCCTCCGATGCAACGTACGCAACCTTCAACTTTCCCATGTTGACCCCTCCTTCCCTGACAGGGGCAAGATCGTCAGACCTGAATGTCCCGTAGATAGGCCGCGGCATCTTCCGGCGCCACGGGATTAATATAGAAGCCGGTGCCCCACTCGAAACCGGCGATCTTGGTCAGCTTGGGAATGATCTCGACGTGCCAGTGATAATAGTCTTTGCCGGCGTTGTTGAAAGCATCGGTGTGCAGCACGAAATTGTAGGGCGGATCGGAGAGCGCGGCTTTCAATCGCGACAAAGTTGACTTCATGATCGCCGCCAACTCGCGAGTCTGCGCTTCGGTGACGTTGCTGTACAGGCTCTCGTGCTGTTTGGGCAATACCCAGGTCTCGAAGGGGAAGCGCGGCGCGAACGGTTCGATCGCGACAAAGTCCTCCGATTCCTGAACGATGCGCTTGCCCCAGCTCATTTCCTGACGAATGATGTCGCAGAAGATGCAGCGCTCTTTGTATTCGAAGTATTTCGCCGATCCTTCAAGCTCGGCCTGAACGCGAATCGGGATGACCGGCGTGGCGATCAACTGCGAGTGCGAATGCTCGAGCGAGGCGCCGGCGGCTTCGCCTTGATTTTTGAAGCACATCAAGTATTTGAAACGGAAGTCCTTCTTGAGGTCGAGCGTGCGCAATTGAAAGGCCAGAAAGACGCGCTTGATCTGATCAACGGTGAGGTCGACGAGGTCTTGCTGATGATTTGGCGTTTCGATCACGACCTCATGGGCGCCGATGCCGTTCATGCGGTCGAACATGCCCTCGCCTTCGCGATTCAGGTCGCCTTCGATCTTGAGCGCCGGATATTTGTTCGAAATGACGCGAAGGTCCCAGCCCGGTGAATTCGCCGTCGCACTGCTGTTACCGCGCAGCGCGTACACTTCCGGCGGCGTCATGGCTTCATTGCCCGGACAGAATGGACAGCTCTTCGTCTCTTTCATCTTAGTTGGCGGTGGGAAGTCACTCGGACGTTTGCCGCGTTCGGTCGAAATGATTACCCAACGCCCCACAATGGGATCTTTGCGCAGTTCCGGCATTATAATAGTCCTTATGTCTGCTTCATTCTCGTCGCGTTGCTCATACCACCGGCTGCGGAATGCGGAACCCGACTCGCGCAGGGATTAACCCTGCGGCTTCCAACTCGCCCGCTGCGGCATGGTTTGCGCGAACAGGCTCTTGAATAATTCATCGGCAGCCGGCGAGAATTCCTTGTCACGCCGTTTCATCACGACTTTGGCGGTCTCAATCGCCTTCTCCACCTGATAATCGACGAAGCCATCTTTGCCGCCCCACATAAATGAGGGCAGAAACCGCCCGCCCGCCAATCCTCCACCGAAAAGATTCGCCGAGAAACCGACGGTCATGCCCGTGGTGATCAGCGTTCCGATACCGGTTTTCGTGTGGTCGCCGATCAGACATCCAATCTTGTTCAGGCCGGTGTTGATCAAACCGGACGGGAATTCCACCTTGATTTCGCCGTAGTTGTTTTTCAAGTCCGAATTGGTGGTCAAGGCGCCAAAATTGACCCACTCGCCGACATAGGCGTGCCCGATGAAGCCCTCATGGTACTTGTTCGAATAACCGAGAAACACCGATTCTTCGACTTCGCCGCCGATGCGACAATACGGGCCAAACGAACAACCGGTACGAACTTTGCCGCCGACCAACTGCGAGAAGTCGCCGACATAACAGGGACCCTCAACGCGGGTGTGCGGAGCAATGATCACGTTTTCGCCGATGTAAATCGGCCCGGAGCGGGCGTCGATGACGACCTGACCGTCGATGCGGGCGTTGCGTCCGATGAAGACGTCGTCAACATTGTAGATCAGGCAGTCCTCGTCAACTTCGGCATCCTGATAAGACTCGCCGAAGTTAAGCTCGGGCAGCAGCAGCTCGAAATCGCGCTCGATCTCATTCGAGTTTTCGTGCACCAGATCCCAGAGATAGCGAAATTCGCGCAGCTTGGCCGTCTGCGCGGCGACGCCGCGGGCCATCTGGACAATCGCCTGATAACGCTCGCGACTATCGGAGAGGGAACTTAGCTTGCCCAAAATTCCGCTATCCGCCCCGAGACGAAGCGCGATCAACTGGTCATTGGTCCACCAGGCTGTGGCGGTTTCGGCGGTTTCGATCTGCTCGGCAATGTCGTCGGCAGCGACGAAGCGAGGATTGATAAAAAGTGCCTCCTCGACGCCGCCGGCGGCGAAGTCGTTGATTTTGCGATGAAGATTGGCCCCCAGATAACCGCTGAGGTACTCGCGGCTGATTAGTCGAAACTCATCATGTTCGAGACGCGCGGTCCACTTGTCGCCGAGCGAAAGAATGCCGCAAAGAAATTCGGCGGGTGAATGCGATAAGCTGAGGGGGTAGAAATTCTCGACCGAGTCGTCTTCGAAGAAAAAGATGACGCGTTTCATGCGAGGATAATAGCGAAATCCGACGCGTCGCGCTAATCCTTAAATAGCGAATCCCAGGCGGCTTTATCTTTCTCTTTCTTGCTGGTGAAAACCCGGGCCTTGTTTTGCCGTGTCAAAGACAGCTTGTCGTTCGGCTCAGGATTATTGGTTTCCGAACCGGCCGCGACCTGGGTGCCGGCAGGCTGGAGCGGTTTTGGCGCGAAGTACTCGCAGAAATTCGCCTTCTCCTTGTAGCGCACCCATTCGGCCTGCGTCTCAAGGCATTGGTGGTGAGCGTCGCGATCGTAAAACCGGCAGTTGTAACAACACTTGATCGGGTTGTCACACTTCGGGCAAGCGTCCGTGCGCGTCGCGCGGCCGGTCAGCGAGATTTCATTCTTGCAAGACCAGCAGATAAGTTTGTGTTTGGATACCATAAGTAGTTATTCGATACCCGCAATTGCGGCGTTTAAGTTATCAACTGAAAGCTAAGTAGAATTCAGGAAGCCCGAGACTTCTTGGCGATGCGCCGAAGCACACCACCGTAGCATTCAAGAACCAGTATACGCAAGCCCTCACTATTGTCAACAAAAACTCTGACAAAAAGTTCACGGTTTTTCGCGCCGCGCAACCCGCGAATATCCGCTTGCGCGGAGCAGCTACGCGGCATAGATTCCCAGACTCAATTGGGTAGCATGAGGCGACGCTAAGTGAGAATTCTGGTGGTTGGTTCCGGCGGGCGCGAACACGCGCTGTGCTGGAAGCTCTCGAAGAGCCAATACGTCGAAAAGGTATTCTGTGCTCCCGGCAACGCCGGCGTGTTCAAGCATGCCGAGATTGTCAATATCAAGGCGGAAGACATCGACGGCTTGGTACGCTTCGCCAAAGAGAATCACATCGAGATGACGGTGGTCGGACCGGAGCTGCCGCTGTCAATGGGAATCGTCGATCGCTTTGAATCCGAAGGACTGAGGATTTTTGGTCCGTCGAAGGCGGCGGCGGAGATCGAATATTCCAAGGCTTACGCGAAGGAATTCATGCGCAAGCATCATATCCCCACGGCCAGCTTCATGGTCTTCGATGATATGAAGGAAGCGATCAATTTCGTGCGGTCGGCGGGGATGCCGATCGTGATCAAGGCCGACGGCTTAGCGGCCGGGAAAGGCGTCACGGTGGCGCAGACGCAGGATGAGGCGGAGCGCACGATACGGGACATGATGCAGAAACGCGCCTTCGGCGAGGCCGGCGCGCGCGTCGTGGTTGAGAGTTTCCTGAAGGGGGAAGAGGCCTCGGTATTCGCGTTCACCGACGGCAGTCACTTGTTGACCACGATTGCCGCCCAGGATCACAAGCGCGTCGGCGACGGCGATACCGGCCCGAACACCGGCGGCATGGGCGCCTATGCTCCGGTGCCGTTTGTCTCGGAAGAAATGCTTAAAGATATCCATGATCTGGTGTTGGCGCCGGCGGTTCGCGGGATGGCGGAAGAGGGACGTCCGTTTCGCGGTGTCCTCTATGCGGGCTTGATGGTCACCGAACGCGGTCCCAAGGTAATCGAATTCAATTGCCGCTTGGGCGATCCCGAGGCGCAGGTCATCTTGCCGCTACTGAAGAACGATCTGGCGCAATTGCTGTGGTCGTGCGTCGATGGGACGCTGGCCTCAGAGACGTTGCATTGGGAAGAGGCCTACGCCGTCTGTGTGGTGATGGCTTCCGGCGGCTATCCCGGCGACTACGAAAAGGGCAAGGAAATCCACGGACTGCGCGATATCAAGGAAAGCGACGCGCTGGTATTTCACGCCGGCACTCGTTACGATAACCGCCGATTCTATACGAGCGGCGGCCGAATACTGGGTGTAACCGGGGTCGATTCGCATATCGATAACGCGGTGGCCAAGGCCTACGAAGCCGCCGATCGCATTCGCTTTGAGGGCCGGCATTTTCGCAACGACATCGCTTACAAGGCCGGCGCCAAGAAATTCAAGTTCTCCTATTAGGGGAACAAAGTGCAATTTGCTCTGTATTAGTAATCAGAATTAAATGGAGTCCAACAGATACACAATACCGGTGCGCCGCACGGCGCCCCGGCACAGGAGATAACGATAGATGAAACGGATCGCCGTTATTGTTTGGCTTTGCCTGATGATCGCCGCGCTGCCAGTTTACGCGCAGAGTAACGAAGCCAAAACCAAGTACAACGCGGGAATTCAGGCCAAACAAGCCGGAAAGATGGCCGACGCCGAGCGTGAACTGCTCGAGGCGGTCAAGCTTGAGCCCAATTACGTCGCAGCCCTGATCGAATTGGGAACCGTGCAGTACAGTCTGAAGAAACTGCCGCAGGCCGAGGAATCCTTCAAGAAGGCCACCAGCATCGAAGCCGGCAACCAGAGCGCTTATTACAATCTCGGCATGGTGCAGATGATGGCCAAGAAGTATTCGCTGGCCGAACAGTCGCTGCTCAAATCGCTGCAGCTCAAGAACGCCGACGCCGAAACGCACAAAGCGCTGGGACAACTCTACTTCCAACAGGACAATTGGGACAAGGCGATAGAGTACTACAAGCTGTACAATTCGTCCAATTCGAAAGACGGCAAGAGTCATGTGTTTTTGGCCAAGGCATACAAGGCCAAGGCTGATCTTGTCGAAGCGGAGAAATCGTATCAAGCCGCGATCAAGGCTGAGCCCAAGTTGGGCGAGGCCCACTACAATCTGGGCAATTTGTACGCCGACCAGAAGAAGTACACCGCGGCGATCGCGTCGTACAAGCAGGCGCTCGCGGCGGATCCAAAGATGGTGGCCGCGTACTGGAATTTGGCGCGCGCCTATCAGGAAGCGCAGCTTTACGATGATGCGCTGAAGATGTACAAGGATTTTGTGCGCCTCGGTGAAGGCAAGGCGGCGTATAAGGGTCAGGTACAGCAGGCAAAGACCCTGATTCCGCAGATCGAGGAGTACCTTCGTAACGCGGAGTAGATTTGGCATTGTTAACGCGATAGAGGAGACGACGGGCACGCACTCGGTGCCCGTTTCTCATTTCCGAGGAGAAGCACTGAGATGTTCGACAGACGATTGACAACGCGAGTCTTCGCCTTGCTTTTGATTCTGGGTGCGGCAGCAGCGGGCACCGGGCAATCTAACCGGGTGCCGGCGCCGCGCATCGATATTCCCAATGACTACTTCTATTTCGGCTACATGCCGATCAACGCCATCGTCCAGCACGTTTACTGGATTCGCAACGCGGGCTTGGATACATTGCAAATATTCAAGGTTAAGCCGAGTTGCGGCTGCACGAACGCGCCGCTGACAAAGGACCGGATCGCGCCCGGCGATTCATCGCTGCTGAAGGTCACTTTCGATTCGAAGAACATGATCGGGAAGATGGTGAAAGAAGTCGAAATATATTCGAACGATCCGCAAAAACCGACAGCGGTGATTAAGTTCTTCGCAATGGTCAACCGCGAGCATGAGCAAGTGCGAGCGAATCCCAATACACTTCGATTTTCCAAGTTCGGGTCGAAAGACGGCCGCATGGTGCGGCCGCTGGAGATCAGCAACGGGACGTCACAAACGATAGAAGTTAAAATAGTCGAATTTCCTGCGGAATTTTTCAAAATCGATCGGAATACCGTGAGCATTCGCCCCGGTCAGAAGGGGATATTTACGGTCGAACAAGTCAAGTCTGCGGTCGAAGAAGTTGATGTCATGTCGTCACTTACCGTTGAGTTTGTCGGCTCTGAGACCGACCGGGTGACGGTCCCGCTGGTGGCTCACTTGCAGCGCTGATCAAATCCCATTTTAGCAAACACTAACCTGAGAATTCCCTTGACACTCGAATTCACTGGACTACATTGTCGCGCGAGGGTGTTCCTCTGAAGTCCCTGGGTAGTTTCCTAGCCCCCTCTACCCAACCAGAGCGGATGCCCTCGCTTTTTTTTTCACAAGCGCTAATCGTAAACTCCGAGTGTAAGCCCCGTAAATCGCACTTGCTTGAGGCAGAGATTCAAACTTGCCACAGCGAGTTTCGACACTGCGACTCAGTCGACCCCAGCCAAATTTCCGGTTGACTTTTTCGGATTCCGGTGTAAACTGCCGGTCTCTGAGTCGGGGTGTAGCTCAGCCTGGTAGAGCACTTGGTTCGGGACTAAGGGGCCGAAGGTTCAAATCCTTTCACCCCGACCATTATTTGGTCCGCGAATGGCGGACTGGACACGAATTTGTCGGCAGTTGTATGTATCCCCTGATCACGCTGAAAAGCGGCCGCGAAGGCAGCGTTGTGCATCGGCATCCCTGGGTGTTCTCCGGCGCCATTGCGGCCAAGCCGGCGAATCTGGCCAATGGCGATTTCGTCCGCGTTGCCGCCGCCGAAGGACGGGTGCTGGGAGTCGGTAATTATTCGACGAATTCGCAGATCGCCGTGCGTTTGCTCAGCTTCCGCGACGAAGTGATCGACGCCGGCGGGATTGAGACAGCGGTACGCGCAGCCATCGCACGTCGCGCCGCATTGGGCCTCGGCCTCGACGCCGCCACGACCGGCTATCGAGTAATCTTCGGCGAATCCGACGCGCTGCCGGGAATCGTCGTTGACCGCTATGGCGACGTGCTCGTTCTGCAGTCGTCGACGGCCGGAAGCGACCGGCTGAAAGGCATGTTGGTCAGCAGCCTCGTTGAGAGTTTTCATTCGCGCGCCATCATTGAACGCTCCGATATTGCAGTGCGGCGCGAAGAGGGGCTCGAACCCGTTGAAGGCGTCTTGCAGGGCGTCGAAGTCGAGCGCGTAGAGTTTCGCCAGAATAATTGGCGTTTTGTCGCTGATGTTGCCTTTGGCCAAAAGACCGGTTTCTTCCTCGATCAAGCCGAACTGCGCTTGATGATTCATCGTCTGGCGCGCGGACGGCGCGTGCTCAATCTCTTCGCCAACTCCGGCAGCTTTGCGATTGCGGCACTCACCGGCGGCGCATGCGCGGTGCACAATGTCGATAGTTCGGCGGCAGCACTGGAGTCTGGTCGTGAGCTGCTTGAACTGAACGGTATCGATGCTTCACTCTGCAGCGATGACGATGCCGATGTCTTCCAGTGGCTGAGCGCCGCCGGCCGGACGCAGTGGGACATGGTGATTCTCGACCCGCCGGCGTTGATCAAGTCGCAATCGGACGCAGAGCCCGGGCGCAAAGCCTATCACTTCCTGAATCGCGCGGCGATACGATTGGTTGCGCCGGATGGGATTCTGGTTACTTCGAGTTGCTCGTCGTTTTTCAAGGAAGAGGATTTTCTCTTTATGCTGCGCCGGGCTTCGGTCCAAGCCGACCGCTCACTCGACCTGCTTGCGGCCGTCGGCCAGTCGGCGGACCACCCGTGGTCGATCTATTTTCCGGAATCACGATACTTAAAATCATTTGTCTGCCGCGTGCGATAGGCAGAAGTCGGGAGTGATTCGACAATCGGATGATTGACACATCAATCTTGCCACAGCCGCAATCGTTGCTTATCATCGCAGCGTGTCCGAACGCAGACAGCCCTACATCGCCGTGATCGGCGGATACGATTGTTCGCGCGAAGATTATCAGCGCGCTGAACAGGTCGGAGCCGAATTGGCACGGCGCGGCGCGGTTGTGGTGACCGGCGGACGGAAGGGAATCACCGAGGCGGCGTGCAAGGGCGCCAAGTCGGCCGGCGGCGTGACGATCGGGATCTTGCCGGGCAGCGACTATCGCGACGCCAACGACTGGGTCGATTACGCGATCTGCACCGATTCCGGCAGCTCACGCAACAATATGATCATCATGACGGCCGACGGCGTGATCGCGCTGCCGGGAATGTACGGCACATTGAGCGAGATGGCATTCGCGCTTCTTTATAACAAGCCGATTGTCTCACTGGGATCGTGGGACGTCGGCACGCCGGTTGTCGAAGTGAACTCGCCGCAGGAAGCGGTCGAGCGGATACTCACGGAGGTACAGCGATGAGCGAGCAGGCATGCGCGCGCGTGTTGATCAGTGGCCGGGTGCAGGGAGTCGGTTACCGTTTTTTCATCACTTCGCGGGCCGAAGATTTCCCGGTCGCCGGTTATGTCCGCAATCTCGAGACGGGCGCGGTCGAAATCGAGGTTGAGGGCCAAAAGCAAATCGTGATGGACTTCATCAACGAGGTGCGCAAAGGACCGCGCCATGCCGAGATACGCGACTTCCAAATCGAATGGAAACCGTTTAAGATGACCTATGATCACTTTTTCGTGAAGTATTGAATATGGACTTACGCAGCAGAATTCGCAGCATTCCGGATTTCCCCAAGAAGGGAATTGTCTTTCGCGACATTACGACATTGCTGAACGATCCGCGCGCCTATGAGCACTCGATCGATCAGTTCTGCAGTCACTTCGCCAAGCACAAGATCACCAAGGTCGGCGTGATCGAATCGCGCGGGTTTATTTTTGGCGGCCCGATCGCGCTGCAGTTGGGAGTCGGGATTATTCCGATTCGCAAGCAGGGCAAGCTGCCCTGGGACACCGTGCGCCAGACCTACAAGCTCGAGTACGGCACGGACAGCCTTGAGATCCACAAAGACGCCGTTGGCAAGCGCGACCGGGTGTTGATCATCGACGACCTGCTGGCGACCGGCGGCACGGCAAAAGCCTCGGTGAAGCTGGTGGAGAAGCTCGGCGGGACAGTGGCCGGTTTGGGCTTCTTGATCGAGTTGTCGTTTCTTAACGGCCGTGACAAGCTCAAGGACTACGAAGTCCTGACCTTGATCGATTATGATGCCGAATGACGCCGTTGCAGTGCCCCACCCCGTGGGACTGTTGAAAAGTACAATGATCGTCATTCTGAGCGCAGCGAAGAACCTGTTTGCCATTGCGGCACAACGACAACAGACCCTTCGCTTTGCTCAGGGTGACAGCCCAAAGAGCCTTTCAGCAGTCCCCAAGATGTGGATGTCGCCGATGATCGCAGACCTTTGCGGTTATGATGAATATTCTGCCCCCGTAGCTCAGGTGGATAGAGCAGAAGTTTCCTAAACTTTTGGCCGCGTGTTCGAGTCACGCCGGGGGTAGAAGAAATGCGCCTAATCGACTATTCGCCGGCGGATGCCTGATCAACGGCAGGCGGCGCAATGCTTGATTGCTCGATGGTATCGGTGGCTGCCCCCACCTCCGACACTTCCTTCTCGTCGACAACTACGTTCTTGTCGATGAAATTCAGCCCTGAATACTCGTTTTCGACAATGATCGCGATGCGCCGATTGCGCGGGTCGCCGGGACTTTCTTTGACTTTTGGCTGCGTGTCGGCGTAGCCGCGAACTTCGGCGATTTGATCGAACCGGAGACCGTTTTCTTTCATCCAGCGCCGCGCCGAATTGCAGCGATCAACCGATAGTTCCCAGTTCGTATAGGCCGCGCCGTCGGCGTATTGGAAAGCGTCGGTGTGACCTTCGATGATCACGCGGTTGGGAAGGCGGCCGATTTCCGCGGCGACCATCGCCAGCAATTGCTTGGTGAACGGCTTGAGTTCCGCCGAACCGCGCTCAAAAAACGATTCACCCGCAGATTCGATAAGTTGCACGCGCAATCCCTCGGCGGTCATCTGGACTTCGATTTGGTTACGTAGCCGCTCAAAACTGGGATTCTCTTTTAGCTTTTTCATGATCTCCGCCGCAGCTTCTTTGAGCCGTTCGCGCGCTTCCTGCTCGCGCATTTTACGAATCTGCTCCTGCGTCATCATGTTCTTGTCTTTCATCTCGATAAAGGAAGTGCCCTTCTTCGGCATGACGGAGGTCTCGCCGCCCTTTTTGAATCCGGTAGGATTCTGGAAGTAGCCGGCGACATTCATGCGCACCGTCTCGGACTGCGCGATCAGCCACATGACGAGGAAGAAGGCCATCATGGAAGTCACGAAATCGGCGTAGGCGACTTTCCACGAACCGCCGTGATGGCCGCCGTGGCCGCCGCCCTTTTTCTTCTTGATGATTATCGGTTCTTGGAGATTGTCGTCCGCCATGCCGGCTCCCGATTATTTGCCGCGGGTTTGGCGACAGGCGTTTTCGACTTCCTCGAAGGTTGGCCGGCTGGAGGCATAGACGGCGCGGCGCGCAAATTCGACCGCGATCGACGCCGCGAAGCCCTTCTGGAAGCCAAGCATACCTTGCTTGAGGCACTCGTAGTACTTGCTCGATTCGGAATTCAAGGTCTGGATGTTCTTGGCGATCGGTTGAAACATGCCGTAGCAGAGCAGAATGCCGAGGAACGTACCAACGAGCGCCGCCGCGACTTTGTGGCCGATTTCCTCCGGCGGGCCGCCAATCGCGCCCATTGTCACGATAATGCCGAGCACCGCCGCCACGATACCGAAACCGGGCAGCGAATCGCCGGCCGTTTGAATCGACTCAGCCGGCTTGCTGACTTCGTCGTGGTGTGTTTCCAGGTCGAGGTCCATCAGCGCTTCAAGATCCTGCGCGGAGATTGCGCCGGTGATAATCACGCGCATGGTATCGGCGAAGAAGTGAACCGCGTGATGATCTTTCAGGAATCCGGGATACTTCTTGAGAATCGGCGACTCGAAGGGCTTCTCGATGTGGCTTTCCAGGCCAACGAGGCCGTCTTTGCGGGCGACGTTGAAGATTTCGTACATCATCACCAGGAGGTCGAGAAAGAGGGCTTTGGACGGACCAGCACCAAACACCTTGGTGATCTGCGGCACCATCGCCTTGATCGTCTTCATCGGCGTCATCACCAAAAGCGAACCAATCGCCGCGCCGCCGATGACGAGGAATTCTGAAGGCTGCACCAGGACCATGAGCGGGCCGCCGTGCAGAACAAATCCGCCGATCACGCCGCCGAAGACAATAATTAGACCGATGATGGCTATCATTGCAAAGTCACCGTAAGCTGAGAGTTCCGCCTGAGTTGTGAGCCTCCGTGCCCACTCGTTGTATTGTCGTCAGATGGACGCCCTTCCCGCACAGAGCGAGCTGAATTTTCCTATCTCGAATCGAAGGCGACCGCCCGGAACTGAGGTTCACCTAAGTCGCAACCGTGAGATTTATTCTACACTCACAATTCGACGGCGTCCTGGAGAGGCTTGAGATCTTGCGGCGACGCGTTTCATTCTGAGCCACGCGTGCAATCAAGCAGCTACGCGCCCTTTGGCGCTCAACGAAGTTGCGGCTGCCGCCGATACTGAGAGGGAATAGGGCGAATCCCACACGGCGAGTGAGCGCAACAGGCAAGCGTTCATCGCCGTGCCGATTCGCTCGCTGGATTACTGCATGCGACTGGACAAAGCAACCATCGCCGGCATCGTTCTCGGCGTCGGCGCCATACTCGTGGCGTATCTGATGGAAGGCGGATCACTGGGGGCGATCTTCCAACTTCCGGCGGTGACGCTTGTGGTATTCGGCACCTTCGGCGCCGGCATGATGACGACATCGATGTCAACGGTCAGACAGCTACCGACGTACCTGCGCATCGCGTTTTCCGGGAATCGCCAGAACACCCGCGGCACGATCGAGCAGTTGGTATTTCTGGCGGACCGTGCACGGCGCGAGGGAGTTCTTGGCCTCGAGAATTATCTGGAAGACGCGCCGCACAAGTTCTTTCAGAAGTCGTTGACGCTGCTGATCGACGGCACCGAGCCGCAGATGCTGCGCAACATACTGCAAACGGAACTCGACTACATGGAAGAGCGCCATCGTCACGGTATTGATTTTTTCCGGAAAATGGGCGGATTCGCGCCGACGCTCGGCATCATCGGCACCGTGCTCGGGCTAATCCACACTCTGGCCAATACTTCCGACACGACGATCATGGCATCGGGTATCGCGCAGGCGTTTATCGCGACGCTCTGGGGCGTCTGCTCGGCGAATCTGTTTTTCCTGCCGATCGCCGACAAATTGCGCCACCGGCACCTTGAAGAACGCGCAAACCTCGAGCTGATTCTCGAGGGCGTCATCGCGATTCAGTCCGGCGACAACCCGCGCGTGATTCGCACCAAGCTGCTTTCTTTCCTCAATCCGCACGAGCGCTACGAGGATGCTTATGCGCCGACGCGCTGATCTGGATTCGGACAACACCGACCGCTGGCTGCTGACTTATGCCGATCTGATCACGCTGCTGCTGGCGTTCTTTGTGCTGATGTACGCGATATCAAAAGTTGATTCCAAGAAATTCGAGAAGATCACGCAGCGATTGTCCGGCGAGTTCAATGCCGGTGACAAGCGGCGCCGGGCCACCGAGGAATCGGAATTTGGCGCCGGTGCGCTGAAAGTCGGCCAACTCAAATTGATCGCTCAGCGCCTGCAAAGCCCATCGGCCGGACCAGTGAAGCGTCGAGTCAACATCGGCGCCAGCAGCAATATCGCACAATCGAGCGGCTTTGATTCCGATCCGCTGGCGGACTCGCTCACCAAGCAGATTTCCGTCGAGTTAAATGAGCGTGGTCTGATCATTCACGTGCTCGAGTCGGCGCTGTTTGCTTCCGGATCGGCGACGCTGCGGACGGAAGCGCAGTCGCTTATGGATCGCATCGCCGGTGAAATTCGCGAACTGCCGAATCAGATCCGCGTCGAGGGGCACACCGATGACCGGCCGATAGCGACTTCGCGCTTTCCGTCCAACTGGGAGCTATCAACGGCGCGCGCAGCGGCGGTGGTGCGCTACTTCATCGAGAAGCACCAGTTGCCGCCCGATCAGATTTCCGCGCTGGGATTCGGCGAGCACCGACCATTGGTAGCTAACGACACGGACGAAAACCGCGGCAAAAATCGCCGCGTCGATATCGTGATTTTGACTGAGAACCTTTCCCGTTTCGAACCGAAGGCGAATGCAAGCTCGCTTTCCAGCACCGGAAATATCCTCCCGCCTGTTTCGGAAGAATCTTCCGCGACTCCGTAAGGCCGCTCAAAGTTCAAACGCCAGACCGCCTGAAATCCCAATGACTTAGCGCGAGCGCTCCATCTTGGCACGGCACTTGATTTGTGGTGCGGTGGAGAAAGGTCTGTTTTGTGAGTAATATTTTACACAAGGCGCTCTTTGGCAGCGGCCTGATTCCGGCATACTCCAAGCTCGCCGACCTGGCGTCGCTGCGACACAAACTGGTGGCGTCCAACGTTGCCAACGTCAACACCGAAGGCTACGAGAAGCGCTCGTTCGAGTTTGACAAAGAGCTGCGCAAAGCGCTCGACAAGCCCAAGCTTGCCGGCGTGACGACCGATGCTGGTCATATTGCGCTGGGCAATAGTCCGAATCGCGCTCCCAAAATCGAGACCACCGGAAAGTCGGACAACGACACCGGCGTCAACTCCGTCGACATCGACGAGGAAATGGCCGATCTGGCGCAGAACCAGATCATCTTCGAGTACGGCGCCGACATGCTGGCGCGCAAATTCAAATCGCTGAAGAGCGCCATCAAGGGCGGAGAATAGGATAGTTATGAGTGATTTGTTTTCGTCGCTGAAAATTTCCGGTTCCGGGCTGTCCGTGTTTCGGCGCAAGATGAATGTTGCGGCCGAAAACTTGGCCAATGCCGAGACGACGAAAGCGCCGGACGGCGGCCCGTACAAGAAGAAAATCCTCAGCATCACGACCAAGAAGATCAAGGAGACTTTCTCGCGGGAGCTCAATGCCGCCAATGTTGAACTCGAGAAGACCAATGTACGCCATAAAGACGGCCACCAAGTAGCGACATTGACCGAGAATACAATTGCGCACGCCCAAGGTCGCGAGCTGATCGCGCCCAATCAGCAGGCGCGCATGGTCTATGAACCGGACCATCCGGACGCCAATGAAGAAGGATTCGTGGCAATGCCCGATGTCGATCCCCTGATCGAAATGGTCGAGATGATGACGGCAGCACGAGCTTATGAGGCCAACATCTCGGCGATGAAAACAATCAAGGAAATTACCAAGAAGGCATTGGAGATTTAGCGCGTCATGGAAATGAAAATTAACGAAGCGCAATTGCGGGTCTACACCAATCCGGTTTCGCAGCAGCGGCCGATCGCGCCGCCGACCGGCGAGATGGAATCGACGCCGGCGCCGCTGAATTCGCGTTTCGCCGAGTTCCTGTCGCTGCAGGAAAAGAAGTTCATTTTGCAGAATTTCAAACCTGAAAATTCGCAGGCCGCGGCGCAGAATCATCTCGGCCGCCATATCGACGTGCGCGCATGAAGCCGGTGATCCTCAACACGCTGCCGCAGGAATTTACGATTCCGCGGACTTTCACGCCGCCGAGCAAGCCGGTCGAGGGCGTTGGCAATTTCGCCGATACCCTCAAGCAGTTTGTCAATTCGGTGAACGATTTGCAGAGCAAGGCCGGCGACTCCGAGCGGGCATTCCTGAACGGCGACATCAAGGACGTGCATCAGGTGATGATCGCCGTCGAAGAAGCGTCCGTGGCGTTTGAACTACTCATGGAGATTCGCAACAAGCTGCTTGAGGCCTATCAGAGCCTGCAGCGCATGCCGATATAGAGTGACCGGCCATAGGAGCAAGGCTGAATGAAACGGATTTTCGATCACTTCTATCAACTGATTGGCCGCATGACTCCGAGTCAGGTGGTCATGATGGCGTTCGTCGTTGTCGGACTCATCGCCGGCACGGTGATGATCTTCAATTTCGCCAAGAGCCAGTACTACGTTCCGCTATACTCCAATCTCGCGGCCGAAGAGGCGGGGAAAATCGTTGATAAGCTCAACGAGTTGAAAGTCGCTTACGAAATCGGCGACGGCGGCAAGACCGTCAGTGTGCCGTCGGACCAGGTTTACGAGACGCGCATGAAGCTCGCTTCAGCGGGATTACCCAGCCCGCAGAATATCGGGTACGCGCTGTTCGACCAGACCAACTTCGGTATGACTGATTTCGTGCAGAAACTCAATTTTCGTCGTGCCCTTGAAGGCGAATTGGCGAGGACCATCGGTTCGCTGACGGAAGTTGAAGCGGCGCGCGTGCATCTGGTGATCCCGGAAGACAAACTCTTTAAGGAAGACCAGCAAAAGCCAAGCGCCTCCGTCGTGGTCAAACTCCGCGGTGGTACGTCTCTAAGCAAACGCCAAATGCAGGGAATCGCCTACATCGTCGCGTCGTCCGTGGAAGGCATGAACGCGGACGAAGTTACGATCATCGACTACGATGGCAATCTGCTCTCCGGCGGGCAGTCCTCTGATCCCGGCGCGATGTTGTCGGCAACGCAATTCGAAATGCGCAAGAACGTCGAGTCGTATCTTGAACAAAAGGCACAATCGATGCTCGGGAGTGTCATTGGCGGCGGTCGATCGATCGTCCGTGTCTCCGCGGAACTGAATTTCGAGCAGAACAGCACGCAGATCGAAGAATTCAACCCCGACATGGTTGCGGTCCGTTCCGAGCAGCGCACCGCGGCGCGCGGCAACGAGAGCGAGTCGCTGCCGGGCACGCCGCCGTCGACGACTTCGACCTCCAGCGACGATGCCACCGACGTCATTACCAATTATGAAGTCTCCAAGACCGTTAAGAACATCATCGGTGAGGTCGGTTCGATCGAGCGCCTTTCGGTGGCCGTAATGGTCGACGGCAATTATCAGGACACCACAAATGCCGAAGGCATCACTGAGCGCAAGTTCATCAGTCGGACGCCGGAAGAGCTTGAGCGCTTCGCGTCGATTATCAAGAACGCCGTCGGCTACACCGAGGCGCGCGCGGACGTGTTCACCATTGTCGACGTGCCGTTTGACAACAGCCTGATGGTCACCACGCGCGAGGAACTCGACACGGTCACGACGATCACGAACTACTGGCATTACGGGAAGACCGTCATTTGGATTCTCGTCGGCGTTCTGGCCTTCTTCTATTTGAAGAAGAAGCTCAAGCGCGTGTTCACGGCGATCGCGCGCTATGTCCCGCCGCCACCGCCGCCGTCACCGATTCAGGCCGAAGAAATCCAACAGAAACCGCAAAAGCCAAAGCTGATCGATACGATGCGGGCTCAAACCAAGGGCCGCCCGGACGAGATCGCGAAAGTGATCCGCACGATCATGGCGGAGCCGCAATAGTATGCCGGCGCCGACCAATTACGACGCGCTAAGCAATACGCAAAAAGCGGCCATTGCGCTGATCGCGTTCGGTACGGAAGTTTCGGCGGAGGTGCTCAAGTCGCTCTCCGATCAAGAACTCGAACGCCTGACCGTCGAAATCGCCAACATGCGCGACGTGCCGGGCGACGTTGAAGAGCGCGTCATTCAGGATTGCTACAACGTCTTTCTGGCGCGCGAATACATCTCGACCGGGGGTATCGACTACGCCCGCGAGCTGCTCGAAAAGGCGGTCGGCGCTTCCCGCGCCGTCGATATTATCAAACGGCTCGAATCCTCGCTGTCCACTTCGGGATTCAATTTGCTCAAGGGCATTGATCCGAAGCAATTGGTCAACTACATCGCCAACGAACATCCGCAGACGATCGCGTTGATCCTCACCCAACTCACGCCGCAGCAGGCGGCCGGCGTGCTCACGGAGCTGGCGCCGGAACTGCAATCGGAAGTTTCCATGCGGATCGCGACGATGGAGAAAATCTCGCCGGAAATCTTGCGTGAGATTGAACAAACTCTGGATCAACACTTTTCCGGATCGGTGTTTCGCGAAAGCAAGCAATCCGGCGGCGCCAAAGCGCTGGCCGATGTTTTGAACCTGGTCGAAACCAGCGCCGAAAAGCACATTCTGCAGACGCTGGAAGCGGAAAATCCGGACCTGGCCGCCGAAATAAAGAACATGATGTTCGTGTTCGAAGATATCACGCTTCTCGATGACCGCTCGATACAGCGTCTGCTCAAGGAGATCGAGACGAAGGATATCGCGATCGCGCTCAAGGCCGCATCCGACGACGTCAAGAACAAGATTTACACCAATGTTTCCGAACGCGTGGCAACGATGATCAAGGAAGAAATCGAGTTTATGGGGCCGATGCGCCTTTCCGACGTCGAAGCCGCCCAGCAGCGCATTGTCGAAGTGATCCGCCGTCTCGAGGAAGAAGGCCAGATCGTGATTTCGGGTCGCGGAGGCAAGGAAGATGTCGTCGTCTAAGGTGCTCGCGGCGGCACAAGTCACTCCCGAGCGCGTTCCGATCGGCAGTCATGAATTCATCGCACGCTTCCGGCGTGAACAAGAGGAAAACTCGCCGCTCGGGCAACGACTGCGGCAGCTCGAAGAGCAACACCAACTCGCTCTCGATCAGACGCGGCAAACTGCCTATGCTCAGGGCGAGGCGGCCGGGCTGCAGACGGGACTCGCCGAAGCGCGGCGCATCGAGAGCGAATTGCGTGGCGCGATCAACGCCCTTTCCGCCTACCGACAAACGCTGCTTCGGCAGTACTCCGAGCAGGCATTGGAATTGGCCTTTGCACTGGCAGACAAGATTACCGCCGCCCGCGGCGAAAGCGAGCGCCAAGTGGTCATCGATACGATCAACCGCGCAATCGCTGAAATCCACGATACGACGAAGATCCAAATTCGCGTCAACCCGGCGCAAGTCGAGTTGGTGCGCAGCCAACTGGCTGAAGTCAAGTCGGCCAGCGACTCGACGACGCATATCCAGGTCGAACCTGATGAACGCGTCTCTCCCGGTGGTTGCATCATCGAGACGGACTCCGGTTCAGCCGATGCGCGCCTCGAGACCCAACTTCAAGCGTTGCGTAATCGCCTTCAGGAGCTGCAGTCATGACCCCACAAGTTCACGTTGGGGACTTGCTCAACATCAGAATGGTCTAACCATGTCCAACGCCATCGACTTCTCAGCCCAACGCGATCTGGTCGCCAAGACGCCGACGATTCGCCTTGACGGAAAGGTGCGCCGTGTGATCGGACTGATCATCGAGTCAATCGGACCGCAGGCTGCACTGGGCGAGCTGTGCAAAATCTACCATCGGCGCGATACGGAGCCGATCCTCGCGGAAGTCGTCGGTTTCCGCGACAATTTCACGCTGCTAATGCCGTACGGCGATCTGGAAGGAATCACGCCCGGGTCGCTCGTCGCCGGAACCGGATCAGTCTTGAAAGTAAGCGTCGGTGACGGGCTGCGCGGCAGAATACTGAACGGCCTGGGGCAACCGATTGATGATCTCGGCAGTCTCGCAGTCACTGGTGAAAGGCCGATCACTTCCAGATCGCCACATCCACTCAAGCGCCAACGAATCACCGAGCAAATGCGCACGGGCATACGAGCGATAGATACGTTCGCCGCCTGTGGCAAGGGACAGCGCCTTGGGATTTTTGCCGGCTCCGGGGTCGGGAAGTCCGTGCTGTTGGGCATGATTGCGCGCCAGTCGCAAGCAGCGATCAATGTTATCGGCTTGATCGGCGAACGCGGTCGTGAAGTCCGCGAGTTTATCGAACACGATCTTGGGCCGGAAGGACTCAAGCGGTCGGTTGTTGTCGCGGTGACCTCCGACCAGCCGGCGCTCATGAAACTCAAGGGCGTTATGACGGCCACGACCATCGCCGAGCACTTTCGCGATCAGGGCCACGATGTGATTTTGATGGTCGACTCGGTGACGCGCGTCGCGATGGCGCAGCGCGAAATTGGCCTTGCGGTCGGCGAGCCGCCGGCGACAAAGGGCTATACGCCGTCCGTTTACGCGCTCCTGCCGAAGCTTCTCGAACGCGCCGGGGCCGGTGAACGCGGATCGATCACCGGACTTTACACGATCCTCGTCGAAGGCGACGATTTTAACGAGCCGATCTCCGACCAAGTGCGCTCGATTCTGGATGGACACGTCACGCTGTCGCGCAAGCTTGCGCATCGCAAACACTATCCGGCCGTGGACGTGCTGCAGTCAATCTCGCGGGTCATGGTCAACATTGTCGCCGGCGAACACAACGATCTGGCCGGTGAGGCGCGCAAACTTCTGGCGGTCTACTCTGAGAACGAAGATCTCATTAATATCGGCGCCTATGTGAAAGGCTCGTCGGCAGAAATCGATACGGCGATCGCGCGGGTGCCGCAGATCAACGCCTTCTTGCAGCAGGAGATCAAGTCTCACCCCGACTTCGCAGCCGACCTCAGGCGGCTGCGGGAAATCGTAACCAATGAAAAACTTTCGGTTCCGACTTCAGAAACTGCTGCAACTTAGAACCCATCGTAAGATGGAGCGGCAGAAAGAACTCGCCAAAGCGGAACGCTTGCGGCGCATGGAAGAAGCGCATCTGGAGTCGCTGCAGCAAAAGCTCAATGCCGAGATCGACGATCTCGCGCCGCTCAAACAGAATCTTCTCAACCTACGCCGTCTCACGCAGTCGATCCTTTACCAACAACGATTGACCGGGAACATGGCAATGCAGCGACAGGCGATTGCGGCAGCGCAACGCAAGGAAGATCGTCAGCGGGAGCTTCTGATCGAGGCCGCCCGAGACGAGAAAGTTTTCGACAACCTCGGGGACCGGCAACGAGAGCGCTATCTCATTGAACTCGAGCAATGGCAGCAAAAGGACACGGACGAAATCGCCACGAATTCCTTTCTCCAAGGGGTCCGCAAGGGGAGCGGCGAAGACCCGCGCTGAGCGCGGGTTTTTTTATGGCTGTTGCCGCCAAGAGCACTGAGTGTCGCGACTGAAGTCGCTCCTGCATTCTTGCATCCGTGTTCCACCATCGGTGAGTGAGAGAATTGATCTGTCCGATTGGATATGTCGCGGTCGTACGCGTTAGCGGGACGCGTGGGAACGACGCTTCACGTCCGCGTTCCGCAACAAACCGATTCTTCCGGCCGCTGATTTACAAATACTGAGCGAAATCGAGATTGATGGCTTTCGTTTGCGGCGAAAGCTGCCGACACTCAACGCCGGCCATGTCAAACATCCGCTTGGCGGCAACGAAATTGTCATCGTGCGCGTACTTGTCGCTGAGGTAAATCACCTTGCGAATACCGACTTGAATAATCAGTTTCGCGCATTCGTTGCACGGGAACAGGCTGACATAAATTCGGGCGCCCGACAAATCGGCGATCGTCGTGTTGACGATCGCGTTCATCTCGGCGTGGCAGACGTATGGGTATTTCGTGTCCAAACGGCTGCCGGCTTCCCGTGTCCAGGGCAGGATATCATCTGAGCAACCGATGGGAAAGCCGTTATAGCCAATGCCGATGATCTTGCTCTGCGCGCTGACAATGCAGGCGCCGACCTGAGTGCTCGGATCTTTTGAGCGCTGCGCCGACAAGAGCGCGACGCCCATGAAGTAATCGTCCCAACTAAGATAACCTGTTCGTTTCGCCAAAGCTGCTCCTGTTCGGCATTGCTTATCATGTAGGCGCGAACGATCGTCGCGCTTCGCGCTATGGACGCGATCGGTCTCGTAACCCCACTATACGCGCGCATTGTCAAGTCGGCAATCAATTTCCGGCGAACCCGGCACCGAGAAAGCCTTGACTTTGCACGTCTTGTCGTTTATTAATCGCATCGCGCCGGAGTGGTGAAACTGGTAGACGCGCCGGACTCAAAATCCGGTGGGGCTTACACCCCGTGGGGGTTCGACTCCCCCCTCCGGCAAGTGTTTCTGCGGTCACAGCCTGCCAATTACTCAACTGCAATTGTCACGAGAACGGGCGCTTCCTGAGGGCGGCGAAATCCCAGTTCGGGCCAAATCCGCTAAAGAAGTTTTTGTTGACCCTTAAAGTCCAAGAATCTACGTTGGGGCGTATGGGGACGGTCGTCGTACGGCCGGCTCCGGCACAACGACGATATCGAGAACAACCAAATACTTCCGAAAGGAGACAGCTTTGAAGAAAACCTTGATGGTTATTACTGCGCTGGTGATCATGGTCTGCGTGCCATTGATGGCCGAACCGGGCCTGAAGGGCAAGATGATGGTGGGACCGTATGCCGGCTACACGATCGGATTCGGCGATGCCTTTCAAGATGTTGAGTTCCCCGGTTTCAAGTCATCGTTCGGCCCCAGCTACAATCTGGGCGGGAACTTCCATTACGGACTTTCCGACAAGATGATGATCGGCGGCGAAATCTACTTGCAGAACTACACCTACAAGGTTGAGAGCGACCTTCTGGGGTTTGGGAAACGACTCGGAGGAGCGGCCGCCGCTTACGAAGCTTCGGAATCCGAACTCGAATCATCATTCCTGTTTTCTGCGCTCTACCGGCTGAGCATGATGCAGAAAGCGATGTTGATGCTCAATTTCGGTGGCGGCCTCTACGGTGGGAGTGAGAACGAAATCGGCTTCTTTGGCGGGATCATGTACCAGCGCCTTCTGGCCGCGAAGCTGGCGATATTTCTCGCCTCGCGGATGCATTTCGTCATGGCCAGCGAGACTATCATGATGCTTCAACTCATGGTGGGAGTCCACTTCTGGCTCGGCAGTTCCGGCGCGCCGATGGAAATGTAGTTTAAATCGTGCCTGTTCAGGGCGAGGATTACCGCCCTGAACCGGCCTTCAAGCCAAGTCCTTGCTTCACAATCCGCTACGCGCGAAATAAGAGCAAATCCGTCTGCTAAACATAAAGTTTTTGTTGAAACCGGCTCTCCATCACTTTCAATTGCACTCCGTTGGAGATGCTGAAGCGCTGTAGCTTCGGCGAGAATGATCAAACCCTAAAATCGAAGGAGAGTGATCGCTGCGCGCTCCGCTTGGTAGATTTCCCGAATCGAGAGAACTACGGGAGACGTGATTGATTTCCAGGCGGGGAGTGTAATGGAATCAACACCAAAGTCCCGAATCGAAAATTGAAGTGACATAACAATAAACACGATCTCAATTCATGGAAAGGAATGAGATGATGAGAAAATTCGTAATTGCTCTGATGGTTCTGGCTCTGTGCTCGGCAGCGTTTGCCCAGACAGAGGGCATGGGCGACATGAAGGGTCGGATGATGGTCGGCGGATTCTTTAACTACGCCTTTGGGTTCGGCGATCAGTTCAAGGATTATGAGGAGACCATTGAAGACATTACCATCAAAGCCGAGACCAGCCTCGGTTTCTCCTTTGGCGGCCAATTCTTCTATGGCATCGCCCCCAAGATCCTCATCGGCGTCATCGTCGACTGGCAGCAAATCAAGTACAAGGGATCGGCGGAAGGCGACCTTGGCGGTTTCGAAGATCTTTTCAACTATGATGAGAAGGAAAGCTGGATTGCGATCAATCCCGCGGCGACGCTGCTTCTGAGCCCCGATAAGAAGCTGTGCCCGGTCGTGCAAGCCGGCCCCGGATACTATATGCCGTCGCACGAGGACGCCGACGCGAAGCCGGGTGTCTTCGCCGGTATTGGCATCCTCTACATGGTTAGCCCGACGATGGCGGTTGACGCAGGTGGACGTTTCCACATGATCTTCACTGAAGACAAGTCGACCACCTACGTTGAAGCCCACGGCGGTGTGAGCTTCTTCTTCGGCGGCACTAACTAATCTCGCATCAGTTTTGGAAAGCAAACGGCGGACAGCATTGTCCGCCGTTCCTATTCGTGCCGCGCTCTCTCGTCGATACAATCACCCAGATTTGTCTTGATCGTAATCCCGCCTTTGACTATTGTCAGTCAGAAGTAGATTGGACTGTCCATCAAAGGAGTTCTGGCGTGAACACTCGAATTCTCATCACCGTAGCCGCCTTCATCATATTCGGGGCGGTGGGCTTTGCCAAAGATGGCCCGATTTCAAAGGGTAGTTTCCAAATCGGCGGCGGCGCGACCTACATCAGTCTCAAGAACGACAGTTTTGGCGCCGGCGATAGCAGTTTATCTATCATACTCGTCTCGCCAACGGTCGCGTATTTTCCGACCGACCGGTTATCCGTCGGAGCGCAGTTTCTGCTTGGCAGCGTCGAGCTGTATGGCGAATCAGTCTCAGCCACGGCGATCGGGCCTCAATTGACGTACTATTTTGGACCGTTGGCAACGGAGGGACGTTATCGCGGACGCACAAACCCCTACCTTACCGCAGGCGCGATCTTTGGCACGCTGAGCATGGAAAATGAGGATGAGATCACCGCTCGTGCCTACAACGTCGGTATCGGCGCCATTACCATGCTTGCAAGAAACATTACGATCTATTTTCAGGGGAACGACAGCTTTGACCGAATCACGATTGTCGATCGTCGAGATCTATTCGGCCAGGATGAAAAGATCGAGACGCATTACGATGGCAATCGCCTGACTTTCGAGATTGGTTTGCGACTGTTCGTTTGGTGAGCTGGAGGCGCGGCCATTGGAGTAGCGATGGGTGCGTCCAGTACAGCTTAATCTCCTTGTGAAATGTGGAACAATCCGGTCTACTAAGCGTTCATTTCGGTAGAGTAGGAATCGAAAGGAGCGCGCCACGACTTTCAACCTTCCCGTCTCAAATCAGCCGCGAGTGGTCATCATTGGCGGCGGCTTCGCCGGTCTGACGCTCGCGCGTTCGCTGGCCAAAGCTGAACTGCAGGTCGTGCTTCTCGACAAGAACAACTTTCACACTTTTCAGCCGCTGCTCTATCAGGTTGCAACCGCGGGTCTGGAACCCGATTCGATTGCTTACCCGCTGCGCAAGATTCTCAGGCGGCAACGGAACGTCATTTTTCGTATGGCCGAAGTCACTCGGGTCGACTACGAAAGAAACGAGATCGAGACCAACATCGGCCGTATCCACTATGACTATCTGGTAATCGCGACCGGCAGCCGCCCCAACTACTTCGGCGACGAAGTGTTGAGCGAAAGAGTCTGGCCGCTCAAGTCGATCCAGGACGCGTTCGATCTGCGCAGCGTAATCCTGCAGCGATTCGAGCAGGCGCTGCTGACTACCGACATCAACGAACGCGACGCCCTCAAGAGCTTTGTAATCGTGGGTGGCGGCCCGACCGGAGTGGAACTGGCGGGCGCTCTCAGCGAACTCAAGCGGCACATCCTGCCGACGGATTATCCCGAGCTCGACCTTCGCCGCATGCAGATACACGTTGTCGAGGCCGCGGAGCGTTTGCTGCCGGCGATGTCGGGCGAAGCTTCCGAGCGGGCAAACGAATTCTTGGTGCGATTGGGAGTCACCGTATGGCTATCACAGCCGGTGCATGGCTACGACGGCAAGACCGTCGTGCTGGCCAGTGGCCGGGGACTCCGCGCTGCCACAGTGATTTGGACGGCTGGTGTGCTTGGTTCGCCGATTTCCGGATTGCCCCTGAGCACCATCGGACGCAGCCAAAGAATCAAGGTCGATCACTTTAACCGCGTTGATGGAATGGCCAATGTCTTTGTGATCGGCGATCTCGCCTTGATGAGCACGGAAGGCTACGCTCAAGGCCACCCGATGGTCGCACAGGTGGCGATGCAGCAGGGAAGGCAGCTCGCCAAAAACTTGCGCCGCCATCTCAAGGGCGGCGACTGGGAACCGTTTGAATATGTCAACTTCGGCGATCTTGCGACCATCGGCCGCAACCGCGCGGTCGCCGACTTGCGCCGCTTTCGCTTCCAGGGTTTTTTCGCCTGGCTGCTCTGGATTTTCATCCACCTGATGAACCTCATCGGTTTCCGCAATCGCCTGATCGTGTTGATCAACTGGATCTGGAACTATTTTACCTACGATCGCGGCATTCGGCTGATTCTTCGGAGTTTTCGGGCAGTCAGCACTTTTCAATCTCATGTTGAAGGGAGTGTTAGGGTCACCGAAATCGAAAGCGGCGAGCAACGACATCTCTAATCAAATCTTGGGTCGCGATCGCCGCAGCCGTTCAGGCTGCTCTGATACTACCTTGACAATTTGTCTTCAAGTCGTAACTTTCGAATTCACCGACCGGGGCAGCCCGCTTGAGCTATCGGGATCAGCAGCGCCGGTCGATACCATCTCTATTGGTGCCGAATAACATGAAATTCAAACGAATTGTTACCGCCGCCGGAGGGGGCTTTTGGATCCTCGCGCTGATCATGGTCGTGGTGTCGGCAAATGCGGCATCCGCCGACTGGTGCCGAACGACAGAGTTGTTTCAAGCCAAGAATTCTCACCGTTCGCTCACGACATCCGCTTGTCCGGGCGAAGGCGCCTGTGATGTGCCGGCGACACGGAACTCCTATATTCCGTTACCCGTCGATACGCTGTCGCGGATCCACATTATGATCCACGTGTTTCGTGAAAACAGCGGCGCGAATCCGGCGGCGACCGAGGCGACAGTGCATGCGATGATGGCCGAACTCAATCGCGACTTTTTGCCGTCGCGAATCCAGTTTTCGTACTCCTGGCGTTTCATCAACGACAGCCGCTACCGCTCGGTGATCGAATCCGAGTTTTTTCCGATGAAGGAGCTCTACGCGCTTGATCCATCGCGGCAGTTGAATGTCTTCGTGGCGTTCAACGAGGAGAGCTACTCCTACGGCACATTCCCGTGGGATCCGGATTGCCTGACTAAACAGGGTGGGATATTGATGACGACGCCGCATTTCTCGGCCGGGCAAAGCGTGTTTGCGCACGAAGTCGGCCACTGTCTTGGACTCTGGCATACGTTCCATGGCGTGTCGGAAGTCGACCCGTGCAGCGCTTGTTACGAAACGCCGGACGGAACGAATCGGGACCTGGTCGGAGATTTTTGTGCCGATACGCGGCCGACTCCCGTCAATAACGACTGCAACGAGGTCGGGGGCGTTGATGGGTGTAGTGGCGCGCCCAAAGCGCCGACCGACATGCAAAATTACATGGGCTACTCCGGCAAGCCGTGTTGGTCTGAGTTTTCGCCGCAGCAGAAGGGAAGAATGCATTGCTGGTTGGACGCCGTTCTCGGGAGCTGGCTCTGCTCAAGCGGCACGGATACCGACATTGACGGTATCGCCGATCGCTGCGACAATTGTCTGACGACGGCGAATTTCGACCAGGCGGACGTTGACGGCGACCGAGTTGGCGACGCGTGCGACAATTGCGTCGATTCCGATTTGGATGGAGTCGGCGATGCGGGCACGGTCAGTCTACAATGCCCCGGCGGCGACAATTGCCGCTTTGTCCCGAACGCCAATCAGTTGGATAGCGATGGCGACCTGGTTGGTGATGCCTGCGACAATTGCCCGAATCACGCGAACCCCGAGCAGTTCGATGAAAACGATGACGGCATCGGCGATATGTGCGACGGTTTCCTGCACATTGTCTCCTACACGCTGCCGTCCGGCGTTGTCGGCAAGCCGTATTTCGCGCAGCTTGCCTCGGTCGGCGGACTGCCGCCCTATAGCTGGACACTTTTCGGCGGCGACATCCCATTTGGCTGCGAATTCAACGGCGGTGCTTCAGGGACGATCAGCGGGATACCGACCTATCCGGCGGAGTACTTTGTGACTTTCGTCGCTACCGACGCATCGGTCCCACCGCAAGGCGACACGATTTCGCTGTCGATAACGATTTCCGAGCCGCCGTACATCTGCGGCGACGCCGACAACTCGAAACGAATAGACTTCTCCGACGCGGTCTTCATCGTCAACTACATCTTTGCGGGAGGCGCCGCGCCCAACCCGCCGGTCGCCGCGGACGTGGATTGCTCGCAACGCGTCGATCTGTCCGACGCCGTTTATCTGGTCAATTTCACTTTTCAGGGCGGAACACCGCCCTGTGCAGCCTGTCCGTAGCCCTCCCGGTAGGGATTTGCGAGCTTCCGCGTGAAAAAGAGCCCGGCAAGGGAACCGGAGCAGGCTTCGAGGTCAAGGCTTGTTTTTGCCGAAAAAGCGTGAATGGTCAGCCCGATTCACAACTTCTCAATAATTGACAAATTCAGCATGGACGCTATATTGAATTAAAATGACCGCAGGAGCGGCCATCTACACACCGATGTAGTCTTAACATGCAGAACTTTTGGTCCTGCCGCACCCTCGTTCCAAGGAGCGTCCTTATGATGCGTAGGTACTCGCTGAGCACGATGTTGATCGCGCTGTTGCTTGCCGCAGTTCGGCTCAACGGACAGACCCCCAGCACTGTTGCCGAGCCGGTGTACGAACCCGGCCAGCTTCTGATCCAGGTGAATCCCGTCGCCAATGCGCGCTCCGTCGCTGACGCTTTTCCGGGGGTGAATCTCCGCGCCGTGGAACTGCTTTCCCCGGATTGGAATATCTGGCTTTACGAGTACGAACCGGCCGGAATGCTCAAGTCCGACCATGAACGTCTGCTCGACGCGGTTCGCATCAATGGCGGCGTGCTGCTGGCTCAGTTCAACCATCGCGTAACGCAGCGGGCGACGCCCAACGATACCCGCTTTTCGGAGCAGTGGGCGCTGAACAACACCGGACAGTCCGGTGGCACGGTCGATGCCGATATCGATGCTCCGGAAGCCTGGGACATCGCTACCGGGGGCGTCACCGCCAACGGCGACACGATCGTGGTCGCGATTATCGACGGCGGCTTTCAGTTGACCCATCCGGACATTCCGTTCTTCAAGAACAAAAATGAGATTCCTTCCAACGGCATCGATGACGATCTCAATGGTTACATTGACGATTATGACGGCTGGGATGCTTACGCCAGTGACGGCACGATTCCTTCCGATAACCACGGGACGCACGTCGCCGGCATCGCGGCCGCCATCGGCAACAACGCGCAAGGCGTATCCGGTGTGAACTGGGGCGCCAAGGTGATGCCGATTGCCGGATCGTCGTCAAACGAAGCCACAGTAGTGCGCGCTTATACCTACGTTTTCAAGATGCGGCGCTTGTACAACCAGACCAACGGCGTGCAGGGCGCGTTTGTAGTCTCAACGAACTCGTCGTTCGGTGTTGATTATGGCCAGCCGGCGAATTTCCCGTTGTGGTGTGCCATGTACGATTCGCTAGGCAGCGTCGGAATTCTCTCGGCCTGCGCGACCGCAAACTTGGGAATTAACATTGACACGCAGGGTGACATACCGACGGCGTGTCCGAGTCCGTGGATGGTGTCGGTAACGAACACCACCAGCACCGACGCACGCAACTCCGGAGCGGCTTACGGATTGACAACGATTGACCTCGGAGCGCCGGGCACCAGTATTCTCTCGACGCTGCCGACTTCGACGTATGGCAATCTGACCGGTACTTCAATGGCGACACCGCATGTCTGCGGCGCGGTCGCCCTGATGTGGGCCGCCGCCTGCCCGACGATGTTGGCGGCGTACGATGCCGACCCGGGAACGATTGCGTTAACGATGAAACAGTACTTGTTAAACGGCACTGATCCCAAACCGGCGCTGGCCGGACAAACCGTCAGCGGCGGCCGTTTGAATATCTTCAATTCGTTGAATCTGGTGTTATCATACCCGTGCGGCGTCTCCATTCAGCACATTCCGCTGACGGATACTAAGAATTCGACAAACCCGTACCCGGTCGTTGCCAGTATTACTGCGGACGCGCCACTCTACAGCGATTCGTTGTTCTTGGATTACACGATCGGCGCGAGTAACTACCGCAGCCTGTTGACTGCCACCGCGAACCCGAACGAGTATGCGGCCAACATTCCAGCGCAGGCGCCGGGCACGATAATCAGTTATCGCCTTGAAGCGCACGCGACAAACGGCAAGGCCGACACCACCGAGACTTTCGTCTTCCGGATCATCGACTACGCCGTGCTGCTGTCGCCGGCGCTGTCAACCGGTACCGGCGGGGTCGACGACACGGTCTGGCACAGTTTCTCGGTGACGAACGATGGCGTTTTTAACGACGACTTCGCGCTGTCATTGAGCGGCGTCGATTGGACGACGGAAATCTGGAATAACGCGCAAACCGCGCAGATTAGCGCAACCGGCTCGCTCACACCCAACCAATCGTTCAACTTCAAAGTAGCCGTTATCGTGCCGCCGAGCCTGTTCGGCGCAAGAGATACGGCATTTGTCAAAGCGACTTCCGCGGGCTCCGCGCTGATCTTTAAGACATCGTTGGCGCAAACGACGTCAGCCGGACAGCCGCTCGATCTGCCCTTCGTCGACAATTTCCCTTCGACCACAATCAACGTCGGCTTATGGCAGTTGATCAAAGGCGTGACGGTTGATGACGTCGGTATCAATGAGCCGAGCGCGCCCTATAGCTTGCGACTCAACGGTTCACCGACTGCCGGCGACACACTGGCCTCGCAGACCATCGATCTCAGTGATCCGATCGGCGCGCTGCTCACATACTCGTTCCAGAAAACGGGTGGCGGTGATGCTCCGGAAACGGGCGATGATCTGATCGTCGAGTACTACAACAACGCCGGAAATTGGCTACAGATCAGCCGCCAACTCGGCTCGATGGGCAGCATGACCACTTTTGCGACCGTGACGATGGCAATTCCCGCGGACGGTCTGCACGCCGCGTTCCGGTTGCGATTCCGTAGCATTGCCACAGTAGGCAATTCCGATGACTGGTTTGTAGATGACGTGATTATCGATCGCGGGCCGGCGATGAGCACGACGCCGATTTCGATCAATCAGTCGCTGCCGGAAAACGATTCGACAACTACCGAAATGGTAGTCGAAAACGCCGGACCGGGAACGCTAAATTACTCGATGTCGGTGCAACCCGTGTTGTCGCGCGCACAGCAGTTGTTCGCGGAGCTACAGGCTCAAGGACACACGCATCCGGCGTCGTACACCGTTCCGGCGGATCAACTACCACTGTATGACCAACCGAAGGGAAGCGACAACAGCGTTCCGCGCGGGCCGGAGGTGATCTACGGCGCGGGCGGACCGGATGCTTTCGGTTACATTTGGCTCGATTCCAACGAACCGGGCGGCCCGAATTTCAACTGGATCGATATTTCGGCAACCGGCACGGATGTGATTGGCGGAATGAATGACGACAACTTCGTTGGTCCCTTCCCGATCGGCTTCGCCTTCCCGTTCTACGATGGCAACTACACGCAATTCTATATTTCCGCGAACGGCTACATCGGTTTCGGCCCGCCGACGGACTTCAACAGCTTCAACAATCAAGTTGTGCCAACGGCGGCGACGCCGAACAACGCGATATTCTGGTGCTGGGATGATCTCAATCCGGACGACGCCGACAACACCACCGGCAAGGCGCTCTATCAAAACGTCGGCAGTGATTTGGTGGTTTCGTTCGTAAATTATCCCGAGTACGACGGCTCGGTCAATCCCGGCGACGTGATTTCGGCGCAGATCATCTTGTCGCCGGATGGCACGGTCAAGATCCAGTACTTGTCATTTGGCGCGGGATTTGTCACTAATGAGTGCACCATCGGAACCGAAAACGCCACGGGCACGGACGGTTTGCAGATTGCGTTTAATGCTCCGTACATCGCGGCCAATCTTGCCGTCGAGATCACAAAACCCACGCAATGGTTGTTTGTCGATTCCTCGCCGACCGGTGTGGTACCGCCGGCGGAAGCGGACACGATAACTCTGAAGTTTGTTTCGGCCGGGCTTGACACCGGCGTTTACAACGCGAATCTCAAGGTATTCTCAAACGACCCCGCGCCCGGCCACAATCCGCTGGTGCTACCGGCGAAGCTAACTGTGACACCGCCGCCACCACCGTATCTGTGCGGGGACGCCGATGGCAGCGACGCAGTGAGTATCGCCGACGCCGTGTATTTGATTAACTACATCTTTAACGGTGGCCCGGCGCCGATTCCGGAGGCGGCCGCCGATGCCAATTGTGACGCGGCGGTTTCGATTGCTGATGGTGTCTATATCATTACCTACATTTTCGAGAGCGGCCCGGCGCCGTGCTCCGCGTGCCCGTAGGATCGGACTCCCTTCGAGGCGCAAACAAGAGAGCCGTCGGGATAGATCCCGACGGCTCTTTTGCATTGGGATGAATTTCCGATGCGAAGGCGCACCGTGAGTTACCGGTTCACGATTCCGTCGCGCTACACTTTCGCCGGCTGAGCGGCCTCCTTGTCTTCCAGCTCTTCGATGTACTTAGAAGCGGCCATTGCGGCGGTAGTAGCGTCGCCGACGGCGTTGGTGACTTGACGCACCAACTGGTGGCGCACATCGCCGCAGGCGAAAATACCCTTGGTGGAAGTTTCCATATTCTCGTTGGTGAGAATGTAGCCATTGACGTCTTTCTCGAGCGGTTCGCGTGTGATGTTCGAATTGGGCACGAATCCGATGAAGACAAACACCGCGCCGCAGTCAATCTGGGACTTTGCGCCGGTCTTAAGGTTTTTGACGACGACGTGCGTGACCTTACCGTTGCCCTTGATCTCTTCAACTGCCGAGTCCCAGACAAACTCCATTTTGGGATTCCGAAGCGCGCGATCCTGAATGATTTTCTGCGCCCGCAGCTTGTCGCGGCGATGGATCAAGATCACTTTGGAGCCGTACTTGGTCAGGAATATCCCCTCTTCAACTGCGGCATCGCCGCCGCCAACAACGACAATCACCTGATTTTTGAAAAACGCGCCGTCGCAGATGGCGCAGTAGGAAACACCCTTGCCGGCGAACTCTCTTTCGCCCGGTACGTTGAGCAAATTCGGCGAGCCACCGGTGGCCAGAATTACCGTCTTGCTCGTGTAGGACTTCTCGGCCGCCTTGACGACGAAGTGTTGGCCATCCTGATATACTTCTTCAACCGTGTCGCTTACAATTTCAAGGCCGAACTTGCGCGCATGCGATTCGAAGCGCTGTGCGAGTTCCGAGCCAAGGATGTGCTCGAAGCCCGGGTAGTCTTCAACTTCGGCGGTATTCGCAATCTGCCCGCCGGGTAAGTACTTCTCAATCGCCAACGTCTTGAGATTGGCACGCGCGCCGTACATGCCTGCGGTCAGTCCGCCGGGACCGCCGCCGATGATGATGATATCATAATCCGTTTGCATCGCTACCTCAGTGTATCAACTCATGAACTTCAGAAGTGTCGCAATCGTCTCGTGTCTTAACCGCGAACATCATAATGTATCAAACACGAAAAGTGTGCTTTGTTCCCATGACTACCAATCTATCGCCCGCTGTGCCAATACTCCTTCTTGGTAAGGATGCTTGATTTCGCGCATCTCCGTCACCAAATCAGCGATCTCGATTAACTCCGGCTTGGCGCCGCGACCGGTTATGACCAGATGCAGCAGAGGCGGTTTGCTTCTCACCAAATCTAATACTTCCGTCAATGGAATTAGATTCAAGTCAACAGCGACATTAAGTTCATCCAGAATGACAATGTCGTAGTTACCCGAATGGAGTACTTCGCCGGCGTATTTCAGACCGGCGCGCGCGGCAGCTTCATGAACCGATCGTTCCTTCTTGTCATCTATGATCCCGACAAACCCCTCGCCGACTTGCTCCATGTCGACGAAGTCCTTGAGCAGTTCGATCCCCTTCAATTCGCCGTATTTCCACGATCCCTTGACGAATTGGAGTATCTTAATGCGCTTCTTATAACCGGCGGCGCGGATGCACATTCCCAGGGCGGCGGTGGTCTTGCCCTTGCCATTTCCGGTATAGACGATTATTAAACCCTTGTTCTCTTCTTGCTTAGTAGTCAACTTTCCCTCCATACGGTGCAACATAGCACAATGTAGTAATAAGCCGCCAGGGTGTAAAGCTTTTGGCGATAAGGAATAACAGGGCTGAGCGGCTCAATCATCTTCACTGGTCGTGCACAATTAATGTGAAAAAAATCACTAAATAATAGTTGACACAATTTATGCGAATTTTTATGTTCAGTGCAGCGAGTTTACTGGCGAAAATAACAATATAGCCGAAGGATCATTTCGCGAAATAGGTTTACGTCGAAACATTCAGTTCGGAATTGTGAATTCTTTCACATAATCGGCGCTGCGATTTCGCACCGGTTTTTGCGTCCTTCAGAGAACGAGGTATCGCCATGCAGTTCACCAAGGCAGAAGAATACGGCATCTTTGGGATCATGTATCTGGCCAGCCAGCCGCCGGGCCGGATTACGCCGCTGTCCGAGATTTCGGAAAATCAGCGCGTCCCAGAGAAGTTCCTCGCGAAAATCTTCCAGTCGCTGTCGCGTTCAGGGCTGATTCGCTCGCACCGCGGTGTCAAGGGTGGATTCACTCTGGGCCGCCCGGCCGGTGAAATCACGATCAAAGAAGTCGTCGAGAGCATTCAGGGGCCATATTACATCTCCAAATGCCTCACCGAGCCCGCCGATGGCCAGTCGCCCTCAATGTTGGCGCTGCGCAAGTTGCTGGAAGAAGCGCAGGGGAAGCTGCTCCGCGTGTTCTCCGAGCACACAATTAAAGATTTGACCGATTGGCAGGATTGATTTACTTGCATTGATGGTCAGAGCTACTTAACCGTGTTCTCCTAAAATGGATCAAATATGTCGATAAAGCCGGATCATTGGATAACGCGCATGGCGCGGCAGCACAAAATGATCGCGCCGTTTTCGAGCAAGCAGGTCGGCAAAGGCGTCATCTCGTTCGGCGTCTCGGCCTACGGATACGATATGCGGCTTGCCGACGAGTTTCAGGTATACACGCCGGCGCCAGGGGCGATCCTCGATCCGAAAGACCATCAAGCGAACAACTTCGTGGCGCTGAAAAAGCCGTCGATCCAGATTCCGCCGAACTCGTTCGTATTGGGTCGCAGCCTTGAGTACTTCCGCATTCCGCGCGATGTGCTGGCGCTGACCTGGGGAAAATCGACTTACGCCCGCTGCGGCGTTATTGTCAACGTTACGCCGCTGGAGCCGGAGTGGGAGGGATTCGTGACGATCTCGATCACGAATGCCGGTCAGCAGCCGGTCAAGCTTTATTCGCGTGAGGGGATCGCGCAGGTCGTTTTTGTCGGAGCGGAAGATATTTGCACCACTTCGTACGCCGACAAGAAGGGCAAGTACCAGGCGCAACAGGCCATTACCAACGCGCGCATAAAAAGATGAAATAGGAGTGGCGCGTCGACATCTGGGAATGATAATTAGTAGTGACGTCACAGGGACGTTGCTTTCAGAAAGGATCTGGTGATCTTTATGATAAACAGTCAAGACACGAAAACCGCCGCGCCCGCCGCTGATGCCAAGAAGGCGAAACGCCGGATGGTGTCGATTGACGGCAACACCGCCGTCGCGCACGTCGCGCACGCCACCAATGAAGTGATCGCGATCTATCCGATCACGCCCTCCTCGGTAATGGGCGAAATCGCCGACGCGAAATCAGCCAAGAATGAGCGCAATATCTGGGGATCGATCCCGACGGTCGTCGAGATGCAGTCGGAGGGCGGCGCCGCCGGCGCTTGCCATGGCTCGCTAACAACCGGCGCCATGACGACGACGTTTACGGCGTCGCAGGGCTTGTTGCTCATGATTCCGAATATGTTTAAGATCGCCGGCGAGCTTTCGCCGACCGTCTTCCATGTTTCCGCCCGAGCCGTTGCCGTTCAGGCTTTGTCGATTTTCGGCGACCACTCGGACGTCATGGCAACCCGGTCCACGGGCTGGGGCTTGATCGCCTCCGGCTCGGTTCAGGAGACCATGGACAACACGCTGATCGCGCAGGCGATCAGTTTCCGTTCGCGGATTCCGTTCCTGCATTTTTTCGACGGTTTCCGCACTTCGCATGAAGTCGCCAAGGTCGAAGAGCTGACCTTTGACGATATGCGCGCGATGTTGCCCGACGATTTGATCATTGCGCATCGCATGCGCGCCCTGACTCCCGATCGGCCGCTGCTGCGCGGCTCGTCACAGAACCCCGACGTTTATTTCCAGGGTCGCGAACGCGTCAATGAATACTACCACAAGGCGATACCGATCTGTCAGGAAGTGATGGATCAGTTCGCGCGCCTTACCGGCCGTCAGTATCATCTGTTTGACTATTACGGCGCACCCAATGCCGAGCGCGTCATTATCATGATGGGGTCCGGCGCCGAGTGCATGCACGAGACCATCGACCATCTGAATGCCAAGGGCGAGAACGTCGGTCTGATCAAAGTGCGTATCTATCGCCCGTTTTCGGTCGACGCGCTGGCCAGCGCGATACCGGCGTCGGTCAGAGCGATCTCGGTGCTCGACCGGACCAAAGAGCCGGGCGCGGTCGGCGAGCCGCTGTACACCGATGTACAGGCGGCGCTGGAAGAGATGGTCTCAAGGGGTATTGCGCAGTTCAAAACTCTGCCGAAGATCGTCGGCGGTCGCTACGGCCTCGGTTCGAAGGAGTTCAATCCATCACATGCAAAGGCAGTGCTCGACGATCTCAAGGCTGCAAGCCCGAAAAATCACTTTACCGTGGGTATCGTCGATGACGTCATGAAGACTTCGCTCGATGCCGACCCCAAATTCGACATTGAACCGGATGAAGTCTTCCGTGGCTTGTTCTACGGACTTGGCTCGGACGGCACGGTCGGCGCCAACAAGAACTCGATCAAAATTCTCGGCGAGACAACGGATGGGTACTCGCAAGGGTACTTTGTTTACGACTCGAAGAAGGCCGGCGCGGTTACGGTATCGCACGTGCGCTTCAGCAAAAATCCGATCAAGAGCCCGTATCTGATCGGTCGCGCCAATTTTGTCGCCTGTCACAACTTCTCGTTCTGCGAGAAGTACGAGATGCTCGACAAGCTCGTGCCGGGAGGGACATTCCTTCTGGCTTCGCCGTACAGCGCGTTCGACGTGTGGGACAAACTTCCCAGCGAGATGCAACAGCAGATTGTCGACAAGAAGCTGAAGTTCTATGTCATCGACGCCGTTAAGATCGCCAAGGAACTCGGGCTTGGAGCGCGGATCAACATGATCATGCAGACGGCGTTCTTTGCGCTCGCCAAGTTGATTCCGCAGGAAACTGCGCTGAGCGCGATCAAAAGCGCGATCAAGAAGACCTACGGCAACAAGGGTGAACGCGTCGTCGAGATGAACTATGCCGCCGCCGATGCCGCGGTATCGGGTCTGCAGGAGGTCAAATATCCGTCGACGGTGACCAGCAAGTTTCAACGTCCGCCGATCGTGCCGGAAGACGCACCCGAGTTCGTGAGGCTCGTTACCGCCAAGATCATCGAAGGCAAGGGCGATGAGCTCCCGGTGAGCGCTTTCCCGAACGACGGCTCGTACATGACCGCCACCACGCAATTCGAGAAGCGCAACATTGCGATCGACATACCGGTCTGGGAGCCGGAGATTTGTATCCAGTGCAATATCTGCTCGTTGGTCTGTCCGCACGCGGCGATTCGGCCAAAGGTCTATGAACCCGGTATTCTCAGCGGCGCGCCGGCGACTTTTAAGTCAATCGACGCTATGACCGGCGCGATGAAAGGTCTCAAGTACTCGCTGCAGGTCGCGCCCGAAGATTGCACCGGCTGCGAGCTGTGCGTGGTCGCTTGTCCGGCCGTCGCCAAAGACGCGCTCGGCAACAAGACCGACAAAAAGGCGATCAATATGGCGCCGCAGATGCCGCTGCGCGCGCCGGAACGCGACAACTTCAAGTTCTTCCTCGAAATTCCGGAGCCTGACTACAAGCGATTTAACATTGCCACGGTTAAGGGCAGCCAGTTCGTGACGCCGCTGTTCGAGTTTTCCGGCGCTTGCGCCGGCTGCGGCGAAACGCCGTATGTCAAACTGATGTCGCAGATGTTTGGCGACCGTGCTGTGATTGCAAACGCGACGGGCTGCTCCTCGATCTATGGCGGCAACCTTCCGACGACGCCCTACTGTCAGCGCTGGGATGGCAAGGGGCCGGCATGGTCGAATTCGCTCTTCGAAGACAATGCGGAGTTCGGATTCGGATTCCGATTGACGATCGACAAGCTGCACGATTTCGCGCTCGAATTGATCGCCAAGATTTATCCGAACCGCGCCGAGGAGTTCAAGCTCGCGCCGCAGGCGACGCAAGCCGAGATTGAAGCGATGCGCGCGAAGGTTGAAGAACTCAAACGCGAGCTGGCGAAGCACTCAAGTCCCGAAGCCAAACATCTTTTGGCGGTCGCCGACTATCTCGTCAAGAAATCGGTGTGGATTGTCGGTGGCGACGGCTGGGCGTATGACATCGGTTTCGGCGGACTCGATCATGTGTTGGCTTCCGGCCGCAATGTCAATTTGTTAGTACTGGACACCGAAGTGTATTCGAACACCGGCGGCCAGATGTCAAAATCCACACCGCTTGGCGCCACCGCCCAGTTTGCGTCCGGCGGCCGCCCGATCGGCAAAAAAGATCTCGGGCTGGAGATGATGGCGCTGGGCAATGTCTATGTCGCGCGCGTCGCGATGGGAGCGTCCGCTAACCAGACCGTGAAGGCCTTTGCGGAGGCCGAGTCATACGACGGTCCTTCGTTGATCATTGCGTATTCGCATTGCATCGCGCACGGTATCGACATGGCGCACGGATTGAATGAGCAGGAGAAGGCGGTCGATTCCGGCCACTGGATCATGTTCCGCTACGATCCGCGTCTGCGCGCGCAAGGGAAGAACCCGTTCCAGCTTGACAGCAAGGAGCCGTCGATTCCGTTTGCCGATTACGCCTACAGCGAGAATCGTTTCCGTTCGCTCAAGTCGACTAATCCGCAGGCGGCGGCGAAGTTTCTGGCGGAGGCGCAAGCGGATGTCAAGGTGCGTTGGCAGTACTATTCGCAGTTGGCCGCAATGAAGTTCGACGCGCCGGGGAACGGGAAGTAGCAGGAGCCATCAGGCGCCCCTCTTCATGGTGGATCTGAATCCGCGTTGGGGCATGGCGTGCCATGCCCGACTGACTTGACAAAGTACGGTCGGAACCGAATCGGTTCCGACCTTTCCCATTACTCAGCGAGATGTTCCCCCTTCCTGACCAGTCGAATTGTAGGAAGTCGTCCCTGCTATGGCGCTTCTCGGGCAATAGACGCAACTCCCTTCACCGCCTTGATAAACTGGAAGCCTATCCCCCAATAGGCCCGGCGGCTCTCGGAGGGCGACAACATCCAACCATAATTCAGGAATATTGCGCCGTCGAAAAACCCGAGCGAAAAACCAACGCTCGATCCGGTCCCGACGTCTTGATCTCGCAATTTGATTTCACCCAATGATGTCTGCGACTGTGCCGGAACAAACTCAGCGATGCGCGTCCCGAATCTCGGAAAAGACACATTGATTCCAAGAGACGGTCGAATGAACCGCATGGTGGAGCGGTAGGCTTTTTGCAGAGAATTATCAGTTTCGAGATGTCCCCTGACGAACCAACTCAGTCCAAATGTTACACCGGCCACCGGCTCAAAGTTGACCGGCCTGTCCTTCAGCACAGGCTGGCCCGATTCCTGCGCTTCGGCGATCATCGCAGTTTCATCGATTTTCGGGACTTTCCGTCGCTTGAGAAACATGAACGAATCGGTCAATTGGAACTTCGGGCCGTGCTCGCTCAAACGCACAACGATCTTAAGCTCCCGGCTGAGTTGCGTTGAACCAACTCCATTGCCGATGGTGAGCGTGAGTTGGTCACCAGGCTTGAGATTGGTGGTTGGCAACACGATTTCCGCATTCTTCAGATTCGATATCATTGCTCGTTTTAACTCGTTCTCATCGAGTTCCTCCCACTCATATTCAAGGTCCACGATGCCAGTGATCTTCTCGACCAATTTCTTATAAATCGACCGCAGACTCTCAAGCTTGCGCGCCACTTCTTGCCGAATCTCTCTCTGGGTAGTCTCATGGGCTTCATCGGCGGTCGTTGCGAGCAATTGGGTCTTCATCGCAAGAAGTTGATTTTTCATCTCTCGCATTGCGATTAGGAGATTTCTAATTGTGACCGGGTTACTATGGTAGGCGTCTGCGAGAACATCGACAATCCAGGTAGTGGAATCAGAGAGTAGTGTGGCGAGGCTTCCTTCTATGAATATCCAATCATCAATCAAGGATGCGAGCAATTGTGGCGTCCTTATTCGCCACAACTCGTCAAGAATGTCAGGGTCTCGGCGGATGTGGTCAATCTGAGACGAGACTGCAGTGAGAGAGTCATTGATTAGATTTCTTTGGCTTACCAGCGTATCGTATCTAGGCTTTCTGCTTAGGACATCCTCCCAGAATACCTTCCTAGAGGAATCCGCATGATGCGCGCTATCGACCAATTTCTCAAGGCTGATGCCCAACTTCAAACGGACGGAAAATCGCGAGCTGAGGAGATTGGTCATCGATGCATAATTCTCTACACGGAGTCGAGCGATTCTGGTACTGTCTCTCAGAAGGCGTTGGAAGTTTTCCCATTTGGGCCGAACTTGGGATGAAACGAGACTGGACGGAGTGCCAACGATGTACCCCATGCCGGGATCTATCCGCCCCAGGAACCGAAGAAACTCTTGCTGTAGTTCCAAGACGACAGCCTTCATTTGGCTTCCGGATCGTGCCAACTTTGCCTCTTTTCCGATCTCCGAGTATCCTGGTACTGCCACTGGTTCGCGTGCGGATGACTCCATCGATATCGCAGCGAAGAACTTGTCGAAATTCTCGAACAACCACTCACGGTCAAATGTCACAAAGATGCGACTCTTACTATCAACTTCACTTACAGGGGATCCTCCGACACCGCTCGCTCGAAATCTCCTGCAATCGTAAATCGGCCGGCGACCTGAATTGGGGTTTGTCCCACAGACTTCATAGACGCTAACGAAAAGGTGTGGATCGCTCCAGTCGAGGCGAGCCATGGAGTCGGCTTGGTATTCGATCTCTGCAATCGATTCAGGAGGACTAGACTCTGAATCAATCCAATACAGACTGTCAAAATCTTGAGCGCTTGCATCTCCAGTAAGTAACGGTTGAGCCAAGACGATTAGCATCAGCCCTACCACGTATCCCACACAGATGCAGCACTTGGCGGAACCACGTCCAGATTCTCTTCGGATCATGTTACCCTCGATTCAGCTGCGCGACGGCATTCAATTTTTGCTTGCAGCCGGAATCTACAATCTCCCATCAAGTCGGTCAAGAGCTACGTCAAGCTGCGGAAATTGAGCGGTGAGTGTGAAACGATCTGATTTTCTTCAATACGCATTAGCCAGTATCTCCGCCACCCTCTCCAGCAGCGTCCGATCTTTGGCCGTGAACGCAGCGCGGGTGTGGGAGTCGATGTCGATTTCGGCGACGACCTTGCCGTGCTTGAAGACCGGCACGACGATTTCGGATTTCGTTTCCAGCGAGCATGCCAAGTAGCGCGGATCGGCGTTGACGTCATCGACAATGATCGTTTGCTCTTCACGAACGGCGGCGCCGCAAATCCCTGAGTCAGTTTTGATTCGCACATGCGGCGACGGCTTGCCGAGGAACGGCCCGAGCACCAGTTCGTTGGGAGATTCGAGGACATAGATTCCCACCCAGTCGTAGTGCGGAAAATTGTGCTTGAGAATATGGACGACTTCGAGAGGCAGGCGCGTCTTGGCCTCGGGCGAGGCCGCCACTTCCTTTAGGCGAGCGATGATGTCGTCATCGGTTAAGTAGCTAAGATCGGGGGGTGTCATTCTTCCAGCAATTCTCCAATCTTCGGCGTTGGTCAGGACACTCAACAGTGAATCGAATGATGTCGGTATCGCGTAACGATCGCTTCGCGAACGGTGACTGCTCTAAATCGTTCTTGATCACGCATGAGTCCAGAGGACGATTGTCGGGGCGAGTGCGTGTCGTGACGGCTGTGTATCTTTCCATCTTCTTCCAAATATAGGACTTCATGGGGCGATGTCAATCGGGAGCTACGGCCAACGTAAGCGCGAATTCATTCGCGAGTACTGTGGATACGGCAAGACGAGCGCAGACACTCTCCTGACTGGAATTCCGCGATTCATTTAGAACCACCCGCCTTTAGCTAATCTTGCATTTTGCCGAACTACTTCGATATGAGCCACATTCCGCGAATTCTGGTCGTCGACGACGAAGAATCCATGTGCAATTTCATGGAGATCATGTTGCGCAAAGAGGGTTACGCTGTTGCGACCGCACAATCGGGCCGCGATGCCGTCGCGCAACTGGAGAACGAGCCGCCGGATCTTGTAATCTCCGACATCATGATGCCCGAGATGTCCGGAATCGAACTGCTCGTGGAGGCCAAAAAACGCCGGCACGACTTGCATTTTGTCGTCATGACGGCGTTTGCCTCCGTTGACTCTGCTGTCGATGCGCTCAAGCGCGGCGCGGATGATTATATCACCAAGCCGTTCAAAATCGACGAGATCAAACACGTCATCAAAAACCTGCTCGAAAATCAGGAACTGCGGCGCGAAAACGCCAAACTCAAGGCGGAGTTGACGGGGAAGTTCACGATCGACCGCTTTGTCGGCAACTCGCCGACGGCCACGAAATTGCGGGAGCTTGTGCTTCAAATCGCAGCGTCCGATTCCACCGTATTGATTCTCGGTGAAAGCGGCGTCGGCAAAGATATCGTTGCCCGAGCCATTCACGGCCATTCGCGCCGCAACGACAAACCGTTTGTCGCTATCAATTGCGGCGCAATACCCGAGTTGCTGCTCGAATCGGAGCTATTCGGCCACAAGAAAGGATCGTTCACCGGAGCGATAAAGGACAAAGAGGGTCTATTTCAGGTCGCCGACGGCGGAATCTTGTTTCTCGACGAAATCGGCAACCTGAGTGTCGCGCTGCAGGTGAAGTTGTTGCGCGTACTGGAAACGCAGGAGTTTACACCCGTCGGCTCGACAACGCCGATCAAGGTGGATGTGCGCCTGCTGGCCGCTACCAATGCCGAACTGGAAGAAGAAGTCAAAGCCAATCGTTTTCGCGCCGACCTGTTCTATCGCCTCAATGTGCTGCCGATCACGATTCCGCCGTTGCGCCAGCGGCGTGAAGACATACCGATCTTGGTGCAGCACTTTCTCAGGAAACTCGCCGAGAAGCATAACAGTGTGGTGAAATCGATCGAGGAGCGGGCCGTAGAGTTGCTTCTGGAGTGCGACTGGCCAGGTAATGTGCGCGAACTCGAGAACACGATCACTCGCGCTTTGCTGCTTTCCAAAGGCAATGTGATCCGCCGTGAAGATTTTCCGGATAAATTTGTCACGGAGACGTCCGCCGTTTCCGAGGCCGCGGTTTCCGGCGACGGCGGCAATCCGACGCTCGAGTCAATCGAGCGGGCTTACATCTACTGGATCCTCCAGCAGACGAACTGGCAGAAAGCCAAAGCGGCCAAGCTCTTGGGAATCGACACCTCCACTCTTTACCGCAAGATTGAACGATACGGCCTGCGCAAAGATGGCGAGAAGGAACCGGCATAGCCGTAACGACGCAAGTCCCGCAGCTCATTGCATTTTGCAATGGCTTCATCGCAGAATCCTCGGACTGTCTGGTTCATCGCGAGACCCAGCGATTGCACAGGCGCACAAAGCGCTTGCCGGCTGCGGGTTACGAAACCCCCGCCGTTTGGCATTCGGCTTGCACTAACTCGCCGCGAGAAGAGCAAGGAGATAAGATGAAACGTAGAATGACATCTTCAACCGGATTTACCCTAATCGAGCTGATGATTGTCGTCGTCATCATTGGAATCCTTGCGGCGTTGGCGATACCGCGATTCATCGCCGTCTCGACCAAGTCGAAGCAGTCCGAAGCCAAGATGATTCTCAAGCAGATTCACAACAACCAGCAGACTTATTTCCAGCAGAACAACACTTTCTGGATTCCGCCGGGTGGCACGGTGGCCAATTCGGTGACGCCGGTCGCGTTCGCGGAAATCTGGGTCGATATTCAAGCGCCGGCACGCTATTGCTACTCAATCGTCGGAACGCCAACCTCATTCACGGCAACGGCTTGGAGCAGCATTCTCGACGACGATCCGACGCAGGACCAATGGACCATCGACGAGTGGGGCGATTTGCAGGTTACGGCAGGACTCGATGATTCGCAGAACTAAGATTAGGTTCAATTTTGAAACGAACGGTGACGATATGAAGACGAGTAGTTCAAACAACAGCGAAATTGAAGGCCTTAATAAAACCAAAACCTTAGAGGAGGTTTTCATGTTCACTAAGCTTCAGAAGGGCCAGAAGGGTTTCACCCTGATCGAACTCATGATCGTGGTCGTGATCATCGGTATCTTGGCCGCGTTGGCCATTCCGCGGTTCATGCGCGCCACGACCAAGTCGAAGCAGTCGGAAGCCAAGCAGATCCTTAAGCAGATCTACACCATGCAGCAAAGCTATCGCCAGGCGAACGATACCTATTGGAATCCCGCCGGCGCAGTGGCTGGCAGCGCGACTCCGAACGCGTTTGCTACTCTTGGTGTCGAAGTTGGTCCGACCGCTCGCTATTCGTACTCGATCGCTGGTGTGACCACCACGACTTTCACCGCGACGGCCACGGTTCCGAATCCGGGTCTTGACGATGACGCCGCCCCGGATACCTGGACCATCGACCAGGACGGTAACCTGCTTGTGACCTCGGACGACTCGGTTCTTTAATCCGGGTCTGAGGATAGCATCGGCCCGCTTGGGCTAAGGGAGACCGCCGCGACGGGATCTAACCGTCGCGGCGGTTCTGTTTTCTGAAGAGCGCCGGGCAGGTGACGCTCGGCAACTGTGTCTTGTTAACCCGACCTACGCAAAACGCACCGCTAACGACCACGCAAATCCATGCCGATACAGAGATTATGAATCGAACGCGAGCATTTACCTGGCTGGCGTTGCTGATACCGCTCGGGGTCTATCTATTCAGCGCGGCGCCAGGAATCTACTGGGAGGATTCGGCGGCGTTTCAAACAGCGGCCTACGAACTCGGCATTGTCCACAATCCCAGCTTTCCGACATACATCATGGTGGCGGCCGTTTTCAGTCACCTGCCCTTTGCCAATCCGGCGTGGCTTGCGAATCTTCTGTCGGCGCTACTGACGGCGCTGACGGCGCTGATCTTGTTTCGCACCGTGATTTCTCTCGTCGAGAAAGACGACGGCGACAACGCCGCGATGATCGAGTCGATCGCGCTGATCGGAGCTGTTGGCTTTGCTTTCGTCTATGGAGTCTGGGTACAGGCCGTGCGCGCCGAGGTCTACGCCCTCAACACACTTTTTGTGTCGTTGTTGCTCTGGCTGTTTGTGAAATACTCGCTCGGCGACTTTAGCGCAGTTCGCCTGGCAGCATTGACCGGGCTTATCTGTGGACTGGCGGGAGCGAACCACTATCTGATTTTCGGCGCGGTGGCGATTCCGCTTCTGGGGATAGTCATATGGCGATATTGGAGAGAATTCGGCGGCAGAGAGTTGGCGACATTTTTGACGTTCGCCGCCCTCGGTCTTTCGGTCTACTTGCTGCTGCCGATTCGCGCTGGCTCAACGATCGCTTTTAATTGGGGCGACTTTTCGAGCGTCGAGGCGACACTGCGCTCGATACTCCGTGTGGATGAACCGCTGCCAATCGACGCCTTGACTACAACGACGCCATTCCTTCAGCGTCTTGGCAGCGTTTTGAGCGAATTGTTCCGCGGTATCCCGCTCATACTCTGGATCTTTTCTGGCTTCGGAGTTGTCGCGGCGTATTTGCGCGACCGATTCATCGCAGCGCTGATCTGCACGCCCGCAGTCATGGGGGTCTTGGTGACGGCGTACGCGGCGGATTTCTCGGTTTACAATCTCGATCTCTATGGCTACCTGGCGCCGACCTACTTCTCGGTCTTCGTTCTTGCCATCTGCGGCGCCATTGGCGCGTCAACGTGGTTGGTCGAACATAGCGCCGCGCGGTCCCGGGGCTTTCGTATCACCGTTCCCATTGTCATCGCGATCGCGTTGCTGGTTAAATCCGGATTCTTGCTGGCAACGAATTTCGATCGCGCCGGCAAACGGGATAATTGCGTACCCGATGAGTACGCGCAGTCGCTGCTCACCAGTCTTCCGCCCAACGCATTGTTTTTGGCCGGCGAAGATAATAGTTACTCACCTGCGCTGTACAAGCAGGTCGTCGACAAGCTGCGTCCGGACGTGATCGTTCTCACCGCCGGTGCGCTTCTGCGTTCGGATTATCGCGCCAAGACGCAGCGGCGATTTCCCGATCTCTGGTACCCCGACATTTGGAACGAAAAGGATTTCGGCGCCGGCTTCACGGACAATCTCGGCCAATGGATTTCGCGCAATAGCGAGTCGCGACCAGTGGCCATGACGCTTTCGCAGTGGACTTCACCGTTGATGATGAAACTTCGACCGAATGGTTACTCCTATCTCTATTCCGACTCGATCTCCTTCGCCAAGGAGAATGCGGCGCAGTCGGTAAAATTCTACCGCGAGCAGGAGGCTCTGTGGAAATCGAGTCATGATCTGACGACGCGCGAGCATTTTGGGCGATTGTTATACAATCTCGCCGTCTTCTATGAAAAATGGCAACAACCGACGCTGGCCGGAAAGTATGCACGCGACGCCGCCGAATGTGATTCGTCAAATGTCGATCTGCTGCTCAATTGTCTGAAGCTTGCGGTGGTCAATCGACAAGGGGCCGAACGTGACCGTTTGACAGCGCGGCTGGAAATGCTCGCGCCCGACGACCCGACGTTCGCTGAGATCCGCGAGGCGGCGACGGCTTTCGATGAGGACGTTAATCAATGACCAGAGCTCCGGAGATCTCAATCGTAGTGCCGATGCACAACGAGGCTGATAATCTTCCACATACTGTGACGCAAATCGCCGCGGAACTGTCGAAGCACGGCCACAACTTTGAAATCATTGCCGTCGACGACGGTTCGACCGACAAGACAGCCGCTAAGCTGCGCGAGTTTCAGCAGGCCAACGCTTATTTGCGCGTCGTCAGCTACCAGCCTAATCGCGGACGCGGATTCGCGATTCGCGAAGGCATTCGCGCATCGCGTGGCGAGATCGTTTGTACGACGGATGCCGATCTCTCCTACTCGCCGGATCATCTCACCAGAATGATCGCACTACTCAAGAAGTACGAGCGGCTTGACTGCGTTGTCGGGTCGCCATACTGCAACGGCGGGTCGACGGAAAACGTACCCAAGCTGCGCCTGTTAATCTCGCGGATCGGTAATCGCGTGATCAGCCGTGCCATGAGCGGACAGATTCACACGGCTACCGGCGTGCTGCGCGCCTACCGAAGCCAGTGCATCAAGTCACTCGAATTGTTCTCAACCGGCAAGGAGTTGCATCTGGAGATCATCTCCAAGCTACTCGCCGCCGGTTACACGGTCATGGAAATGCCGGCGACCCTGAGGTCGCGCAAGCAGGGCAAGTCAAAGTTCCGCTTTCGCGCCATCGCGACGTCGCATCTACTTTTCTCGCTGCACGAAAAACCGATGTTGCTGTTTGGCTTGATCGGCCTGTTCTTTGTTGGACTCGGGCTGCTCGGCGGCGCCTATGTTGTCTATCTGTGGCAGAGCGCCACGCTCAATCCCGACCGACCGTTGATGACCCTGCTGGTGCTTTTCATCCTCACCGGCATCCAGATACTGATGTTTGGCTTTCTTGGTTCCGGCTTAGTGCGTTTGCGAAAAGAAATATTTGTCGTGCAACGTGAAAACAAGATGCTGGAACTTAAGCTTGATGAATGGCGCCGCCAAATGGCGCGACCAACGAACGCTGACGATGACTCAACTGCCGATAACGACACCGAATTCCGCCAATCCACCGGTAGCGCGCCCAATCAGCCGGCTGCTGATCATCACGAATCGGCTGCCAGTATCCGCCGCTGATTCGGCATCGCCATTCGTTCTCGATTTCATTCGGGCGCTGCAGGCCGCGAATATCGAGGTGACGGCGTACACGTCCCATTTGGGTGAGGTGGAGGGCAAGCCGCTATGCCCGATCGTACGCTTCGATTGGGGCGAAACACAGCGCACACTGTCCGAGCTGCCGCTCTACCGCATTGCCACCTGGGAGAAGATCAAGCGGCACTTCGAATCCGGGCTGACGACGCTGCTTGAACATCTCCGAACGAACTCATACGATCATATTCTGGCGCTCTGGGCGTTGCCGTCCGGTTGGTTTGCGTATCGCGCGTCGCTGGCCACCGGAATACCGTATTCGGTTTGGGCGCTTGGTTCCGACATCAACGTCTGGTCCCATCGTCCCGTTGCCGGCACGATGATCAAACGCGCGCTGCGTCACGCGCAAAGTCTTTTTGCCGACGGTGACGAACTCGCCGAGAAAGTTAAGCGCCTTGCGGGACGCGAGTGTCATTTTCTGCCGAGTTTGCGCGTCTTCAACTACCGCATGTTTCCCGAGCCTCGCGAGAAGTTCTTTCTGTTTCTGGGGCGTATCGAGAGGAGCAAAGGCGTGTTCGACCTCGTGCGGGCGTTTGGGCTGCTCAAGCAAGATATCAAGGACTACCGACTGCTCTTCATCGGCGAAGGATCGGCCCTTCCGAATCTACGCCGCGAAATCGAGCGCCTGAAGCTACGGGGCAAGGTGCATCTTCTGGGCCGAGCGCCGACGGACGAAGTCATCAATTACTTGCAACGGGCGCGAGCTTTGGTAATACCGACGCACAGCGATTCGATCCCGCTTGTTTTCGGGGAGGCGTTGCAGACCGCCACGCCGATGATCGTTACCGAAGTGGGCGATTTGGGAACCCTGGTCCGCGACAACAAACTCGGTTTCGTCGCCAAACGCCGCTCGGTGCGGGCACTGCACGATGCTTTGATTCGCGCTATGGTGAACGAACTGGACATTGCCGACAGTGCGAAGAATTTGCTCGAGCGGTTCGCGCCGGCGCAGGCGGTGCGGGCGTTTTTGGAGGTCAACCATGCTGGCCACCGATAAGCAGCACTATTTCGATCGTTACTGGCAGGAACAGGACAAAGTACGCGTCTCTCGCCGGGCGGAGTGGCGGGCGATGAAGCTCTACCAGTTGGTGGGTTCGAAATACAGTAGTTTTCTCGATATTGGCGCCGGGCAGGGCGAGATGATCAACTACTTCCGTTCCGCCGGCTATCGAGTCGAAGGCTGGGACATTTCGCCGGAGGCGGTTGCGCGGCTACGTGAGAACGGCATCTCCGCTCGCGTCGTTGATGTTGAGACCGATAAGTTCGACGGCAACTTTGGCCTTATCGCCTGTTGCGAAGTGTTGCAGCAGATCGAAGATCCGGCTGCGGTGTTGCGCAAGTTCGCCGACGCGCTTCTCCCCGGCGGACGCATCTTCATCTCGGTCCCCAACGAGTATCACTTGCTGCGCCGACTGGGCATCGGCCGTCCGGTGGAATCGCACGTGCGGCTGTTTTCACCACATCGCTCCCGAGAACTGGCACAGGTCAGCGGCCTGGCCATCGTGCGCGTTCTGCACCAACCGCTGGTGCCGCCGCGATTTTCCCGCCCCTTGCGAATCCTGGGACAGTGGGCGGCCAATCTGTTGCCCAGTCTGTTTTCATTGTCAACGATGTTACTGCTCAAGAGGAATCATGACGACTGAAATCACCCGCCAGAACGAAGTCTACGGCACTTATTCCGAGCGTTTTCCGATTCTCTACGACCGCGATAACCGAATGCAGAAAGCGCGCAAGATCGTCGCCGTGATGCGCGATTTCTACGGCGCCGATCTTGGAGAGTTGCGCGTGTTGGATGTCGGCGGCTCAGCGGGAGTTATGACGACAGTGTTTGCCTCCGAGTTTCGTGAAGTTATCGAGCTCGACATCGATCATGTTGCTGTCGAGCGTGGTCAAGCGCAGTGCGGCGCGCGCAATGTTCGCTGGATTTGCGGGGACGGCGCCAATCTGCCGTTTGCCGATGCCAGTCTCGATTGCGTGATCTGCAATCACGTCTACGAACATCTGGACAACCAGAAGGGCTTGGCGGCGGAGATTTATCGCGTCCTCAAGCCGAACGGCTTTTGTTATTGGAGCGCCGGTTCGCGCTTCGTGCTGGTCGAGGGGCATTACAAGCTGCCGTTTCTTTCGTGGCTGCCGCACCGCTGGGCGGATCGGTACATGAAATTGATGCGAAAGGAAGGGAATTACGACGTGACCTTGCTGTCGTATCCTAAACTCAAGAGACTGCTGCGCAAGTTTCGTTTTCACGACTACACCTTGTCGATTCTCAAAGAGCCGCAGCGTTTCGCCGCCGACGATTTGTCCGCGAAAGCGGGGTGGGCTTTTCGCGTACCGAAAGTCATTTATCAACTCGCTTATCCGATCCTTCCGATCTGGATTTGGGTTCTGACCAAAGCGGACTGCCGCCCCCGGGCGGAGCCTTGATTCCACTCCGCGCACAACAGTTACCGGTACGAAAAAGCGATTGCGCGACGCGATAGAATTGGCTTGGATTCGATCATGCCGCGACGCGTGATCGTGATCCTGACCCTCCTGTTCGCCGTTTCCGTTTCCGCCGAGGAACGGCCGCGATTGCCAATTGCCGCCATTCAGCGGACTCTCAGCTATATCAGCGTCGACACCGCCGACGTCGGGTTCCGCCCCGGTTGGGTCGATCGTGACTCATTTCGATTGAACATCGTCGACAACTACATGCGGCGCCCGCTTGGCCTGAGCGGATTTCTCGACGCGGCCGCTGATTCGCTGGTCGATTCGACGCGCGGCGTCGGATCACAGTATCGATTCATGCGCTCATGGTTGGTCGACGGCCGGCGGCTACCGGATAACGACAGCGCGACCTGGGGAAGCGCGGTAGATGCGTACTTTGCCCAATTTGCGCGTTCGCGCCGGGCCTGCGACTCGCTGGCGCATTACATCGAGATCACCTTGCGCGAGATGGCGGCGGCGCTGAAGTCATGGGACATCGGCCGGTTCGCCCCGGATGAACAGGCGTTTCTGCGCGACACCTTCCGCATCTTTCTGGAAAGCAATGAGAAAGACGTTGATCTTCCACTCGAGGCGCTCGACAGCTTGCAGAACCTGCAAGAGCAATTGGCCCTGCGCTTCAAGGCGCTCAGCGATCGCTTGAGTCCGCGTGATCTGGCGCTGGGCGGCGCGCGCGTCGTCTCGGCATACGAACGCTTAGTCGAGTGGCTGGAACGTAATCCGGAGCTGATTGACCAGCTGGCGCGCTGCGATCTCATTACGCTCTTCCGCGACATCAAAACACCGCTCGGCCGTGTCGCCGTGCGTGGCAGCGGCAATGATCGCTACGAAGGATTCTATGACTTAATAATCGATCTGGGTGGCGATGATGAATACCGCTTGTCGCGCGCCGACGAGCCGCATTCACAGATTATCATAGATTGCGGCGGCCATGATCTGTATCTCGCGCAGTCGGATTTGTGCTTCGGCGCCGGGCAGTTTTCAACGGGAATTCTCGATGACTGGGCGGGCAACGATTTCTATCGCGCCGACGAGTACTCGCTCGGTTGCGGCTTGTTTGGCGTCGGCATCCTGCGCGACCGCGCCGGCGATGATACTTATCAAGGCAATTTAGCGACGCAAGGAGCGGCGGCGTTTGGCGTCGGGCTGTTGCTCGACGACCAGGGCCGGGACAGTTACACAGCGAGTATTTACTCGCAAGGGTTCGGCTTCATCATGGGCGCAGCGGCATTGGTCGACCGTCAGGGGAACGATCGTTACGCCGTCGGCTGGAAATACGGTGACATCCTGCGCTACGAAGATCACTATCTCTCATTGTCGCAAGGGTTCGGTTACGGCCTGCGGCCGCACTTCTCGGGCGGCATCGGCCTGCTGATCGACGGCGACGGCAACGACCAGTACAGCGCCGACATCTTCGGCCAGGGCGCGTCGTACTGGTTCGGCATTGGCGGTCTTGTTGATTACCGGGGAAACGATACTTATGTCGCCTATCAGTACGCACAAGGCGCCGCCACGCACATGTGTTTGGCGGCGTTGCACGATTACGCCGGCGACGACCTGTACTCGAGCAAGGGCGTTTCTCAGGGCTGTGGCCATGATATCGCCTTTGCCTTGCTCCTCGACGCCGACGGCAACGACCAGTATAGCGCCACCGATCTTTCGCAAGCTGCCGGTTCGGCGAATGGCATCGGCATGCTGATCGATTTGCGCGGGGATGATGGCCATATCGCGCGAGTGGCGAGCAACACGCATGGGTACGGAAACCCGCGTCGTGAATTCGGATCGATCGGTCTGTTCCTTGATCTCGGCGGCAAAGACGATTATCGCGGCCAGGGTCGCGACAATTCTGTGTGGATCGGCGAAGGCCGGTGGGGAATCGGGCTCGACAACAGCGGAGACGATCGATGATGCGCATGGTGATTTTTGGCACGGCGCTGTTTTGGTTGTCGGCGAACATCGCTGCCGCGACGCCAGAGGACATCGAGCGCCTCTTTCGTCAGGCATCATCCGGCGAGATTCGTTTTCAGAAGTTGGTACAACCGTCCAAAGACTCGCTCGCAGCGCTGGGTGATTCGGCGGCGAAGTATCTGGTCGCAAAGCTCGCCACGACCGACGCGCGCACCAAGCATACTCTCGTCGACATTTATCGCGGAATCGGCAAAGTCGCAACACCGTACCTTCTGGGCGCGCTTGCGACCGAAAACAAGGACCAGCTCAAGACAACCGCACGCTGTCTTGCGGATATCAAAGACACTCTGGCGCTTGACGGTCTCTTGGGCGTTGCCGGCCATGTTGACTTCACCGTTCGTGTCGAAGCCGTAACCGCAATCGCCAAGACCGGCGGTGTCCGCGCCGGGCGAATCCTTGAGCCGTTTGCGCTCGATTCGGTTGAACTGGTGCGCAAATCCGCCGTCGCCGGTTGGGGAATGGAAAGATCGCCCAGATTCGTCCCCAACTTGATCAATGCGCTTTCCGATCCGTACTATGGCGTGCGGCTTATCGCATACGACGCCCTGGTCGCCATCGACACCGCGGCGCACAGCGCGATCCTGCCGGCCTTGCGAGTAGCAAGCTCGACCGCGCGGCCGCTCTTGATACGCCTGGCCGGAAACTTCAAACTCAAGTCCGCGCGCGACGATTTGGAAAAATGGATTGACGATCCGGATCCGGCGGTACGCGGATGGACAGTTTGGGCGCTGGCGCAGATTATCGGGAAAAAGAGCCGCGCGCTATTCTCGGTGCTGGCCGCTGCCGACCGCGACCCGTTTGTCCGCTGGCAGGCGGAAACCGCTCTGTCGGTACAGCGTTAGACAAGAGTTTTCCGTACTGTTTAGGATCGCCGCGAACTACTCGCCGCGAAGAGAACATGAGCAAGTTCGACTTTCTGGATCGATTTAATAAACCCCGACCACTGGATTCGGACGATTCCGGACTGCGCAGTTTCGCCGACGACATCGGCGGGCAATTCATCGTGACGGAGTCGGGGAAGTGTCTCGAACTGCAAACGTGCTATGATCCGGAGTTCACGCATGGCCCAAATCGACTTAAGTCTATTCTTAAGAAGAATGCCATAACATTAAGACATTTCGATAGTTACGCTGGCGATGTCAGGCCTTTACTTGGGGAGATGGTGTTCGTCGACGCTGAGACCACCGGTCTGTCAGCGGCTTCGGGTACAGTTGCGTTTTTAGTCGGCGTCGGATTGGTAGCGGAGAACGGCTTTCGAGTGCACCAGTTTTTCCTGCCCGACTATCCCGACGAGCCGGCTCAACTGGACCTGATTTCCGAGCTGGTAGTCGGCAGGTCGACAGTCGTTAGTTTTAACGGCAAGTCGTTCGACATGCCGCTGTTGGAAACCCGCTACCGAATGCAAAAGCTGGAGACACCGTTCGCGCAGATGTTGCATATCGATCTGCTTCATGTTTGTCGCCGCTTCTGGAAAGGGCGCTTCGACGATAATACTCTTCAAACGCTGGAGCGAGAGTTGCTCGGCGTTTATCGCCTTGACGACACGCCGGGATACTTGATTCCGCAACTCTATTTCGACTATCTCGCCACGGGCAATGCGCAACCGCTGGCTGGCGTGCTTCTGCACAATCGGCTCGATATTGTGACGCTGCTCTTCTTGCTCGATTCCGTTGAGCGCTATTTAGGCGAGGCGGAACAGCGTGACTTTTACTCACCGGTCGATGCGCTGCGAATCGCCAAGCACCATCTTCGCGCCGGTGAACGCAGGGCCGCCCGATGCGCTGCCGAGCGGCAGTTTCGCGGCAAGATCGAATGCGATGATGACCGTGCATTGGCAATGCAGCTTTATCGCCTCCAGAAACAGGCGGGAGATTTTACTGCGGCGCTCAGCACGCTGGGAGCTTTAGCTTCCTGTCGTGGCGAAATCCGGTTGCTGGCGCTCAACGAATCGGCGATGATTCTTGAGCGTCACCACAAAGACCATGCGGCCGCCGGCAAGCTGGTGGTCGCGGCGCTGGAGTATCTCGATAACCCGCTCGCGGAAATCTCCTATGAACGGGTGCTGTTCTGGAGTGAAACCCTTCAGAAGCGACGCCAACGGCTGCTCAAGCGTCTCGGCTGACTCGCCCTGCTTGCAGGAAGTCACACCCCCCTAACACGAACTTCTGAATAAAGCCCTCGCGATGTCTGCCGATAATGAAAGGGAATGAACCGCCTCCAATTCGAAGCACGCTTATCGTCATTCAAGGCGCTGTCGACGCTTCCCGCCGTCATGGCTGAAGTTGTGCGCGTCTGCGACGATCCCGACGCCTCACTTACCGAGCTTGCGGACGTCATCGCTCGCGACATCGCCCTGACGACGCGGATTCTCAAAGTCGTCAACTCCCCGTTTTACGGTCGTGCGCAGCAGGTTTCGTCGATTAAGAGCGGCGTGCAACTGCTCGGCGTGTCCCGGGTCAAGGCGCTGGCATTGTCGCTTTCACTCTATGACCTGTCCGCCAAAATCGGCACGCGTGTCGAACTCAAGGATTTTTGGCGGCACTCGCTCAATGTCGCATGCGTCAGCGAACTGCTGGCGAACAAGATCGCTCCGCAGATGGCGGAAGAAGCATTTATCTGTGGATGCATTCATGACATCGGCGTGCTGGTGCTCGACAGCTTTTATCCCAAAGAGTATGGCCGCGTCTTCCAGAGCGTCGCTGCCGGCGAAGAAATGACCAAGGCCGAGAGGCAAATACTGGAGATCGATCATGCAGCCGCCGGCGAGATGCTCGCCCGCGTCTGGAATCTCCCGGAACGCTATTGTCAGGCGATTGGCAAGCATCACGATGTCGCGGAACTTGCCGAGACGGCGCCGGATCAGGTGTTGCCGCAGCTCATCAATTTGGCTGACAAGCTCGCGACCTTTACATTCGAGGCGGCAGTGAATCAGAAGGCGGCGCAATTTTCCAATCGCGAAGTGCTGGCCAAGAATCTCCGCGTCGAGACGGCGGATGTCAAAGAAATCGAATACGCGGCGCTCTCGCGACTGCTGGAAGCTTCGCAGTATCTGGACGTGGATGTCGGCTCGCCGACCGAGCTTTTGCAGCGGGCGACTTCGTCGCTGTATCAGCTCTACAGCTACACCGACCGCCTCTACGCCGAATTGGTCGAGACCAAGGAAAAACTTGACGAGGAAAAGCTTCAGCGCGTCGCTCTGGAATCGCTGCAAGCGATTATTGCCACGTTCTCGCACTACTTGAACAACGCCGTCGCTTCGATCTCCGGCCGCACCCAACTACTGGAGTTGGCGCGCCGCTCCGGACAAGTCGACGATCCCGACGGCGTACTCTCCAAAGCGCTCGGCGTATACGAAAAAGCCGCCGACCAAATCACCGGCGTCATCGACAAGCTCAAACGTGTCACCGTTTTCAAGACCGCGATCTACCACGACAACACCCGCATCATCGACTTCGAAAAGGAAGCGCGGTTGTCTTCCGAAGAAAACGCCCGGGTCTCGGACATTAAGTTAACGCCTGCAGAATAGCGATCAGCGAGCGATTTTCTCCCCGAAAGATTGACCTTGAATTCTCTCTGTGCCTGAGTATACTCAGCGGCATGATTGACCGCTTTGATCCTGCCGCCAACTATGCCCACACTCGTGAACTGGCGCAATATGTTTCGCGTTCGGAAGCAACCGCTGAAACTTACCAACGCATCGGCTTTAAGTGCGGGCTGGAAATCCACCAGCAACTTCTGACCGCGCGCAAACTGTTCTGCAACTGTCCCGCCGGAATCTATCAGGAAGCCGACGACTACGATGCCGAGCTTGTGCGCCACATGCGGCCGACGCTGTCCGAGCTTGGTGAATACGACGGCACCGCCTTGATGGAGTTCAAGACCAAGAAGAACATTATTTATCGAATCAAGAACGAAACCGCGTGCACTTATGATATTGACGACACGCCACCGTTTCGCATCAATCAACAGGCGCTCGATATCGCCATCGAAATCGCCCTGATGCTCAAGACCAATATCGTCGGCGAGCTGCACATCACGCGCAAGCAGTACCTCGACGGCTCGATTCCGACCGGCTTCCAACGCACCGCCATCGTCGGAATCGAAGGCGCCATTCCGATTTCGACTAAGATGGTACGCATCATCCAAATCTCAATAGAAGAAGATGCGTGCCGCGAAGTCTCCGACATCGGCCACTGGCGCATCTATCGCACCGACCGGCTCGGCATGCCGCTGATTGAGACGGTGACGTATCCGGATCTGCTAACTCCCGAGGAGGCCGCCGAAGCCGCCCACTACTTGCGTTTCCTGGCGCGGGCATCCGGCAAGGTGCGCGTCGGAATCGGCGCCGCGCGGGAAGATGTCAATGTGAGCGTCACCGGTGGCACGCGCGTCGAGATTAAAGGCGTAGCCCACATCCGCTGGATACCGCTACTCACGCACAACGAAGCGTTTCGCCAATGGTCGTTACTCTTGCTGCGCGATGAACTGAAAAAACGCGGCCTCGAGCCCAATACTTGGAGTGTGTCATTCAAAGATCTTTACCCCGATCTGTTGCCGCGCGAACAAAAGGCGATCAAGCGTGTCAAGGCTCGCGGCTGGGATTTGGCAGCGATCAACCTGCCCAAGTTCGAGGGAGTTCTTTCGTGGTTTACTCAGCCGGGGAAGTCGTTTGCCAATGAACTTAGTGACCGCCTCAAAGTAATCGCCTGCCTCGAGCGCCCCAACATGATTCACTCCGAACAAAGCCCAGCATTCGGGGACGAGCACGAGCTCGCCGATCTTCGCCACTACCTTGGTGCGCAAAACGGCGACGCCCAGATCGTGGTTTGGGGACCGCCAGAAGATGTCAACACCGCCATAGAGACGATTGAAGAGCGCTGCCGATTGGCGATGACCGGTATCCCGAACGAAACCCGCAAAGGATTACCGGACGGGACAACGATTTTCGAGCGAGTTTTGCCGGGACCCGACCGTATGTACCCCGACACCGATTCGGCGCCGATTCCGATTGACGACGCTGTGATTTCCGGACTCCGGCAAAAACTGCCGATTGACGTGCAGGCGCGGATGCAGCAACTGCGCGAATGGAATGTCCCGCGCGACTGCTGGTCGTTCATACTGAAAAAGAACCTTGTCGAATTGCTGGAGAAGATAGTCATCGACCTGGGGCAGGATCCGATCTTCGTTGCCTCGTTGCTGGCCCATAAGCTCAAGAATACTGAGGGCCAGGTGCGATCGCAGGGCGGCTTTGCGTACGAGAAAATCTACGATCTCTTTGTCTTCGGCAAGAAGCGCGGATTGTTCGATGAGATTCTCAAACCGATGGCGGCGACGCTCTTCGAACATCCGAATATGGATTTCGAGTCGATACTTACGGTTCTTGATTACAAGCCGCAGACGCTCGATCAACTCGAGGGCTATCTGCCGATATTGCGTCAGAAGTTCAAAGATATCAATAACTCCAAAGACCCGGAAGCCGGAGCGCGATGGATCATGGGGCAATTGCGCAAGCGCGCTTACGGCAACGTTTGCATGCAGGAGCTTAGGCAACTGGTTGATGCGGAGCTGAGGAATGGCTGATCTTTTCAAAGGCTACAAAGGCGTAGCTCTCAAGACGCTACAAGAATTCAGCGCCCGCGTCTGGGCCGATACCAAAGTCGAAACCACGCGCGGCGAATTTCGCGGCATTCTTCTGCCGCGCTCCGAGAATGACGACGACCTCCACATCGTCGTTAAATTGGCCTCCGGCTACAACATCGGTATCGCGACTGAGACGATCACCAACATGACCGAAGTTGGCTATAAAGAAGCGCACTACAAAATTCCAGAAAAGGAATTCCCGGTCCGCCCCGGCAAGCCGAGCGTGAAGCTGCTTGGCACCGGTGGGACGATCGCCTCGCGACTCGACTATCGCACCGGCGCCGTGATCCCGGCATTTTCGCCGGGCGAGCTTTACGGCGCAGTGCCGGAACTTGCGGATATTTGCAATCTGACGACCGAGAAACTGTTCGCCGTTTTCTCCGAGAACATGGGACCGGATCAGTACAAGACGCTGGCGATCTCCATCGGCAAGGAAATCGAGAAGGGCATTGACGGCATCGTCATCGGGCACGGTACCGACACCATGCACCACACGGCGGCCGCTCTGGCGTTTATGGTGCAGAACGCGCCGATTCCGATTGTCATGGTTGGGTCGCAGCGCTCGTCAGATCGCCCTTCGTCGGATGCTGCATTGAATCTGCAACACGCCACCAAGACCGCCGCCGAATCGGACATCGCCGAGATTATGGTCTGCATGTTTGGCCCGACATCCGACGAGTACGGTCTGTTGCATCGCGGCACGCGCGTGCGCAAGATGCACTCGTCGTACCGCTCGACCTTCCGCACGATTGGCGAGATTCCGCTCGCCATGGTCGACAAACAGAAGATTACGCCGCTCACTGATATTTACAATCGCCGCCGCCGCGACCGCAATGTGACGATTCTGCCTTACTTCGAAGAGAAAGTTGCGCTGGTCTATTACTATCCCAACATGAGGCCGGATATCATTGAAGCGCTGATCGACAACGGTTATCGCGGAATCGTGATTGCCGGCACCGGCTTGGGCCACATCAACAAGCCGGTGTATCCGGCCATCGAGCGCTGCCAGCGCGAAGGGGTGGCGGTGTATATGACCGTCCAGACTCTCTGGGGCTATGTCCACATGTTTGTTTACGACACCGGCCGCGACTTGATGGCCAAGGGAATCATCCCTCTGGCGAACATGTTACCGGAGGTCGCTTACGTCAAACTCGCCTGGGCGCTGGGGCAGACGAGCGACTTGGACAAGGTCAAAGAGCTGATGCTCACACCGATCGCCGCCGAAACAACCGAGCGCGAACCGTACAACGGCTACCTCGTCTTTCAGGGGGGAGTGCCGGAAGTAGAAGAATTCTTGCGTCGAATTCATAAGTAGCCAATCGTAGAGTCGAACGTGAATCTGCCGCTGATCGCCATAGCTTTCATCGTCTTAGTTACGCTCGGCTACCGCTTCTACGGCCGTTGGATCGCCCGTCAGTTCGTCGTCGATGATTCCCGCATCACTCCGGCGCTGGAAAAAAACGACGGCGTCGATTTTGTACCGACCAAGCCGTTCTATCTCTTTGCACAGCATTTTTCTGCCATTGCCGCCGCCGGCCCGATTGCCGGGCCGATTCTCGCCTGCCAGACTTTCGGTTGGCTGCCCTGTTTGCTCTGGATCGGTCTCGGTGTCGTCCTGATCGGCGCGGTGCACGATTTCTCGAGCCTAACGGCGTCGGTGCGCCACGGCGCGCGCTCGATTGCCGATATCACGCGCGAGCATCTTGGCGTCGGCGCGGGGCGCGCCATGATGGCGTTGATCTGGGTGGCGCTCATGTACGTCATCGTCGCCTTCACCGATATCACCGCGTCGAGTTTTATCGGCGTCACCGAAGAACTTGCCGGCGCTGAGATCGCCTTTAATCCCGGCGGCGCCGTCGCGGCCGCCGCGATAATGTATCTGCTACTTGCAGTCGTGATGGGATTCGTGCAGCGCTTTCTCAATCCGCCGCTCTGGTTGCTTACGGTGATTTTTGTTCCGACGACCTTAGTGCTCGTGTGGTTGGGTACGCAGATTTCCATGCTGTTGATTCTCGACGTCAAGACCTGGGGAATCTTGATTCTGATCTACTGTGCGGTCGCTTCAGTCGTGCCGGTCTGGTCGCTTCTCCAGCCGCGCGGTTACCTCGGCGGATTCATTCTCTATATGGCTCTGGCGCTCGGCGTGATTGGGATCTTCTTCGGCGGCTACGAGATCGAGCAAGAAGCCTTCCGCTCGTGGGACGTCGGCGGCATGACCGGCACGCTTTTTCCGTTCCTTTTTGTTACCATTGCCTGCGGCGCCTGTTCAGGATTCCACGGCCTGGTCTGCACCGGCACGACTTCAAAACAAATTGCGCGCGAATCGCATCTGCAGCCAATCGGCTACGGCGCTATGCTCGCGGAAGGTTTCGTCGCGCTGATCGCGCTCGGCACGATAATGATCGTCGGTGTGGACGCGATCAAGGGGCTCAAACCGGGAACGATCTACGGAAACGGTATCGGCGAATTCATGACGCTCCTCATAGGCAAGCAGCATCTCAATTTCGCGATCACCTTCGGCGCGATGGCGTTTTCAACTTTCGTCTTCGACACGCTCGATGTCTGCACGCGACTGGCGCGCTATATCTTCCAGGAGCTGACCGGCTGGCGCTCGTTCACAGGTGGTCTGGTCGGCACGATCTCGGTGTTAATTCTGCCCATCTACTTCATCGCATTCGCTCCGGAAGGCTCGTGGGTCAAATTCTGGACGTTGTTCGGCTCATCCAATCAACTGCTCGCCGCTCTGACACTGCTGACGATAACCATCTGGCTCTATCACTCGCGAAAGCGCATTGCCTTCACGCTGATACCCATGGCGTTTGTCTTGGTAATCACCGTTTGGTCGCTGGGTGCGTTGACCGTCGCGAACTTCAAGGCTGCTCAGGGATTCGACATTTCGCTGATCAATGCGCTTCTGGCACTGGCGCTGATTGTGCTGGCGTTGTTCTTGGTCGCAACGGCTCTATTTCGCAATCGCCGTGATCGAGCCAGGGTGCCAACTCACTGATCGCGAAAGGGCGTATCGCTCGATTAATTAACGATCATTTGGACACCAAACGAAGAGCGGGTCTCAGAGAGACCCGCTCGACAATTGGAAGCCTTGCGCGAACGCCTAATCGTTCTTGATCCGCATCCGGTAAAATGAACGGTACACGAATACGATCGCGATCAAGAAAAAGACCGCCGCCATCACCAGACGCGTCGACCGCGTCAACTCGATCGCCAGTTCCACTGCCAGCAAGCCAAACAGCGTCGTGAATTTGATCACCGGATTCATCGCCACCGACGATGTATCCTTGAACGGATCACCAACCGTGTCGCCGACGACCGTTGCGGCATGAAGCGGGGTGCCTTTTTCACGCAGATCCGTTTCCACGATCTTCTTGGCGTTGTCCCACGCGCCACCGGCGTTCGCCATGAAAATCGCCTGATAGAGTCCGAAAACCGCAATGGAAATCAAGTAGCCAATGAAGAAATACTCATCGAGGCAGGCGAACGCCAACGTCGTGAAGAACACCACGATAAAGATATTGAACATGCCACGCTGCGCATACTGGGTGCAGATTTCGACGACCTTCTTGCTGTCCTTCACCGAGGCCTTGGTTGCAGAGGAATCGAGGCGAATATTCGCCTTGATAAACTCCACCGCGCGGTAAGCTCCGGTAGAGACCGCCTGTGTCGACGCGCCCGTGAACCAATAAATCACCGCGCCACCGGCGATCAATCCAAGCAAGAACGGTGCGTGCAAAAGCGAGAAATACGAGCCTGCCGCGCGCAACATCTCCGTAATCTGATCGACCGACTGCGCCACCACGTGCTCACCGCCGCCAACGCGCTGCGAAAGCAGCACGAGAATCGAAAAAATCAGCGTCGTCGCGCCGACCACCGCCGTGCCGATCAGCACCGGTTTGGCCGTCGCCTTGAAAGTGTTGCCGGCGCCGTCGTTTTCTTCAAGGCAGAGTTTAGCGCGCTCGAAATTCGGCGTAAACCCGAAGTCTTTCTTGATCTCCTCTTTGATATTCGGGAGTGTCTCAATCGTCGAAAGCTCATAGACCGATTGCGCGTTGTCCGTCACGGGCCCATAAGAATCGACGGCAATTGTCACCGGTCCCATGCCGAGGAAACCGAACGCCACCAATCCAAAAGCAAACACCGCCGGCGCTGCCATAATCGCGCCGAGGCCCCAGGTGCTTACACCCCAAGCGATCGCCATCAAGCCGATAATTGTCAGTCCCATCCAATAGGCGCTGAAATTGCCGGCGATCAAGCCGGAGAGGATATTCAGCGACGCGCCGCCTTCACGCGACGACGCTACAACTTCCTTAACATGGCGCGATTTGGTTGACGTGAAAATCTTAACCAGTTCGGGAATAATCGCTCCCGCCAGAGTGCCGCAGGAAATGATCGAAGCCAACTTCCACCACAGCGTGCTGTCGCCGCCAAGATTCGGAATCATCAAATACGAAATCAAGTAGGTCATGATGATCGAAACGATCGAAGTGATCCAAACCAGTGACGTGAGCGGCGCCTCAAAGTTGAAGCTCGGCAGTTTCGAGTACTTCGCCTTCGCAATGATGCTGTTAATCCAGTACGATCCGATCGACGTCACGATCATCATCACGCGCATCGCGAAAATCCACACCAGAAGCTGAACTTGATTTTCAGGATTCAAAACCGCGAGAAGGATGAACGTGATCAAAGCGACACCGGTCACGCCGTAGGTCTCGAATCCGTCAGCCGTCGGCCCAACCGAGTCGCCGGCATTGTCGCCGGTACAATCGGCAATCACCCCGGGATTGCGGGCATCGTCCTCTTTGATGTTGAAGACGATTTTCATCAAATCGGACCCGATATCGGCGATCTTCGTGAAGATACCGCCCGCAATGCGTAGCGCCGCGGCGCCGAGCGATTCACCAACCGCGAAACCGATGAAACAGTAACCCGCCAGATTCCCCGGCACCCAGAGCAGAATCGCCAGCATGATGATCAGCTCGATGGAGATTAACAGCGTGCCGACGCTGATTCCGGCGCGGAGGGGAATTTCGTAAGTCGGAAAGGCGGCGCCGGTCAGCGAGGCAAACGCCGAACGTGAATTCGCAAAGGTGTTGATTCGAATTCCGAACCAGGCCACGATGTAGCTGCCGGCAATACCGATCAAGCTGAAGAGAATAATAATCATCAAGTTCGCCGCGCCGACCGGACGCAGCCAGCCGAAGTAGACGACCATGATGATCGCAATGAACGCCCACAGGAGCAGGATGAAACGCCCCTGAGTCAGCAGGTAGGTCTTGCAGGTTTCGTAGATCAGTTCTGAGATTTCAGCCATCGATTTATGAACCGGTAGCCCTTTTAATCCCCGAAACATGAACCAGCCGAACAGCATGCCGAGGAAGCAGACCACGATGCCGATCAACAGCAGCGTGTAGCCGTCCATCCCGAAAAATTCTTGCTGGCCGAGGTCCGGAACCTTGATATCGGCTTCGCCGGCCATCAGCGTCGGCGCGATGCTCAACACCAACGCCATCGCCAGCATCAGGGGAATTAAAGTCGCTTTGAGTGTGAACCGTCTCTTCACAGGACCCTCATTGCTAAATGTTGAATGTTTCTTGCTCACCGTCATGTCATCATTGCAGCGCGAGTGCGACCCCAGTCCCGAGCGGTCGGAAACATCGGGCGCTTCTCGCTCCAAAGTGGCGGTGAATATATGGGAACGTCTCGGGCTTAGCCACACAAAACTGCGCCGCCGTTAACATTGAGAATCTCGCCGGTGATAAACGTGGATAACTCGGATGCCATAAACAATATTGGCCCGGCGATTTCCTCGGCGGTTCCGGCGCGACCCAAAGGAATCAAGCGCAAATGCCGCTCAGCATCGGCGGCGACCAACTCGGCGTGGCTCATATCGGTATCCACCCAGCCGGGCGCCACGCAATTGACGCGGATGTTAAACGGCGCCAACTCCGGCGCCAGCGATTTGGTCAGGCTGATTACCGCGCCTTTGCTGGCGGCGTAATGGCTGTGAAACGCCTCGCCGCGCTGACCCGCCGTCGACGCGATGTGGATGATGTTGCCAATGCGTCTTTGCTTCATGTGGCCGACGACGGCGGTTGTGAGGAAGAACACTCCCTTGATGTTGACATCGAGCATCTCAGTTAGTTCTTCCTCCGACATCGAATCAATCGCTGCTTCTTTCCAAATTCCCGCATTATTCACGAGAATGTCGATTTGACCAAGGCTGTCGACAGCAAAGCGAGCCATGGCTTCGCAGTCGGCTTGCTTGGAAACATCCGCCCGGTAAGCAAACGCCTTCACGCCCAGCTTCTTGCATTTGGCGACGACGTCGGTCGCGGCGCGTTCGTTGTTGAGATAATTAACGACTACGTGGCAACCCGCCTGCGCGAACATTATCGCCGTCGCACGACCGATCCCACGCGATGCGCCGGTAATGATGGCGGTCTTGTCTTTGAGAGATATCATTCCACCTCCAAGAAAATAAATTCAGAATGAGGTGATGATACTCGTGTGAGTTGAGGTTGAGAAGACATTTATCAACGCGCCTCCAGCCGTTGACGGTCAGGCGCTCCGGCCACGCGGTGCGGGACGGAACCTTGTGCAAAGTACCAGCGTAGCAATGATAGTGATTGGAAGGAGGAAGCCTGAAATTCCAGAACGCCTACGATGAGCAGCGCGCCAAAGCCTATGCGACGCTCAAATTTCACGATACCTATTATCTGGCCTTTCGCGACCTGCCACGACTGATTGCCGATCATGTTCGTGGAAAAGAAGCGCTGGACTTTGGTTGTGGAGCCGGCCGTTCGACGCGGTTTTTGCGGCAACTTGGAATGCAGACTATCGGGGTAGACATTTCGACCGGCATGCTCGCACATGCGCAAACCATCGATCCGAAGGGGGATTACCGCCTGATCGGCGACGGCGATCTCAGCTCATTCGCGGCAGGGGCATTCGATCTGATACTCTCCGCCTTCAGTTTCGACAACATCCCCGGGGAGGATCACAAGGTCGCAATCTTCAGGGAACTCAACCGGGTCCTCCGACGCGACGGACACATGGTAAATCTCGTATCGACTCCGAACATATACCTCTACGAGTGGGCAACCTTTACCACGGCCCAATTCAAAGAAAACCGTGAAGCGAAACCGGGCGACATTGTCAGGACAATCACCAAAAATTCGGCCGATTCGCGTCCCTGTGATGACATCCTTTGGCCGGACGAAGATTATCGGCGTGTGTATGCCGCGGCCGGATTCAAAGTGGTCGAGAAACTTCTGCCTTTAGCTGACGGCAGCGAGCCGTACGAATGGGTTAATGAGACGCACATCGCGCCGTGGGCGATCTATTTGCTGAAACCTGTGATCTGAGTGCGGTGCAGCCGCGAGAGTCCTGCAAAAGAAGTAGGCGGGCCTCAATGAGGCCCGCCCGACTACGTGACTATTTCGAACCACAAAAAGGTTATCGCGTGCGCGCCACGGCAGTGCGCCCACGCACAGTCAATCACTTACTCGCCGCGAAGACTAAAAATACGGCCTTCAAGCATGAAGAGATGAATCTTCTGGTCGCCGGCAGCTTCCACCATCGCCAGAAGCTTCTGCGCCGTGACGACTTCCTCCACTTGCTCGTCGACAAACCACATCAGAAAGTTTTCGCTCGCCTTGTCGTTGTTCTTGGCGGCGACATCGACGCATTCGTTGATGCACTTCGTGATGTGCTTCTCATGATCGAGCGCCGTCTGCACGATCTCCTTCACCGACTTGTAATCGGCTTTGGGTGCGTCAAGCACCGGCAACTTCACGGTCGCGCCAACCTCGACCAGGAAGTTGGCGATCTTCGTCGCGTGCTGCAATTCTTCGCCGGCCTGCTGCTCGAACCACTTGGCGAAGCCGTGATGTCCCTGGTTGTGCAGATTGTACGACATCTGCAGATAGATCCAGTAGGAGGCAAACTCTTCCTTGACCTGCGCATTGAGTTTGTCGGCTACAGCTTTCGGAATTAACATCGCGTATTACTCCTTCATCATCAGCGTGCTCTCGATCGGGCACGGTTAAAGCACCAATTGCAGTTATACGATAGGCGCACGCCGTCAATTTGTGAACATCTTAGCAAGATTTCTCTTCGGGGCAAGCCCTAAATCGGACCGCGAGTTGCGATGCCCCGAACCAGGCTGCAAAACAGCCGCCGACAAACTGCTGGGAAATGAATCTCCTTCTTTCACTCGAGCGCGCAGTTCAGAGCGGCAGTTTCTGATCCACACGTAATTGCAAGTGCGGGATGAGACGCTCCAGAACATGAAACTGCGAGTACGAAGCCCAGGCGCGGCGCATCGCACGCGTCGCAAATGCCATCCGTTCGGCGTCGTGATTCAAGTAATAATCAAACATCCCAGCGTATTCTCTTGGAGTCGCTGCGCTTGCAACTTCATCGTCACGGTAGAGAGAGCTGAGCGCCTGCGGTCGATCGCAAAGTTGGAAAGCTCCGCAGGCGGCAAGCACGTGCGCGCGCTCGTTCACTTCGTTGCCGGTCTCGATCTGGGCCTGTAGGTGAAAATTCGGACAAATGGCAGCGAAGTTGTATAGCAGTGCGGCGTCTGATTGACCGATATTGCCGAATCTCCCCGGCCAACCGACGCCCGCGAGAATGCCGCTTCGGTTCCGTACGACAGGCAATAGGTAAGCTTCCGTTTCGCGCAACTTTAGGGGTGAATTCGTACCGACGAAAGCGAAATCCCAAAGTGTGCGCGCCGGATGCGCGTAGTGAATGAGTGGGTTGAATGCAAATGGAAGCGAGATTACCGGTTTGCGACGCCGTGCAATATTCTCGTTGGACTCCGGCTGCAGATGGAATGTGATGTACAAATCGGCATCGCGTTGCTGCTTGCTGAACTCGCTCACGTAGATGATCGTTGTGCCGGCGCTTGTTAGTCGCTCCAGATTCTCGTTCGAGATGGCCCCTAAAACGGCGTCGGAATCAACCGACACGAATGCGCTTGCAGAGAAAGCCAGATCGGCATCGTCGAGACTCTCCCCGGCGATTTTCAGGCGCGTGCCAATTCCCATATACTGCAGTGATTGTTGCCAGCTCTCGAAAATGTAAAACAACGCGCCCATTGTGACGCTTGGCGCGTAGAACAGAACCCGCAGATTCAGCGCCCGATACTTGTCCCGATACTGAGCCAGCAGGGCGTCGCGCAATCGGTGATTTTCTTTAACCAGCGCCATTCTGCCTTCGTCCGGAAAGAATTCGGAGAACCACCGCAACTGTGCCACCAGTGGGCTGGTTTTGAGCGCAGCGTTAGAGTCGGCGAGCGTCAGCCGACCATATAGCGAGCAAAGATTCATCCGCGCATCGAGATCGCTCGGTGCAAGCTCCAAGCTGCGTGTGAAGTAATTGAGCGCGGCCTCGTAGCTTCCGGCATGACACAGCATCACGCCGACATTGTTGAGAGTGCGGTGATCGTTCGGATCAAGTTGCAGCGCCCGTTGAGTCGAGCGGACGGCGGCATCGATGTTATTTAGCGCAAACTGGCTCTCACCAAGTCCGCGCCAAACCGTTGCATTCGACGGGTCGAACTCAAGCGCCATTTGAAACGCTTCCTCGGCGCCGCTATAATCCCTGGCTACCAGGAGCTTCTCGGCGCGCTGAAGCGCTAACGTCTGGTTTGATGTCTCGAGAACATCCATGATATCATCTTCGGCAATCTGCCGTAAGTTCTTGAGCCGCAACAACTCAAGAAAATTGCAAACTCTGCCGAAATTGTGTGAAACACAACTAATCTAATTGAGGCGAGGACGCATCATGTCAGTAGCAATGGAAATTTTAGAGTGGCTTGATCCTACCGGCGAGGAAATGATCTTTCGGCTTCCGCAAGAAGGCTCGGCCGATTTCAAATTGGGCGCGCAACTGATCGTGCGCGATAGTCAGATGGCGGTTTTCTTCAAGGATGGTCACGCCGCCGATTCATTCACGGTCGGTCGTCACACGCTCACGACGTTAAACATCCCGATCCTCACGCGGCTTCTGTCATTGCCGTGGGGATTCACTTCGCCATTCCGCGCCGAGGTGTACTTCATCAATCTCAAGACCTTCGTAAGTCTCAAGTGGGGAACCAAGCATCCGGTCACGTTCCGAGACAGCAAACTCGGTTTGATCCGGTTGCGCGGTCACGGCGCCTTCACGATGAAGATCGCCGAGCCGATTCTCTTCTTGAACACCATCGTCGGTCGCCAGGCGCGCTACACCACCGATCAGATTCAGGAGTATCTACGCGATGTCATCATCGCCCGCATGAACGATATGCTCGGCGAGAAACTCGACTCGATACTGGAACTGCCGAAGCAGTACGACGAGTTGGCGGCGGAATTCAAGAAGCGTGTCGTCGATGAGTTCGACAAATACGGACTTGAGTTGAAGGACTTCTACATCGGATCGATCACCCCGCCGGAAGACGTCGCCAAGCTCATTGACCAGCGATCGGGCATGGAGGCAATTGGTGACCTCGACAGATTCTTCAAATTCGAAATGGCGCGGGGATTGTCTAATTCGGGAATCGCCGGACAAACCGGTTCGACCCTCGGGATGGCGGCGGGCGTCGGCGTCATGATGCCGACAATGATGTCGCGCGTCTTTTCGCCGGAGCAGACCGAGTTGCGCACCCACTCGCTGCCAACCGTCACCTGCCCTAAGTGCCATACCGATACACCGGAGCAATCGCGCTTCTGCTATCGCTGCGGCAATCCCATGGTGCTGCAGAATGCCTGCCCGAAATGCACGGCAGTGCTGCCCAGCGAGGCCAAGTTTTGTCATCAATGCGGCTTGCAACTCGACGCGCGAACGCGCTGCCCGCATTGTCAGGCGGATCTGATTTCCGGCTCGCGCTTCTGCGGCTCGTGCGGCAAGGAAGTTGGTGGTGGCGACACCTCCGGCCGCTAATCGCGGGTTCAGTATCAGCGCCGGCTGTCCGGCCTGCGGCGGCGAGCTTCAGCTCGACGAAAATTTCTCCGTCACGCACTGCGGTCACTGCGGTTCGGTGGTCCGGCTGCGGCTGCCGAGCACGCCGCCGGCGTGGTTAGTCAAGTGCCGCATCGATCGCCTGCGCGTGCGTTTTTTCGTCGACCGCTATCTCACCGAACGGACGCGTCCGCTCAGCGACCCCGCACTCGAGATCGAAGGCTTCTACGCGCCGTATTGGAAAATCGATGCCTTGCTGCTGCGGCTACGGCATCACATCGACAAACGTTTTGTCTTTTCGGACGTGGGTGCTGCTCAGGATGTGCGCGAAATAGAGCAAGAAGCCAGTTCGACGCTGCTTTCGCCATACTCGGTCACCATTGCGGCTGTCGCCGCAGTCCTGCCGGTTCCGGCTTCGCTTGGTCTGCGCGCAGAGATTATGAAGCTGCGGCCGTTCGCTACCGAAATCGTCGACGGCGACTTCGCGCTACTCAATCCGTCGCTAAACGAGGCCGGTGCAGTGGCGCAAGCGGTGGAAATCGCCGCAAACCTCGATCGCTCAACGACGTCGACGAATCGCCGAAACTCGTCGCGTCTCTTTGCCCAGCGGAGTGGCATCATCTATCAACCATTCTATCTCGTGCGAGGCCGCAGCGGTGAAAATCGCCTCTCACTGCTCGTCGATGCCACGAACGGCGACGTGGGTGAATGGAATTCGCGCGCCGCGCTCGAAAGCAGCGGCGGCACCGGCGTCGGCTTTGCCGCCGTTCAGGTTGAATTACACCAGTGTGGAAACTGCGGGTCGGGGCTTCCGGAAGTAAACTCACTGTTGCACGTCTGTCCGGATTGCGACAATGTGGTACTACTCGATCCGGAAATCAGAACCGGGCAGCCACCGCTGCTGTTCGGGCCGATCGCGGAAGCGCACAACGAGTTGTTTCCGTTTTGGATATTGCCCCTCAGTGGCGACATCGCTGCGAGAGTTCGGCGTCATATCGGTGCGACGAATCCGGTGACGAATTTGGTGGTGCCGGCATTTCCGTTACGCAATTACGAAACGCTGTACAAACTCTCGTTGCGTATGACCGCCGCCATCACCCAATTCACTCCCCAGGAGAGCGACGCTTGGCCGGTCGGCGCCGCTCCCGTAGCAGTCTCCGCTTCACGGGCGCGCGCCCTCGCGAGCGCCATCGTCGCACGGAGCGTGGCCGCCAGAGAAGGGAAGATCGACGCAGCGGCAGCATGCGGCTTTGCCGAAGCGAATCCGCGCCTGCTGCTTGCGTCATTCCGTGAAGAAGGCTACTTCTTCATGGACGATCATCTCAATGTCGTGACATTTGAACGCGCAGCGCTTTCCTGAGCGCGGGGACTTAACTACTCAAAGCTCGATCCACTCACTCGACGATATTGAATATCTCCCGGCGTCCGGATTCGGCCAAGGGGATGAATCGCTCGTACCATGCGCGCCATTCTTTGTAGGACGACGTGCCCATGGCCTTTGCATGGGCGGCCTCGAATGCCGTCAAACTCTCATAGGTCGATTCAAACACCAACGTATAATAGGGAGCGCCGGTCAAGTCGGTGCAGACACGCCCCGGCGGCAAACCGACTTTCTTCATGAATTCGGTGCCTTCCTTCCAGGCTGCGATGGCCTCGCGGGCTTTGCCGAATTTCAGTTGAAAGATGTCGCGAACGAGAATCATAACTTCCTCCGGAAACTAAGAGAGAATGGAAATGGTCATGGTCATGCCTGCTGTCGCATCGATGATAAATCCATAATATCCACTTTGAAGCCCGTCGTCAATGCTGATGTTCGGGAAAGCTCAATCTCCTCGGTGGTGTAGGCACGGCTCCTGCCGGATCGGAGAATACCGACCAGCAATATCCGACCAACGTATGGGCGGGTCCGCGCGAGACAAGCCCTGTATTGTCAGCGATCGGAAATGAACTTGAAAATCACTCTGTGTTCGCGAGTGAGACCTCAAGCCAGATCTCGCTTGTCTGGTCGAAGTTCCCGCGCGGCGGGCCGCCCTGGGGTCGTCCTCCTCCCATCCCGCCCCCGGGACCGCCGCCCGGGTGTCCGCCTCCGCCGGCAGGCGGCCCAAATCCTCCTGAGTCCTTTCCGCGATGTTCCTTCATCTTGGCCTTTTCGTCGTCGGTCATGTATCCGAATTCGAGCCCGAGTCGAAGTTTGCTGTTTTCCGTCATTCCGAGTGCGATCGTCTGGTCGTTCAGCGCTGTGAGTGGGATGCGCCATTCATAGAGATATGTCCCGGCGCTGAAACCGGAAGCCACCATCGGCCCGCGCTCGCCCGTCTGCGGGATCTCCTCCACTTGGCCTTTCCGAACGACCTGAATGAACTGCCGGGCGTGGGCCTGCTCTTCCAACATCTCATCGCGACGCCGCGCAAACTCCGGAGCGGCCTGATTGGCGCGTTCGTCGAGTCGGCTTTTCGGAATTCCGCCGCGATAGCGCAGGCCCAGGTTGCGGTTTTTCTTGCCGTCGAGATTCACCCAGATCGTCAGGCCGCGCGTTTCCATTTGCCGCACGACGTTTGGGTCGCGCGACAGGGCGATGAGATAAACATTCGCGCTATCTTGGCGCAGCGCGATCGCGGTGTTATCGTCATCGAAATAGCTGAATGCGGCATCGCGCCAGTCATCGGCGCTGCCGTCCACGAAAACGCCGCCATTTGTCGCGACGCTGCTTATCTTGCCATCCTCGGCAAGTGCTGCGGCGCAGATCGCGATCGCGAAACAGTAGGCCAGTACGAGTAAGCGTCGCATCGCAGAGAATCCTTCCGTAGTACGGTTGCTTCGTGCCCAGTCATCGATACAACCATTGGACAACGCCACGCTCTTCATTCTTGCGACACGTCAGTGCCGGCGCTGCTGCGAGGACGTTAGCGGTAGCTGTATTTCGGCTGCCACTTGTCGGCGCCACGCGGCAACAAGTCGAATAAGTGCCAGGTCGCACAGAAATCATCACCCGGCCCGAAATAGGCGTGAGCGATGCGATACATCCTTCCTTCTGAGTCTCGACGAAACGTCGAAACCCCCGGCCATGGCGACCCGTTCTCGCCTTCGAACCCGAGGTCTTTGCCGAATGACGTGCCACGATAGGAGTAGATCGGGAATTTCCAGCGTCGCCCCTTGGCGAAGTCGCGCATGACAATCGGATCATCGGGCGAGATCACAACGAATCCGGCGCGATCCGACAGATGCTCGCGCAGACCGTTGAAACCGTCCGCCCACATCGTGCAATAGGCGCAGCGTACGCCCATGTTATGGATCAGCAGCAGTTCATCTCGGCCGCCGAAAAGTTTGGAGAGGCTGACTTTCTTGCCGCCGCCGGTCGTGAAAACGTAGTCATCCACGGCTTGCGGCGGCACGGATTTTCGCAGCTTGGCGAGTTTTTGCTTGTCCTTGAGAATCTGCTTTTCCAATCGTTCGACTTGCTTGAGTCGACCGGCGGTGCTCTTACTGGCCATCGTCTTGTCCTTTCAATTTCGTCGGTTTTATCAACTGCTACGAAACCTGATACAAGAAGTTCAACGGCGAATTCGCAAAGCAATTGAATGACTCCGCGAAATTGGCGATATTCTCCGTCGTGACAGATCACGCCAGAATCGTCCGCGCCGGATGGGAACTATTAGCCGGAGCTGTTTTGATCAGCTTCTCGGCGGTGTTCGTTCGCTTGGCCGGCGTTGGACCGTCAACTTCGGCATTCTACCGGATGGCTTTTGGCGGAACCCTCTTGCTCGTTGTCACGCTGACGATGGATCGTCGGTTGTGGCCGGGTTGGCGCGTTCTTGGTCTGGCCGTTCTAACCGGCGTCTTCTTCTCAGGCGATCTCTTTTTCTGGCACCGGAGTATTCTTGATGTCGGCCCGGGACTGGCGACGATTCTCGCCAACTTTCAGGTGTTTTTTGTGACGACCTACGCGGTGTTCATGCTCAAAGAGCGTCCCAGTTGGCGCTACTACACCGCAATCCCGCTTGCGCTCGTCGGGCTGTTACTATTGGTCGGAACGCAGTGGAGCGAGGTCGGCGCACAGTACAAGCTCGGCGTCGTATTCGGTCTTATTACCGCGCAATTCTACGCGGCTTACGTGCTCACACTCCGGGGCGTGCAATCGCGCGCGAGCGAACCGTCCTCCCTTGCGGTGATCACCTTCTCATCGTTCACAACCGCGTTGATTAGCGGCGTCGTTGCGCTCGCGGTCGGGGAAAACCTGGCCATCCCGTCGGTAGCATCGGTTTCGTGGCTCGTACTTTACGGTGTCTGCGGCCAAGTGTTCGGTTGGGTGTTTATTACTCGAAGCATCCGTCATCTGCCCGCCTCGCGCGTATCATTGACGCTACTTCTGCAACCGACACTTTCATTTGTCTGGGATATGTTGTTCTTCGATCGCCCCACCCACGTCGTCGAGTTGATTGGCGCCGGAATCGCGCTGGCGGCCATCTATCTTGGCAATTCGCGCGCACGGAGAAAGTAAAATGACCCTGCGCAAACCACCCGCTTCTTCGCTTACGGTCATCGCGGGGGCTTTGCTATTATTTTTCGGCGCCTGCAGCTCCGACAAGGTCACTGATCGGAAAAATCGCGCGCCGGAGCGGCCCCATGATCCGATTCCGGCCGACGGCGCGGCCGCACAGCCGGCCACGCTGACCCTCCGCTGGCAGTCCGCTGATCCGGACAGTGACAAAGTGACTTTCAATATCCGTCTTGACACGATCAGTCCGCCGCTTGCCCAGCCGGTTGGCTACACAACCGAGCCGTTGCTGGTTGTGAGTCTCTCGCAGGGGCGGCAGTACTACTGGCGGGTGACGGCGTTGGACGACAACGGCGGGAGTGACAACGGCCCGGTCTGGACGTTTCGCACTGGTGTATTTCACAGCGGCTGGAGTGAAGCCGCATCGATGAACGTTGCGCGTCTCGCTGCGATGGGCGACGCGCATGGCGGAAAAATCTACGTCTTCGGTGGTATCGGATCTGACGGCGAACTGCGCAGCGCCGAATCATACGATCCGGCGACGAATGTGTGGTCTATGCTTCCCAGCATGCCATGGCCCAGATCCTACGGCGTCGCAATCGCCGCCGGTGAGTCAATCTACTTGATCGGCGGCGGCAGCACACAAAATCCGCTCAGCCGGGTCGATCGATTCGACGTTGCCACGAATCAGTGGTACGAGGTTGCGCCGCTGCCGTCGCCGCGCTCGCGCTTCGCCGCCGCCGTGTATGGAAAGCGCATTCTTGTCTTCGGGGGTTATGAAAATGATCTCGCGATTTTGTCCTATGACACCGAGGTCAATCGCTGGGATACCGCTGGATTCTTGGCCACTTCACGTAATGGTCACAGTGTCGTCGTGGCCGAGGACTTCTTCTACATCACCGGCGGCTCCACTGACCGGGATTTCTGGCTCGCCCGGCATGACCGTTGGGATCCGCGCGACGGCGATTTCAAGCCGCTGGCGCCGATGCCGAGTGCGCGGCGAGATCATCGCGCCGTTGCGGTCGATGGTCGCATCATCGTGACCGGCGGCTTCAACGCCATCGTCGGCCATGTATTTTTCGGCTCAGTGGAGATGTTTGATCCGAAAAGCGGTCAGTGGTATACGCGCAGTACCATGACTACTCCGCGCCACGATCATGTTGCGGTAGCGCTGGGCGGCAAAGTGTACTGCATTGGCGGCCTTGCCGAACGGGCGCCGGATGTACTCAGTTCGGTCGAAGTTTACGAACCGGCTGCCGACCAGTGAGGAAGTCCGCAAGGAGCGAGATTGACGAAAATTCCAAAGAATGTGATTGCCGGCGAACGCCATCTTCTGCAACATCGGTCCATGAAGAAGTTTGACTGGTCTGAAGCCGAGGCCCATCTCGAGAAGGTCGATCCGAAACTGGGACGCATTATTGCCGAGAACGGCTGCTCGCAACTTAAGCGCTCGCGCGGCGGCTTTGAGTTCCTCGCCCGCTCAATCGTGTTCCAACAGCTTTCGCTCAAAGCGGCGGCGACGATCTTCGGTCGGCTAACCGCCGCTTGCGGTGGCAAACTCACGGCTGACTCAGTCGCAATGCTAACCGACACCCAATTTCGAAGCGCCGGAGTCTCACGGCAGAAAGCCAACTATCTTCGAGATCTCGCGCGCCATTCGCTTGACAAGACGCTGCCCATCGCAAAACTGTCGCGCTGGCCGGATGAGCGCGTGCGCGAAGCGCTAACCCAAGTGAAAGGTATCGGTGTCTGGACGGCGGATATGTATCTCATGTTCGTGCTGAACCGACCAGATGTGCTGCCGTCGCTCGATCAGGGAATTCGCATTGCGATTCAACTTCTCTACAAGACGCCAGTCCAAAAAATCGACTGGGAGCGGCTGAGACGCCGCTGGTCGCCCTACTGCACGATCGCTTGTTGGCACTTGTGGCATTACAAGGGCCGCATGAAGCAGCAAAAGCGCAGGCAGGCGTAGTAGCGCGGGCTTCTCAGGCTCCGACCCAATCAGCCTCACCAGAAATTATTGTTGGCGGGATCAACTCTCATCGTCATCTTTTCACGCGATGAAACGAGCTATCGTCACCGGCGCCTCCGCAGGAATCGGTTGGTCACTCTGCCTTCGTCTTGCAGATGCCGGCTATCTCGTGGGCGCGATGGCCCGTCGTGCCGACCGACTCGCCGAGCTTGCGGCGCTACGGCCCGGCAAGATAATAGCACATGCTTGCGATATGCTGCACCATGATCACTTGGTTGATAATCTCAATGCTTTGGCGGCGAAACTCGGCGGTATGGATTTGATGATCGCCAATGCCGGTGTCGGGCGACGCAATCCCGAGTTGCTTATCGAGCCGGAACTGGAAACTATCGGTGTTAACGTGACGGCGTTCGTCATCTGCCTGGATTGGGCTGCGGCGCGCTTTCGCGCGCAGGGACGCGGCCATCTCGTTGGTATCTCATCGGTGGCCGCCTTCTGGGGCAATGGCCGTAATCCGGCATACAATGCGTCCAAAGCGTTCGATCTGCGTTACCTTCAGGGATTAAATTCGAATCTTCGACCGCAGGGAATTATCGTTACCGACATTCGCCCCGGCTTTATCGCCACAGAAATGACTGCCGGGCGCGACGACATGTTCTGGGTGGCGAAACCCGAGAAAGCTGCCGATCAGATTTATCGGGCCATCAAAAGCCGCAAGCGGGTGGCCTATATCACACGGCGTTGGCGGTTTATGGCCTGGATGATGCGCTTAATGCCGTATCACTTGTATCGATACTGGACAGTGCAAGATTAGCAATCTGAATATACGAAAGGACGAAACATGGCGACCTACATCATACTCAGTAAACTCGGTCCGCACGCGTTTGAGTCACCCGACGGCCTCAAAGGGCTGGCGCAACAAGTTCGCGCCAAGCTGGAGCGGGAGTGCCCCAAAGCGCGCTGGGTGAAGAGCTACGGATGCATGGGGAGTTATGACGTTGTCGATATCGTCGAATCGGACGATCCGCAGCAAATTGAGAAGGCGGTGATGATCATCCGCGCACTCGGACGGTCAACGACCGAGACACTGCTGGCGACACCCTGGGAGGACTTCCTCAAGGCGTTGTAGCCAGCCAAGATCCTGTTGACATCGATACTCGAATTGATACTTCGGCTTTGCAATCCTTGGATTTGTAGCTCAGTTGGTTAGAGCTCGCGTCCCGACCTTTGGTCGGGACGCGCGCAGCGTCATCAGACGGGGAATCTTCAAATGGGTTCGGGCAGAGTTGCGCTGCCGATCCCGACCTTTGGTCGGGATGCACACAGCGTCATCAGGCCGGGAAATTTCAAATGGGCTCGGGCAGAGTTGAACTGCCGACCTCGCGCTTATCAGGCGCGCGCTCTAACCAACTGAGCTACGAGCCCAGGAATAGGGAATGCCAAAGTACCAATCGACTTGAACTTGTCAATAAGATTTTCCTCGTTCCTGAAAGGCAAAGCCGGCGAATCTCATCGATCCACCGGCTTGTTGGGTGAGTGGAGGGATTATGACCAAACCCGCAATAGGGGGTAATCAGGGTAAAAGCTCTCGCGGCTAATCTGACTAATGGAGCAACTGAACTTGAGCCGCTTAGTCGCCTTTACACTGGGGAAGACGCACCGCCGGAAATGGTGTTTAATCCGTTCGCGAAAAATCTGGGTTTCGTATATTCGAGTCATGCACACCCGCGCTGCACAATTCGCCGGGAGCTTCTACACTAATAGCTCGTCGCGCCTCCGATCCGAGGTAGATTCGCTGCTCGCCGCGAATCCAGATGTCGGCAGCGAACGGCCTTACGGCATAATCGCACCCCATGCGGGTTACATGTACTCCGGCGCCTGTGCCGCCTTGGCCTATGCTCGATTGCGCCGGCACCGCGACAGCTACACTTCTGTTGTTGTGATTTCACCGTCGCACCGGGTTGGTTTCGATTTCGGATCGATATTCCACGGTGATGCCTACTCGACTCCGTTAGGCGCAATCGAAGTCGATACCGACCTGCGTACTAAGCTGGCTACCTATGACGGCTTGCGCGTCTCCGATTTGGGGCACTCCGAAGGTCGACTCGCCGAGCATTCTCTCGAAGTGCAATTGCCGTTTCTTCAGGTCGTCCTTGGAGACTTCAAGCTGATGCCAATCGTCATGGGCGAGCAGTCGCGGGATGCTGCAGCGGAGATTGCCGAAGCATTGTCGGGAGCTGTCGACATCACCTCGACGCTGCTCGTCGCCAGCTCCGACCTGTCCCACTTTCACTCGGCCGACCGCGCCGAGCGACTCGACCATCGAATCGTCGAAGCCATAAGTCGCTTTGACCCGCAATCGTTGCTCGACCTGATCGATTCCGGCCGTGCCGAAGCCTGCGGTTTTGGTCCAATGGCCGCCGTCTTGATAGCGTGTCAGCGACTCGGCGCAACCAAATGCGCGGTCGTCGATTACCGGCACTCTGGTCAGGTCACAGGCGACGCCGATGAAGTTGTCGGATATCTTGCCGCTGTCATCACCGAGAATCGCAACTAAATCGCCATTTTGGATACGCAACGCGACGCATTTGACATCGAGAATTGCCCGATCAAATACTTGACAAAACTACCCCAATACCGACATTGCGAGCAGTTTGACAATCAGGTTCTTCAGCAGGGAAGGTACTATGTCCGCTCGTTTTGCTCCTCGGCAGTGGTGGATTGCCACGGCGCTTCTCGTCTCTTTCGCCCTAATTTCATGTTCATCCGACAGCAACGGCCCCGACAATCCGCCACCTGGTCCCACCGTGGTCGATCAAGTGAAGGCTACGATTTCCACGGCCGGGGGTGCGCTGCAACTCAAGAACGGCATCAGCCTTGCCTTTCCCAACGGCAGCGTCACGAAGTCAACGAATGTTGTGCTCACTCAGTACGCAAATGACGACTTGTTCAATGATCCGTCACAAGTCGTGCTTGGACTCGAAATGGACGGCGCCGCATCGGCAGCACACTTCAAAGTTCCACTCAAAAATGCTGAGACCCCCGAATTGCTCGGCGCCGCCAAGAGAAGCGCTGATGGCATGCGGCTTACTTATCTCACGCACACCTCTAACAGCGCAGGCGACACCTGCGCCGTCGATCTGGCTTCCAGCCAAGGGTTGTCATTAGGTGCCACCCAAAACGTTAGTAGCGGCACTTATGTTATTGAGGCCGGCAGCCCGATCACACTATCGACCAACAGCAAGGAAATCGCGATCCAATATTACGAACAGGACGGCGGCAATTGCTGGGCAGCCTGCTGGTTGTTATGGATGCGCGCCTACGAGAAGCTTCTCGCACGAGATGAAGTTCACGAGTTATTGGCTTTCATGGACATCGAGAAAGATAGCGGCCTGAATTGGCGTAAGACCGGCCAGTTGAAAACCAAGACGAAGGAACTGACCCGACTCGATCCGGTCAAGAACACGTGGATCAGCTACTCGAATTTTGTCAACTACGTTGTGTCCTCGATCAATGCCGACAAACCGGTGATGGTCAACCTAATTTCCCACCAAGGCGTCTTCGTCGGTTATGACATTCAAAACCCGGGTCCGAGCCAGACAGTAACGCTGATCTATCATGATCCCCAAAACAGCGCCACGCAAACACCTTACCGTCGAGTCACGCCTGCACAACTCAAAACCCAATTCTGGGATCAGCCGCAATGGGATATGGCCATCAGCAACTACTTCGCCACTCTGGCTATGCCGACGGCGCTGCCGTCGCCGCAGGAACTACAGACAATTGAAATGATGGACATTCAGGCCGGTGGCAGCGTCAGTGGTATGGAGAAGGGTGTTGCGTTTGCGCGCGGAAATTTCATCGTCGATGGTGTCTATTGGGACCACACGTTTCCCCGTGGATATCGCTTCGAGGTTCCGGCCAAAGTGATGCGCCGCATCGATCGCATTCACTACGATTCGCTTCCGGTCTGGAACATGGCGTCAAGCGCGGCTCCGGTAACCGTCGACTTGAGCCTGCATGTCGAAGACAATGGCGTCCCGCTTGATCCGCCGGTCTCAACAGCATCCGTCAGTGTAGTCGCCCCGCCGCGGGGAAACAAAGTTTTTAATGCCGACTTGCGTGTGGATCATTTGTTGCCGCAATTCGAGCTGTCCGACACGCTGTTCGTCGCCAAAGCTATCCTCAAAGATCAAGCCGGTACCGAGCTTGACGACTTTGATATCCGCTTCAAGTATGTGCCGTTGCGCCTCGATGCGCTCACACCGACAAGCGGACAGGCCGGAGATCAGATTTTCCTCACCGGCATCGGCTTCGGCAACCAACCGGGCAAAGTCGAATTCACCCAGAGCCAGCAGGCGGAAATCGTCAGTTGGAATCCGGGGCAGATCAAAGTCAAAGTTCCCGCCGCAGCCGCCGGCGGCCCGGTTGTGGTTATCATCGATGACGATACTTCCAACGCCATTAGCTTCTCGGTCGCCGGCTTCGTTGATAAAGTTCGTAGCTGTAGCTGGGATCAACTGTCGATCCAGGGTGTCTTCGAGTACTCTAATAGTCAGGTCGGCTACTCCGTTTTCGACCCGGTCTACGGCTACGACTATCCGCTCAGGTGGAACGGCATGATCGCGCAAAAAGAGTTTCGCCACGGAGCCGACAGCGAGTCCGAATCGCTCTTCGTCAAGATTGAACTGGAACCAGGCGGACAGAAATTAAAATCCGTAATCGGCTACTTGCTTCGCGAGCAAATAAGTGAAGGAAAAGTCCGCGAACGCACGACAACAACTGTCACACTGAGCAATCTACCGTTCAGCTTCATAGATGAAGACGCCGGCAACATCATCATCATTTACGAGTTAAGTGGCGCCGCTGTCGCCGGAGCCGCTCCGGTGATGAGCCGAATAAAGACCGACTACAACGAGCAGGGCCAAGTAACCGGGACGACGGTGTTAACCCGAAGTATCTTTACTGATCCGGCGCACAACGGCCGGATCCAATTCTGGTTGCACAAGATCAAGCCTTAGAAAGAGCGCATTATTCGTGGTGTAGTTCCGGCAAGTCAAGTGCGACGACGCAGATTCCCATATGTGTTGAAGGACAAGAAAAGTCCGGGATATCCGCATGTAGCTATTGGACAACAACCTCGCAGCCGGGCGCCGGCTTCTACATTTTCCCGAAAATTTTCCGAAAATTCCTATTGACAGCCGAACCGCGCCGTATATATTGCGCGTCGCTGTTTGAGGGCGTACGGAAAGTCGACTTCGCAGAAAGCGCGAAGCGATTTTTTTTCGATACCAGATTCATACTCGGCGGGGCGACGGGAACAGGTATCCTCAGGCAGAAATATGGCAGTCTTCGATTTTTCGGGGATGTAGCTCAGTTGGGAGAGCGGCGGCTTTGCAAGCCGTAGGTCGTCGGTTCGAACCCGATCATCTCCAGGACGAGTAAGACCGTAAGGTCTTCAGATAGATGTGACAAGCTTGTTTCCCGCGTCGTCGGGAAAGTCACGATCTTTGACAACTAAATATCAGAGCCGATGCGGATCGAAACCAGCGTGACTACAGAGATCGAGCTTTTAGGATTTCGATCAAGTTAATAAGAGCATACGGCGGATGCCTTGGCATCAAGAGGCGATGAAGGACGTGGTAAGCTGCGATAAGCCTCGACTAGGAGCAAACATCCTTTGAGTCGGGGATTTCCGAATGGGGCAACCCAGTGCCGCGAAAGCGGTATCTATCGCATACTGAATTCATAGGTATGCGAGGCGAACGGGGAGAACTGAAACATCTCAGTACCCCCAGGAAGAGAAAACAACCGTGATTTCCTGAGTAGCGGCGAGCGAAAGGGAAAGAGCCTAAACCGACGGGTACGTTAAAGCGGATACGCGTTGTACCTTCGGTGTAGCGGGGTCTGTTCGGACCGAAGTGTCCATAGGTCGGTAAGTCAAAAACCGTTTGTTTAGTCGAATACGCCTGGAAAGGCAAACCAGAGACGGTGACAGTCCGGTAGACGAAAAACAAACGACTTACTCGAATGGATTCCCAAGTAACTCGGAGCACGAGAAATTCTGAGTGAATCTGTCGAGACCACTCGATAAGGCTAAATACTCCTTGATGACCGATAGTGAACCAGTACCGTGAGGGAAAGGTGAAAAGAACCGCTGACGCGGAGTGAAATAGTACCTGAAACCGTGTGCTTACAAGCTGTGGGAGGAAGAGATGTCCTTCGGGATGTCTGGACTGACCGCGTGCCTATTGAATAATGACCTAGCGAGTTACTCCTCGGTTGCAAGGTTAAGGCAAACACTGCCGGAGCCGTAGCGAAAGCGAGTCTTAAACGGGCGTTTAGTAGCCGGGGGTAGACCCGAAGCCAGTTGATCTATGCATGGCCAGGATGAAAGGCCGGTAAAACGGTCTGGAGGTCCGAACTCACCGCTGTTGAAAAGGCGGGGGATGAGCTGTGCATAGGGGTGAAAGGCCAATCAAAACTGGAAATAGCTGGTTCTCCCCGAAATAGCTTTAGGGCTAGCCTCGTGTTAAAGTGTGACGGAGGTAGAGCACTGAATTGGCTAGGGGGCCTACAAGCCTACCGAACCGAATCAAACTCCGAATGCCGTCGACATGTTCCACGGGAGATAGTCTACGAGGGATAAGCTTCGTAGGCGAAAGGGAAACACCCCAGACCGCCGGCTAAGGTCCCTAATCAGAGCTAAGTGACAAAGGATGTGGAATTACTGAAACAGCTAGGATGTTGGCTTAGAAGCAGCCATTCATTTAAAGAGTGCGTAATAGCTCACTAGTCTAGTGATTCTGCGCCGATAATAAACGGGACTAAGCTTTGCACCGAAGCCGCGGACTTCCTGCCGCAAGGCAGGATTTGGTAGGGGAGCATTCTGTTGTAGTGCGAAGGTGTCGCGACAAGCGATGCTGGACGAATCAGAAGAGATTATGCTAGGACGAGTAGCGATAAAACAGGCGAGAAACCTGTTCACCGTAAACCTAAGGGTTCCTGAGGAAGGTTAATCCGCTCAGGGTTAGTCGGATCCTAAGTTCAGGCCGAAAGGCGTAGATGATGGAAAGCAGGTCAATATTCCTGCACCAGGTGTGAAGCGTTTGAGCTATGGGGTGACGCAGTCGTGAAAGAGCAGCCGGCCGATGGATGCCGGTCCAAGCAGGTAGGCGGATCGCACAGGAAAATCCGTGCGGTCAACGCCGAGATGTGACGGGGAAATGAGTCTTCGGACAAACCAACTGCTCCTAATCATACTGCCGAGAAAAACCTCTCTGCAAGCAACACATCTGTCCGTACCGCAAACCGACACAGGTAGGTGAGGAGAATATCCTAAGGTGCTCGAGCTAACCCACGTTAAGGAACTAGGCAAAGTGGCCCCGTAACTTCGGAAGAAGGGGTGCTCCTAAGTAGGTGTAGCGTACAGCGAAGCCGAATGGAGTCACAGTAAAGAGGCCTGGGTGACTGTTTACTAAAAACACATGTCTCTGCTAAGCCGTAAGGCGACGTATAGGGACTGACACCTGCCCGGTGCTGGAAGGTTAAGAGGAGGGGTCAGCTTTGATTTATCATTGCGAAGCTCTGAATCGAAGCCCCAGTAAACGGCGGCCGTAACTATAACGGTTCGAAAACGTTCCTTTCTTTCGATTCGCGATCCTTAATTCATCGGCTTTCAGCAATGAAAGCTTGTGATTATGGGCCGTTACAAAATCCGGCTATATGCTGGAAACTCCGTGTATCTGACGCTACCCCGCCTTGGCGGGGTGACAATGCGCTCAGTGCGGACAACCAGCAGGAAAGATCAAGTCAGCTTGGGTGCCCCACAGACCTGTCCCGCTTTGCGGGATTGCGGTGGGAAAACGTAAGCTGCTCGATATCCTCAGAGACTGTACGCCGGACGGATTTTCTCGGGTGCCCCACAGCTTGCTGTGGGGTCAATGAGAGATCTAAAGATACAGTCCGAACTTCATGGCGACATGAAGAGTGCGGCAGAAATGACCGCACCCATTGCCTCGATCCGAACATCGGTCAAGTGATAGAGACGCTTGACCACAAACGTGATCTTGCATTGAGTAACAACTGCCTAAGGTAGCGAAATTCCTTGTCGGGTAAGTTCCGACCTGCACGAATGGTGTAACAACTTGGGCGCTGTCTCAACGTGGGACTCGGTGAAACTGTAGCAGCGGTGAAGATGCCGCTTACCCGCATCGGGACGAAAAGACCCCGTGGACCTTTACTATAACCTGGCATTGGTATTTGGACGGGCATGTAGAGCATAGGTGGGAGGCTTTGAAGCTGGGGCGCTAGCCTCGGTGGAGCCATCAGTGGAATACCACCCTTGTTCTTTCGGATATCTAACCTTGACCCCTGAATCGGGGTGAGGAACACTGCCAGGCGGGTAGTTTGACTGGGGCGGTCGCCTCCCAAAGAGTAACGGAGGCGTACAAAGGTTGACTCAGGCTGTTTGGTAATCAGCTGTAGAGCGCAAGGGTATAAGTCAGCTTAACTGCGAGACGTACATGTCGAGCAGGTACGAAAGTAGGTCCTAGTGATCCGGCGGTTGTGCGTGGAAATGCCGTCGCTTAACGGATAAAAGGTACCCCGGGGATAACAGGCTGATCTCCTCCGAGAGTTCACATCGACGAGGGGGTTTGGCACCTCGATGTCGGCTCATCACATCCTGGGGCTGGAGAAGGTCCCAAGGGTCTGGCTGTTCGCCAGTTAAAGTGGTACGTGAGCTGGGTTTAGAACGTCGTGAGACAGTTCGGTCTCTATCTGATGCGGGCGTAGGAGATTTGCGGGGAGTTGACCCTAGTACGAGAGGACCAGGTCGAACGGACCGCCAGTAGACCAGTTGTCGCGCCAGCGGCATGGCTGGGTAGCTGTGTCCGGTAGGGATAAGCGCTGAAGGCATCTAAGTGCCAAGCCCACCCCAAGATTAGATCTCCCTGACGTAAGTCCTAAAGGCTCCTGGAAGATGACCAGGTGATAGGTCACAGATGCAAGCGCTGCGAGGCGTTCAGTCGAGTGATACTAATTGGCCGTGAGACTTGATCTATAAATTTGTCGGCGGGGCGAGAGCATCAAACTCACCCCATCCCGATAAATCTTGATCCAAGTACGTCAAACTCTTCGGTGGCCCACAGCTTGCTGTGGGAAATTCGAAGGTTCAAGGGACTACAGTGATCAATCGCAATCCAAAAAGCTTCTCTGATCGCGTTGCTTCGATCCACATCGGCTTCTGATATTTGGTGATAAATTTCGCCATCCTTTCCGACTTGTCATTCCGGCGAAAGCCGGAATCCAGGTTTCGCCCGTCATTCCCGCGCAGGTTGAGCGCGACGAAATCCCGCGCTTCAGCGGGACGGGAATCCAGCGGAGTCGGGAAGAGAATAGGCAACCGAATTTTCCGGTGGCCATAGCGTGAGGGTCACACCTGTTCCCATTCCGAACACAGAAGTTAAGCCTCACCGCGTCGATGGTACTGCTTGCGTAAGTGAGTGGGAGAGTAGATCGCTGCCGGGTTAAATGACAAAACCCCTGCTTGGAAACGAGCCGGGGTTTTTGGTTTGCGGTTTTGATGACCCCCGATATATTTGGAACATGACACCGAAAATTGCCATTCCGCAGGCGCAGATCGAGGACTTCTGCCGCCGGCATCACATCAAACGCCTCGCGTTGTTTGGATCCGTGTTGCGCGACGACTTCACGCCCGAAAGCGACGTCGATGTGCTGGTCGTCTTTGAGGAGGGTAAAACGCCGGGATTGGAATTCATCACCATGCAAGATGAACTTTCGGAGCTGCTTGGGCGCAAGGTCGATCTGAACACCGAGCAGTCCCTGAGTCCCTATTTCAAGAAACGTGTGTTGAACAGCCTGATGGTGCTCCATGAGCGAACGTGACGAATACACTCCAAAGCGCGAAACCAGGCGCTTTCCAAACCAGTACTAATCCACCGTGCCCGATCGTAACTCGGGTTTCTACTGCTCCTAACTCGTCGACAATATATCACCTCCGTTCAATCGCTTTCCGCACGAATGCTCCCTCAAACAGTTACGGTCGTGCAATCGTAGGAGTCTTCATAGAGGAAATAAGTCCACAAATTCTCGCGCGGTCGGGAATCCTTTCCCGACCGTTGCGTGTGCCGTCAGGATCGGAATCCTGACGGCGCATCGTTGCCGCGGGTGCCCCACCGACCTGTCCCGCCCTGCGGGATTGCGGTGGGATTAGACTCCCGTGCGTGATACGCGTCGCCGTCTGCCACAGCGCGTACTACGGAAGATGTTGGCCCACGAGAGCGTACGTCAATCACGCGTGCGCCTTTGGCGCATTGTTCGACAGCGGTCGAACCCACAGAAGCCCAGCCGGAAGGTCAAGCCCTTGCGGGGCTTATCACCCAAGTTAGTACTTTCAAAATCACTCCAATAAAATGTACAAAAAAGTACTTGACCTGAATCGACCGATGTAGTAGTCTTTCACAACGCAATCGAAACATTTCGAGACTAAAATTCTTAGTCAAAAAACGATCTAAGAACTGCACTGCTGCAATTGACTCTCATCCCGCGAAAAGATCGTGGATAGGTGTAGGGATATTGTTGCTCCGATCGCTGTTAAACGCGAGTTGTCGGGTGACTGGGCCTGCATTCACAAAGCCACGCGCAGCGAGTGCTCAGGCCGTGGAGTTGAAATACAGCCGGTTTCAGGACGACCTAATCAACTCGGAAATGCCGGACCGATGATAATTACCTGCAGCGCAACCTCAGCCGAAGAACTATCCGGGACGACCGGACAGAAATGGGAGGTAAGAGAGAGTTTGCATTACATCGTACGTTGACAACGACCTACTATGGAACTGAACCACATGGGAGAACATGCTCATGAAAACGTTGTTAAGAATTGTCCCTGTTGCATTGACTCTTCTTTGGTACATCGGTACATCTGCCAAGAGCGGAACGGACTCGCCGGCGCCTCAGGGATCGCTGCTCAATCATGCCGAGATGTCGCGGTCGCCTCACGAGGATCATGGCAGCACGTTTCGGTCGACGACATCGAATCTTGCGTCGACATGTTCGACGCAGAATTATCTCGCAGGCCCACTGACATATTTCTGGACCATTCCGAGTGATCAAGGTGCATACACCGAATTAGCTATGCGTTTTAGCACGGTCGCAGACGACACTCTAAAGGAAGTGAGTGTTGCCATTTACGACCAGGGCAACGGCCAGTTCGGGAATGACACAATCTACATTAAAATCTACGCAGACAATCTCGGGCTTCCGGGTACATTGCTCGATACGAAAGCCGTGGCGCCGGGAGCGTATCCGGCATTTCCTGGCCGTCTGACCGTTACTTATGTCGCCGGTCCGGTGCTGTACGCTGACTTCCACGTCGGAGTCAGCACGAGTGCGCTTCAGCCCTTTCTGTGGGAGTCAATCTTATCTGACAATAAGCTCTTGGGAAACGACCGGTCCTCTTACAAGCAAAGCGGAGTCTGGGAGCCGTTCTCTCCAGGGAATCAAGACGACCCCAATTTCGACATAGCGGTCGTCACTTGTCGTACCGCGGGCCCATTCACAGGATCAATTATCGGTAAGAAGTTCTATGACGAGAACCGAAATGGTGTAGAGGATCCGGGCGAGCCGGGACTGCAGAACTTCAAGATCGAGGCACGCAAGGAGGGTGTACCCGGTGTGTACGACACAAAATTCACCGATATCGACGGCATCTACTTGTTCGAGAACCTGCCATATGGAAATTACTACATTAGTGAGGACTTATCGTCGCTTCCGGGATGGACACAGACTGCGCCATCCAGTGTCGGGGGATTCGTCGAAGTCAGGGAAGATCAAGGTTATTTCGGTCCCGATTTCGGCAACGATTCGGCGAGTTGTCTCTTTCCGTATTTTGTCGACTTTGATTCGTGTCTGAATGGCACACAGGACGGATTCGCAGGGCCTGAGCCGGCCTCGCCGACCGGCACTCTATTACTTCATATGTATGGCGTAAGTACCGGGGCCCTGACTGCTTTTGACGCGATCGCTGATAAGAAGTGCTTCGGACATACGCTGCGATGTTGGGACTCGACTTGCATGGTGATCAGCGCGACGTTGACCATGCACATCCGGGCAACGGCAGCGTCTTGTGAATCCGACGTGTTCCAGCTTGGCGATTTCATAGCTGGTGGGCCGGGTGTGATCTGGAGCATACCGGTTCGTGAGTTGATCCCTTTCTCAGTCGGGACTCCTCAGGACGGAAGCTGGAATCTAAACGATGATATGACTTTCGTGCTTGATCTGGCCAACTTGCCGGCGACTGCGGGAGCTATCGGACCGCGCAATATATTGGCGGCGATGCATGATGGCAATCTCGATGTGCTCTTGTACGATGACACCATGGTTGACTACATATTACTCGAGGTCATTCGCTGCTGCAGTAATCCGTGCGAACAGGATACCTTGTTCATCAACAGCGGTTTTAACCAGCTGAAGGAGCTCGTACTGGCGCCGGGAACTGTCGATGCGGAGTGGAAGGTTACCAAGGAATACGGCGCTGCGGTCAGCCCGCCTCGCGCCGCCTTCGTAGTCCAGAATGATCCGGCGTGGAACGCTGCTCAGCCACAAAGTCAGTGGCTGACATCGTTCATCAAGACTGGTGACCCCACTTTGCCTTCCCCTGCTTCGTGGCCGGGCGAGTACGATTTTGAATACGAGTTCTGCCTTGACTCGGGTTTTACGAATCCGCGACTTGCCATCGAGATGATTTCGGATAATGCCGCGTCCGTTCTCTTGAATGGGCACTCGATTGGGTCAACCGCATGGAATTCCTATTCGCAGCCTCCCGTTGCGATAGTCACCTTTAATGCGGCGAACTTCAAAGTCGGTCGCAATAGACTTGTGATCAAGGTTGACAACACAGAACCGGCGGATAGCCCGGTCGGCATCGATCTTGTCGGCTGGGTGACCGCTGATGGTTTCAGTGTTGGACAGGACAGCTGTTGTTGTAAATGTGGCGATGCAAATGGCGACGGGAATGTCAGTATCGCCGATGCCGTTTACATGATACAGTACATATTTGGCGGCGGTCCTGCGCCGTGTCTTGGCGCGGGCGATGTAAACTGCGATGGAACGGTCTCTATTGCCGACGTGGTATATATTATCAATTACATTTTTGGCAGCGGGCCCGCACCCTGCGCAAACTGCAAATAGTCGATTCCATCTTTCTTGCGCGGTCGGGAATCCTTTCCCGACCGCTGCATGTGCCGACGGGATCGGCGTCCTGGCGACGCGTTGTTGCGCGGGTGTTCCCTCAAACAGCTACTGCCGTCCACTCGTAGAAGTCTTCATAGAGGAAATAAGTCCACAAATTCAAGCATAACTCGACGGAAGGAGTTTGTCATGAGAGCAAGGCATGCAGCCAAGCCGCTACTACTTATTGCGCTGATTTCATTACTATGCGCAGGACTTTGGTCTTCAGTCGCCGCGCAACAAAATGCGCAACCGAAACCGGCGGCTGGAAAATCGTTGTATGACCGATTGGGCGGCGCCTACGCCATCGCAACGGTTGTCGACGACTTTATCGAAAGACTGCTGGTTAACGATGTTCTCAACGCAAATCCCGCAATCAAAGAAGCTCGCGATCGCGTTCCGAAGGCCGGACTGAAGTTTCACGTGACCACGCTGGTCTGTCAGGTCACCGGTGGCCCGGAAAAATACAGCGGCCGCTCGATGAAGGATGCGCATGCGCATCTAAACATCACCGAGACGGAATGGGCGGCAATGGCTAAAGATTTCAAGACGACACTTGAAAAGTTCAAAGTTCCCCAGAAAGAACAGGATGAGCTCTTTGCCATCGTTGGTACCACCAAGGCCGATATCGTCGTGGGTTCGACTTCGCAATCGACGAAGAAATGAGCGGCGAAGTCTGATTACCCTAAGTCCCGTATGTCAGGAGCCCCACGCTCCTGACGCCTTACCGTAGACGCGGTTAGCGCGCGCGACCACGCGAAATTCACCCCGGCTTGACCCTTCGACTCGACTCCGAATTTCCTCTTGTCCCCACATCGTCAACTTGTGATAATCATCACAAGGCGGGCAGGGAAGAGGCGTATGCGCATTGCATTCCACAAGTACCATGCCCTCGGTAACGACTTTGTAGTCATCGATCAGGCTAAACTTAACCCACGAGTTTTCGGCAAACTCGCGCGCGCCATCTGCGATCGCCACCGCGGTGTCGGCGCCGACGGTTTGCTCATCTGCCTTGTAGCGGGGAAAATACCACAGATGCGCATCATCAATGCTGACGGCTCCGAGGTCGAAACTTCCGGCAACGGGCTACGCATCCTCGCGGCGCACTTGACCCGAACGAAGAAAGTGCGCGCGCCGCGCTTCCTGATCGAAACAATGAAAAGCGTTAGCGAAGTTCGGATTATTAGATCATCCGGCAATACTGCAACCGTCGCCGCCGCCCTACAGCCGGCCGATTTTCGCACTGCATCGCTGCCGATGAAAATTGGCACGCCGCACTTCGTCGGGCGGCCGCTGCGCACGGAAGCCGGCGATTTAATCGCCACCGCCGTTTCCGTCGGCAATCCGCATTGCGTGTTCTTCGTTGATAACTACGACTTCGATTGGCAATCGTACGGCCGTGCGGTCGAGACCGATTCCCGATTTCCCAAGCGCGTCAATGTCGAGTTCGCGCGTGTGCGCTCACGCCGTCGGGTCGAAGTTCGGCTCTGGGAGCGCGGCGTTGGCGAAACCGATTCGTCCGGCACCGGAGCAGCGGCGGTCGTCGCCGCGGGAATCATCATGGGCCTGCTCGATCGCCGTGTCAAAGTCGAATCGTCTGCCGGCGCTCTGGATATCTCCATCCCGACGCTGGACGCCCCGATTCAAGTCACCGGGCCGGTTACCTACATCGCTTCGGGCGAGTTTGAATATTCAACTTCGTGAAACGCATCATTGCCGACTACATCGCTGACATCAAACTGATTCAGCGCAACATTTACCTGTTCGTCGGGGGCTGTTTACTGATCGGCCTCTTGCAAGCCGCCATGTCGCTGCTGATGAATCTCTACCTCAAGGACATCGGCTACGGCGAGGCTTTTATCGGTCGCACGCTTTCGATCAACTCTCTTGGCGCCGTCGTTGCCGGATTGCCGGCTGCGTATCTCGCCGCCCGCTACAAGATTAAACCGATCCTGCTGATATCGACGGTGCTGGTCGCGGCAGCGTTCTATCTGATGGGTCATGCCGACACCGAATGGCTCATTCTCTCCGGCGCGTTTTTTTTCGGCTTCTTTACGTCCGTCCGCGGTGTGATCTCCGCGCCCTTCATCATGCGCAACACCGGCGAGACTGAACGCATGCTGGTCTTCACGATGAATTACTCAACTTGGATGGTCGCCGCTATCATCGGTTCCTACCTCGGCGGCTGGCTGCATGATCTCTTCTACGAGTTGTATCGCGCGACCGCCGCCGCCGTTGCGCTTGAGCAGGCCGCCTATCAGGGCGCGATGACGATCATGACCTTCATCGGCTTGCTCTCGTTGATTCCGTTTTTCTTCATCAAGGCCAAAGCCCCGGCTCCGGGTGAAGCCGCCAAAGCGTTTTCGTGGCCGATGCTCAAGGGCAATGGCGTGCTGCTTTTCAAACTCAATCTTCCGTTCCTCTTGCTCGGTACCGGCGCTGGACTTATCATCCCGTTTCTCAATCTCTATTTTCGCAATCGCTTTCACCTCGACACGGTGCAAATTGGCGTTTACTTCTCGATTCTCAGTGTCGTCATGCTCATCGCCGTCGCCTTGGTGCCGATTCTCAAGCGCAAACTCGGCTTCATCCGCACTGTCGTCATGACCGAGATTGCGTCGATTCCATTCATGATGATCCTCTGCTTCACCGATTCCGTCAATCTGGCATTCTGGGCGTTCCTCTTTCGCGGCGCGCTGATGAACATGGGTAGTCCGGCATCGACCGGCTTCATGATGGAGGCCGTGCCGCCGGAATTGCACGGCATCATCAATTCGCTATCCGCTACCGCCTGGACCGTCTCCTGGGCAATCACCGCCCCGATCGGCGGCGCCTCGATCGAGCGTTCCGGTTTCGTGCCGGTTTTTCTCTGGGCGATTGCGCTGTATATCGCATCCGCAGCCTCCTACTATTATTTCTTCGGTCGCGTCGAGTCGCGGCAAGAAGGGAAATGGAAACTCGACATCTCCCGCATGCGCTAAAAGCGGTTGTTCGCCGCCAAAAATCTGATATATACGACTCGTGAGCACGCTCGATATCAAACAGAAAATCGCCGAACTGATCGCGCCTTCCGTCGGCATCGATGCCGCTGAGATCGTCTCATTCTTCGAGCTGCCCAAGGACACTTCCCACGGCGATTTGGCGCTGCCGTGTTTTCGATTCGCTAAGCAGCTCAAGAAAGCCCCGCCGGCGATCTCTGCCGAGTTACACAAATCGCATTTCACCGGGGCGCTGCCTACTGGTGTCGCTAAAGTCAATCCGGTTGGCGGCTACTTGAACTTCTTCATCGAGACAAGCTCCATCGTCACCGACTCATTGCGGGCAGTGCTGAGGCAGGGTTCCGGTTTCGCCGCTACTGGCGAAGGCGTCGGCAAGACCGTTGTCGTCGAGTATTCGTCGGTCAACATCGCCAAGCCATTCGGCATCGGCCATCTGCGCACGACCGTCATCGGCGCGGCGTTGGCGCGGATTCATGCCAAACTCGGCTACAATGTCATCCGCATCAACCACCTCGGCGATTGGGGCACACAATTCGGCAAAGTCATCGCCGGTTTCAAACGTTGGGGAAGCGAATACGTCTTCACCGAGAAGCCGATCATGCGGCTCTACGAAATCTATGTTCGTTTCCACGCGGAGGCCGAGAAAGACCCCAGCCTTGAAGCCGAAGGGCGGGAGGAATTCCGCAAGCTCGAGCAGGGAGACCCGGAGAATCTCGATCTCTGGAAGCGCTTCATCGACTACAGCATGATCGACTTCAATCGCATCTACAATCTGCTGCATGTCGAGTTCGACTACAACACCGGCGAGTCGTTCTATCGCGACAAGATGGACGCCGTAATCGCGAAGCTTGAGGCCAGAGGGCTACTCAAGATTAGTCAAGGCGCGAGCGTCGTCGATCTCGAGGAGTTCGGCATGCCGCCTTGCCTGATCAGGCGCTCCGACGATGCCTCGCTTTACGCCACCCGCGATCTGACTGCGCTTCTGTACCGCAAGGCGACGTTCAATTTCGCCAAGATGCTTTACGTCGTTGGTGCCGCGCAGGCACTGCACTTTCGCCAGTTTTTCAAAGTCGCTGAACTGATGGGCAACGACTGGATCAAAGAAGTCTTGCATATCGAATTCGGTTGGATCAAGTTTGACAATCAGATGATGTCCACCCGCCAGGGCACGATCATATTCCTCGACGATGTCCTCGACGAAGCCCGCTTCCGCGCCAAAGCCGTGATCATGGAAGTCAATCCCGAGCTGCCCAACCTCGATTGGACTGCCGAGCGCATCGGCGTGGCGGCGATTATTTTTGGACAACTTCGCGTGCGGCGCAACAAGGACATCAACTTTGTCTGGGACGAAGCCCTCACTTTTCGCGGCGAAACCGGCCCGTACCTGCAATACACTCACGCGCGGCTCACTTCGCTGATGCAAAAGTACGGCAAGTCACTGCCCGACCTCGATGCCGACTTCTCCGGCTTCGATGACGAGGAGAAGCAGATCATCAAGCTTTTCGAACTCTACCCGCAGAAGCTCCGTCTCGTGACGGAACTCTATGAGACCAATATCCTCACCGACTACCTCATCGACTTAGCCGGCGCCTTCAACAGCTACTGGCAGCGCATCCGCATCATCTCCGATGATGAGCGCCTGACCCGTGCCCGAATGCAAATGGCGTTTGCCGTCCGCACCATCATCGCCGACGGTCTCCGGTTGCTCGGTATCGAACCTTTGGAGCGAATGTAATCATGAAACTCAGGCGTCCGCGCGAATATGAACTGGTCCTCGAACCGGTCACCGATCTTCAAACCGCGATTGCCGCAATGACCCTTGCGACTCTCAAGGCCACGCCCACGACACTGCGCAACATCGAACGCACCGCGCTGGTCGCCGCCTTCGAGCCGTTGCTCGAGTCGGGTGGCGCGCAGCTTGCTTGGGACGGCTTCACCGTAACCGTTTCCCGGCCTGAGCGCCGTCCGTTTCGCCTTCTACAACCGTTGCCGGCGCATGAGCACTGGTGCTACGCGCTGGTTCTGGCCGCGACTCAAATCGGGAGCGAGATCGTAGTGCCGAACGAGTTCGACGAGACATTACAGAATATCGTGCTCGCGCTGCGGCGCATGGGCGCGGAACTCGAGTTCACTCATGCGGATCAACCACGCTTGGTTGTTCATAAGGCGATTGACCGCGGTATCAAATATCACTTCAAGCGCGAAAGCGCCAAGATCGCGGCGCCGGTGATCGTCGCCGCTGCGGCGCTGAGCACGGAATCGGAGTTCAACGATCTTTTCGAATCGAACCGCCTCGACTACCTTTTCGAGTCATTGATATCGCGTTATCGCCGCGAGGATCTCACTAAGTCGAAAGTGGATGACGAACTTGAACGGAGATTGCAGAGGCGGCAGCCGAAAGTCTCTGAATTCAAATCCCGCGTCGTTGTGCCCGGAGGCTTGTCGCCGGACGCTGCCGAAATCTCATTGCGTCCCGATGCTGAATTGGCCGCTTACTTGGCTGCTGCAGCTCTGAATCACCCGAAAGGGAAATTGGTCTTGCAGCGCGTTCACGTCGATGACCTGACTTCAACACCATTATCGCAATTGCGCCGCATGGGCGCCGACATTCAGAGCCAGAAAGGCAGTGGTGGTTCGGACTTGACTGTCTCGCGCTCCGAGGTTAAATCCCGAAGCATTCACTACGATCAGTTACACGACTACCCCGACGCGATCGGCGCGCTGGCACTGGCCAACGCTCGCACCGACGGCACAGCGGTAGTCCGCTCTTCGCCGTTTAATACGCAGCGCGAAGAATCCCGTCGCAACCGCATCTGCGCGGCGATGCGCGCGCTCGGCGTCAAGGTCGCCGAAATCAGCGACGGCGTAGTAATCGAGGGCCGCAGCGAATTGTCCGGCCAGATCATCGATACCGGTGGCGACCCGATTTGCGAACTGATGGCCTTGGCCGCCGTTCTGGGGCCGGTGCGGGAAGTCGAAGTCGACTCCGTCGCCGGCGGCAAAGCGCGCTGGGGAGAAAACTTCTCTCGCGCCCTGAACTTGGTCGCCGCATCCGAATAGTTGATTGCCGCCACGAGCCCATGACCGAGAACTTCATCAACATCACCGAAGGCTCAATCCCACGTCAAGTTATCCGGCTGGCCTGGCCGGCCGTAAGCGCCATGTTCTTGCGCACGGCGCTCACCATCACTGATGCCATTTGGGTTGGTCGTCTCGGCGCCGAGCCGATGGCCTCGGTCATCAGTTCGATGTTCGTCATTTGGATTCTCTTTAGCCTGTTTGATATCGTCTGGACCGGCTCGGTCGCCGTCATCGCACGCTTTTACGGCGCCCGTCAATTCGACACCTGTTCTCACGCCGCAAGGCAGGCGGTGTTGATTGGCGTTGTTGGCGGATTCCTGATCGCGATCGTCGGATTCCTCACGGCGCGATGGACTTTCGAAATCATGCAGACTGCGGCTGTCGTCACCGACTACGGCACGACCTATCTCCGCATCTTCTTCATCGGAGCGGTTCCGCTGGTACTGGAGGAACTTTTTGCTGCCATGTTTCGTGCCTCCGGCGATACCCGCACACCGCTGATGATTTCCGGGGCCATCACGGCGCTGAACATCGTCCTCGATCCGCTGCTGATCTTCGGCATCGGGCCGTTCCCGCGTCTTGAAGTTGCCGGCGCTGCCATTGCCACCGCGCTTGCCTATTTCGTCGGATTCCTGCTCTACCTCTGGGTGATCAAGCGCGGCCGACTCACGGTGAAATTCCGCTGGACGCGTGATGTGCGCTTTGACATGAGCATGATCTGGCAAATGATCAGAATCGGTTCGCCGCTGGCCGCAGCCGGGGTGATTTTCTCGGTCGTCTATCTCTTCATGAACCGCATCACGGCCACCTTCGGCACCGAGGCTGTCGCGGCGCTGGGAATCGGCAATCGCTGCGAGTCGCTCTCTTATCTCGGATGCTTTGGTTTCTCCATCGCCGTAGCCACCCTGGTCGGCCAGAATTTGGGCGCCGGCAAACCCGACCGCGCCGCCAAATCTGTTTGGTATGCGTTGCTTTTTACGGGCATATTCACCGCGATCATCTCGGCGGGATTCCTTACGATTCCGCGTCTGATCTCGTCTGCCTTCATTGATGATCCGAAGGTGATTCAGATCGCCGCCGATTATCTGATCATTCTCGCGCTCTCGCAGGTGTTTATGGCGGTGGAGATCGTCCTGGAGGGCGCATTTTCCGGCGCCGGCGATACGTTGCCGGCCATGACCGTCTCCGTGCTCGGATCGTTTGCGCGCGTACCGCTCGCCGACTATATTTGCCACGATCTCGGCGTCGGCGTCAACGGCGTCTGGTGGTCGATCACGTTGACGACGATTGTGAAAGGCACGATTCTCATTATCTGGTTCAGTCGTGGCAAATGGAAACACAAGCAGCTCCATTCATGACACCGTCCGTTTGCGACATAATACTAACCGCTCCGCAAATTGCGTATCCAACCGCGGGCGCGAATTTATTCGCGCAACGCGCCAAAGGCGCGTCCCTTAGTGAGGGGTAAACCGATGCCTCGCGTCGCCTACATCACTCATCCCGACTGCCTGCTCCACACCTGTGACGGCCACCCCGAACATGCCGGCCGCCTCAGCGCAATCGACCAAGCGATTCGCGAATCGGGGCTGATTTTCCAGATGATCGAACTCCAGTCGCGCCCGGCCAGCCTCGATCAACTGTGCCTGAACCACTCGCTGGATTACGTCGAGTCGATTTTGCATCTCAAGATCGATGGGCTACGATTACTCGATGCCGACACTTACGTCAATCAACACTCGACCCGCGCCGCGTTGCTCGCTTACGGTGCGGGAATTCTGGCCGTCGAGAAAATCATGCACGGCGATATCGACCGCGCTTTCTGCGCCGTGCGGCCGCCGGGGCATCATGCCGTCCCCGACCGCGCTATGGGCTTCTGCTTGTTTAACAACATCGCCGGGGCGGCCCGCTTAGCTCTTGAGTACGAGCTCGTCGAGCGCGTCGCGATACTCGACTTCGACGTTCACCACGGCAACGGCACGCAGGCCGCATTCTACAACGACGGTCGCGTGCACTTTACCAGCCTGCACCAATTTCCGTATTATCCCGGCTCGGGCGGTGCCAACGAGCGTGGCGCCGGCGCCGGCAACAATCGTACTCTTAACATCCCTCTCGAAGCCGGCACCGAAGGTCACAAAGCGCTCAAGCTCGCCGAAGAGATGTTCACCGCCGCAATGAACGACTTCAGGCCGAACCTGATTCTCATTTCCGCCGGCTTCGATGCCCACAAGGACGACCCGTTGGCGGCGCTTCGCTTTGACGATTCTGACTATTTCAAAATCACTCGCCTCATCGTCGACAATGCCAGGCGTCACTGTCAAGGGCGCGTGATCTCGTTTCTGGAGGGCGGCTACAATCTTGAAGCTCTGGCGCGATCCGCTTGCCAGCATGTGAAAGGACTGCTCGATGATTAGAAAATACTGCCGCGTCGAATTTCGCTCGCGCGCCTGCTGGGGTCTGGTCGACGGCGACATGATTCGTATGATTGAAGGCGAACCCTACGGTACCCACGGTATTACTGCCGACCGCATGCCCCTCGCCGGGGCGCGACTACTTCCGCCGGTAACGCCGACCAAAATCGTTTGCGTCGGCCTGAACTACGCCGATCACGTCAAAGAGAGCCAATCGGCCAAAGAAGTCCCCGCCGAGCCGGTCACCTTCATGAAGCCGCTCACCGCCCTGATCGGCCCTGAAGACACAATCATCCTGCCGCGAGCGTCGCAGCGTGTCGACTACGAAGCTGAAATCGGCATCGTCATCGGCAAGGCTTGCAGAAAGGTCGCGCCTGAACGCGTACCGGAACACATCTTCGGCGTCACCTGTGTCAACGATGTCACCGCCCGCGATCTACAGAAGAAGGATGTCCAATGGACGCGCGGGAAAGGCTTCGACACTTTCTGCCCGTGTGGGCCGTTCCTGATTTCAGGGCTGGATTACCTTGCGCTCAACGTGCAGTCGCGCTTGAACGGGGAAGTCCGGCAATCCGGCAATAGCCGTCAGATGATCTTCCCGATCCCAACCTTGATTAGCTTCATGAGTCATGTCATGACGCTCAACGTTGGCGATTTGATCGTAACCGGCACGCCTGAAGGCGTCGGTCCGATGGCCGATGGCGATGTTGTGGAAATCGAGGTCGAAGGCGTCGGCATCTTGCGAAACACCGCGCGACGCGAATCCTAATCGATCACCACCGAACCACATCACAACCCCGCGACATTCACGCTGCAGGCTAACGGCGCCAATTCACTCGCATCGCGTAGCTCAATCATTTTCTCAATTGTCCAATCTCCTGCAACATATAATCTATTGCCATGATGCGGCTTTGCCTCTGCGCCATCACAATGTCGATCTTGATGATCGACTCGCTCACTGCCGGCAAAATCCGCTTTGAGGGCGCCGATCAACTTCGTTCGCAGCAGACTGAGCAAGGCACGATCATCGAGTTCATCGGTAATGTGCGGATCGCGCGCGATTCCAGCGATCTCTATGCCGACTATGCCGTTTGGTACGAAAGCCGCGAGTTCGTGCGCCTGATCGGCAACGTCTATCTGCGCCAGCCGGGACGCGAACTCAAAGCCGACAGTCTGCATTACGACCAACGCAGCGAGATTGCCCGCGCCTGGAGCAACGTCATTGTGGAAGACCGTTTGCGCCACGTCCGCGTCACCGGTCGGCGCGCGATTCTCTTTGAGCGAGAGGAAATCGTCGTCGTTTCCGGCGAGCCGCGGCTGCTGATCGACTTCGACCAGCCAACGGTGCCGACCTCGATCGTAGCCGACACGATTCGTTTCTATTCCCAGTCCGAATCCGTCGAGGCCGTCGGAGCAGTCGATATTCGACAAGGCTCGTTGGAGGCGAAAGCTGATTCCGCCTTGATGGGGGTGAACGGCGCCGAAATTGAACTCTTCGGCAACGTCCGCGCTGCGCAGCGCTCCAATGAGTTGCTGGGCAAACGCATGACTGTCCGTTCCGAGAACAAGGTCATTGAGCGCATCAAAGTCGGCGGCAGCGGGGAAGCGATCTACCGCCAGCCGGTTTTCATCGAAACCGACACCACCGTCTACAATCAAAGCCGACTGACCGCCGACAGCATTGACTTCTTTTTCGTCAATGATCTCCTGCACTTGATCAAAGCCAAAGGCAACAGCTACGTATACTACACGCCGGCGCTTGAAGACACGACCGCTCGCGGCTCGAACACCGCCTCCGGCGACTCGACAATACTGCTGTTTGATGGCCAGGAATTGCGTGAAGTTACGGTCGTGACCTCGGCTGAAGGGAAATACCAAACCGTCGCCAAGCGCGACTCGCTCGGGCAGGTCGCCGCCTACGACACCATCGCTTACAAAGCGGACCGAATTCAGTTTCAGATCGCGGCTAACATGATTCGCTTGCGTACCGGTGCGCAGGTGAAGCAAGGAACGATCGTGCTTGACGCCGATCGCATCGATTACGATCTCAATCGCAAGGTCGTGTATGCTCACGCCCGCGACGACACTGCCCGCGGCCCGTACCAGCCGCTGACGCTCCGCGATGGCGCCGAAGCGCTTGATGGTGATGAACTGGTGTTCAACACCGCCGACCGGCGCGGCAAGATCAAAAACAGCAAGACCAAACTCGAGCAGGCGTACTACTCGTCACAGGTGTTGCGCAAGGAGGAGGAAGGCGAATTCCTCGTTCGCGATGGCGTGTACACCACGTGCGAATCACCGGAGCCACACTTCCATTTTCAGGCTCGAGACATGAAGCTGAAAACCGACGACCGCGTGATAGCCCGGCCGGTCGTGCTCTACATCGAAACCCTGCCCGTACTGGCGCTGCCGTACTTTGTATTCTCGATCAAGAAGGACCGCCACTCCGGCTTTCTTCCCTTGCAATTCGGCAACTTCGAACGCGGCAGCCGCTTCGTCAACAACATTGGCTATTATTGGGCAGTGAACGACTACTGGGACTTGAAAACTTCTATCGATGTCTCGGACTTCGGCCTCAAATTCAACACCGGTGTCCGCTACGCCCTGCGCTATAAGCTGAGCGGCTCGCTCAGCGGCTCATACACTCGGGAAACCGAATTCGCCGATCGTCGCCGCGGCAGCAGTCGTCGTGGACAATTTTCGTTTTCGCACAGTCAAACGATTGATCCGACACTCTCGATTCAGGGAAGTGGCGCCTTCGTCTCCGACAGCCGCTACTTCAGCGATTTTTCAACCGACTTGCAGAATCGCCTGCGGCGGCAGATCACGTCGAACATCGGCATTACCAAGCGCTGGGAGGGGCCGTCCTTGACCGCATCGGTCGAGCAGACCCGCGACCTTGATCTGCAGTCGCATTCTGAGCGATTGCCGTCTTTGCGCTTCTCGCTGCCGCAGCGGCCCGTGATCGGCAAACCAAAAGTGGACACCAATCGCCGTTGGTATCACGACCTGTATTATTCGTACTCTAATCAACTCCTCAACTCGCAGAGCAAGTCGATGCGAGATCTCCCGGATACCACGATTGACGGCCGCGACACCGTGCGCAGCACGGCTACACGCAAGAAGTACGCGGTTTTTGAGCAAGCGGTCGGACTGAACGCGCCGGTGAAACTGGGCGGCGTCATCACAACGGCTCCGTCGCTTTCAATCCGAGACTACTGGTATTACCTTCCCGAATCGGATCAAGCCGAAAGTTTTGGCGTCCAGACTAACTCGCTGCACTCGCGTCAAGTCTGGTCGGGTTCGGTTTCGCTGTCGACAAACCTCTACGGCGTCGTTGCGCCCAATATATTTTCGGTCACCGGCTTGCGCCACGTGTTCTCACCTTCGGTCTCTTTCAACTACCAGCCGAAGATCGAACGCAACGCCGAGTTCGCGCGTTTCACGGGCTTTGGCGGTGCGGCTGCGGAGTCCAAATCCTTGGGCCTGCGCATCAACAACTCGCTGGCCATGAAGTATCTCAAAGACGGTAAAGAATCCAAGCTCGACCTCCTCAATTTCGACTTTTCGACGTCGTACAACTTCAAAGCAACGAGCCGCAAATGGGCCAATGTCGCCTCATCCATTCGCGCGCCGCAGATCAAGAAGTTGACGCTGCAGGCGTCCTTTACCCACGATCTCTATGAGCCTGTCTCCGGCAAGCTCCGCTGGTGGAGTCCCTATCTTCGCAACGTGTCAGTCTCAGCCGGATACTCCGGCGCGATCAAGCTGCCGATCGGAAATCCGAACTCGCTGCAAGTAGAGCTATCGCAACACCCGAGCACGATTCAGTACTCAATCGCCGAGCGCTTCAGTGAAAGTCGCGATATCAGCAGCCGGAAGTCGCTGTCGCATTGGATCGACTTTTCGCTCTCGTTTTCTCCGAGCAAGAACTGGCGCCTTCAGTATCGTCAGAACTACAATGTGCGCGGTAAGGAAGCAACCGACATGCGGGTTGAATTGTATCGGGACTTGCATTGCTGGGAGGGCGTCTTCACCTGGATTCCCGACGGTTCGCTACAGGGATACTACTTCCGCATCAACGTCAAGCAACTTCCGGACATCAAGTTCGAGAAATCCGAATCCGGCATTCGCGACGCGCTCTTCGGCGGTTTCCAGGCGTTTCAACAGTGATTTGAGGCGTCAAGACACAGTCGAGTGTTCGGAACAATTCACCGGAATGTTATTGTTGACGCCCTCTTGTTTGCAGGGTAAATTTTTCCTATGGGTGTGAAGTCTTTCTTCGAAGCCGGTCGTCGTCAGGAGATAACCGGATTCCTTCTAATCGTCTTTGCGATCTTTGTGCTGATTTCTCTGGCAACCTACGACCGTGACGACATCGGCCGCTTCACGCCCCAGCCGCTGCCCGGCGATTCCGCCGGCGAAGACCCAGACATCATGATCTCGGAAGGCGACTATTTCGAGACCGCCGTCACGCCCGACACCTTGCCGGCAAATGAGGCTTCGCTCACGTTCTCCGAACTTCTCGATGTCCACGTCGAGAACCAAGCGGGAATTGTCGGCGCCTGGGTCAGCGAATACACTCTGCAAGGCATCGGACGCTCTTCGTTTCTGATCACGCTCGTCTTGATGGTCATCGGCTGGCGCCTGCTCTTCAAGTACGAAAACAACTGGCTGCGCAACAAGCTGCTGATGGTATTCCTCTTCATCTTTGTTCTCGGCACGTTGCTTCACCTCCTCGATTTGGACAATCCCGGCATTGAAGACACCATCACTTTCAGCCTCTCCGGTCATCTGGGATTGAGCATCGCTCGTTTGGTTAAGTCTCTTTTCGCTGTTGCCGGCGGCTTTGCGCTCTTGGGAGCGTCGCTGCTTTTCATCTTGTTTGCAATCATCCCCTTTCGACCCGGCAGCATCCGCAAGGGCATCGATACGGGCATTGATGTTGCCGGTCGTTCGTCGCGTTCGGCGGCGTTTCACCTGAAAGAACAGTCGCGCGGATGGTTTGCCAGTCTCAAAGATCTCTTCAAGCGCCCATCGCGCAGCGAACCCGAAACAGCCACTGAACCGGAATCTAATGCTATCGTTGATGAAAATCCTGTTGAGGCCTTGACACCGGTCTCCAAGAAGGCGCCCGAGCAAATTCCGCTCGGATTCGACGAACCGAACGAGAAACGCAAACTGAAGCTGACCCGCGCCACACGCGTCTCGAAGGACGGCCATCTCATGCCGCCGCTGGATCTGCTCCAGATGCCGCCGATGGGCGAGGTCACCGTTTCTAACTCCGACCTCGACGAAACCGGCAATGCGCTGCTGCAGACTTTGACCACGTTCGGCGTCGAAGTAATTCCGAACAGCCTCGAAAAGTACCCCGGCCCGATCATCACGCGGTTCGAATTCAAGCCGGCCCCCGGCATCAAAATCAATCAGATTGTCAACCTCGCCGACGACTTGGCGCTCGCTCTCAAAGCGTCGCGAATTCGCATTATTGCCCCGGTGCCCGGAAAGTCGGCGGTCGGCGTCGAAATCCCCAACCGCAAATCGCAAAAGGTCTTCGTCCGCGAAATCGTCAACTCGGATGCCTACCAGCGGGGGAAGTACAAGCTGCCGCTGGCGCTGGGAAAAACCACCATGGGCGCGCCCTACGTCGTTGATCTGGCCCGCATGCCGCATCTTTTGATCGCCGGCGCCACTGGCTCGGGAAAATCCGTCTGCCTGAACACCGTTATCACCAGCCTGATCTACAAGCACACACCGAAAACGCTGCGCTTCATCTTCATCGATCCGAAGATTCTTGAGCTTTCCGTTTACGCCGACATTCCTTTTCTCGCCCGCGGCGTCGTCACAAAGCCGAAGATGGCCGAGTCCGTCTTGGCGGGCGCGGTCGCCGAGATGGAAGAACGTTACAAGAAGCTCGCAATGCAGTCGGTGCGATCGCTCGACGATTACAACGCCAAGGTTCCCGAGATGGATCGCCTGCCGTATCTGCTGATCGTCGTCGACGAATTAGCCGACATGATGATGTCATCGTCGGCGGCGAAAATCGAGCTCCTGATCACACGGCTCGCGCAGATGGCGCGCGCCGTCGGCATTCACCTGATCTTGGCCACTCAGCGTCCGTCCGTCGATGTCATTACCGGTCTGATCAAGGCCAATTTCTCGTCGCGTATCGCGTTTCAGGTTGCCTCCAAGGTCGACAGCCGCACGATCCTCGACGCCAACGGCGCTGAAAAATTGCTGGGGCAGGGCGACATGCTGCTGCTTCTCGCCGGCGAACCGGAGCCGATTCGCATTCACGGCGCCTACGTTTCGTCTGATGAAACTGAAGCGATCGTCAACTTCCTTCGCGAAAACAACTCCGATTCCAAGCCGCTTGAGGCATTCTCCGAAGAGGCCGAGAAGGCCGTCGTCGAACGCAATAACCAGGACGTGCTCCTCCCGGAGGCCGCCGAATTGGTCATCCGTCACAAACAGGGATCAGTCTCGCTTCTGCAAAGGCGACTCGGCATCGGCTACCAGCGCGCCGCGCGCATCATGGACCAACTTGAGCAAGCCGGCGTTGTTGGTCCGTTTGACGGGGCCAAAGGCCGCGAGGTTCTCGTTGACAAATCGTATCTCGATTTGATGAAAAAAGACAAACCATCAGTTTAGATAATCTGTATAAGTCAATATGATTGTGCGTATTATCGCCTTCGCTGCCATGCTCGCCGCCACCGTTCTTGCCGATTCGGCAGGTGAAATCGCGACTCGAATCGAGCAAACATACACTGCAGGAAAGACGTTCTCGGTGAATTTCTCGCAGGTCGTCCAGACCGGCAACTTCTTTGACGATGAAAAGGTGTCCGGCGTTATGCTCTTGGCGTATCCGGAAAAATTCCGGATCGAGACTTCCGCGCAGACCCTGGTTTCGGACGGCGACACGCTCTGGACTTACTCCGAAGAGAACCGTCAGGTCACGATTGAACCCATGAATCGGCTTGAAGACGTCGTTACACCTGCCGACTATTTGTTCCGGCTGCGCGAGCGGTATGATCTGACCGCAGATTCATCGGAGGTCATCGACAAGCGTGTGCATCACCGCCTGTCTTTGCGGGCGCGTGACGATGACTACTACGTGCGTTCGATGCGCGTCTATGTTGATCCCGCGACGAACTTGATTCGCCGCGTCGTCTATCGCGACATCAACGACAACCGCATCACGCTTGACTTCTCCGATTGGAAACTCGGCGCCGCAATCAAATCGGAACAATTCCGCTTCAAGACGCCGTCCGGTGTAGAAGAGGTTCGCGTCCCTTGAATTCTCCGAAAAAGAAACGAGTCTTTTTTAAAGGACTGGGCTGTCCGAAAAACGAAGTCGACGGCGACATCATTCTTGGCTACCTCAAGGAGCGTGATGTCGAGATTACCGATGACGTCGATCAGGCCGATTATCTGCTGATCAATACCTGCGCGTTTATTCAATCTGCCAAAGAAGAATCGATCGAGGAAATACTCAAGCTGGCCGCCGTCAAGGAGCAGAGCGGCAAGAAACAGCGCTTGCTGGTTTCGGGTTGCCTCTCACAGCGTTACGCGAACGAGCTGCTTTCCGACATCCCCGAAATCGACGGTATGATCGGCATCGACCAATTCGACAAGATCGGTTCGCTGCTCGACGCCGATTCGGCTTACATCACCCGGCCGCCAAGCCAGTACAAGGAAGTTCACTCCGTGCAGTTGCTGCGCGAGCGGCCGTTTGCCTATCTCAAAATCGCCGACGGCTGCGACTGCCGTTGCTCGTATTGCGCGATCCCGATGATGCGCGGCGATTTTCGCTCGCGCAGTCTTTCCGCCATCGAGTCTGACGTCGACCGGCTGTTGGCGCACGGTGTCGTTGAATTCAATCTTATCGCTCAGGATGTCGCCTACTACGGCCTCGACCTCGGCCGGCGGCCGCTCGATTTGCTCGAGATGCTCGAAGGCAAGTCGGGCAACTTTTGGGTGCGGCCGTTTTACCTGCACCCGCTGCACGTGTCCGACGAAATACTTGATTTTCTCGCTTCATCACAGAAATACTGCCGTTACCTTGAAAGCCCGATTCAGCACGTTTCCAGTCCGTTGCTCAAGAAAATGAATCGCGGCTACGATCGCGCTCACGTTGAGAACATGATCGCGCGATTGCGAGCCAAATTGCCCGATACCGTCTGGCGCACGACGTTCATCGTCGGCTTTCCCGGCGAGACCGAGCGGGAATTCTCCGATCTTTGCGATTTCGTCGTCGACCACAAGATCCACCGGGCCGGCGTCTTCGGCTACAGTCACGAAGAGGGCACCGCCTCCTTCAAATACAAGCGTGTCCACTCGCAGAAAACGATCCGCGAACGTCAGGACGAGCTGACACGTTTAATCAATGAAAGCGCTGAAGAATTCAATTCGTCGCTGATCGGCCGGACACTTCCCATGCTCGTCGAGGAATACGACGTGGAAACGGCACGGCTCTCCGGGCGCCTCTTCTGCGACGCCCCCGAAATCGACTTTTCAATCAGCGTGCCGTCCGGACGACCGCAGGCTCTCGGCTTCCATCCGGTTCGAATCGTCGGAATCAGCCCCGAGGGCTTTGTCGGCGAATTCGCGCCGCTGGCCAGAGCGAAAGCAGTCTGAATCGACTTAGCGGCGCGAAAGTTCAATGCGGCAGCGTCGCTCCGGATTGCATATAATCGTTTGTGACAAAAACGCGTTTCCGTCACTCAACGCGACAGCTAATCGGGTATTGGTCATCGCCGGTTGGGTCGTGGAAGATTCTCCCATTCCTATCATTGCTTCTATTCGGCGTCGGTTTCAGAATTCAAGCGCAGCCGGTGGATAATCGCAGCTATGTCAAGGCCGGTGTCGTTCATCTATCCGGTATCATCTCCGATTCCATCACCGTTGCCGCGAACTCGGCCATCCGGATCGATCCCATCGAGGGCCGCTGCGGTATCGATCTCGCTCACAGCTTGGCAACGAATCTGACAGCGCGAGGGTTTCGCATTCTGCTCGCGAACGCCGCGGATCCGGCAGACTTTTCCTTGCAAACAACCGTGAAAGAGTATAGTCTTCGCTATCGTGCCGTCGGCGGCAGACTGTTTCGTCAATCGCGCATTGAGCGCAGTTTTTCGATTTCCGCCGGCGCTGTGTTATCGACCGGAACCGGCAAATTCGTCCGTGCTCTTCACGATGCACAGCTCGTTCAACGCGACACACTCAGCTTCGCCGAGGCCCGACAAGCGCGCGGCGATGACCCGTTTCTCGCGCCGCCGCTTCCGCCGGGCGTCTTTCAGCGGGTTGTCGAACCGTCGATCGTCGTCGGCATCACCGGCGCGTTGGTATATTTCTTTTTTGCTTCAAGGTAGGCATCACGGATGAGTAAATCTTTTGGTTGGTTGTGGTCGGGAATCGGGGTTCTTCTCGCGCTGGCGCTCTTTGCCGGCTGCGCGTCGCAATCACAAATGTCCGGCGCCGATCCGCGCGTCACTTACGATGCGGCGCTCAAGAAACTGGAAAATGAAAAGTGGGCCGATGCCCAACTGCTACTGCAACGCGTGTCGTTGAGCGCGCCCGGCAGCAGTTACATCGACAGTGTTCAGTACTATCTCGCCATGTCGTTCTTCGGCAACGGCGATTACCATCTGGCGATCGCCGAGTTTCGTCGTCTGGCGAATTCGTTTCCGCGATCCGAGCTTCTGGACGACGCGCAGTACATGGTCGGAAAGTCGTACTTCCTCGCGGCGCCCGGCAATGTCGGCCTCGACCAAACAGATAATGAAAGCGCGATTCGCGAATTGCAGGCATTCCTCGAAGAGCATCCGCGATCGCCGCTGCTGGTTGAAGCCTCTCAGCTTTTGTCGACCGCTATTGAGAAGCGCGTCCGCAAGCAGTTCCAATCCGGTCGCCAGTACTTCCGCATGGGTAACGGTGAGTCGGCACGGCTCTACTTGACCGACATCATTACCGAGTATCCTGAGTCGCGTTACACGCCGGAGGCCCTCTACCTGCTGGCGCGCGTCGACGCTAAAGAAGGAAAACTCGAGGATGCCCGCGACAAGCTCAACAACCTGATCAACGCTTTCCCGGATTCCAAGCTGACCAAGCGCGCCGCGCAATTGAAGTTGAAAATCGAGAAGTCGATTGCCGAGGCGGCGGCCGACACTGCCGCCGCCGCCCAACTTAACGGTGGAAAGAGTGAGTGAAAAGATTGGCGTCCTCGGCGGCGCGTTCGATCCGATTCATCTCGGGCACTTGATCCTCGCGCAATCGGCGCTCGACGAACTACAGCTTGAGCGCATCTTGTTCGTCCCGTCGTTTCAGCCGTCACATCAGCATAAAGTCATCGTCACCGACTTCGAGCACCGCCTGCTTATGGTAAAGAAGGCCATCAACGGCAATCGCGCCTTTCACTGCCTTGATCTTGAGCGTGAAATCGAGCCTCCGACCTACACCGTCAAGATGATTGAGCGTCTGCGCGCCGACCTGCCGCAAGCAGAGTTGTTTTTTATCATCGGCGCCGACAGCCTCGAACAAATCGATACCTGGTACCAGCCCGACAAGATCGTGAAACTGGCGCGATTGGTCGTGGCGGCCCGGGACGGACATCGACTACAGTCCACGCACCCGTTTACGCGGCTGGCGATGCCGCTCATCGCGATTTCCGCCTCGCAGTTGCGCGAGCGTGCGCGTGCCGGGCAATCGTTGCGCTACCTTGTCCCTGATCAAGTCATTTCGTATATTGCCGCACAGAAAATCTACCGTGAGGAGTGATGTCCGTTAATCGCCTCTTCCTGATCGATGGCTCGGCGTTGGCGTACCGTTCGTACTACGCCTTCCTTGCCAATCCGCTGCGCACCAAGCGCGGCGAGCCGACGTCTGTCGTTTTTGGCTTCGCCGCCACCATCTTGCGCCTGTTGAACCAGGAAAAACCTACTCACCTTGCGGTCGTTCAGGACACCAAGGAACCGAGTTTCCGGCACAAAATGTATGACGAATACAAAGCCCAGCGCGCCACCATGCCGGATGACATGGCGCAACAGCTCCCGCGGCTTGACGAAATGCTCGCGGTGATGAACATCACCAATCTTAAAATGCCCGGCTACGAAGCCGACGATATTATCGCCACGCTTACGCGCCGCGCCGAGTCCGCCGGCTGGGAAGTCGTTGTGGTTACCGGCGACAAGGACCTGATGCAACTGGTCAACGACAAGGTCAAAGTCTTCAATCTGAAGAAACTCTCGGAGGCCGGCGAATGGTTCGATCGGGCCGCCGTCAAAGAGAAGATGGGCGTCTATCCCGAGCAGATTCTCGACTACCTTTCGTTGATGGGCGATACATCCGACAACATTCCCGGCGTCGACGGCGTCGGTCCCAAGACCGCCGTCAAGCTGATCGAGGAATACGGCTCGTTTGAAGCCGTCCTCGCCAACGCGGAGAAAATCTCGAAACCGAAGCTGCGTGACTCGCTGATCGCGTTTCGTCCGCAAGCGGAATTGACCCGCAGGCTCGTTGCGCTCGAGTACGATGTTCCGGTCAAATGCGACCTTGACAATCTCGCGATTCCCAGTCTCGACAATCCCCAATTGCGCCAGATGTTTCTCGAGTTCGAGTTTGTCTCACTCGCCAAGCAGCTCTCGCCGGCGGCGACGCTCACCGAGCAGACGTCAACCACGAAGCAGAGGTACACGACGGTCGATAGCGAAACGAAACTCCGGGATGTCATCAAACGCATTCGCCAGACCGGTATTTTCGCCTTCGACACCGAAACTACCGGCCTTGATTGGATGACCTGCAAACTCGTCGGCATCTCGCTCGCGGCGTCCGAAGGCGAAGCCTGGTACATTCCGCTCGGCCACAGCCAGGGAAACAACCTTGATGCATCCGCGTGTCGCAAGTTGCTGCAACCGCTCTTCGTTGACCCTCAACTCAAGCGCGTAGCGCAGAATTTCAAATTCGATTGCCATGTCTTGACTCGGCATGGCTACGAAATATCCGGCTGCGACCACGATCCGATGCTTTCATCGTATGTCGTCGATCCGGCCGGGCAGCATGGTCTCGATGCGCTGGCGCTCAAGCACTTTGACTACACGATGCAGCCGATCTCTGATTTGATTGGCTCCGGCAAGAAACAAATCACTTTCGCCGAAGTCCCGATCGACAAGGCGACCTTCTATTCTGCCGAAGACGCCGACTTCACACTGCGCCTGGCGATGAAACTCGAACCGATGGTCAAGGCGATTGGCGCCGACAAACTGCTGAACGAGATCGAACTGCCATTAACTGTTGTATTGGCCAAAGTCGAGGCCAACGGCGTGCGCATCGATGCTGCATTCCTCAGGAAAATGTCGGCCGATATCGGCAAGCAACTCGAGAAGATCGTGCACGATATTCACACGCTGGCCGGCCGCGAATTCAATATCAACTCAACGGCGCAACTATCGGAAATTCTGTTCGACGAATTGAAACTTCAGCCGCTGCGCAAGACCGCGAAGAAGACCGGCTATTCCACCGATGTAAATGTCCTCACCGAATTGGCCAAGGTCCACGATCTGCCGCGGCTCATTCTCGAATATCGAAAGCTCGCTAAACTGAAATCGACATACGTCGACGCTTTGCCCGAATTGGTGAACGCCGAATCCGGCCGCGTGCACACTTCTTACAATCAGGCGGTTGCGACCACCGGGCGGCTTTCCTCCACCGACCCTAACCTGCAGAACATTCCGATCAAGACCGAGGAGGGAAGTCAGATCCGGCGCGCGTTCGTTCCTGCCGACAGCGGGCACAAACTCCTCACCGCCGATTACTCGCAAATCGAACTGCGGGTGCTCGCTCATTGCGCCGACGAGCGCGTCTTGATCGAATCTTTCCGCAATGGCGAGGACATCCACGCCCGCACCGCTTCGGAAGTCTACGGCGTCGATCTCAAAGCCGTGACGGCGCCGATGCGCCGCATGGCCAAGACCGCGAACTTCGCGGTTATCTACGGCGTCACCGCCTTCGGCCTCTCGCAGCAATCCGACATGACCGTCGGCGAGGCGAAGGAGTTCATCGATGTGTACTTTTCGCGCTATCCTGCGATCCGCGGCTTCATCGATGCAACTATCGCCGCGGCGCGCCGCGACGGTTACGTTACGACACTTTTTGGTCGCCGCCGATATCTGCCGGAAATCAATTCCAAAAACGTCAGTCTGCGCCAGTTCGCCGAACGCACGGCGGTCAACACGGTGATCCAGGGCACCGCCGCTGATATGATCAAGATTGCCATGATCCAGATCGACCGCGCCATGCAAGACATGAAATCACTGATGATTCTGCAGGTTCACGATGAGCTGGTGTTCGACGCCGTGATCTCCGAGCTTGATGACTTGCGCGCGCTCGTGTGCGATCGGATGGAGAATTGCGTGAAGCTGAACGTACCCATCAAAGTCGAAGTCGGTATCGGCGATAATTGGCTGGAGAGTAAGTAGCTGCAGTGGGCAAGAGAAAGAAATCCGCGGCGCCGCCGGTTTCTCGTCCGCGTTCGCACTCCGGCATTGGCCGCTGGTACCGCCATAACAAGGCGCGCGTCCAGCGATTTCTCGTCATCGGAATTCTTGCGGTCGCGGCGCTAATTCTGATCGTCGTCGGCCTGCGGTATGTGCTCGGTCGCGGCGAGCGAATGTCTAAGGCGGACTTGATATCTTTGGGCCGGGAAAAACTCCTTCTTGGCTACTTCGATGACGCAATTCTCAACTATCACAAGGCCTCTAATCTCGATCCGAACGATCCATTGCTGCAGCGCGAGTACCGCTTGGCCCGCCAGCGCTCGACCGTAAGCAACCGCGGTTCTCTCGATCAGACATTCCTGACCGCTCATGAAGTGCTGCAACTCGATTCGCGCTCTTTGGTCGCCACTGTCTGCTTGGCCCAGTATTTCGAGATGCGCAATTTGCCCGATTCGCTGCGACACTATGCGCATCGCGCTCGCGACTTGGCGCTGCAGTCGGGCGATCGGGCCGGGCAAGTCGCCTCCGGACTGTTGCTGGCGACATACTTTCGTACCTTCGATCGGCAGGATTCTGTTCTGGTTTACGACCGCGAAGCGCTGGCGGCGGCGACAACTATCGGTGATACGCTGCAGATTGCGTTTGCCTCCGCGTCGCTGGGATTTGCGGCCGTTCGTTTGGACAGTCTTGAAGCAGCCCGTGAGCTGTTCACGATGCTGGTCGACTACCGCGGCCAAAATCGCGAAGCCTATGTCGAGATCGGCCGCACCGGCCTGGCCGACTATTTTCATCGAAGCCGGCAGTATGATTCGGCGCTCGTCTACCTGCGCGCCCTGCAAACCAAAATCGAGCGCGGCGCCGTCGATGGCACTACTGCTTACGCCACTTCCGTCTTCGGCCGCGTGATGCGCGACCGCGGCGACCACGAAATGGCGATCACGCTGCTGCTCGGCGCTCAGCAGAACTGGGAGAGCCTGAGATCGACTCCCGACATCATCGACAACCTCAATGATCTGGCGAAAGCCTATCGCGCCAAGAACGACTTCTTCAACGCCCGCAAATACTATCTCGCGGCCGGCAAGTTGGCCGGCACGGCCAAACTGCCGCACAAAGACCAGTACACTGCCGACCTGAACTTGCTCTTCCTGAAGAATCTCAAGAGCGATGAGTACGTCCGCGCCGGCGCTGAGGGCGAGGAACTGGCGACTCGCCTGCAGGGAAGTTAGGCCATGTTCGTCGTCGGTCTCGCCGGACAAATCGCCTCGGGCAAGTCCACGGTCGCTGAAGTATGGCGAAGCTCTGGCGCGGTGGTCATTTCGGGCGATGAATTGGGACGTCAGGCGGTCGAATCCGCCCCCCGGGTGAAGCGCCAACTCGTCAGGGCCTTCGGCAAAGCGATTCTGAATCGCCGCGGTGCGCTTGATCGCCGCAAGTTGGCGGCGCGCGCCTTTGCCGATGAGGCGGCGACGGCCATCCTCAACCGCATCGTGCACCCGAAACTGCTGCAACTCCTGCGCGAACGCATTCGCGCGCAGCGCCGACGTCGGACGCAAGTGTTGATCATCGATGCCGCCTTGCTTCTCGATTGGAATCTGCGCTGCGAACTGGATTTCATCATCGTCATTGAAAGTCCGATTCCCGATCAATTGCGCCGCCTTCGCGCTAAAGGCCTCAGCGCGACCGAGGCGCGCCTGCGCATCCGCCGGCAAATGCCGAAATACCGTCAGCGTCAGGCGGCCGACATCGTGATTCGCAACAATCGCTCCGAATCAGACCTGAAACGCAGAGCCGCTGAATTGTGGGCGCGCATTATCTCGATGGCCGCCAACAAAAAAAGTTGATTTCGCCTGCCCGACCGATATCTTCTGCCTCATTCGACTTCGGGTCGGAGGACGTTTGAACCCGTTTAATTACTCGCTCGAACAACTGCAGGCCAAGGCGCTCGATGTCCGGCGCGATATCATCACCATGTTAATCGAGGCCAAGTCGGGGCACACCGGCGGACCGTTGTCGTGCACCGATTTTGCGACGGCGCTCTTCTTCCGCTATCTCAATCATCGTCCCAAAGAGCCCAAGTGGCCGGATCGCGATTTTGCTTTCTATTCGATTGGCCACGTCACTCCGGTGAATTATTCCATTCTTGCCGAGTGCGGCTATTTCCCGCTGAAAGATCTAATGAAATTCCGCAAACTGGATGGCCACCTGCAGGGCCACCCGCACCGGCTCGACACCCCGGGAATCGAAATCTCGTCCGGTTCGCTGGGACACGGTCTCGGAATCGCCTGCGGCGTTGCCAAGGGCTCCAAGATTGACAATCACCCGCGCCGCGTTTACTGCATTATGGGTGACGGCGAATTGCAGGAAGGCTCCTGCTGGGAGAGCGCGATGTTTGCCGGACATTATCGACTCGACAATCTTGGCGTGATCGTTGACTACAACAACGCCCAGATCGATGGCCGCGTCGTCGACATCATGGACATTGCGCCGCTCGCCGACAAATGGCGCGCCTTCAACTGGAACGTGATCGAAATCAACGGCCACGACTGGACGCAGATACTCGCGGCTTACGACACCATGCTCGCCACCAAAGGCAAACCGACGGTCATCATCGCGCACACGCGGATGGGGCAGGGCGTGTCGTTCATGAGCGGAAAATACCAGTGGCACGGCAAACCGCCAAAGCCCGACGAAGGTGAAGCGGCGCTCAAAGAGTTGGGCACAAACTACGCCGACTGGTCGGCGCGGCTCTTGGCGAATTAAAGAAATGCTGAAGGCGATGACAGAAATCAAACTCGAAAAGACGCGCTCCGGCTGGGGGCACGGCTTGGTCGATCTGGGCACGCGCAATTCGCAGGTCGTTGTTCTGACTGCCGACCTTGCGGAATCGACGCACTCGCATTGGTTTCAGGAGAAATTTCCCGAACGCTTCATTCAGGTCGGTGTCGCCGAACAAGATCTCGCCGCCGTCGCTACCGGATTGTCGCTTCTGGGCAAGATTCCGTTCTTTGCGACCTACGGTGCCTTTGCTTCCTATCGCTGTCTTGATCAGGTGCGCATCTCGATTTGCTACTCGCAGGCCAATGTCAAGATCGGCGGCGCTCACGGCGGCATCTCCGTCGGTCCCGACGGCGCCACGCATCAGGCCCTCGAAGAACTGGCGATCATGCGTTCGCTCCCCAATATGCGGGTGATCGTTCCGTGCGACTATTGGGAAGCCCGCAAAGCCACTGTCGCCGCCGGCGAGGCTGAGGGTCCCTTCTACATCCGCTTCGGTCGCGAGCCGGTGCCCATGATCACCGAAGAAGCGACGCCGTTCACGGTCGGCAAAGCGCTCACTCTCCGTGAAGGAAGTGATCTCGCGATCATCGCTTGCGGCACAATGGTCTACGAAGCCTTGGTCGCTGCTGAGCAGCTCGCCTCTGAAGGCATCAACGCTCGCGTGATCAACATGCACACCATCAAGCCGCTCGACCGGCAGGCAATCGTCCACGCTGCCGCAGGCTGTGGCGCGATTGTCACTGCCGAAGAGCATCAGGTGCATGGCGGTTTGGGCGGCGCTGTTGCCGAAGTCGTCGTTAGGGAACATCCCGTCCCGATGGAGTTCGTGGGGGTGATGGACACGTTCGGGCAATCGGGCAGGATGGATGAGTTGATGAAGGCCTACGGAATCAAAGCTCCCGATATCGTAAAGGCCGCACATGCAGCTCTTCGCCGCAAATAGCTACGAGTTGAAGGTTTACTTTTGATCGTTACTGTAATGCCAAGAGACTCATTAGATTGTCAGTAATGTGGCAATCCGAGCGCCATTATTACCCTGTTTCTGCCCGTGAATTCTGCCGCCAAGCCGTGACCGCACGTTCTCGCAGCCTTTTGTTCGTCTCGCTTGACTCAACAACTTCGTGAGCGGTCGTCGCCCAACCGCAATTTTATCATCGGCTTACGCAACTTTATCCGACCACTCTCGTAAACGTCGGCAGGAGTATTTTCTTTCACGGAGGTGCGATGTATCGCCTGACATGGTGTGCTTTCGCGGGCCTGCTTGTGTTCATTGGAATCACCGGCGCCCGCGCTGAATCGGGACGAATCTATGGTCGGATAACTACAGTCGATAATGAAGTCTTTGAAGGTTGGATTCGCTGGGACAAGAACGAGGCTTACTGGGACGATATTCTCGACGGCATCGTCGAAAAAGAACGCCGCGACAAGCCCGGACGGACCGGGAGACGTTACAAGGAATCCCGCCGAAATTACACCTTCGATTTGTTTGGCCTCAAGGTCGGAGAAGGCAGCAGCTATTTTGGCGCATCCTCTGAATCGCAACTGCAATTCGGGCACATCAAGACCCTCACCCCGGACGGCGACGGCGCAGTCATTCTTCTGAAATCCGGTCAGGAAGTCGTCATGGAATCCGGTTCCGATATCGGTCCCGGACTGCGCGAAATTCTCATTTCCGACCCCAAGGAAGGCGAGATCTTCTTTGATTGGGACGACATCGATAATGTCGAGTTTTTGGAGGAACGTTCCGAGCCGACAGACGGCTTCGAGCGGCTTTACGGCCGCGTCAGCACGCGCCGGGCCGGCGAATTCACCGGCTGGGTTGAGTGGGATGTCGACGAAGTGTTTAACAAGGATGATCTTGACGGCGACGAGGACGGCGGCCGCAACCGAAAGTTCAAGTTCGAGCGCATCACTTCAATCGAACGCAACTCTTCATCCTCGGCGCGCATCCTTCTCCGCGACGGCAAAGAAATTGTCCTGCGCAACTCCAACGACGTCAACTCGGAAAATCGCGGCATTGTCGTCAAGTCGGCGGAACTCGGCCGCGTTCGCGTCGATTGGGCGGATTTCGAGAAGGTCGATTTTCTGCCGGCGCCAAAGAGCGAGTTGCCGCGCTATCGCAGTTTTGACGGCGGTTACAAAGTGCAGGGCACTGTTACCACCGAAGACGGCGAAGAATTCTCCGGCGAAATCGCCTGGGACAACGACGAAGAATACTCGTGGGAGCACATCAACGGCGAATACAAAGGTGTTGAGATGACGATTCCGTTTTCCGCTGTCGCCAGTATCGAGAAAAACTCCCAGCGCAGCTCAGCGGTCACGCTCAAGAACGGAAACACCTACTTGTTGTCGGACTCCAACGATGTTGACGAAACCAACAAGGGCGTTTTTGTAATCCGCGACAAGAAGACCGCCGAGGCCATCGACTGGTATGATTTCGCCAAGCTCGTCATGAAGTAGATTTTCCCCTCTTTTGTTTTCACCGTCAGCCCCGTTCGGCGCAAACCGAACGGGGCATTTATTGACCGGACCAACCAGGAGGTTCTTCGATGCGATTCACAGTTATTACAATCATCGCCGTCGCGATCGGACTGTTCATTGCTTTCGTGGATTCGCGACCCGGGTGGGACGACACGTTTGTGACTGTGCTTACCGTGTTCGCCGCCGCATTCACGCTCGCCGCCATTGCCGGACGACGTCCGTGGTTGATCGCACTCGCGGTAGGCCTCTGGACTCCACTCTGGGAAGTACCTATGTCAGGGAACACTGGCGCCCTTGCGGCTCTGGTCATCGCCTCGGTTGCCGCGTTTCTGGGATGGGGCGCGCGAAAACTCCTGCGCCTCGCGACCGCGATTTAGGAAGTGTTCGATTCCTGCCGCGCCGCAGGCGGGAGATAGCTCAATTTCCTTACGCTTGCTGCCGGAACCGCGTCCGAGGGAGACTCCTCAAAGCCGCGCCGCGATGGCGACCATGATCTCAAACGGAGAAATCGGTTGATTGAGTATTCCGCAATCGTCGGTTGCATAGAACCACTCGCCTGTCGCGAACCGCTGCCGGATGATGCAATCAAGTTCCAACGGCTGAAACCGCTTCGGCGCAATCTCGAAGTCGGCGATGAACGATGCGGCCGGGCTATTGAACGGGCGGTCGTTCTCGCTCCGCCCGCTATTTCGTCCGACAATCGACCCTGATAGTCTGACGACACCAAGCCCAAGCCCCAACCGGAGTCGAAGCGGCTCACTTCCGATTACCGGCACAAGCAGCGCAAGTTCTCCACCACCGAGTTGTCCGCGTTCTATCCAGAGATCGCGAACGGTGTCCGGAAACGGGTCACAAAATCCGTCGAAAATCCGTGCTTCGAAGATGCGGTTTTCCTCGGTAAGCCGATTATAAGTGAATCGCAGGCATACACCCTTGCCGAGCGATTGCTCAACGAATACGCCCCATCCCAGAGCGCTGGGCACGAGTCTGTGATCGGTGAATCCCTTACCGCCGATGATCCCGATCCGCTGGTCAGCGAACCCCTGCGACCAACCAACTGCGAGAATCAGGACGAAGGCAGAGATGATCGTGCGCCAGACCTTTGTGCGCATTGTGTCCTCCCGAGTAATCTGCTAATATGACGCTAAAAGTCCCTGATCATCAAATTTCTTCGCCACAAATGCGATCACAAGCGCAATTAGTCTTGACAACGAAATCCAATTGCGCTCTCTTACATCGTTCTACTGATCAGCGCGGATGCGCTTCATCGAGTCGGTCAAACGATGTTGTGTAACATCACACTCTAATCGGAGGTTCTCAACATGAGAATGCTTCTGCTCTTGGCGTCAATATTTGGTCTGCTCGCGCGCGGTAATGCTCACGGAGAGTATTCGAGCTCGACCTTCTCCGCCGATCACTTTCGCCAGAAATGGTCGCTTCAAGTCAGCCCTCTGGCAACGGCCCGATTGGAGATTCTTGCGTCCGCAGACAGTCAGCAATTTGTCTTGCCGTCACCCGGCGCCGCCGAATCACGCTCGATTCTCTACACGTTGCTGCCGCTGCCGACGCTGATTCTCAGCGTGCCGGCGTTGATCGTCGGCCCTGCAACCGGCTTTTTCTACGGCGGCCTCAAAGGACGCGCTTGGAAGGGAATCGGCATCCGCACGCTCGGACTCGGCGGCATGTTCTCGGCCTTCGGTATCTGCGGCTGGGATTGCGGCCCCGGCGATAGCTCTTACGACATCGCCTGGGCGGTGTTTATCGCCGGCGGGGGAATCGTCGTTGTCTCCGCGATCTACGATATGGCGACCGTCCGCGCCGCCGTCGCCAAACGCAACGCATCGCTGACAGCTCCCAAGGCGGAGATCGTCCCCGTCTATCTCGTGCATTCGCACGCTGCTGGCGCGAAGCTCGTGCTCCGCTTCTGACGCTGGAACATAGCTGGTCGTCATCCAATGTCTTCGTGAAATATTTCACATTTTCCCCTTGCGCCGGCACATTAAACATGATAAGTTTAACCGTCGTTTCGAGGCTGGCTTCATGCGAGATTTGCCCGTCCCGGAAACGGCGTTTTGCTTTGGTGACACTACACGCGGTGCGCCGGAGATTCCCCTCTTGAGAGGGGTGCTGTCCCGTAGCTATGCTGCGGGACAGCGGGGTGTGTCTGCTCTTGCAAGATGCTCCCCCTTGATGAACGAATGATTTCAACTTTAGCTCAGGCAGGTAACCGATGAGTATCAGCACTCTCGCGCGGGCGATTGCCGAATCCCCGACATTGAAACTCAACGAGGAAGCGCAAGACCTGCGCGACCGCGGCGAGGCCGTCATTCATCTCGGCGCCGGCGAACCGAAAAGCAAAGTCCCGTTCGAGGCTTTGCTCAACTGCGCCGCGCAGATTTCCACCGCCGAGGTGCGCTACACGCCGACCGAAGGCATCTCGCCGCTGCGCAAAGCGATCATCCGCTACACCGAAGAAAACTACGGCAAGGTGATCGGCAAAGACAACGTGATGGTCTCCGGCGGCGCCAAACAAGCGCTTTCGGTGCTGCTTACGACTTTGATCAATCCTCAGGATGAAGTGATCATTCTCGCGCCGTACTGGGTCAGCTACCCGGAAATGGTCAAGATGGTCTACGGCAAGCCGGTGATCGTCACCCCCGGTGACGGCCGTTTCGAGCCGTCGATCAAAGATGTCACGGACATGGTGAGTTCCTACACCAAGGCGATCATCGTCAACAGCCCGAACAATCCGTCCGGTGTCGTCTACTCCGAGCAGTTCATCGCCGAGATCGTGCAGTTCTGCGAGAAGAAGGGCATTTATCTGATCATGGACGACATCTACCACAAGCTCGTCTTCTCGGGCAAGTCGTGGACGTCATGTTACAAGTACGCCAAAGAGCAAGGCGACAACTCGCGCATCATTGTGATCAACGGCGTCTCGAAGCTCTACGCCATGACCGGTTACCGCATCGGCTGGACAATCGCCAACTCGCAGATCATTGAAACGATGGTCAACGTGCAGGCGCAGACGACGAGTTGCCCGGCGCTGCTGTCGCAAGTGGCCGCTGTCGGCGCGCTCACCGGTGTGCAATCGGGCGTGAACTCGCTGCGTCTGATGCTTGAAAACAATCGAAAGGTGATGGTGCAGGAACTGAACGCCTTCGAGGGCGTCAAACTGATTCCGCCGGATGGCACTTTCTACGCGCTGCCCGACTTCCGCGCTTATAGCAGCGATTCGGTCGGCCTCTCCAAACTGCTGCTCAAACGCGCGATGGTCGTCGCCGTGCCGGGCAAGGAATTCGGCATGGAAGGCCACCTGCGCCTCAGTTTCTGCGGCACGATCAAAGAAATCATGGAAGGCATCGCGCGGATCAAATGGGCGCTCGATCCGAAGTCACCCAACGAAATCTACATTGGCGACCGCAAGCTGGTGAGGGACTGGAAATGAACAGCAACTATCTCAATATCAAATCGCCGGCCGCTGACATCGCCCGCGAACGCGCCAGCGACTTCGGTCTGAAAAATCACGGCCTGGCGAATCTGCACATGGTCTACTGGAATCTCGCCGAGCCGGCTCTTTACGAAGAAGCCATGTTCCGCCGCGAGGGCAGTATCTCGCATATGGGGCCGCTGGTCGTGAATACCGGCAAACACACGGCGCGCGCCGCCAATGACAAATTTGTCGTTCGCGAAGCCACCACCGAAGAACGAATTTGGTGGGGACAGTACAATCGCCCCTTCAATCCCGACAAATTCTCGAGCGTCTACGAACGCCTGCAGGCGTTCTTGCAAGACCGCGATGTCTTCGTGCAGGATTGCTACGTCGGGGCCGATCCCAATTATCGCCTGCCGATTCGCGTCATCACCGAGTACGCATGGCACTCGCTGTTTGCGCGCAACATGTTCATCAAGATCGACGCGCTCGACGAACTCAAGCGCCACGTGCCGGAATTCACGATTATTTCCGTGCCGTCATTTCAGGGCGTTCCGTCCATCGATGGCACGCTCACGCCGACCTTCATCCTGCTCAATTTCGAGCAGCGCCTCGTAATCATCGGCGGCACCGGCTACGGCGGGGAAATCAAGAAGTCGGCATTTACGATTCTCAATTATCTCCTGCCGCTGCAAAACGTCATGACCATGCACTGCTCGGCCAACGTCGGCAAGGCCGGCGATGTCGCGCTTTTCTTCGGTCTCTCCGGCACCGGTAAAACCACGCTCTCGGCCGATCCGCGCCGTCATCTGATCGGCGACGACGAACACGGCTGGAGCGATGAAGGCGTTTTCAACTTCGAGGGCGGCTGCTATGCGAAAGTGATCAGCCTCTCGCCAACCGCCGAGCCGGAGATTTTCGCCTGCACGCGCAAGTTCGGCACGATTCTCGAGAACGTCGTTTTCGATCCGATCACTCGCCATCTCGATCTCGACGACGACGAGCGCACCGAAAACACGCGCGCGTCGTATCCGCTCGACTTCATCGAAAATGCGCTGCCGGAGAAACGCGCCGGACATCCGAAGAACATCATCATGCTCACCTGCGATGCCAGTGGCGTCTTGCCACCGATCGCGCGGCTCACGCCCGATCAAGCGCTCTATCATTTTATTTCCGGCTACACTGCCAAAGTCTCCGGCACCGAGATCGATCTCGGCAAAGAACCGGAGATCACCTTCTCGGCTTGTTTCGGCGCGCCGTTTATGGTGCATCATCCGTACTTCTACGCCGACCTGCTCAAGCGGAAAATCATCCGCCACGGCGTCAAATGCTGGCTGGTCAACACCGGCTGGACGGGCGGGCCGTATGGCGTCGGCAAGCGCATCAGTATCCGTTACACTCGCGCAATGCTCGAGGCCGCCCTTACCGGCGCGCTCGATAGTGTGAAGTATCGCACCGACTCGGTGTTTGGTTTTGAAGTGCCGCTCACTTGTCCGAACGTGCCCGATGAAGCTCTCTATCCGGAGAGCAGTTGGCCCGACAAAGCGGCGTACTCGAATCGTTACAAGCAACTCGCGTCGCTCTATGTCGAGAACTTCAAGAAGTTCACTGACGGCTGCCCCGCCGAGATCGTCGCCGCCGGCCCGCGACACTAAGTTTGCTTTGGTCGCTTCGGTGCCCCACAGCTTGCTGTGGGTTCGTCGATATGTCCTGTGCGCGGCTGACGCCCACGTCGGCCACGTGAGATTAGGGAGCGCATTGTGGTGACGTGTACGAAGCGTGCGGAGGCTATTGTCATTTTGGCGAAAGCCGACAGGCGATTTGACGATAATGTCGGGTGCCAAGCGGCACTGAGAGCTTAACTCGGGCGATTGAGTTCAACGTAATATCATTGACAAAATTCTACATCAATCTCAAAGTAATGATCAAAAATACCATCACATGAGTGAAGAGAGTTTGGAGCAAAAAAATGGGTAAGGAAACTTATAGCGAGACACTTATAAGCCTTGCGATGCTCAAGGTCAATGCTGACGTAGAGGGTAAAGACTATATTGAATACTTGGTGCCTTTTGTTCAAGCCGTCCTTGCAGAGCACAATCCGAGTCCGGTGACAGCCCAAGCAACAACAGATCTGCTCTTTCAAGATTTTGGGCTCCGAGTTACAGATAGAGGTTGCGAATTAGTTCTCCGAAGGCTCGAGAAGAGGCAAATTCTCCAAAAGATCAACTACCAGTATCAAATTTCCAAATTGCCAAAGTCCGGTGACATCCGGCTCAAGCGGGAAGAAGCTCAGAAGAGGCTCGAAGAATTCATTGCGTCATTGATTGATTTCGCAGCAAGATCGTTCTCATTCGAGTGGACGACTGAAGACGCGAAGTCTGCTTTTATTCACTATCTGTCCAAGTTCTCGATTGAATGCCTCAAGGCCTTTCAACTTGGAACTGCCCTTCCTCGGGTCAACGACCCCGACCCGAAGAACGTCTACGCTTGCGCTGCCTTTATTAGAGACTTGAAGGAGACGGCCAATCCACTCTTTGAGGCCGTAATCGTCTATGTTAAAGGACACATGCTCGCCAATGCCTTGATTTGTCCCGACTTGGCCCAAGTCACAACTAAATTCAGCGGCGTTAAGTTCTACTTAGATACCCCTGTTATACTGAAACTGCTTGACCTTCAAGGGCATCACGAAAAGCGAGCGGCCGAAGAGCTTCTTGAAGTTGTTGTTGCACTCCGGGGCGAATTCTACGTCTTCGAGCATACTTTTCAAGAAGTCTTTCGCGTCATCCAAGGCGCGGAAATGCACCTCGACGATCCCAAGGGTCGGGGACGCATCGTCAGCGAAGCACGGCTACGAAACCTTAGTAAGAGTGACTTGGCGATGATACGAACCAATCTTGAGGAAGTATTGAAACAACACTCGGTTCGAAAGATCGATACACCAGACTATAGCTTGAGCTTTCAAATCGACGAGAAGCTTCTCGCAGAAACCATTGACGATGACATCGATTATCTGAACGAAAAGGCACTCGCTTATGACGTGAACTCCATCCGTAGCGTGTATGCACTTCGCAAAGGAAAGGAACCAACCAAGTTGGAGGACGCGAATGCTGTGCTGGTCACCTCGAATGGAGCCTTAGCGAGAGCAGCATACGAGTACGGGAGGGAAGTCGAGTCAAGTCGCGAAGTGTCGTCTGTCATTACCGACTTCAGTTTAGCGAACATCGCTTGGCTGAAGGCACCGTTGAAGTCGCCAGAATTTCCACGTTTGGAGTTGCTGGCCTCGTGCTACGCGGCAATGGAGCCGAAGGCATCTCTTTGGAATCTCTATTTGTCCGAGATCGACAAGCTTCGAGAATCAGGTCAAGTTAGTGCTGACATGCACGCTGTCCTCCGTTATTCGTTGAAAGCGAAGGAAGAGCTCATGAACCTGACGTTGGGCTCTGAAGAAGATTTCTCTCAGAGAACTGTTACCCAGATCATTCAGCGAGTGAGCAGTGAGCTCTCCAAAGAGAAGCAGAAAGAAATCGAGGCAGAAAGACTGGCGCGGCAGGCTGAAGCTCGAGGTCGGGAGCGAGAATTGAGCCTGCGACGTGAGATCGAAGATCGTGTCAAGGCTCGGGTCTCAAAAGTCTCAGCAATATCGAGTGCGGTGATCATGGTTATGGCTGCCTTTCTAATTGTTACAGGGTCGGTATATCTCGCATTCTTCTCAGGTAATTTCGTTGAATGGCCTCTCGGTACACGAATAGTCCTGGGCCTTGCAGTGACAGTTGTATTCGTCTGGGGAATTCTCGATCTGATCCTCGGAGTCTCGGTAAGAGACGCGTCACGCAACCTCAATGAGTGGCTGCGGCGAAAACTAGAAAAATGGTTATTGCCGGGATAGAGTGCGCGTGTGTACCACCGTGCAGTCCCGCCTTGCCGGATTGCGGTGGGATTAGACTCTGATTGAGGCACTCATCCCCAATCTCGAACTGCCTTCTTCGTGGAGCACGAAAGCGGACTTGCGTGTCCCCAACAGTCAACGCCTCACATTAAATTCTGCCGTGCTTTGGGCATCACGCCGCAGGCGTCGTCGAAAAATCAACCCTCATCCCCAACCCCTCTCCCTGACAGGGAGAGGGGCAAGGGGAGAGGGTCGCGCATCATTCCAAGAATCGTTATCTTACATTGATGGGCAAACTTCCGCCGTACATGATCGCGCTTTGCCGTGAACTTCGTAAAAACCAGACCGACGCAGAAGCGCTCCTGTGGGCTTGCCTGCGACGAAAGCAACTTGGCGGATTCAAATTCCGACGGCAGCATCCGATCCGGCGTTATGTCGCGGACTTCTGCTGCATCGAAGAAAAGCTGATAATTGAACTCGATGGGGAAGTTCATAATGATGCTGATCGACATGACTACGATCGGCGACGCGTTAATGAACTGAGATCGCGCGGCTTTCGAGTCATGCGCTTCCGTAACGAAGCGGTGCTTGAGCAGACGGAGAATGTTCTTCGCAAGATTCTCTCGGCCCTCACCCCCAACCCCTCTTCCTAAGCGGAAGTGGGGCAGGGAGAGGGTCGCGAGTCTACTCCTGACGGCACGATGAAGCTGGATTCCGGCGTTCGCCGGAATGACGAACTCGGCTGGATTCCCGCTTTCGCGGGAATGACACGCACCAAGAAAAGTTTCTCCATGCGTTGTCTTCCCCGCGCAGGCCGAAGGTCCCGCGCTTCAGAGGGACGGGAAACCAGCGGTCTCGAAAATCAAACCCTCACCCCCAACCCCTCTCCCTGACAGGGAGAGGGGCAAGGGGAGAGGGTCGTGAGCCCAATCCCGACCGAGGTCGGTTCCGTCAGGATTGGAATCCTGACGGCGCAAAGAATGGCGCATTGCCATGCGCCCCGATGCGATGAAATTAACGCTCGTCGACGATCTCTCCCACTGTCAGGGCATGGGGCGCAGGAAGAGGGTCGGGCCTCAATCGCGCTTGATCAGGCTGCCGTAATTCAGTGTTATCGATTCGCCCGGCTCGGCGTCGAAGTGCTTGAAGACGTTGAGCTTCACCAGTCCAAACGGTCCATAGTGCTGTACATAAAGTTCTCGAATTGGCGTTAAGTCGAAGCGAAGCCTCGCGCTCATCCGGCAACGCTCGCCGCCACAATCTGCATTGCGGCAATGATCATCGTTGTCGTAGTGGCGAAGGTAGAGATTGGCTTGAACCGGATCTGATTCCATGAAAGTCCGCGGCGCCATGTACATGAAGAAATAGTGATTCTTGCAGCCGCCGCCGAATTCGACATCCAGGATAATCGTATCCCTCAGAACCCGAGCAGCGACGAGATCATACTGGTCATGCGACAATCCCGAAACATAGTCAGTAAACATCACAGTGCCGGTCAATGAATCGGAAGGCGCTGACCTTGAGACCATGAGACCCGCTCGCGCATCCGGCATCGGTGGCGTGGCTAAATCGTCGATTCTTCCGAGATTTGGATCGGGGAACAGGGAATGCAACTCGAAGTAATAGCCGTTCCAGAACACCCGACGTCGGGAGCAGTCACCGTCGGACGCAGCGCCAATGATCCCCAGCGTCAGAAGCTGTGCTGGAGTCGAACCGCGTTTGACCAGGATGGTGGCCTCGGCGTAGCCGGGGAATAGATATTCGGGGTGCTCGGGATGGCGCAGATCGACCGATGTGCCATTGAAAGTTACGGCTAAATCTTCACCGTGCACGCGCGCAGTTTGGCGATAGTCGAGAATGAACGATTGCTCCATCTGGACGACAATGTCACGATCGTCATCTTCATTGCATTGAATGGTGAGCAGGGAGAAAGCAGAGATGGCAATGATCGCGAGGGAAGTGGAATATCGCATGCGTATGTCCTCCTACCCTGAAGGGACGCAAATGTAGACGAATTGTGCAACGCCGATTTGTGGATACGCTTGCCGAAGGCGAGTCCATTCCTGACGGCGCGATGAAGCTGGATTCCGGCGTTCGCCGGAATGACGAACTCGGCTGGACTCCCGCCTTCGCGGGAATGACACGCACTAAGTAAAGTTTCTCCATGCGTTGTCTTCCCCGCGCAGGCCGAAGGTCCCGCGCTTCAGAGGGACGGGAAACCAGCGGTCTCGAAAATAAAACCCTCACCCCCTACCCCGCTCCCTGACAGGGAGAGGGGCAAGGGGAGAGACGGCGCACAAGACCGTCATGCCGACGGAAGTCGGCATCCAGCTTCTTTGCTGTTGCTAACCTGGATTCCGGCGTTCGCCGGAATGACGGGCTCGGCCGAATTCCGGCTTGCGTCGGAATGACAGTCTCCCCAACAGGGAGAGGGTCGCGTAACCAGCGCGATCGGGAATCCTTTCCCGACCGTTGCCCATGCCGTCAGGATCGGAATCATGACGACGCGATGCAGGGCGCATGGCAATGCGCCCCGACGCGAATTAGTCTCGTCAAATTTGTTAGCGGATCGTCAAAGTGTTTATCGAATAGCAGACTCTCACCTGGCCCCACTCAAGTCCCGAGATTGTGACCCCCGCCGGAATCGACGCTTCGACGACGTAGGCAGCCGTCGAAGTGCTCACAACGGGATGACTCAGCGACACCGACAGCAATTGCCACGTGCCTCCGGATCCTGACGAAGAAACAGAGGCCAATTGGGTCGCCTGAGGCTGGTTTGACACGAGCTGGATGTGGCGATGGAGTTTGAAAGTAATGTCGGCTGCGGCGTGACTGTCCTTCACATACACCTGAAGGCCGGTAATCGTCGCACCGACCGGAACGCGTACTTCGGCGAAGAGACTAAACGTCAGCCCGGAGGTCGACCAGGCGTAAATCGAAGACGCGGTGCAGTTATAGGTATAAATATCGGCCCCGTTACTTTTGACCCAGCCGCCGCACGGTGGAATGACCCAGCAGTCTGTCTTGGTTGGGAACGCGAACCCCGTCGTTGTCAGATCGAGCCAATCGAGTGAATCGGGTCCCGGCACGCGCAGTTTGCCGGGCGATGTGATCACGTCGCCCTCCATCTTTCGGGAAGAAAACGAGAACGGCGTCGCCGTGAGTTTCGTGCGCGGCGTGATCGGTTCTCCCTCGACAACGATTTCCAACCAAAGATCACCTTCAAAAATGCTATCCGGCATCGGCACCAGCGACCCCAATTCCACTGTGAATGAGCCGTTTGCCGCGACGCTGTGATTGAGATGCGTTTCTTGCCAGAGCAGAGTGTTCGAACCCGATTTGCCGGCGGAATCGTAAATCTTAAATCCGAGATCGACGATAACCGCCTGAGTTCCACCGGTCGAGTCAAATAAGACGGCCTGATAGGTCATCGTCCGGCCGAAAGTTTCGGTATTGGCGACAAAGACCAAGCCTGCCGTCAGCGTAACGAGCGCAGTCAGAAAATTGCGCATGTCATGATCCTCCGTCTTTATGGCTCAATTCAAAAATCACGAAATCGGGCACACCGTCATGGGGAGACGGTCGAAAATAGCGACTCACGCACGTCCTGCATTTTGATGTGCTTGTTCACATGTCAGACTATTATCATGATAATAGTGCCGTTGTACAATGTCAAGAAAATTGAGCGATACTTCCCCGATCGCGCATGATCAGTTGATTTTCGGCTGTCGTCGCATTTGATTTGGGCAAAGTCAAGAGCCAGCAAGGTGGAACATGATATCAGCCGGCGAGTGGATTGGTCATTACCAGATAGAGTCGCGACTCGGCAAGGGCGGTTTTGGCGAAGTTTTCAGCGCGCATGACCGCCGCGACCATCGCCGGGTTGCCGTCAAGCTGTTGCGCGCCGACCTGATGGCGGATCCGCAACTTCGCCACCGCTTCCTCACCGAGGCCGATGCACTGGAGCGGCTTGATCATCCTCATATAGTCCGGCTGTTGGAAATCTGCGAACAAGCCGACCAATTATGCATCGTAATGGAGTACCTCGAAGGCGACTCGCTTCGTCGCCTGATTTCCCGCGGCGCCGTTTCCTCAGGCGATGCCTTCACCTGGGCCCGGCAGATTGCCGTGGCGCTGAGTTATGCTCACGCTCGCGGAATTTTGCACCGCGATATCAAGCCGGAAAACGTAATCATTCATCCCGAGCGCGGCGCTGTGCTTCTCGACTTTGGCCTGGCGCGAATGTCCGACGAAGCCACCGCCACGAATCCCGGCCAAATCATGGGCTCGTGGCGGTATATGTCCCCCGAGCAAATACGAGGTGAACTCGTTGACCGGCGCACCGACATCTTTTCGCTCGGTGTCGTTTTCTATGAGATGCTGAGCGGTGAACTGCCGTTTGCCGGCAACTACGACGCCGCGGTTGTCTACTCGATTTTGAATGAGTCCGCCCGGCCGCTGCGCTTACCGGCGGGTGATGTGCCGACGCGCGCCGCGGATATCATCAACCATGCCCTTCTGAAGTCGCGCGAGCAACGTTACCAGACTCTCGATCAGTTCCTGCAAGATCTCGATGCGCTTGCATCGGGAAGTCAACTGCGTTACGCGCAAGGACGTGCGCATCCGGTGATTTCGGAGCCGTGGCCGACCCTGATTCTGCTTCCGGTAGCCAATGCAGCGGGATCCGATTTTGGTTTTCTGGCGCACGGCATTACTTCCGAGCTTACCGCTCAGTTCGAGCGCATTCTCCATCTGCACATTGTTCGCGGGCTGCCCGAGGCAATCGGTACGGACACACTGCCGGCGCCAACGCCAAGTCAGGGCGAGACATTTCTGCTCGAGCTGAAGCTTGAAGCGCATGAAGATGGACCAAGACTCTTCTCAGAATTGCGCGAGTGGCGCCATCAATCAGTGATCTGGAGCGACAGCTCGCCCGTGGATTCTCAGCCGCTCGATGAGCGGGTCTCCGCAGTGGTCGGAGCTGTAACAAAGGCGCTCGGGATTGACGACAACGCCGGCGTCGCGGCTACGAGGATTGCGGTCGCCACGCAACCGGCGCCGGAAGCTTACGAGTTCTACTTGCGCGGGAAGTTCAGATTCGATCACAAACAGTCCGGCGAAGATGTCAAAGTTGCCGAAGGCTTGTTTCGCCAGGCGCTGCAACTCAGCCCGCGATTTATCGGCGCCCGGGTTGGATTGGCACAAGTCTACATTCACTCCGGTGAGTTTGATCACGCGCTTTCCGGGTTGTCCCAAACTTTGGCGGAGCCGTCGCCGGCGATGACCCGCGAAGTCGAAGCGGAGATCGAGTTGCTTATGGCGCAGGCGCTGTTTCTGAAATCAGATTGGAGCGAAGCAATTCGCCACGCCGAAAGAGCGCGCGTGCTCGCGCGCGCCGCGGGGAACCTGCCAATTGAGGCACGTTCACTGGCCGTAATGATCGACGTCTACGAGCCGCAAGCACGGTACGCGGAAGCCGCCGCGCTTTATAACCGGGTGGTGCGCATCAATCAGCAATTGCGGCGGAAAGACAAAGTTGCGGCCGCGCTCAAATCGATTGCCGTGATTTTTCAACGACGCGGCCAGTTTAATAAGGCGCTAAACTACTACGACGAGGCTCTGGAGTTATGCCACGCACAGGAACTGCGCAATCTCGAAGCGAAAATCATGAACAACGTCGGACTCATCCTGCTGCAACGCGGAAATTTCGGCGCGGCCGCCGAGCGATTCTCCCTGGCCTTGCGCTTGCATCGAGATCTCGGCGAGTACGCTTCCTTTTCGGTCAATTTGAATAACCTGGGCGTCGTGAAGTTCATGCTCGGTGAGTACGACGACGCGCTGTCGGCGTTCAAAGAGGCTGAGCAATGCGCTGTGGAGGTTCACGATCGCAAGAACCAAGCACTAGCCATCGAGAATCAAGGCAAGGTCTGCGGTCTTGTCGGCGACTATCGAGTTGCCGCGCGACTTAATCTTGAGGCCAAGACGTTGGCCACTGAACTCAATTTTCAGTTGGTGATCGCAACGGCGACCTGCAATCAAGCCGACCTTGCTCTCTACCAAGATGATTTTGCAGCCGCGGCTGCGTTCTACGCCGAAGCACTCAACGCCTGTGCCGGAGCTGACCTTCAACACGAGCGCGTGCGTGTTCTGCTTGGGCTTTGCCGTTTAGCCGAACGCCGGCACGAGTTCGACGAATGTCGCCAATTCGCCGATGAAGCGCTCGCCATCTGTTTCCGGCTCCGTCTGCGCAATCAAAGTCTGCTGGCCAGTGTCTTTCGGCACTATGCCCGCCAGAGATTTGCACAGAGCGATGATCGCTACCTGCGGGTTGCAGCATTTCTCAAAGGCATCAATTCGACGATCGAGCGCCACCAGTCGATCACGATGACGCGTCTCGCAGCGGCCGCGCTTTATTTCGCCGACAAGTCGCACGCGCACGCGACAGATGTGCGGCGGCGCCTGTCTGATGTGCTGGCGCGGGCCAGAAAACACCGCCTCGTGCACGAGCAGCGCTGGATCGCCGAGTTCGTCGCGCAGATTGACTCGAACAAGCCCCCACCGGCGTAAGAAAATACTTGCCGTCGTGAGCGCGCTGCAGAGTCGCAAGGTCGAGCTTGACCATCTGCATCATCGCGCTCATCACGCGCTGATGACGGACCGGATCGGTGTCATGCAACATCTCGATAAGCGCCGCAGGCACAATCTGCCATGACAAGCCGTACTTGTCTTTCAGCCAGCCGCAAGCGACCTCCGCTCCGCCGTCGGTGAGCTTTGCCCACAGTGTGTCGACTTCTTCCTGTGAATCGCAGTTCACCAGAAGGGAAACCGCCTCGTTGAAAGTGAACGGCGGCCGGCCGTTGAGCGCCATAAAGCGCTGACCATTGAGCGTGAACTCCACGAGCATTACCGATCCGGCCAATCTGCCCGCGGCCTTGGCCACTTCCTCGCCATAGCGAGCAATGTGGTCGATACTGGAATTCTTGAAGATCGAGGTGTAAAACCGCGCTGCTTCTTCCGCTTCGTGGTCAAACCACAAGAATGTTACGAGTTTCTGCATGGGGTCCTTTCTGCAAGTCATTTTCATCGATTTCAAATCCAGCAATCAGCGCCGCCGGCACCGGGAAGTCAATCGCATATTCGCACTTGAGCGGCAAATGTGATTGTGCCGTCGAGCAAACTTGGATATAATGCATCCAAGTCAATACTTTACGGAGGTGTAACATGGCTGGCTATGTTGATCTGTATCTGCTGCCGGTACCCAAGAAGAATCTGACGGCCTACAAGCGGTTGGCCCGTCGCTTCGGTGAAATCATCGGCGACCACGGAGCGGTTGCGTATCGCGAATTCGTCGGCGAGGACCTGAAGCCGAAGGGGCTGCCCAGCTTCTTGTCAATCGTCAAGATCAAACCCGGCGAGGCGCTACTGACCTCGGTCGTCGAGTTCAAGTCGCGCAAACATCGCGACCAGGTGCTTAAGCGCTCGTTCGAAGACCCGCGCATGCAGAAGATGATGTGCAATGACAAGCCGCTATTCGATATGAAGCGCATGCACTACGGCGGGTTCGAGACGTTTGTCTCGATGAAGAAATAGCGCGCGGCGCTTTTCCCCAGCGCATTGATCGTTGCGAATTCACGCGAATTGTAATTGGCCGCAGCTCGAACATAGTCTGCGCATATGTCCTGTTGTTTGTGTTGCGTGCTTCTCGCTAAGACATCCTTTCACAAAAAGTAGGGCATAGCTCGAGCTAATCAGATTCTGACTCAGGATTGTCCATCGCGACGCGTCGTAAGCCACGCGCGAGCGGATATCTGAATCAGTACGCCGATGGGATTGTCTTTCGTCCGATTTCGTCGCATTCGTCAACCGGCGTCGCAAGCCACCGATTGTCAAACTTGATCTTAAATCCCATGTCCTGCCGCGATTCGCGTTTTTACAACCATGGCGGCCGCCAGAGAACACGTCAGGTACGCGGGCTTGATCGGCGACAAAAATCGTCTTCAAGAACAATCCTGCCTCTACTAAGGGTCCGGTGGGGGAAAACTGTAGTGGAATACTACAAGATTACGGAAAGAGGCGGGAAAATCACTCTCACCGCTGATCTCTCTCCCTGTCAGGGTGAGGGGGGAATCCGACCGGAACGGTGGGGCACAATGACATGGGCAAGGCACGCCGTGGAGCGCCCCTACGCGACGGGAAACGTACCGTCGCTTGCATTGCGCGAATAAATTCGCGCCCACGAATGCTGGATTCCCGCCTTCGGGACTGTTGAAAAAGCGCATTCATGTCATTCTGAGCGCAGCGAAGAATCTGTTTGACCTTGTGCCACAATACCCACAGACCCTTCGCCTGCGCAGCGGCTCAGGGTGACAGCCTATACGGCCGTTTCAAGAGTTCCTGTCGGTGGGGCACAATGACATGGGCAAGGCACGCCTTGCCCCTACGCGACGGGCGCCGTAGAGTCGCATGCGTAGCCCGCCGCGAAGAGTGCGCCGATGGCGCATCGCGCGGATAAATCCGCGCCTACGATTGTCACGGCTGCGGCGTGATGTTAGGAGCGCAAGGCTCCTGACCTACTTGGCTAACGTTTCCGGTAGTGAAGGGCCACGACGCCGGATTGAAAGGTTTTCACTCCGATCAGGTCTAATCGGAGAGTGTGCTCAGGCGTTACGGCGTCGAATAATCGCGGTCCTTTGCCGGCAACGACCGGGTGAACCACGAAATGATACTCGTCAATTAAACCGCATTCAGAGAGTTGGGACGCGATGCTCAGACTTCCCGCGCAAATGTCCTTTCCCGGCATTTGTTTCAAGGCGAGCACCTCTTCCGCGACGTTGGCGCGTGCAATTCTCGCGTTGCTTCCCGGAGCCTGTTTCAATGTCCTGGAAAAAACGACCTTTTCGAGCGCGTCGAAAACGCGCGCAAACTCAGTGGTTACCTTTGATTCGGATTGGCTCCTGGCGACGTCCGGCCAATAGGGAACCATCAATTGATAAGTGACCCGCCCGCAGAGGAGAACACCCGCATTGCGAAGCAATCCGGTAAAGTACCCGTGCAACTCGTCATCGGCAATCCCGTCCCGATGATCGCAGAATCCGTCAGCAGTAATGTTGATTCCAAAAACGACTTTTCTCATGGGCCACCTCATCACAGCGACAGAGTCCGAACCGCAGGGGTGCGGACCTACGGGCTTGGAATTACAAAAACAAAGCGTCGGGTTCTCCGCGCCGTCAGGAGTACTTTCCTGACGGAATCCGCATGCGCTCCTGTGGGTCGGGGTCAGAATCTACAAGATCAGTACTTGCGCAAATCGACGCCGGCGAGGTAGGCTTTCACACCGGTATGAAACTCACTCCAACCCTCGCACATCATGAAGGCCGTCTTGAGTTCCTTTTTCGGGTAGCCGCTTTCATGGATCCGGAAAATCGTCTTGCCATCTTTGCGCAGAAATTCGAACCGGACAGTGACCTGATATTTGCCCATCGACATCCCGGCAAAAACAATCTCCTGGTGCTTGATGAATTTGACCACCGGCAGGTCAAAGCTGCCGAAGCCCTTCCAAGTCCAGGTGACCGGTGTCTTTTTTGGACCGAACTCGCCTTTCATATCATCGACGAAGTGTTTCTTCAGGTGCTTGGACAGAACGGCGGCGTCCCAGACCTTGCTCAATGGGGCTTTGAACACATTGGATGTCGTATAGCTGATTTCGCCGCTGCCGGTTGGTTTGGTGGTTTTCTTCGTGGTTTTCTTGGTTGGCATTTTGGTTTCTCCTTGTCGGCAAGATACAAGTATGGATCGATGTTGTCAATGAAGCATCGAACTGTTGGGGTTCGGAGCTACGTCGCGAGACAATCAGCTCGACAGGGAAATAGATGCCGCTGCGCGGCATTGTCAGGAGCGCAGGGGTCATGACCTACTTGGCTGTCACTCGATGAGGCCCACGGTCATGGTGGGCACCAACGACAAGGGCATGGCACGCCATGCCCCTACGCGGATCACAGCTGTCGAGCTTCAGGACACGGGTACCCCACAGCTTGCTGTGGGTTCTCCTATCACATCAACAAAACCTCATCTATTTCAAGCGGAACATCCCGCTTCCCTTGATACCAATTGTAGCTCGACCAAACGTATTCCCCGGGCTCGGTAACAAGCCCACGTCTTACCGGATTATTGTGGCAGTAATTGATCTTTTCTCTTGTGGTTTCGACTGATCGACAATTGTGGTCATAGCAGCGTCTTTCCCAGAACACGCGTGGTCCCGGCATTTGGAGCGCGAGTGCGGCGAAGAATTCTCTCGCCATTTTAGATTTGATTTCTCTGATCACCAATCCAAGCTTCATGCCGTCAGGAGGCCAGAGTACAAGATGAACATGGTCGGGCATAAATACATAACCCAGAAGTTTGAATTCGTGCTTCTTCCTTGCGTCGCTTAGATTCTTGGCCAGTAGTTCGCAAGCTTGCGACTCTCGCAAAGACGGCGCGAATCGATAACAAGAGAAGGTTACAAAGCGAGACGTGCCGAGATCATCGTAGTGTCGTAATCTTGTCATATCGATTCGTCCGTTGGAACAGGACTCCCACAGCAATCCCGCGAAACGCGGGACAGGTCTGTGGGGCACCCGGGTGAAAATCTCATCGGAACCGAACCAACATACTGAGAGCCCACAGCAAGCTGTGGGGCACCCGGCGAAACCCGGGACAGGTCTGTGGGGCACCCGGTCATGGATGTCCTGGGAAGCCAACCGGCGGGACTATTTTAGGTCGGCATCAAAATGGACGTTGACGATTTTCTCCCGCATCTTCCGGTGCGCACTGGCAGCGGCCTTGTCCATCGCCTCCGGGTCTTCGGGATCAAACGACGAAGATGTAGCGGTCATCTCGTACAGCACGAGAGCGAATGAAGTCGATATTACGCGGTAAACACAGCGGATCTGTGCCTTCTCCCCTCTCTTGAGTCGCCAACCGCTAAAGGGATCAAACTCCAGTCTGATGCCACGCTTGGCATCGGTCATGACTAACTCACCCTGCAGCACCGCGCTGACGGCGAAGGAATCGCTCAATTCGTGCAGCATTTGAACATTGGGAGTGCTGTCGTTGAGCATCAGACCATTAGAGAAATAAGAAAGCGGATCGCGATGACGGCCGCCACGAAGGACCAATTCAGTCTCGTCAGTTTTGAAAAAGTGAATCTCCGGGTTTTTCCGCCCCAGATGTTCAGCGATGTAGTCATCCAGTGACCGTGCCTCGGAAGGCTGCATCATCATCGTGGTCATCGGAAGTTGATAGATCTCGGTTGGGAATATTTCCCAAAATTGATCGCGGGTGATCGATTCTGCACACAGACTCAATGCTATGCAATGCAGGACGGTCAAAACCGCGAGAGCCATGCGGGAAGGACAATGTTGAAATCTCATTACCGAGCCTCTCTCATTGCCGATGCGACAATAGGAATACGTGACTTTGATTAGATGATAATATAAGCCGAGTATCTCCGCAATCCAAATGGCGGAATGGATGATTTGAAGGGCGCAGAGTCTTCCTCAACGTGTTACGACGCGGGACGACCCCCATTGGTAAGGGGGAGTCTTGAGTGTTGCATCATCGCGCAAGTAAGTAAGTAAGCAATTGGGTCGGAACCGCAGGGGTTCCGACCTACGAGACGGTCGAGATTTCCTAAGACGGATCCCACGCAAGCCCGCGAAACGCTGGACTGGTCGGTGGGGTACCCGGTCATTTCGAATCGTCCATTGCGACAGGCCCCACCGCAAGCTGTGGGGCACCCGGCGAATCGATTACAAGAGAAGGTCACAAAGCGAGACGTGCCGAGATCATCGTAGTGTCGTAATCTTGTCATATCGAATCGTCCCTCTGTACGAAGCTCCCACAGCAAGCTGTGGGGCACCCGGCTGTCACTCGATGAGGCCCACAATCATGGTGGGCACCGAGGACAAGGGCATGGCACGCCATGCCCCTACGCGGATCAGCGGCTTCAAGCTGCAAGACGGCTTGGCCTCCAGCAGTCGCGGCCCACCGTTCCGGTGGGGCACCGATGCTATAAGAGTCCGCAAGACTGAAGATTGACCTGCGATCATAAGCTATTTACTGAGTTTCTTCTCAACTTGAAGAATTCGGGCGCTCAGAGAATCGTTTTGAGACTTCAGTTCCTTTATGGCCTCAACCAGCACTGCGGTAAGTCTTGTGTAATCCAACGATCTCGCATCTATTCCGTTTTTCTCGTAAACTACTATCTCAGGGATTACAGTGCCAACTTCTTCTGCAATCATTCCTAGATCATGTTTCCCAGATTCCTTCCAGTCGAAATAAACACTTCTCAATTTGGACACTTTGACTAGTGCGCCATCCAGCGGCAAAACGTTCAGTTTCCACCTCCTGGAGCTGTACGTCGTCCAAGCGTCTGAAATCGGATCGGTTGGTGAATCACGGGCAACAGTCAGAATGTGATTCACGAGCTGATCGACGGCACCGATATGGACACCGCCACTTCCGATTTTAACGTCGCCACCACTTCGGTTAAGTTCCAACGAGCTTTGGCTAGGGTCACCGTTGTACGTTGTTTGAATCCCAGGTTGTCCGCCAAGCAACGACCCCGGATAAATCTGGAGTTGCTTCCCAACTGCGTTCTCCACTTTGAGCGATCCTGTCTGTACCGAAATGTCCCCATTTGACAAAACGTTAGCGCACTTCAGATTGGCTTCAGAACCTAACTCAGAAGACCAGATGGTGAGATTCGGCTTGTTCACGACAATCATCCCTTCAGAATTGTCAGGCGATGCCGCAATCTCAATTGCATTTCTGCCATAGAATCCTGAATTGCCGGTCAAGTCGATTGAAATCTGATTGTGCAGGGCGGTGCCGCCTTTCACTCTCAGATTCCCCTCGACATGCAGGGCTACATTTGAAGTCGGGGCACTTGTGCCGATGCCAACTGTACCGTTATCTGCAACATATAACCTATATTGCTGTGCATTCTTGTCATAGAGATAGAAAGAACCGTCCGGTGCAGTCTGCAGCATATAGGCCCGACCACTGGCCTGAGATGAAAACTCCAAGTCAGAAAAATTTCCGCCTGCAAGCTTTAGATGAGGTCCGTCGCCAGCTGGGCCAATCATCGTTCCTGCAATCGATCCGTCTACCGTTCCCACTCTGTGCGCATATCCCACAGATACCAACCGCCGCCTCGGGCTCAATTCCGGATCATTGCCAATCTTGATTCCAAGCCAGCGATTTTCACCCGCAAAGACGGTATCTTTGATTTCGTTGATCGTACCGAGCACCACGTTTAGTTGGCCGGCGTCGACCTGCACCAAGGGGTTTGTCTCCGACCACCATGCTGTGCCGCCGGTCTCGGAGTCGTAAATTGTAAACATGATGCTGACAATGCCGCTGATCGGATTCCCGACATTGTCTTTCAATATCCCCTGGTAGTTTAGAAGCGGTGGCGCAGCAGCATGAACTGAATTCGCACCAAGGATCAAAGCAAGCAGCGGCAGACCTAAGGCATACCTCATAGCAACTCCTCGTGAGCCCATTATCGATCTAAATTGAATCGTTTGAAATGCTGCGTAAATATGGAATTATCGATTCGATTTGTCAACCCAAATCCGCAGACGCTTCATGGAATAGGTGACGACTTGAACACGGGTGCCCCACAGGCCTGTCCCGCGTTTCGGGGGATTACTGTCGGGGAACCCCGTCGAAACCCCTCATGAAATCAACTCAAAATAGGCCAGATAGTCATAAGGGGTTTCGACCTACATCGGAAGAATCTATCCCCCCAACGCCTTCTTGGTGAATTTGCCGCGAAGGTCGGGGACGGTGAACTCGCCGTCTTTGCGGATGAGTTTGCCGTCGAACCAAATCTCGCCGCCGCCGTAGTCTTTCCGCTGGATCAGCACTTTGTCCCAGTGGATCGCCGAGCGATTGCCGTTGTCGGCTTCTTCGTAGGCCTGGCCGGGTGTGAGGTGGATCGAGCCGGAGATTTTTTCATCGAAGAGCGTGTCCTTCATCGGGTGCAAGATCATCGGATTGACGCCGAGCGAGAACTCGCCGATGTAACGTGCGCCGTCATCCGTGTCGAGAATGCGGTTGAGTTTGGCGGTGTCGTTCTTGGCGGTCGCCTTGACGATCTTGCCGTTCTTGAATTCGTAACGGATACCCTCGAAGACGGTGCCCTCATAGAGCGACGGCGTGTTGTACTCGATGACGCCGTTGATCGAATCGCGCACCGGCGCGGTGTAGACCTCGCCGTCGGGGATATTGCGGCCGCCTTCGCACTTGACGACGCCGATGCCTTTGATCGAGAATTTCAGATCGGTCGCGCCCGGGCCTTTGAGATGCACTTTGTCGGTCTTCTTGAGTAGCTTGACGAGCGGATCCATCGCCTTGGACATCTTGGCGTAGTCGATGCAGCAAACATCGAAATAGAATTTCTCGAAAACCTCCTGCGGCATTTGCCCGAGTTGCGCCATCGCGTTGTTGGGATAGCGGAGCACGACCCAGCGGGTTTTCTTGACGCGCTGCTCAAGATGAACGGGATGATAATAGAGCGAGTTCCAGGCTTTCATTTTCTCGCCGGGAATGTCGTTGAGATCGAAAGGATTTTCCGAGCCGCGCACGCCGATATAGCACTGCGCTTCTTTCATGATCTTGAGATGGAACTTGGCGAAGGCTTTGATTTGCTCAGTCGAATTGCTCGCCAAGAATTGGCGGATCAGTGATTCATCGTTGTAGAACCAGAAGGGAACGCCGCCGGCCTTGGTGACTTTGCGGATGATGGCTTTGCCGAGTTCGAGTGTGGGGACGCCTTTGATTTCGATATAGACGACGTCGCCTTTTTTGACGCGACATGACCAGTTGACGAGAATGTCGGCGAGTTTGTCGTGGCGGGGATCTTGCATGTATTACCTCCGATGGTGGCGAAATGCGATTTTGAGCGCGACGATGCGCGGTGAGTCAATTTAATTGCTGATGGTGAGACAAATCAATTATAATCGCGCGCGATGGTGGTGAAGAAATCTGAGCGGAGGAAAGTAGGACACACCCCGCCCCGACCTGTGGTCGGGTCACCCCTCTCAAGAGGGGAATGATCCCGCCTGCGGCGGGATGTCAGGGGCGCAGGGCTCCTGACCTACGCGGGACTGGATTCCCGCTTTCGCGGGAATGACGGTGGAGTGATGGAAGAAGTGAAGCAGATACTTGCGATTGCGGTGCTGTGCGGGATGCTCGTAGGTTGCGCCAAAGAGATAGCGCCGCCGGGCGGGCCCGCGGACAAGACGCCGCCGACGATCAGCGCGAGCAATCCGCGATCCGGTGATACGCTGGTTGATCGAAATGCGTCGATTACGATTGATTTTAGCGAACGCATCGACCGCAAGAGTGTCGGCAATGTGGTCTTCATCTCGCCGCCGCTGAGTCCGGAGCCGCGGTTGCGCGTGAAAGGCTCGCGGTTGGTGATCGAGCCGGCAGCGCCGCTCGATTCGAATCGGACGTATGTAGTTACAATTGGCGCGTCACTTTCAGACATTCCGGGCAATCGCCTCACGAACTCCGCGACGATCGCGTTTTCGACCGGCGCGCAGATCGATTCGGGCACGATCGCCGGGAGAGTTTGGGACAAATTCAAAGCGCTGCCAAATTTCCGAGTGTTTGCTTATCCGTATCGTGAAACGCTCGCCGATTCGCTGTTCAGTTTGACACCGGATTACATGACGGAGAGTGGCGCCGACGGGCGATTTCGTTTCGCGTATATGCGGGAGGGGGAGTACCTCATCGTTGGTGTCGAGGACAAAGATCGTGACAACAAGATTTCGGGTGAGTCGGAGCGGATTGCGATGCCAGCTCAGATCGTCGCGGCGATAGCGCCGCATGCGGCGATGCCGGCGCTCGACTGGCACGTGAGTCGCTACGATTCGACGCGGCTGGAGTTGATTACGGCGACGGGAGTCGTGGGGCAGATTACGATCCGCGTTGCTGGGCAGGCGCTGGATCCGGCGACAGTAATTCGCGATTCGATATTCATAACGGACACACTCGGCGCTGAAATCGCCATCGACGCTGCGATAGCGTTCGCTTCCGAAGGAGACCGCATTCATCTTTTCGCGGAGCAGTTTACGGAAGGGAAATCTCTGCGCTTTGAAATTCGCGGACTGCGCGGCACCGAAGGCAAACGCGCCGAAGACGACAAGCTTAGCGGCAGCGTTTCGATCCGCGGTCTCGACGTTGAAGCTCCGATTGTCGTCGAACGCCGTCCGGCGGGAGCCGTGGCTACGATTTATCCGCACGACACGCTGCGAATGTTCTTCTCGGAGCCGGTGGCGATTGGAGAAGGCGCCGCGTGGGTCGAAGTCGACTCGGTGACGCGCGTCCCCATGTCGATGGTCGGCGGTGTGCAGACTTCGTGGTCGTTTGCTCCCAGCCGCGAAGCGCCTTACGATCGCAAGTTGAAGTTTCATTTCGAGCTTGACAGCGTCGTTGACCGATTTGGAAATCGCGGCCCGGACTCGACGCTGAAACTCGACTTGAGTTACGCCTCGCCGGAATCGCTTGGCAGTGTTTCCGGCACCATCACGGCGCCGGAAGCGGCGCAGATCATCTTCAGCGGCGCCAGCCGGAAAATCATCTACACGCTCGACGGCCAGAGCAGCGGCCAATACTCGCTGAAAATGTATCCCGATCTCTACACCGTCTCGGCATTCGTGGATGCATCAGCCAATCGGCGTTGGGATTTCGGTTCGCTTTTGCCTTTGCGTTTTGCCGAGCGCGGCTGGGTACTGTCCGACACCTTGCGCGTCCGCGCCCGTTTTGATATCGAAGACTACAATTTGGAATTCAAGTAATCGAGGTTAGTGCCATGATGGATTTATCAAGCCTGCCGCCGTGGCTGTCGGAAGCGATTGTGTTTTTGGCGATCGTTGCCGGCGCCTACGTACTTTCGGAAATCGTCGTCCTGATTATCAGCCTGATCAAGCGGATTCTGGCGGCGCGCACCGCGACCGATCTCGATGACAAGATCCTCGATGCCGTCAAAGCGCCGATTCGCTACGCGATGATTCTCGTCGGCGCGACGGTCGCGCTGCAGCGTCTCGACCTGATGTTCGACGAGAAGAGCGACTGGATTTTCCGGATCACCGGCGGCACGGTATTTGTCGGCTTCGCGCTGGTCGTGACGATGGTGCTGCTGCGCCTGGTGAAGATCTTCACACGCTGGTACGGGGAGAAGGTGGCATCGCGGACCGACAGTTCGGTGGATGACGAGCTGTTGCCGCTGGTGCGGCGCGTCCTGAACATCATCGTCATCGTGATCGGCGTGGTGACGGTGCTCGATCATTTCGCGGTCGATGTCAAGGGCTTGATCGCGGTGCTCGGCGTTGGTTCGCTGGCGATCGCGCTCGCAGCGCAAGATACGATCGCGAACATGATAGGGGGATTCATTTTGATGATCGACCGCCCGTTTCGCCGCGGCGACCGCGTGCAGTTGGCTTCCGGTGAGACGGTGGATGTTTACGATATCGGTTTGCGCTCATCGAAGTTCATGACGTTTGACAACACGCTGATCATCGTGCCAAACCACGAGCTGGTCAAGGCGAAAGTCACGAATTTGTCATACCCGGAAGAAATGATTCGGGTCAAAATCGATCTTGGCGTGGCGTACGGCTCAGACATCGATCGCGTCAAAACCATGCTGGTGGAGATTGCGACACAACACCCGCAAGTTCTCGCGACGCCGAACCCGCAGGCATTTTTCAGCAATTTCGGAGATTCGGCGCTTTTGGTATCGTTGGTCTGCCGCGTAGCGCGCTTAAGCGAACAATTCAGCACTGCCGAACAACTACGTTGCGAAATCTACCGCACGTTCCGGCGGGAAGGGATCGAGATTCCGTTTCCCCAGCGCGTCGTGCATCTGCAGCAAACTGCGGCCGGTTCGCAAACCCGTTGACTTTTCCCGGTTGTGATGTTAACGTGACGGTAAATTCCCGCGACGGCCGCGGTCGATTTGGAGATCACACTCAATTGGAAATGAAGAACCGAATCCGTTTAGTATTAGTGTCGGCGCTCGTGTTGATCGCCGGCTCCTCGGCGGCCGCCCTACAGTCGGCATCGCCGATACGATCCTATACGAGCTTGGACCAAATCAACGGTGTGATCAGTTCATTCATCGTTCTTCCGGGCGTCGACACGGTCGGCCGCGAGACCGTGTACGAATTGCGCTTTCAATTGGACGGCGATTCGCTGCCGTCGGGCGCGAGTTTCGAGCTTGACTTTCCACCGCCGTTCAATCTTTCGGGCATCGATTCAATCGCTTACGTCGACAACGATTTTGCCGCCGCGGACTTTGAAGTCGAATCGTGGGAGGTCGAGGATCACCATCTCAGCGTGCGGCTAGATTCGCTGGATGACCTTCCCGACGCCGGAACGGAATTCCGACTGCGCATCTATGGATTCACCAATCCCGTTCTTGCCGAAGTTTATCAGCTATTACTCACGATCGTGTCGGCAGAGTCGCAGCTCGTTGCTCTGCCGAAATTCTCCAGCCTGTTTCTCATCGTGAACGAGCGACTATTCAGCATTGAAATCACACCGGTTGGCATACAGGAAGCTCGCGCCGGCGAGGCGATTCAATTCGAAGCTCTGACTAACGACTTGTACGGTAACTCGGTGGTTGTCGGGCCAGTTCTCTGGAGCGTGCTTGGATTGCCGGAACCAGCGGGCGTTGTCGAAGACGGAAATTTCAACGCGCAACATGCCGGCGCATCGCGGGTAATCGCACGGTTTGGAACGCTGGCAGACACGAGTGGAATCATCTACGTGCTACCCGGCGCCTTTGCCTATTTCACCATGCACGGCGGCGCCGACAGTTCCGTTGCCGGCGAAAGCTGGCAGGATGGCAGCGACGACGTGACTGTTACCGCCTACGACACCTATGGCAATGTCGCTTACGATTTTGCGGGTGCGGTGCATTTTACCGCTACCGATGCAGCGGCGCAGTTGCCGTTCACGGCGGCGAGCGAATACACTTTTGCGCCCGCGGATCAAGGCGTCAAAGTCTTTCCCGGATCGGGATTCAAGTTCTTCACGGCCGGTCGACACTCCTTGTCACTGATCCGGGGACAGGAAGTAGAGCAGAGCCTATTTCCCATCAGCATCGTCGCTGCAGCTCCGGCCGTCTTCAACGTCAATCTTACGACAATCGCGACCGCGGGGCAGGCGTTTCCCATTGAGATTACCGGCGCCGCGGATGCATTCGATAATTCAGTCTCGGGCGTCGTGAATATGACGTTGGCGTCCGGCAACGGCGCGTCGCCGTCGGGTGTTCTGCCGTCGCTGCCGGCGATTGGCGCCGTCAATGGCGGCGCCATCGGCAGCGCCATCCTGACGCGATCGGGAACCGAGACCATGATCTTCAATCTCGGCGGAGTAGTCATTCAGAGGGACATTACGGTCAACGCGGCCGCGGCCAGTCGTTTTCAATTCGATCTCGATCCGGTTCAAGCAGTGAATCAGCCGTTTTTTGGCACGGCGCGGCTAACGGCGAAGGACGCCTACGCGAATGTGGCCTCGGCGTTCAGTGCTCAGGCCGATACCGTTACGATCACGGCGGATGGAGCCGGACAAGTCTTCGGCAATCGGCTTGGCAGCGCAAGCGCGTTCGTCAACGGAGTTTGCGATCTCACGGATTTTGGCACGGGTTACAACGGCGCCGAGCCGTATGTGCGGTTCACGTCCAAGTCGCAGTCGGGCATCACCGGCCAGTCGCCCGTCGTGGGAATGTCGCTGCTCAAGATCACGGACGGCGAAGTTGTAGCTTCGCCGCGCTATATCGGCGAGAATTTCACGGTTCGTCTAACCGTCTCGAATTTTGGCGCGGCCTCGGCCACGGTGACAGCGCTGCGTTTGTATGGCAACGGCGGTCGACTAAACGGTCTTCAAATCATTCCCGCGCTGTCGGCGACGATTCCGGGTTTGTCGAATCAGACTTTTGAACTTACCGGTCCGGTTCCCAATCTTCCCAATCAAACACTGACGATCGACGCGGTCATGCAGGCGCAGTTGACCTCCGGTACAGTGCTCGATTCGGTGGTCGCAATCGACCAATTGACCATTCTTCCGACTGAAGGGATCACAGTCGTCGCCGGTTCGTTGCAGCCGACGCAAGTCAGCGCCGGACGCGAGTACCAATTTTCGCTACGCGTTCGCAACGACAGCGATGATGAACTTCGCCTGACAACGGCGACAACGCTGACGCTTCCAATCCCCGGCGCTTCGCCGGTGACTACGATTCCGAATGGGCTGGTGATAATCGGAGCGCACTCCGAGTCCGAAATCGTCTTCGCCGCACGCTTGCTTCCAAGCAGCGGACCGACGGCAGTAGATGACGCTTCCATCCGTCTGCTTGGCAACCTTGGTTCGGCGAACTTCGATCAAACATTTCCGGTTAGTGATGAGATTAGCATTCAGACGCCGCCACAAATCGTCTACCGTCTCGGAACCATTACACCGACCACGCTGTATCGCGGCACTGATGTCGAGTTCGACCTTGGCGTCGCGAACTTGGGAACGGCAACTCTGGCGGTTGACTTGACGGCCTCCGAGCTTATCGTCTACTCCGGGGTGCGGCGATTTCCGGCACGGATTGCGGCCGCCGCCTTGAACCTGCCGAGTGGCGAGAGGGAGTTCAGTCTGACACCGATTGCGATACCGATCGACCTGACCAGCATCGACTCCGTCGTGACGATGCTTACGGGTCAGTGTAACGGTTTTATCGAGACCAGCCGCTTCAAGATCAACGGCGATGTTTTCTCGTTGCCGTTTGGCCCGGCCGTCAGGTTGGAGAATTTTGCGTTCGCAGCGCCGACGATACCCAACGCACCCTATTTGACTACCGGCCAGAGCTTCCGATTGACGGCGCAGATTCGCAACACCGGAGACGAGCCGCTGCGGGACATTCGCGTGCGACTGGAGACCGACGGTGCGTCGAGTTTTGACGGCGACACCACGATCGGCCAATTGTCGTTCGCCGGAAGCACGACGATTCAATTTGATATCGGAGCGGGTAGCTCCGTGGCGGTTTCGGAGTTGTTCACGATTTCGATCATTGACGCGGCCGGCGCGACTTCCGGACTTGCGGCGCTGGTCGAACCGACGATTGGCAGTCCGAATCTTGCCGTGGTAATTCAGTTGCCGGCAATCCTCAGGCTTGAATCGCAGATTACGTCGCCGATTACCGCCCTTGATGGAATCGTCGGCTTGGGCGAATCGTTAACTATAGCCGCGAGCATGCTCAATTTGGGTCAGGCGCAGACATCGGCGGGTGAGATTACACTCACGGTTATCGGCGGCAGTTTCGTCAATAATGGCGCGGCTACGCAATCCGCGTTCCCCGGCGAGCAGGTTAACTGGACACTGACGGCGCCGGCCGACGACGACACTTCGCTGATTGAAATCCGAATCGTCACTGTACCCGCAGAACTCAATCGGCAAACGCCGGCCGCAGTGAGCGATTTAATCGACACGCTGCAGCTCACTGCCGCTTCCAGCCAGGTCGTGATCGGTGTCAATTTTGACACTACCGATAAGCTGCTTCTGTTGCCCAACAACACTTACGGGATAATCTCTTTTGCATTCGACATCATCGGAGAATCCGAGTCGCCGTACCTAAATCGATTTTCATTTGGAATCCACTCGCCCACGGGAGACGCACTTCCTCCCGCCAGCGCACTGTCGGGTGCGCAGCTTCGACTGAACGGTGGGGCGCCGATCAACGCCGTCATCGACGGCAATTATTGGACGTTCAACCTGGGTTCGGAATCCGGCGTGCCGGAGAGCGCGATACTATCTGCCACGGTGGCGCCAAGCCCGGCGGTATCGGCGTTTGCGATTGTTATCGATTCAAACTCGTTCTCGGCCAGCTACCAGACGGGCGCCGGGCCGAAGTTTGTTCCGGTAATACCACGTTTTGCGGCGACAATGTTGATCGAACGTAACTTCACTATAGTGGAGTCAGACTTAGAGAATTCGTTTTTTGCCTACCCTAATCCGTTCTCGCCGCTGCAAGGGAGCACATCGTTTGTCTACAGCGCTGCAAGCCAGAATGAAGCGACCCTAACGATTTACACGCTGGCGGGCGATGAAATCTTCACGCGCCGGCTCGGCGCCATGAGCGGGGCTCTTGATCCGATCAAAGTCGAATGGGATGGTCGCAACAATGACGGACAGGTCGTGCGCAACGGCGTTTATCTTGCGGTGCTGACCGTCGACGGGCTCGGCGAGGTTCGGACGAAAGTGGCGGTGCGCAAGTGAAAAAGTCGATAGTTATGATCCTAGTGATGATTGCATTGACTTCGGTCGCGTATGCCGGGAATCCCGCGGCGCAGACGTCGATTTTTCATCTCGGCGCCGGTGGGCGCGCCCTCGGCATGGGTGGCGCGAGCGTTGCGATCAATAGCGACGCCACCGCGGTGTTCTGGAATCCGGCGGCTTTGACGAACCTCGCGGATCGCTCGCTGTCGCTGATGTACTTGCCGCTGCCGGAAGGCACAAACTATTCGTTCGCCTCATTCGGTTGGCCAACGCTCGACTACGGGACGTTTTCGATCGGCGCATTCCTCATGACGACCGGCGACATCGAACGCCGCGATGCGCTGGGACGCAGCGACGGCGTGTTCAGCGCCAACGAGCAACTGTATCTTGTCGGTTACGGCAAGCAGCTTCATCGGCGGGTAGCCGTCGGAGCGACGCTGAAGCTTTATGGCCAGAGCATCGATGGCGCCTCGGCCTTTGCCGGCGGCGCCGATTTGGGGCTGCGACTGTCACTGAGCGAACAAATTCATCTGGGTGTTAACGCCCAGAATGTCTTGGCGCCGGAGATTCGTCTCGAGCGCGATAATGAGAAGCTGCCCCTCACGCTCAAGGGCGGAATCGGATTGAGACTGCCCATCTCAGAAGGTCGACACTCACTGACCCTTGCCGCCGACGTCGACAAGATCGAAAACGTCGATCCGCTCTTTCATGTCGGCGGCGAGTTTGCGATCCAGAACGCCTATTTCCTTCGCGCGGGATACGACGTAGATCAAATCAGTTTTGGCGCGGGGCTGAAAATCAATCTTGTCCGGCTCGGATATGCGTTCCGCACTCAGGATTTCTTCTCCGCGCAACATCGCGTTTCTGTCGATGTAGCGCTCGGTGGTTCGCTGGAATCGATAATGGCGCGCCGCGAACAAGAGCGAAGGGAGGCGGCAGAGCAATTGGCAAAAGAGACACGCGAGCGCGAGTTGACCTATGCACAGACCCAGGCGCGGTATTTTTACCAAAACGGCATGTATGATTCCGCGCAGTCTTATTACCAAAAGGTCTTCGCGCTGACGGGCAAGGCAGACGATGAAACGGCCCAACGGCTGCAAGAGATTGACCAACGCCGCGAAGACCAACTCACGCAGGCCATTCGCGCCGGAGTGCTCGCCGAAAGTGATTCACTTAAAGCAGCGGAATTATTCACCGATCTTGATGAGGCGCTGCGCGTGAAAGACATCGACGCCGCGGAGGTGATGTTGGCACGCTTGCGGCCGGCGTTCGGCGCGGATGACCGATTCCGTCAGGGCGAAGGCTCGTACAATCTACTCGTGGGCGAACGAATCACGGCGCTGCGCAGTGAGGCTGCGCAGTTAGCCGCCAAAGGACAAGTAAGCGAAGCCGCCGTGCGCAACTCGGAGATCCTCAGACTTAATCCCAATGATCAAACCGCACAGCGCAGCCTTGCGCAGATCAATGGCCGAATTCGCGCTCTTGAACTACTAAAGTCGGGTGTCGCGGCGATCAATGCCGGCGATTCGGCGCAAGCCCGGCAGTTACTCGCGCAAGCTTTGGCGGCAAACCCGCAGGAAAGCACCGCGCAGGAATTGCTCACCAAGCTGGATCCCGGTCGGGCGACAAACGTGGCAACGCTTGCCGACATTCAAAAGGACCCGGAAGCTTGGAAGCAGTATCTCGACGGAATCGAGCAGTTCCGCGCGGCGAAGTATGACGAGGCAATTCGACTGTGGGAATCGGTGTTAGCGCGATTCCCGGGCAATCCCGAAACGGTAAAGAACATTCAGCAGGCTAAATTAAGACTTCAAGCAGGCGACGCAAGGCCATAATACGCAATGCGTTGTGCGGCGGTACAAAAGCGCTTCGTGAAAGCGTTAGCCCAATCGTATCAACTTTGATACCATCGCAAGGCCAATGAGATTTTTCGCGCAGAAACCGGTCAAGGAAGTATTCGCCGAATTTCCGGCGGTCGAATCCAAGCTGCCCGATATCCGCAGTTTCATCGAATCGGTATTGTCGGAAACACCCTTCCGGCGCAAGGACGTAACGGCGATCCTTCTGGCAATCGAAGAGGCGTGCACGAACGTAATTCGGCATGCTTATCTTTACGGCGAAGGAACACTGCGGCTGAAAATCTCTCTGCATCGCGACAAGCTGGGTATTTCGATTTTTGACAAGGGACGCAGCTTCGACTTTGAGAAGACTTCCGATCCCGATCTCAATCACTACATAAAGACCGGCCGCAAGGGCGGGCTGGGAATCTATCTCATCCGCAAGGTCACCGACGACGTCAGCTATTCGACGTCCGGCGGCGTTAATGAACTGCGGCTGACGAAACGCTATCCGGATGTCAAACCGGAAACAGCGCCCAAGATCGACGGAATGTCGATTCGATGGAAGTTCGCGCTCTGGACGTCGCTGATCATGACGACCGTGATCATCTCCGTTTACTTCTTTTGGGAAACGCGTATGGTCACCTGGCGCCAGCAGCAGTTCGCCCGGACGATCGACGAGTACGGCGCCGCGATCTCGCTGCAAGCCGCCAATCAGTTCATCAATCAAACCTCCGACGTCGAGTTTGACGAATTCGTGCGAAATTTCGCGCGCGAGAACCAGGATGTTCGATACATCTACGTCCTTGATCACGACGGCCTGATTGTCGCTTCTACCGATCTTCCGGAGCGACTGCGAACGTCATACAAAGCGCCGCAGGGAATCGATCAGCGTAGCTTCGGCAAGACTCAGACCTATTCTGCCGGCGGAAATCGGGTGTACCACGTCGTTGAGGCCATTCGCACGGCGAATCGCTCCTTTGGCACGCTGCACATCGGCTTCGGCGAAGAGCGTCTCGCGCAGGGCATCGCCGACGCGCGCAGAGTGATTTTGTTGACCGTGGCGATTGCGATGCTTGTCGTGATCGCGGCCGTATACTGGCTATCCAACTACTTCGTGCAACCGATTCAGCGTTTGATCGAAGGCGTTCGCCGCGTCGGCAAAGGCGATTTGGATTCGAAAATCCAGGTCGAAGGCGCCGCCGAGTATAACGCGATTGCCGAAGCTTTCAACGAGATGCGTGTCAAATTCAAAGAAGCGCAAGCCAACGTTGTCGAACAGGAGCGCCTGCGCAAAGAGATGCAGGTCGCGCAGGATATCCAGCACACGCTGCTGCCGAAAAACTTCCCCGACATCGAGGGCTTCGATATCGCCACGATCTATCGCGCCGCAAAGGATGTCGGCGGCGATTATTACGATTTTGTCTGGATCGACGAAAAGACGCTCGGAATTGTCGTTGCGGATGTGTCCGGCAAAGGCGTGCCGGGCTCGCTGGTCATGACGATGATTCGTACTGCGATCCGGCTGGAGTCACGCGGTGCGCGTTCGCCCGTGGACATTTTGTGCAACGTGAATGACTTCGTCACGGAAGACGTTCGCAAGGGGATGTTTATCACGATCTTCATGGTCGTGATCGATACCCAGCAACGCAAAATCTCGTTCGCGTCCGCCGGCCACAATCCGATGATCCTCTACCGCAAGGAAGAGGACAAGACGTTCTTCCTGAATCCGAAAGGCATCCCGCTGGGCATCACGCTCCCCGAAGGCGTCAGTTTCGAAGAGAATCTGAGTTCCGAGTCGGTTCGCCTCAAGAAGGGCGACATGATCGTCATTTACACCGACGGCATCACGGAGGCGATGAATCCGCGCAAATTGCAGTACGGCATGCCCAAATTTCTCGAATTCATCAGGGAGAACTCCGATCTTGCGCCGGATGAGTTCACCGAGAAATTCACGGACGAACTCAGCGGCTTCACGCAGGGCGCCGAACAAAATGACGATATCACGATGGTCGTCATTAAGGAAAAGCTGGAAGCCGACGAATACATCTTCGCCCGCCGCAAGAAACTGATGGAAATGGTCGAGGAGCAGAAGCTCCCGGTAGCGGAAGCCTGTCGTTTGATGGGGCTTTCGACTTCGACCTATTACCGCTACAAGAAGCGCTACGAGCTGTACGGCGAAGAAGGGCTGCTCAACAAGACGCTGCGCGTTGATGACTCGCCGTCGCAACTCAGCTACACCGAGCGCAATGCGGTGCTCGAGATCATTCGCAGGAACCCGGAATTTGGGCCAACTCGCATTCGCAAAGAGCTTGAGGGCGGCAACGGCGGCTCGACGCCCGATGACCGCGCGATTTACTCCGAGTTGGTGCGCCTGCGCCTCAACACAAAACGTCAACGATTGGAGTTCGTGAAACGCTGGGGCGGCGCCCTGTCTCCCGAGCAGGAGCAGGAGCTGGCCAAGCTAGTCTCCAAGCCGGAGCCTGAGTCACCCGCACTCGATCGCGCCGGCTATCTGGATCACATCAAGGATAACCTACAACGCCAGGAAGAAACCAAGCTGGCGGCGTTCAAGGATCGGCTGCGCGAGTTGGGTGTTGATGACGATCGCACCGACGTTTTGACGGCGATGTTCGAGGAAATGGAAGGACAGGTTTCCAACGATCAGCTAAAATTGTTGTTCGACCGCGTCGCGAAGCGCGTAAAAGAACTTGATCTTGAGGCCGAGAAGCGAAATGTTCTCTCGACCGCGCGATTGGAAACAATCGACGAGAAGGAATGGGAGAAGCGCGCCGAGGTGGGAATCGACCTCGAGGTAATTGGACTCCCCGACGAACCAGAGCTGCCCGAATTCGACGATTACGAGAAGAAGCTATTGGGCGGTCGCAAGAAGGATCGTGACGATTGAAGAAACTCGCTGTCATTACTTGTAAAGGCGGAACCGGCAAGACCACAACCGTCATCAATCTCGCGCACTGCCTGGCGATGTCGGGAAAACGCACGCTGATCATCGACTGCGACAGCCAGGGCAATGTCGGCATGGCGTTCGACACGCGGGCGCAGAAGGGGTTGGCGGAGCTGTTGACGACCGGCGAGGTCGATATCCGCCCGCTGCGGCCCAATCTCTATCTGATCGATTCCGGCGGCACGCGCATCGTCGAAACCGAGTTGTATCTGGCGCGCCAGGTCGACCGCGAACAGAGGCTCAAGAAGGTCCTCGCGAATCTCAAGGGAACCGATTATGTAATCTGCGATTGCCCGCCGGCGATCAATTTGATCAACATGAACGTGCTCAACTATGTCGACGGCGTGGTGATCCCGGTCTCGATGGACTTTTTCGCTTGTGAAGGCGCCAAGAAGACGCTTAAGTTGCTCGACGATTTGTTCGAGAAGATCGGTCATCGCGTGGAACTCCTCGGAATTCTCGCGACGTTCTTTGATACACGCACCAAGATCTCGAAAGCGATCTACAATCAATTGCTCACCGAGTATGGCGAGAAAATGTTTGCGACGCGCATTCGGATCAACACGCAGCTGAAAGAAGCGCAGATGCTGTACAAGACTATTTTCGAGCATGCGCCGTACTCGAATGGCGCGCTGGATTATTTCTTGTTAGCGAAGGAAATCGCCAACGAGCGCCGCAACGGGCATCCGATTGCGACGCGGGAAGATGAGGCGGAAGCATGGACGACATAAGAATTTCATTGGATACAACCGGCGCCGGCGGCGAGGTGACGCTCGTGCGCGTCGATGGCGTCATCGACACGATGACGGCCTCCGAACTCGAGCGCGTGATGAATTCGCTGCTGGAGCAAAAGAAATATAAAATCATCATTGATCTGGCAGGCGTGGATTACATCTCGTCTGCGGGTTGGGGTATCTTCATCAGCAACATTCGCGAAATCAAGGCCAACTCCGGGGACATCAAGCTCGCGCGCATGATTCCCAGCGTCTACGAGATTTTCGAGCTATTGGAATTCGACTCCATTCTCAAGGCCTATGATAATATCGAGAAGGCCAAAATCGAATTTCGCGGCGGCAGCGCCGACGTCGCTCCGGAGGATGTGCGCCAGCATAATCAAAAGGAAGCCGAACATATCGCCGTGGCGCGCCAAGTTGAAGTCGCGACCGCCGACGAACCGGCGCCGCTCTCACGGCCGGATTTGGAGTCGACGCGACCGATCCGCCCGCCAGAGGCGCGGCCCAATCCGGCTTCGCTCCGCAGTACGCAGTCCAGCGCGGCTGCGAATCCGGCACAAGTGGCGGCGACGATGCCGGAGCAGTCCACTACTGAGAAATTGGTATTGAGCTTGATCAAGGCGGATCCGTTCTATTCGATTAGCGAACTGAAGCGCATGGTCAATTCGGAACTCAACGGCGCCGGACAGATGGTCGGCTGGTGGACGATTTGGAATATCCTGCGCAGGAATTCGCTGCTGTCGAAGAAGAGCCGGTTTCGTTTTAGCCGGCGGTAGGGACCGCTTCTGGATGAGCGGTGCTCGTCTTTAGCGCCTCCTTGAGTCACTCGGGTTCCAGCGCTTTCAATCAAGTCCTGACGACTTTCTCTTGCTCATTCTCCTGACAATCATTATATAACCTTTCAGTCTATGTTCCTGCTGGCCCTGGTGTATGTCAGTCTCATTGCTGTGGCGCTGGCGGCGGCCCTGATTTGGCCGCCGATGACGCTGGCGGCTTCTATTTCCGGTCTCGTCATCGCGCTGATCGGCGGAATCGTCTTGATCGCCATGCTTCGCCGCCGGGGCGACAGCGATCTACAAATCGCACTCCGGCACTTTCTACACAATGCCGAGCTCATAAACGAAGATTATCATAAGCGTAAACCGCTCGAACGACAGGTGCAAGGGCTGGCGCGCGCTTTGCACGAAGAGTTTGGCGCGCCGCTTGTCGCGGTGTACGCCCGCCGCAAACGCGGCTATGTGATGGTTGATTCGATCGAGATTGCGAAAGAGACTCAGAAATCCTACCGCAACATTCTCCGAGATGACTTGGAGCATGCACTTGATTCACGCCGGACGATCTTGAGTTTTCGGCAATACTATTCCGGCGACGGTTCGAAGGGGAACGATCCGCATCCGTTCGAATATGCTCTGCCGATCATGACCGGCGGGCGTTGTAACTTCTTTCTCGCCTTTTCGCTGGAGGAGAAGTCTCTGGCGCGAATCGTCAAGCCGCTACTTTTGGCATTGGCAGACCAAGTCGGCAACTACAAGTTCCTGGAGGACGCGGCCTACAAACATAACCTGTCGGCACAGAAAACGCAGGCGCAAATCGAATCGCTGAAGCAAGAGCTTAAAAAAACTGCAGCGGCAGCAAGCAAGTCGCGACCGCCTTTTCTTTTAGCGGTGCTCGACCGCTTGACCAGAATCTACGACCGGGAACAGCTTTATTGCCAATTTCTCGAATCTTTGCGCGAGCACTTCGGTGTTTGCACCGCCGTAATACTGCTCAGCGAGAACGGCAACGACCGATTCGTCTATCATTGCCATATCGGGGAAATCGCTCTGGAAGGTGATTCGCTATCGCTGGAAAGGCACAATCCGGCGCTAACGCCGATGACAGCGGATCGCCCGATCATTTCGATCCCGCTGGCCGCCGCTGATCCTGGCAGCAGTGACGGTTTGCGCAAAATGCAGCAAGCCGGTCTGCGTTGCCTGACGTTCCTGAACGGCGCCAATCTCGGCGAGGGTATTATCGCTTTGGATTGCCGGCCGGATGATTATCCCGAGGCGGAGCGCGCCGCGTTCAATTCGCTCTGCCGACTTTTCGGGCTGATCCTCGAGAACCTCTCAAATTTCGAGAAAATCGAGCGATTATCGTATACCGACGAAATGACCGGGCTTCATAACTACCGTTACTTCTACAAGCGCCTTCAGGAAGAAATCACACGCGCGCAACGATTTAGTCGTCATCTGGCGCTGGTGATCTTTGATGTTGACGGGTTTAAATATTTTAACGATAATTACGGGCACCAGTCTGGAGATCATTTGCTGGAGCAACTGGGTACGCTTCTTACTCAGTCGGTACGATCTATCGATATCGTTTCGCGTTACGGTGGCGAGGAGTTTTGTATTATCATGCCCGACACGAATGCCGCCGAATGCCAGAGCTTCTGCGAACGCTTGCGGCTGGCGATAGTGGACAATGAGTTTTCCGATAAATTTTCCGATCAAAAGCTGCGCATTAGCGTATCACTGGGCGGAGCAATTTATCCTAATGACGCACAACGAATTGACCGATTAGTATACTGTGCGGATATGGCGCTCTTGCAAGCCAAGAGCACTGGTAAGAACAAGTCGTTCATGTACGACGCAAACCTCATCACAGTGAGAAAATAAGGCTCTTATGACACGGAAGTTAATCGCCTTGCTTAGTCTGATTTTCGTGGTCTGCCTGAGTGTCACTCAACCGGCGCTGGCCGACTATGTGATCGGCATCGACGACGCACTGGAAGTCACCTTTTGGCAAGCCAAGGACTTAAATCAAAATGTCGTCGTCACTTCAGACGGCAAGATCACGCTCTCGGTGATCGGCGAAATTACGGCCGCCGGACTGACCACCGCGCAGCTTTCGCGCAAGATCGTCGAGCAGGTTTCGCGCATCAATCGCGACGTAAGTCAGGCAACCGTGGTCGTGACGGCTTACAACTCGCAAACGGTTTTCGTTGAGGGAGAAGTCAAGAGCCCCGGCCGGTTTGCGCGCGAAGTGATCCCCGATATCTGGACGATCATCAAGGAGATGGGCGGCACAACCGACGCCGGTGATCTCTCCAACGTTCGGCTGATTCGCGGCGGCTCGGTTGATCCGGGCGCGGTGCTCACGGTTGATGTCTTGAGCGCGGTCCGCTCCAAGGATTTTTCGCAGTTGCCGCCGGTCTATCCCAAGGACATCATCCGCGTCGCGGCCGCGCTCGGCGGCGTGTCGCCGGAATTGAGCACGCAAACGGAAGACGGCACCAGGCAGGTTTTCTATATCATTGGCGCCGTCTCGAAGCCCGGAGTATACAAGCTCGACACTCGTCTTGACGTTATGGAAGCGATTGCACTGGCGGGCGGAACGGCCTCCGGCGCTGATCTAAAGAACATCAAGATTTCCGCGAAGAACCGCGATTACGCCAATGTTTACAAGGTGAATCTCGAAAAGCAACTCAAGGACGGCAGTTTGCAGCGCTATTTCGTTCAGGCCGAGGATGCAATCTATATTCCGGCTCGCGAAGGCGGCGCCGGTGGCGCGACGATGGCCATCATCCGGGATTTGATCACATTCAGCTCGACGATTACGTCGACTGTGCTTCTCATTGACAGACTGGGTAATTGATGCAGCGACAAGTGACGATTCGCGATCTCTGGCAGATCGCCTGGAAACGCAAACTGTGGTTAATCCTGCCGATCATCCTCGTGACGGGTGTTTCGTTTGGCGGCAGCTATTTGCTCCCGACCAAGTACGAATCGCGCACCAAGGTGGTTATCTCCAACCAGAAATTCCTGTCGCCGATGATGGAGCGAACGCTTCCCGCCGAAGCCGGACAGCTTCCGGACATCCGCTATTTGAATTACTGGCTGGCGGCGCAGAAGTCGGAGATCACTTCTTCGAAGTACATCAATCAGATGATCGAGCAACTCAAGCTCGAACCGGAAGAGAAGATCACGAAAGAAGCCGCGAAGCGTTTGGAAGAATTTCCGGACAACGACCTGCCGACGATGGTGCGGACGCTGCAGATCGACGATCTCAAGGATGACATTAACGTCGAACTCGTCGGCGAGAATCACGTCGTGATTGTCTGCCTGTCGGAGAGTCCGCGAACGGCTTCGCAGATGGCAAAGTCCCTCGCTGAGATTTACCGCGACACCAAGCTCGCCGAGCAGGTGCTGGCCGGTGACGAAGGCCAGGTCCTGACCGATAATCAACTGGCGAACGCCAAGCGCGAATACGACGAAGCCGAAAAGCAACTAGCCGATTTCAAGACCTCATATCTCAATCGACAACTGCAAACTGGTATTAGCGCCGATGCCAATTTGACGCAGGTGGAATCGGAAGTCGCCGCGACAAATATCGAGATTCGTGAGTCGGTCGACCGCGTGAATTTCCTCGCCTTCCGCGTGGTGGAAGCCGGTATCGACACCGTCGCGGTCACGGCCAACAGCACGCCGCTTCAGCATCATCGCGAATCGGCTCTCGATGCCACGCGCCAAGTCGCCGGCCTGATGCCGCGCTACTTGTGGAAGGACGGAAAAATCCAGAGCCTGCTGCTGCGGGTGTCAGAAGCGCTCGACTCGATGCGCTCGGCCGGCCAAAATGCGGCCAATCGCGCATTTCCGGCGGCATCAACGGCGGTGCGCGGCGATATCGGCGAGCTGATGTACCGCAGCCACGAAATCGCTTTTTTGAATGCCAAGCAGAAGATTCTGTCCGACGCGATCAAGGAAATCGAAGGCGTGATCGCCGGCCAGCCCTACTATGACCAAATGGTGAAGCGCATGGAGGACAAGGTTAACGACAAGAAGAAGGCGTTGGCGACATGGCAGGAAGAATCGGATCGCGTCAAAATCCGGCGTGCCACCAATGAGGCGGAGGCGGAAACCAAGTACACGATTCTGGAGCCGGCGTCGATTCCGCTCGAACCGGCGGAGCCCAATCGAATCAAGATTACGATCATGGGTCTGGCGCTCGGCATCGTGCTCGGCGCCTGCGCCGTGGTGATTGCCGAAGTCGTGGATCATTCGATTAAACGGATCGAGGATATCGAAGAACTCCTCGGCCTGGAAGTTGTCGGCACGATTCCGTATATCGATCCGTCTACACAGGTCAAGGGAGTGAAGGCGGCATAGGGAAGTGCTGATGGAAACCTATCGACTCAATTCGCGGGTCGCTTCGACCGACCGCGAGTATCTGATTCAAACGGTGAACGACGCGGCGAATCATCAGATCCGCTCGTCGATTTTCTCGGACGGTCAGTTGCTGGAAACGGTCGAAGAAAACGTCTACCCGCATCTGCCCGAGCCGGAATTGCTCGAGCTGGTCAAGACGGCGCACAAGGAACGCCGCGAAGAAGTCGAACATTTGTTCGAGCGTTACAAAGAGGCGCTGCAGTCACAGGACGTCGAGCAGATCGACTATCTCGGCTTGGCGCTGATGTACAAGCGCATGTTCTCGGAGGCCGAATCTCTGTTTCGCCGCGCCGTATCGCTGCGGCCGGAGTCGCACGAGGCGACTAATCACCTGGGCCAGGTGTTGATGATGCTGCGCAAATTCGCCGAGGCGGTTGAAGTTTTCAACCGCTGCGTTGAGGCGCAGCCGAAATTCGCCGACTATCACAATAATCTCGGCGAGGCCTATCTCGCCGTCGGGTCGGTCAAACGCGCGATGCTCGAGTTCGACGAGGCGATCGCGATCAATATCTATTACGGCGACGCCTATTACAACAAGGCGCTGGCTTATGTCCTCAACTCGATTCGACGCGAAGACTTCAAACTCTTTGCGGAAGCGAACGAAAAGATTTTCGAGATGTTCGAGCGCGCCATCGTCGTTTGTCCGGAGTTTCAGGACCAGTACTACGACCAGGGCCGCAAGGCATTTGCCGACGGCGATCTGGAAGGCGCATTCGCCAAGTTCGTGATGGCCCGCGAGCGCAAGAAAGAGCGGCGCTTCAGAGAGTTTTCGTCCGTCTACCTCAAGTTCATGCTGGCGACCGATAAGTTGGACGAGAAGACATTGCGCCGACGAATCGAGAATCTGAAAGAGGCCATCGCCAAAAACCCGCACTTTCCGGACTTGCACTACGATCTCGCGGTCGCCTACACGTTGATGGGTCGGTTCATCCACTCGAAGGCGATCAAAGAGTATCAAGAGGCGCTGCGGATCAATCCGGGTTTTGAACGCGCCAAGAAGAGCCTGCGCATCGCCGAAAACGAATTTCGCGGTTTCGACGTGCTCGTTAAAGCGATTTTGAGAGGGTAATCGTGGGGAAAGAGAACCGTCGCTCAATCTGGGAATACTATCATCCGGAGTCCGTCATCGGCACCGAGTTCCGGCGGCTCCTGCACAATATCACGCGTCCGGTGAATGGGGTGAGTCGCAAGTCTTTTCTGATCACTTCGGCAATGCTTTCCGAAGGGAAGTCGACCGTGTCGTCATATCTGGCGATTACATCAGCGGCCTTCAAAAAGCGCAAGACGATTTTGATCGACGCCGATCTTCGTCGGCCGACAATTCATCAGATTTTCGATCTGCCGCTGGAGAATGGTCTCACGGATATCATCGACGGCGCCGTCAAGGCGGAAGACGCATTCAAGTCGACGCGTATTCCCGATCTCTGGATCGTCACCGCCGGCACGCTCAAGAAAAACCCCACCGAGCTGTTCGAGAGTGAACTGGTCAAGGAAGCGATTAACAAGGTCAAGTTCTACTTTGATCTTGTTATTGTCGATTGCGCTCCGATCATCCCAGTCTCCGATCCGGTGGTTCTTGGGCCGGAGATGGACGGGCTCTTGCTGGTGGTCAAGGCCGGCGCGACGCAGAAGGAAGTAATCAAGCGCGCGACGGCGATCATTGGCAAAACTGACGCCAACATTGTCGGCGTCGTCTTGAACAACGTGGCGGGCGTGTTGCCGTACCACTATAATTACCAGTACTACGGCTATAACTACGCCGTCAAAAGACAGTAGCCTCCGATGAAGAACATTCTGTCGTTCGACGTGGAAGAGCACTTCCAGGTCGAAGCCTTCTATCATGACATTCCCCGGATGGAGTGGGACAAGCGCCAGAGCCGGCTGACGATGACGATCGTGCGTATTCTCGACATGCTCGACGAATACGACGCCACGGCGACGTTCTTCATGCTTGGCTGGATCGCCGAGCGGCATCCGCATTTGGTCGCGATGATCAAAACGCGCGGCCATGAGCTGGCTTCGCACGGCTACGGGCACGACTCGCTCAAACGCCTCGATGCCGCGAAGTTTCGCGAAGATCTGCTGCGGTCGATCGGCGCCATCGAAGACGCCTCCGGCGTGCGCGTTACCGGTTATCGCGCTCCGACTTTCTCCGTCGACCGAAAGAAGGATTGGATTTGGGAGACGCTCGTGGACAGCGGCTTTGAATACGATTCTTCGATTTATCCGATCCGCCACGATCTCTACGGCGATCCCGGCGCGCCGCGATTTCCATACTTCATCAACACGACGCGCGGGCGCTTGCTGGAAATCCCGCCGACGACCTACACGATTATGGGACGACGCTTACAGGCTTGCGGCGGCGGGAGTTTCCGACTCTTCCCCTATTGGTACACAAAACGCGCGCTGGCCGCGTACAACAGAAGCGGACATCCGGCGATGATTTACCTGCATCCGTGGGAGCTCGATCCGGACCAGCCGCGCGAGCACCAGGCCCGACTGAAAAGCCGGCTCCGCCACTACACGAACCTGCACACGGTGGAGCCAAAGTTGCGGCGATTGCTGTCCGAATTCCGATTCGCTTCAGTGCGGGAAGTGTATGGCGCCGCGATCAGCGGTGCGACACCGATGACACCAAGAGGACCAAGCCATGTCTAAGTCGAAAGTAGCGGTCGTCAAAACATCAACGCCGACGATAATCGAAGATTACGCCCGCGTCATGGACCTGGCGGATTATCGGCAGTCGCTTGATGCGGCGAGCGACTTGATAATCAAATTGAATCTATCCTGGACAAAGTACTTCCCGGCCTGTTCCAGCCAGCCATGGCAGCTCGACGGCGTGGTCAGCAAGCTGATCACCGATGGATTTCGACCGGAGAAGCTGATCCCGGTCGAAAACAAGACGGTGGTCACCAACCCGCGAAAGGGGGCGCAGAACAATCTCTGGATGCCGATCCTCACTCAATACAACTTGGAATTCAAACCGCTTCCGGAGCAAGAGTGGATCGTCTACAAGTTTAAGTCGAAGCTGCTGAAGCTGAACGACATTTTCACGGAAGGCATCGAGATTCCCAAGCTTTACGTCGGCCGTCAGATTCTGCATCTGCCGACTGTCAAGACGCATGGTCACTCGACCACCACCGGCGCAATCAAGAACTCTTTCGGGGGACTGCTCAAAGAAGTCCGCCACTACGCGCACAAGTACATACATGAAGTGATGGTCGATCTCATGCTGATGCAGAAGGAATTGCATCCGTCGGTCTTCGCGGTGATGGACGGCACGGTCTGCGGCAACGGCGCCGGACCCCGGACGATGGATCCGGAAGTTCAGAACTACATCCTGGCATCGGCCGATTCGGTCGCGATCGACGCAATCGCCGCCAAGATGATGGGTTTCGACCCGATGTCGATTCCTTACTTGCGCATGTGCGACAATTTGGGACTGGGAAATGCGAATCCGCAGAACATCGAAATAGTCGGCGCCGATATCAGCAAAGTCAATTTCCATTTCACGACCAAGAAATCGCTCGTAATCTGGGGCGATCAAATGCTGCGGCTGGGACCGCTGAAGTTTCTCGAACGACTGCTCTTGCACTCACCGCTTGTCGTCTGGGCGCCGGCAGCGTCAAATTTTTACCACGACGCGCTCTGGTACCCGACGGTTGGCAAATCAAAGATTCGCAAGTTCAATGCTTCAGAATGGGGCCGTCTCTGGCTGGAATACAAGACCGGCAAGAGAACCCCGGCGCGCCAGGAGGTGTAGCGCTCCGATTCTTGCGGCATAAGAACCATCGCGAACCCGTGGCCAGCCGAAGACGCCGTTAGCCCGCTCGCTCTACTTTCGACTTGATTCCCATTACCAGCGCCGCTACATTGCCGGAAAAGGATTTATGCCGGCACTGCTCTGGAGATGTGGACATTACCAATCGCGATCATCCTCAACGTTGCTCTGAGCACTCCTGCCGCTCACAGCCAATCACACTTTGCGCCCTTTGGCCTCGAATCAATCGGTCGCGGCGACAGCGTTCTGATAATCTGGTACTATCCGGGCTATAACCAGATCACCGAGGTAACAACTGAAGGAACGCCGGACACCTACTTCGCTGCATCAGCGCAGCAAACCGGCGCGGAACTGGGTTTCGATTTCGGCCTTTCCGGTCGAATCGCCGTCGTGGCGGTTGGTTTTAAGATCTGGGACACCGATCCGTTTCCGGCGAGCAGCGGCAATCAGAATTCGCCTTTCCGGGCTGCAATCTACGATGTTGGTTTCGATCCGAACGCAGCCAATCTGGCTTGGAGCGATTCATCCCTCAATCCGGCTTCGCCGGTTGATCGCGATGAATGGCAGTTGTATAGTGTTGATCGGCTTCTTGAAGCTCGCGAATCGTTGCGCCTGGCTTTCGGCTGGAACCACGCCACCCCGCTGGCGCCGTTGCCGGCAGCGGTCGCCACGGTCGGATTTCCCGAAACGTATCTCGGTGTGATCCAAGGCGGGTCCACAAATTGGTCGCGCCTCGGTGACATACTTCCGGTCATGCGCATCGACTATTGCGTCGCCGACACGGGCGCAGAACAGACCGTCGTCGGAACGCCGCCGGACTCGATCTGGATGTTCGCGCTCACTGATCCGGACGATCCGCTGTCCGGAGTTCGGCTTGCCGTGACGAATGGAGAGTGTCACGTGTCACTGCGTCGCGATTTGGTTGAGGGCCGGTGGCTAAGCGTCGCCGCGTGGCAGGACGGCGTTCTCAGTCCAAAGAGCGCAGCCCTGTACGTCGACTTGGCGACCGGCATCGAAGATTGGCCGATTCCCGATGACTTTGCCGATGGCCTTGAACAGAACTACCCCAACCCTTTCAACTTGGCGACCACTATTAGCTCAACAACGCGCGCGACCGTTTACATTTACGATATTCTTGGCAGACAAGTCCGCGCTCTCGAAAGCTCGCTGCCACTGTCCGACGGTCGTTACTACTTCCATTGGGACGGCCGCAGCAGCGGCGGTTCGGTTGTCGCCAGCGGAGTCTATTTTTATCGGCAGTCGAACTCAGCCGGCGTCCGCCGGATGCTCTTGCTCAAGTAGCGATTGCCACCCAATGGGTTTGCTCTTCCTCTTGATTCTGTAAAGTAATCGGCAAGAGGGACGTTCCGAATTGCGACGCGGCGGAGCCGGGTTGTGCACTTTTTGATAAATGGATAATCAATTGTTGTCGATCCAGTTAGATATGGAGCAATCGACGACCCCGACGGTGTCGCGGGAGGCGCTTGAGGCTTTCCTGAGGGAAGTAACATCCGCCGCAAAAAAGTTGGGCATCTATCCTACCGGCCATCCAGCTTCAGTGAAGGCCGCCGAACGACCATTTCATCTCCTTCAGGAATTGATGGCGGCGGGCCAGTCGGTCGTCTTTGCGTACACGGATGGCAACCTCATCGGTAACGGAGTTGCGCTCGAAAGTAAGCTGCTTCAGGAAGGGCTCGCCAAGGTCTTGGTCGAGTCCGGGCTCTCGAGCATTTCGTTCGAGCGGGGAACTACTGCCGAAGAATTCGAAAAGCTGCTTTCGCAAATCAACATCAAAAAGGAACAACGCGATCTCGCGAAGTTCGCGGAAGAGAATCATCTTCGCTTCATCACCTTCGGCAAGCTGCAATATCAATTGATTCGCGACGGCGAGCGTGTAATAAACGAGAACGAGATTTTTATCGGTGGCGGTCATGGTAGCGGAGGCAGCGATGCGGCTCTGGCACTGGAGGCCGAGCGCACGATGTCGGATGTGCTGCGTAAACATCCCGAATTGCTGCTGCAAGTTCTTACGCGCAAGCTTGGAGGTGGCGGCAAAGGGAAGGGCGGTGGCACGGGAGACGGCTTCGGGCCCTTCGCCGGTGGCGGCAGCGGCGGACACGGAGCCGGTGTCTCGGGGTTGGGAGTCGGTGCTGCGCGCGGTTCCGGCCGTGGCGGTTCGGGCCTTGGCTCTGGCGGCGGCGCAGCATCTGCCGGCGAAAGCGGCGGTGACGGCAGCGGAGTGGGCTACGGAGGAGCCGGTGGTGGAAGCGGTGGCGGCATCGGTCCGGGGCTTGGTTCAGGTGGTGGCGGACGTCTGAGCGACAGCGGAAAACTCCAATTGGCGGCCGGAGTCGGCGATCTCGTCCGCGCCGCCGGCATGGGAGCGGGTATGGGTGGCTCTGGCGGCACGGGTGTCCAGTTTACGCCGGATGATTACAAGCGCCTCAAAGAAGCATTCAAAGAAGTCGACAACGAAGAACTCCTCGGTCTGCTGGTCACAGCCCTCAAGATGTCTCTCGGTCAGGAAGGGAAAGCCAGTCGGTCCGATGTTGGCAAGGCGCTGAGCAGCTTCCGCGAACTGCTTGCGGAGCGGGAAGCGCTTGAATTGCTGCCACAATTACGGGCCGAAGTCGAGGAGCTGGGCTTGGTCGAGGGCGACTATCTTCGCGCTCTGCTCGCTAACGATGCTACGCCCAAGAAGATTGCACACATCGAGATCGAGAATTTCAAGAACGACTTTTTCCTCGGTTCGGTCGATCCCGACAACGTCGATGACGTCGTCGGCTGGTTGGAGACGATTAGCGACATGCAATATACCGAGGACTTCGTTAAGAAGTTCTACGCCGGACTCGAACGACAAGGCTACGAGCTGACCGATTCGCAGCATGAAGCGCTCCTGCGTTTCGCCTCGATCTGCGCCGAGAACAAAGAAGCGCCGATATCGGGCATCCAATTGGCCGAATTGAAAGAGCGCCTCGCCGAGCCGGATATCGCGCTGCGTGAATTCCAGCTCCTCACAAACATCGTTGAAAAATACTACACGAAGTACGTCGAGCTTGACTTGTATGAAGAAGCGTCAACGCTATTAGACCTGGTGATCCAGAAAATTGACTCCGAAGTGATATACGCTGAAGGCGTGTCCGAGCACGCCCAGAAGGTTCACCAGCGGATGACTTCCGCCCAGTTGGCAGAGAGTCTCGTGGCGCGGTTGATTCGTAATTTTGATTTGGTCGGCAAACCGATGATCCCCCTGCTGGAGAAATTCAGCAACCTCGAACCGATTCTGGTATTCACGAGCTATCTTTGTCACAAAGACCGCTCGGTGCGCATCACGCTCATCCGTATCCTGTCGGGATTCGGCGAACGCACGATCAATGCGTTCAAGTTGGTGCTCTCCGACCGGTCGTTAACCGCGCGACCGCACGGACAGGCGGAGCTTTCGAAGGAGAGTTGGTTTCGCGTTCGCAACCTGATCTTCGTTTTGGGAAATATCCCGCACCCCGACTCGGTTGCCGCCGTGGCCAGATTTGCAACCGATAGTGACGAGCGAGTGGTCATGGAGGCCCTGATTGCCCTTGAGAAGCTTGGTGGCCCCGACAGCGCCCGCGCCATTGCCAAGATGCTCGCCCATCCTGTGAAGGAGATCAGCCTCAAAGCCTTGCATGCCCTCGGACAGATCGGCGGCCCGGCCGAATATCCCTATGCCGAAGAGTACTTCCTGCGCAACGTCACCGACCGCCAGGCGATTCTGCCGGTACTCATTAAGCTCGATAAGCAGCACAGTCTGACGTTTTTGGCCCAAGTCCTGCTGGGCGAATCACCCGCCTACAATCGTCTGTTCGCCAAACCCGATGAAGAATTGAACGAGTTGGTCGTCAAAACGTTTATATTATTGAAGTCGGTGATTTTTGACGACGTGTTGCGCAAGTACGTTAAGCAGGCAACCCGTTCGATCTTCGGCCAATTCCGCAAGCCGGAGTCGGTCAAACTCGCCGAGCGATACCTGAAAACCCTAACGCCCCAGGGCTAATGAAAGCGCGACTCGCGATTATTCTGGCGGCGATTCTGCTCAATTGCAGCATCGCCTCCGCCCAGTTCTATTTCGGAAAGAACAAGGTGCAGTACTTTCCATTCGAGTGGAAAGTGCTCGTTACCGAGCACTTTCGCATCTATTTCTCCGACGAAGAAAGCGGCCTGTCCGAAATCGCGGCAGCCGCCGCTGAGAATTCCTATGCCTTCCTTGCCGACAAGTTCAATCATCATGTCAGCCGCAAAATCCCGCTGATCATCTACAGCGCTCCGAGCTTTTTTGCCCAGACCAATGTCACCCCCAGCCTGCTTCCGGAAAACGTCGCCGGGTTTACCGAGTTCTTCAAAGGCCGGATGGTGGTGCCGTTTAACGGCTCGGTCGCGGATTTTCAACGAGTGATCCGCCATGAGCTGGTTCATGTGTTCACTTTCGAGAAAATCCAAAGCGTAATGAGCCAGTACCGCAAGATGAACTTCTACGGTCCGCCGCTATGGTTTACCGAAGGGCTTGCCGAATTTTGGTCGCGAGAACTCGACTCTGAGGCCGAGATGATCCTGGCCGACATGACGCTCGAGAACAATATCCGCCCGATCCATGAGCTCGAGTATCTCTCGGGATCTTTCTACATGTACAAGTACGGCGAGTCGTTCTGTCATTTTATCGCCGACAACTACGGGGCCGACAAGCTCGAAATGATCTTCGAGAATTGGTGGAAGGCGAAGACGTTCCGGCAACTGTTCCGTACGACGGTCGGCAAGTCGCTCGAGGACGTCGGCAAGGAGTGGGTGTATTATCAGCAAAAGCTCCACTTCCCGAAGCTTGCAAATTCCGACCTGCCGGAGGCCACTTGCGTGCCGGTGGTTGAGAAGCAGTTTTCCGTCAAACCGGTGCCGCTCACAATCGACTATCGGGAGCAGACCGACTGGGTGGCGTACAAGGCCAATAAGCTCGGCTATTCCGGCATTTACATGAAATCGCCGTCGAGCGGGGAAGAACTCACTCTGGTGAAGGGCGAGCGCTCGCCGGCCCTGGAGTCGCTCCATCTGCTGCATTCGAAAATCAGCGGCTCGAAAGATGGCCGTATAGCGTTTGTTTCGAAACGCTACGAACGCGATGTGATTTATATCTTCGACATTTTCGAAAACCGCATCGTCGCAACGCACGAGTTTTCTCGCCTCTACCAAATCGCATCACCCTCATGGTCGCCGGATGACCGCCGACTGGTCTTTACCGGCGCGAATCTGGCCGGGTTCTATGATGTTTATGAATTTTCGTTGGTTGACTCGACGTTGACGCGCCTGACCGAGGATGTCTATCTCGATACCGACGCAATCTTCGATGCCAACGGCGACGTGATCTTCGCTTCGGACCGCGGCAGTTCGGGATATGACGGCTTCACCAATCTGTTTCGCTACCGTCGATCGGACGCGACGATTGTCCCCTTGACCTACGGGCGATACAACGACCGGTCGCCGGCGGTTAGCGAGCACGGCGTCTTTTTCACCTCCGACCGCGGCGGCACTCCGAATATCTATCTGCTCGACACGAGCGGTGTCGTCAATCGCTATTCGCGCCTGGCGACGGGCGCCTTCGATCCGAGCTATCGCGACGGCAACTTGTATTTTTCGGCGTACCAGGGCTTCGGTTTCAGCATCTTCTCGACGCCGTACGACAGCACGAAACTGCAACCGATAGCGGCCGAGCCGGCGCAGTTCACCGCCTGGAATCCCGAGCGACTGGCGGGCGATGAAGAAAAGGGCGTCATCGAGTATTCCAACGAATTCTCCTTTGACGTCGCGCAATCGGCGATTTCCTATGATGCCGTCTTCGGCTCGATCGGCGGATTTCAGGCCGTCTTTTCCGACATGCTCGGCGATCAACTTTACTATCTGCTGCTGTCCAATACCGCGAGCAGCAAGAACGATTTATTGGAATCGTTCAATGCCGGGGTGACGTACATCGACAAACGTCATCGTCTCAATTACGGCATCGGCATCTACCACCTGTACGACGAGTACTTCGACGAGTACGACGGATACTTCTCAGAGCGTCAGTCGGGCGCGCAAGGGTTGCTTTCGTATCCGCTGTCGAAATTCACCCGCGTCGAGACATCGCTATTCCTCCGCCATTCATTCAAGAAGCGGCCCCTGTTCGAAGATGAACGCCACGCCATCTTGACGACGAACTACGCCTCGCTGGTTCACGACAATTCGCTCTGGGATATCACCGGGCCGATCGACGGCATGCGCGCCAATGCAACATTCGGCCTAACTACCGACTTTTATAGCGGGAAGTTCTTCAACCGACTCGCGTTTGTCGATCTGCGCAATTACCTGCGGATTCGCAAGTTCTCGGCGTTTGCGACACGCGCCTTCGGTTTCTGGTCGGCGGGCGATGAGCCGCAACGCATCTATTTGGGCGGAAGCTGGTCGCTGCGCGGCTACGATCGGCGGGCGTTTTATGCTCGCAAAGTGCTCTTGCTCTCGAATGAACTGCGATTTCCGTTGATCGATAATCTCTACATCGGTTTCCCATTCGGCCGACTTGGATTTCAGGCAATCCGCGGCGCTCTATTTTTCGATGCCGGGTCCGGCTGGAATGACGAATTCGACCGTATCTACGGCTCGTTTGGCGCCGGCGCCCGCGTGGCGCTGGGTTATATGGCCGTATTGCGATTTGACTTCAGCCGCCGCACCGATTTCGAAAAAATCGAACCCGGCCTAAAATTCGACTTTTTCTTCGGCTGGAATTTCTGATCTTGAGCATTCACCGTAACGCTGTCGGAAATCGTCGGTGTCAGAAGGGCCATCAGTTGGCGCTGGGAAGATCGCTATGAACGGCAAAGTTATCGTATTCGGATTCATCGTCCTCGTTGCGATCATTGGCATAGTCTTATTTGTGTTCAAACCGCTGCCACCTTCAGCCATCGAAGTAGCTATGGCCAAACAGCGGGAGCTTCTCGGCACCGACGAGCTTCTGGCCAACGCCGCAAGGCTCAAGTCATTGCCGCGAGCAGAGGTGGACAGCTTCATCAACTATATCAATTACGCGCTTCGGATCGAGGATTCGATTCAGGCGCAGATTCCCGATTCGTATCACCAGCCCGTCGACAGCCTGAGCGATGCCGAAATCGATGCCGGGTTGCAGCTCGATCACTTTCTTCAACGGGCCCTCGCGGCGCGCGCACGGCTCCTGCAGATACTCGGCCATAGTCGCCCGGCGATAATTGACAGCTTTTTCACTCTGGCGCATCAAGCTCCGCTGCATTATCCACAGGATTCGCTGGCGATCCTTGAGCGAATCTCGACCCTCGAACGATATCAGGCGCAGATCTTTGAGTAACCTTGCCGCGAAAGTCGCATCCACAGTGGCCGGACTTCTATTGATTAGCGGCTGCGCGCCAAGTTTCAAGACGTTTAAGGCTGCTCAGCCCGCGCAACGCGGATTCTTTCAGCACCGCGTCAGCGCCTCTGGTAATGCGCTTTTGGACATTCACCAGCCCGCACTCGATACGCTGCTCTATGTGCGTAAACTAAACGGCGGCCTCGGCGCACAGGTGACCGGAACGGATCAGTTTGTCATCGTGCCGTCGTTCAACAAGCGCCTCTACTTCCTCAACCCGAACTCCGGAGCCGAGATTACTTCGCTGACGACGACTTCCGCCGTTGGATCGGCCGTTGCGATTGCCGGTGATCTGATCTATTACGCGGAAGAATCCGGCGGCGACGTAGTTGTTTGCCACAATCTCGTCAACGGCAAGCTGGTTTGGCGGCGAACCATCCTCGATCCGCACGGGTCGCCGATTGTTGACGGTGACGACTTATTCATGGTGTCGCGCTTCGGAAAAGTCTATCGCCTCGACCGCTTCACCGGAAAAGTACACTGGGAATTTGACGCAAAGTCGCAGATCTATGCCACTGTTGCCGCCGACTCGACCGCAGTCTTTTTTGGCGATGCCGCCGGCGAGATCGTTGCGCTCGAACGCAACAGTGGCCAGCGGCGCTGGTCATACGCGACCGAGGCCGCCATTTTTGCGCAACCAATGGTTGAGGATTATCTGTTTGCGGGATCCGGAGACGGCAAGCTGCATTGTCTCGACAAAACTACCGGCGCGGTGCGCTGGATCACAGCAACGCAAGCCGCGATTCACACCACTCCGGCTCGAAAAGATCATCTGATTGTTTTCGGTTCGGACGATCGAGTTGTCTACGCAGTCAATGTCGAAGACGGCGGTGTTGTCTGGCGCTTCGTCACCAGCGGCATTATTCAGTCGTCACCCGTCATCGTTGGATCATCGATAATCGTGGCCAATTCCGCCGGTTCGGTCTACATACTATCTCTCGACGGAGCGCTTCAACGGGAGTTTTCGGTTCGCGGAATGGTCACCGCTCCTCCTGCCGTAATCGAAGACCGATTATTCGTTGTGACTAGCCAGCGCCGCCTCTACTGCTTCGGCGCACGCTAATCCTGAAGACTTCACTGCCAGAGTTACGCCATAATGGCACGAAAACTGCCACTATGGCTGATCGTGCACCAGAATGGCAGTCGGGGCAACGTGGGGCAAAATCTCTTTTTCTGAACGTATGACTTTGTTAATGAACGACTTGCGTTGATCTTTGTCGTTTTGGCACGCGGCTTGATCTAACGTCTTGTGCGTCGATGAAACGGCGCAGAGGAAACGAAGATTAACGTTCAAGGTAAATGGAGGTTACTATGTATCTCACAATCAACCGTCCGCAAAATCGGATGCTCAACACGTTCAGCCACGAAATGGACCGCTGGCTCAATGAGTTCTTCAACGGAGGTACGCTGGCAGTCAACGAGACCGAGTGGTCGCCCCGCGCCGACGTGCGCGAAACCGACGACGCCTACCAGATCATGGTCGATCTGCCGGGCCTCGAAAAGGACGACATCAAGGTGAAGTTCGAGGACAACGTCCTCACGATTTCCGGCGAACGCAAAGCCGAGTCCACGGATGAAGGTAAGAACTACCACCGCATCGAGAGGATTTACGGTTCGTTCTCGCGCAGTCTGAGATTCCCGAAGGATGTCAATGCGCAGAAGGTCGTCGCCAACTACCGGAATGGCGTGCTCGAAATCTCGCTGCCCAAGTCCGAGGAAGTGAAACCCAAAGAGATCGAGGTCAAGATCGACTAAGCCGACGATTCCTCCCGGGTCGATTCGACAAGCCCGCTTGGCCGATGCCGAGCGGGCTTTCGTACGACGAAGCGGAGATCGACCGGCGGGGTCGCGGAGTTGCGCGTAAATTCGTCACGGTCTGCGTGCGACGGCGCGCTCAGCGCGATGGCAAATGAAAGGAGACACTACTATGTCAAATAAGATAATCGGAATCGACCTTGGAACGACAAATTCCTGTCTGGCGGTCATGGAAGGCGCCGAGCCGACGGTCATCGCCAATGCCGAGGGCGGCCGGACGACGCCGTCGGTTGTCGCCATGAAGGGATCGGAGCGCCTGGTCGGCCAGATCGCCAAGCGCCAGGCCATTACCAACCCGATGAACACGGTCTTTTCCGTGAAGCGGTTTATGGGACGGCGTCTCGACGAAGTATCGAGTGAGATCAAGAATTTCCCGTACAAAGTGAAACGGGGTTCGAATGATCTTGCGGTGATCGAGATCGATGGCCGCGACTATACGCCTCAGGAAATCTCGGCGCAGATTCTTGCCAAACTCAAGCAGGCGGCCGAGGATCATCTTGGTCACAAGGTCACCAAGGCCGTGATCACGGTGCCGGCCTATTTCAACGACGCTCAGCGCCACGCCACCAAGGACGCCGGTAAGATTGCCGGCCTCGAGGTGATGCGCATCATCAACGAACCCACCGCCGCAGCGCTGGCCTATGGTCTCGATAAGAAGAAGGCGCAGAAGATCGCGGTTTTCGATCTCGGCGGCGGCACGTTCGATATTTCAATTCTCGAACTCGGAGACGGTGTGTTCGAGGTGCTGTCCACCAACGGTGACACCCATCTGGGCGGTGATGACTTCGACAAACGCATCATCGATTGGATGGTGGCGGAGTTCAAGTCCTCCGATGGAATCGACTTATCCCGCGACCCAATGGCGCTACAGCGACTCAAGGAAGCCGCTGAGAAGGCCAAGATTGAACTTTCGAGTGTCAAGGAGACGACAATCAATCTGCCGTTCATCACGGCGGACGCTTCCGGTCCGCGGCATTTGAATCTCACGTTGACGCGCGCCCGGTTCGAGGGCATGGTGGACGACCTGATTACTCGCTGTATGGAGCCGGTGAAGAAGGCAATGAGCGACGCCAAAGTCGTGCCGTCCGACATCGGCGAAGTCGTTCTCGTCGGCGGCATGACCCGCATGCCTAAGGTCGTACAAGAGGTCGAACGCTTCTTTGGCCGCGAAGCCCACAAGGGCGTCAATCCCGATGAAGTCGTCGCGATCGGCGCGGCGATTCAGGGCGGCGTGCTTGCCGGCGATGTAAAAGACGTACTCCTGCTGGACGTGACGCCGCTATCACTCGGCATCGAAACGCTCGGCGGTGTCAGCACCAAGCTGATCGAGCGCAACACAACCATTCCGACCAAGAAGGCGCAGGTGTTCTCCACGGCGGCGGACAGTCAAACCTCGGTGGAGATTCATGTGCTTCAGGGCGAACGCGAGATGGCAATCGACAACCGCACCATCGGCCGGTTCATTCTCGATGGCATACCGCCGGCGCCGCGCGGCGTACCGCAAGTCGAGGTCACTTTCGATATCGACGCCAACGGCATTCTCAATGTTCAGGCGCGAGACTTGGGCACCGGCAAAGAGCAACGCATTCGCATTGAATCGTCATCCGGTCTTTCGAAACAAGAGATCGAGAAAATGGTGCGCGATGCCGAGGCCAACGCCGACGTCGACAAGCGGAAGAAGGCCGACATCGAGACGCGCAACAATGCCGACCAACTTGCGTTCCAGTGCGAGAAGTTCGTCAAAGAGAACGGCGAGAAAATCGATGCCTCGACCAAAGCCGATCTTGAGCGCCAGATCGAGAAGGTGCGCGAACTCGTGAAGGGAACCGATTACCCGGCGATGAAGAACGAAACCGACCGCCTGCAAAGCATCATGCAGAGCGCCGCTTCGCAGCTCTATCAGCGCGCGCAGCAGGCGCAGGCGGAAAATCCGGCGACCACCGGCGAGCAACAGCAGCCGTCAGGGTCAACCGAGGGTAAGGCTGTGGATGCCGATTATGAAGTGGTGAAGTAGTCTGCCTTGAGTGCGGCGGTTGCGATCGGCCGCCGCACCTTGTCCCCAACGGCATTCAAGGACGGCACTGGTGTCGAGGACATCGCGTTACTTAGTTGCTTTCGAGCTCTTCAACCCGTCCTTGTAGACGTCAAATACAACGCGCCGAACATCCCCTATGGCAAACCTTCCCCCGGCGTCCTCCAGTTGTTTGAGCGCCGCGTTGTCGAGTTCATCAAGATGCAACTTCCGGCACTTGGCCTTGGAGAGGGCCACGACACCAGCGCTGTCGATCATGGCCAATCGAGGCATGACCAGCGCAGCGCCTTTGAAGCGCGCGAGTTTCGAGGCTTGCACCGCCGACAGCGACCGCAAGTTCTTCAGGGAGATGACGCTGGCCTTGAAGCCGCCGAGCGCAGCTGCTTGAGCGTCGTCCAGCGCCGTTAGACCATTGAGAGAGACCGAGCCTCGCGAGAAGTCAGCAAGCGCCTTCAGCGCCGTGGCATCAATGCTCGCAATCGCATCAAGGATGATGTATGCAGCCTTAGCCTTGGCAAGCGACTTAGCTTGCGCGATGCCGAGAGTCTCCAGTCCGCGTAAAGGAAGTCCGTCGAGCCAGATATCTTTGCCGGGAAGCGGGTTGATGTGGAGTGGCGCCCATGTCTCAAATTGTTTGGCCTGATTATCAGTCATCGCGGTGATCGCAAGCCACTTCAGCGTATCCGGATCATTGACGATCCTCGTGAATTCGTCGTCCGGCAAAGGCGTCGGTTCTTGACCGACGCAAATAGCCGTCGGAACAATCATCAACGTGAATATCCACGCCAATAGCGCCTCTCTGAGTAGCGAATTCCGTTTCATTTCACCCTCCACATTGTCTTCAGACTCGATTTCTCACATGATGCTGCGCTTCAATGCGGCTGTCAAGTGGAATACGACAAGATTGCGCTTGCGCCTCCTTCTGACGGGGCGGTGCTTCAAGTTGTGGCCCGGAAAGCTCAGAATGCTGAGTTCGCGCTCATGAGAATTTTTTGAAACACCGACACCGGATGAGGGTTATACAAGAAAAGAATGGAATAAGTCGATCCATATTTGTGGAGGGAGCATGAAGTTTCGTGTCAATTGGCTGGCGGTACCGGCGGCGGCTTTCACTCTTCTGTTCTTGTCAACCTGCCTGTTCGCCTGCCCTTACTGCGGCAAGAGCAAGGCCTATCTTGAGACTCTGCCGACGCAGCTACTGGCCGGGCGGGGAAATCACCACTTCAAAGTCAGCACCAATAGTAGCGAGGCGCAAGCGTGGTTTGACCAAGGCTTGACGATGTGTTATGCCTTTAATCACGATGAAGCGATTCGCTCATTTCGCAAGGCGCTAACGCTCGACTCCAATCTGGCTATGGCGCACTGGGGCATCGCCTACGCTCTCGGAACAAACTATAACCGCCCCATCGATTCGTTGCAAGCGCGCGGCGCCTACGAAGCAATCCAGTGCGCGTTGAATCTGATGGAGCATTCGTCGGTGAAAGAGCAGGACTTCATCAAGGCAATGGCGCGCCGCTACACTGAAAAATACGATCCCGACTACACCAAAAACGAATCCGCCTTCCGCGACGCGATGCGGCTTCTGGCCCAAGAATACCCGGATGACATGGACGCGCTAACGATCTTCGGCGAGAGCATGATGAATCTCAAACCCTGGCAGCTTTGGACCGACGCGGGCGATCCTGCCGAGGGAACGCCGGAAATCCTCGCGACACTGGAGAAAGTGCTGGCCATTAATCCAAATCATCCCGGCGCGAATCACTACTACATCCACGCGGTCGAAGCCTCCCGAGAACCCGGAAGAGCGCTGGCCTGCGCCGAGCGACTGCGGACGTTGGTCACCGGTGCCGGCCACCTCGTGCACATGCCGGCGCATACCTTCATGCGCGTTGGCGATTACAACGGCGCGGTGCTGGCCAACGCCCAGGCTGTGTCGGTCGATTCTGCCTATGTCGCTGCCGGTGGCGCCGGATTCTACACGCAGTTCTATTACCCGCATAATGTGCACTTTCTGGCCGTGTCGCTGGCATTTGACGGACGATTCAGGGAAGCCATGGCCGCGACGCAAAAACTCGAAAGTTTGATCTATCCGTTTGCTACCGTCGATCCGATGGCCGTCGGGATTTTGCCGACACGCTACTTTATCCTACTTAAGTTCCGGAAGTGGGACGAAATCCTCGCCAGTGACATGCCAGATTCCGGACAGGCATTGGTTGCCGCGATCAAACACTTTGCCTGGGGAATGGCCCATGCCGCGAAGGGTGGCGTTTCAGCCGCGAAGGCCGAGCTTGAGAAAATGAAAGCCGCCGAGACCCGCATTCCTGAGATTGCATACATCGGCGCCATTAACGATGCGCGCAAAGGTACGATTATCGCTCGCCACATGCTGGAGAGCAAGATCGCGGATGCGGCCGGCAATCGCAAAGAAGCGATCGCCAAACTGCGGCTGGCCGTTGAAGCGCAGGATGCGCTTAGTTATGATGAACCTGAGGGTTGGTATGTCAACGCCCGGGAATCGCTGGGAGCGATGCTAATCGAAACCGGACAAGCCGGCGAGGCGGAAGCTGTGTTTCGCGATGAACTCAAAGTACACCCGAACTCCGGCCGAGCGTTGTTTGGACTTTGGCAGGCGCTGCAACAGCAACGGAAAAAGTCCGAGGCCGCAGAGGCGGAAAAGGCTTATGAAGCTGCCTGGCAGCGCGCCGACTCGCAACTGAGTCTTGCCGAGATGTAGCTCCGTTCAGACAACCGCAGCGTCATTCGGGTTGACTGTGCGCTTTCACCGTTCGCGAAAAGCACGAAACCGGACCGCGCCGTTTGCCGTACAGAAACGCAAGCAGCGATTCTGGAGGAAGAGACGCAGTGAAACAGTTTCTCACGTCACTACTAATTACTATCGCGGTTTCGATTCTGATCAGCGCGATCGCCGAAGGAAAGAGCCGCCACAGTTACACTCACAACGTTGGCCGCGACGCCGTTAAGGGCAGCGCCGTACTCGTCTCCGAAACTCGATCGTTGCCGCCCTTTGAGCGCATTATCAGCAGTCTTGCGGTGGAAATGACCGTCGACGTCGGCAAAGAGCAGAGCGTGAAAATTACGTTCGACGACAATCTAATTCAGTTCATCACGACGGATGTTGCGGGCAAATCTCTGATTATCGAGTCGGAGGAGTCCTTCTCCAGCCGCGGCGCGGTGCGCATTGAGATAACAGTGCCGAAGCTCACGGCAATCGAGAACGAAGGTTCGGGATCGATCAATGTGAACAATATCGCCGGCGCCAAGTTCAGGGCAATTCTCAGCGGCTCCGGGACCATGGAGCTGAACGGCCGCGTCGAATTGGCGGATCTGGAAATCAACGGCTCAGGCGATATCGATTCGCAAATGCTGGACGCGGTCGAGGTAGCAATTGCGATTAACGGCAGTGGCGATGCGAAGGTGTTCGCTACGAATGCGATCGATGCAGAAATCAACGGCAGCGGCAATATCGAATACTCGGGGAGTCCGCAGACCGTGCATTCGAGCGTCAATGGCAACGGCCGAATTCGCAAGTCGCGGTAGCTAAACACGCCAGAACATCAGTTTTCCTCATAAAGAAAAACCGCCGGCATTGAGTCCGGCGGGTTTTTCTTTGGCGACTTATCGGTTCTCGCGGTTATTTTCGTCTGCGTAACGCGCCGATACCGACAACACCCAGGCCCAGCAACGTCAACGTCGCCGGCTCGGGAACAGTAGTCGTTTCGACGGTGAGCTTGATACCATCATTGAAGTAATGACAATCGGCGTCAAAACCGAATCCGACGGTCCCATCGGCCGCGAAAGCGGCAAACTCGTCGAGCAAGCCCAACGAGCCGAGATCGTAGGTCAGGGTCGTCTTGTGGTTTTGATCTCCGTAAGGATCACTCCAGGTGGCGACCCAAGGGCCGGCGCCGGCAAAGTAGTTGCCGCCGCCCTGATTGTCGTTATGGGTAGTGACTCCGAGTGTCGGATTATCGAGCAGATTGATGTAGAGCGAATCGCCATCTTCATGCGTCCAGTCCCAAACTCTCTTGATTTTGAGCTCCGCTCTGACGATGTATTCGCCCGGATGATTCCAGGAGATTCCCCAGGAGTGGGCCTTGTAATGATCAAGGTCCCAGAGATCACCTGATGGATTGGGCGTAAAGTAGTAAATACCTGCACTCGCTTGCGGTGCCATGATCAGCACTGCGGAGGCCAGTGCGAGAAGTAAGATCAGTTTCTTCAACGAGTTACCTTCCTTTCTCGAGAATTTCAGTCGCCATTGCATACATCTGTCCGTCACTAAGCATGCAAAATGCATACCAAAATCCAGCAGATTGCGATGAATTTGCGCACTTTTTGAACAAGTCGATAATCGTTCGGCGTCATCCGAGCGCGTCGGCATTCGTCATTGATCTGATGATTACATTTCTTCAGATTCTCACACCAAGGAGTAGCAATGCCTGAATTCATGTTGTTCTTTCGCGGCGGTGAAGCCGAGAACCGTTCTCCCGAGGAAGTGCAGAAGCTCGTGCAGCGGTACATCGAATGGGTACGGGAACTGCGGGCGCAAGGGAAGTTCAAGGCCGGGGATGAGCTCCAGCCTAATGGTCACGTAGTTTCGAAACGCGGAGCACAGACTATCGACGGCCCATTTGTCGAAACCAAGGACGCCATCGGCGGCTACTTCCTCATTGATGCCGCCGATTACGCCGAAGCGATAGCCATCGCGGGACGCAGCCCGAACCTCGAAAACGGTGGCGCGGTCGAAGTCCGCCAAATCAGCGACTATAAGTGATCCACGATCCACGCGAACTGAAGAGCGAGACACCGGTATCGACCCAAAGTCTCGTCGAACACTTCTTCCGTCATCAGTGGGGCGCTGTGATCGCGCGCCTATCGGCGCGATTCGGCGCTCAATGCATCGAAGCCATCGAGGACTCGGTGCAGGATGCGCTGATCGCCGCATTGCATTCATGGCCGTTAGCCGGATTGCCCGACAATCCGGCCGGTTGGGTCTACACCGCCGCACAAAACCGCCTGATTGACCGCCTCCGCCGCGACCAGAAATCTTCCGACACGGCGATTCTATCGGATCAACTTGCGAACCCGGATGCTGAAGTCGAATCGGCCGTCTTTTCCGCCGAAATCCCGGACGAGCAGTTGGCGCTAATGTTCGCCTGCGCCGACCCGGCCCTGAACCAGGAAACGCAGGCGGCGGTGACTTTGCGGTATGTTTGCGGATTGGACATACGGGAAATTGCCGCTGCGTTCTTGACGGGCGAAAATACGATTGCGCAGAGAATTCACCGTGGCCGAAAGCAGCTTCGCTCGGTCGGCGCCTTGCGCATACCAACCGGCGGCGAGTTGCCGCCGCGAATCGATTCGGTGCTCGGCATTTTATATCTGCTGTTCAGCGAAGGCTACTCTTCCCATCACCACGAGAACTTGATCAGATTCGAATTGTGCGCTGAAGCTTTTCGGATCGCGACGGCGCTGGCAGACCATCCGGCGGGGCGGACCCCAAATGTTTTTGCCTTGTTGGCGCTGTTTTCATTTCAGTTGGCACGGCTACCCGCTCGCGTCGACACCAATCAGGATATCATATTGCTCGCCGACCAGGATCGAACGAAATGGGACAGCCGGCTGTTGCAGCGCGGGCTGTCGTACCTCGAAGCCGCCGGCAGTGGGCGCGCCCTGAGCCGATATCATCTCGAAGCCGGAATTGCCGCTTGCCACGCCGCGGCGAGTGACTTTGAGTCCACCAATTGGCGCCTAATTCTTGAGTATTATGATATCCTGCTCGAACGCTTTCCGTCACCGGTTTATTCTCTCAATCGAGCTGTTGCGGTTGTCTATTGCGAAGGCGCGACTGCCGCTTTAGAGCTGATGGAGTCGCCGGTGTTGAAGCAGCAACTCGACGGATTTTACCTCTACCACGCGGTTCTTGCCGATCTCTACGGTCGCTTGCAACGGACGGTGGACGCGGCGAGCGCTTATCGAACCGCGATTCACTTGGCGACCAGCGCGAGCGAACGCCGATTTCTGGCGCGCAAACTTGCCGCTGTGGAAACTGCGCGCTGATCACCGCGGGCATTCCAGAAGCGTGATCCTGCAATCGTTGAGGTCGTCGAGAAGATCACGCGATTGACGTCGCGCTCGATCGAGCGTAATTTTTTTTCAGCATAATGCATTTTTTTCTTTGCGAAAAGTTGTCAACTTCTAAAGCTTGCGCCCGTGTGATTCGATAACTCACACAGAGGCGATGTTTTCGACACTACGTCGAGAGCGGAGCAAGTAACAACCAATCTCTCGCAAGGAGAAGAAGAGAATGCCAGCAAAGGCAAAGAAGCCCGCGAAGAAGACCGCAAAGAAGCCGGCCAAGAAGTCGAAAAAGTAAGGCTTAGCGGTTTAGTAATCGCCGGCGAGTCGAGATGAAATCGGCTCGCCTCTTTTTTTGAGGAGCAAATGAGAAAGGCACGACGTCATTGACATCGTGCCTTTCGTCTTTTCTACCCCGTTCGGCGCTACGGGCAATTGGGTGCCGGGCCGCCGGAGAATATGTAGTTGATCAAGAAAACCGCGTCCGCGATCGAGATCGCGCCGCTGCAGTCGGCGTCGCCAAGTGAGATGGGATTCGGCGCCGGACCCGCTGCAAAGATATAGTTGATCAGAAACACCGCGTCGGCAATCGAAATGGCGCCGTTGCCGTCGGCATCGCCGTCCAAACCGGATGGAGGCGGCCCGATCAAAATCGAATAGCTCACGTCACGAACATTTGGCGGAATCGACGAATCTTCGCAACGGATCGTAAAGTAGAAAGTCGCGGCGAAGAACGGCGTGCCGGTAATTGACGGCGACGCGCCACCATTAAAAATCGTCCCGAACGGCAAATCGCCGCCGAGGAATGTCCAGTTGTAGGGAGGGGTTCCCGCTACCGCTTCAAACGTCGTGTAGTACGGAACGGTTTCCTGACCGTCCGGCAACGTGCGGGTCACGACCGTCATTTCGAACGGCTTGGTGAGCACCGTGCGCAAGATCCACTCATCGGCGTCAAAAACGACTCCGGTAACCGAATCGGCAAAACTCAGTTCGTACAACTGCACGGCGCCCTCATTCCAGATCACGGTGTCGCGCGGGCCGCCGGTTGTATTGAACCGCGTGCGGATCGGCATCTTGAAGTAAGTACCACCGCCTTGAACCTGCTCGATCAGATAGAGGAGACGATAACCGCCGCCAATCTTGGGCTCGCAGCGAAAGGCAATCTCGTAGGCCGGAGATCCGTTTCCGAAAATCCACTCGGTGAAGAACCAGGACAAGTCCTGCCCGCTGCCCGCCGACACTGCGGCCTCGAATTCCGCGGTCGTGGCCGAGTTGAAGCGCTGCGGACCGTTCACGTACGCCGGCATGGCGTCATTGAAAAACACACTGTCGCCAAGAACACCGCGGAGCATATGGACCACCCAGGATCCTTTGTCGTACACCAGATTCTGGTCGAAGACATCGTCGGTTAGAATGTTCTCAACGTACACCGTCCCCGAACCGAGGTACTTCTGGCTCTGCAGATAGCTCTTGTAGGATGCGAAACCGAACTTACGCTCGAAGTGCAGCGGTTCGGAGTATGAAGCAAACCCCTCGTTAAGCCAAATATGATTGAAGGTCTCGCAGGTAATCATGTCGCCGAACCACTGATGACCGGTTTCGTGGGCAATTACCCACTCGTCATAGAAACCGGGAGAATAAAACGAACAGGTTTGGTGCTCCATCGCCCCGCCCCAGCCATAGTGGGCGTTTCCGGCCTTCTCCGTGATGAACGGATAAGTCCCCCAGCCTTCGCTCAGGTTCGTCAGTACCGGCAGCATATTGGCTTCGAAACTTGTCTTGGCCGCAGTCGCGTTCGGCAGGGTGTAGGCATAAACCGGCATCGACTGGCTGTCATAATTCCAGGTCTGAATCGACGAAACGAAATTCGAGACCGTCAAGGCAACCAGATACGTCGCAACCGGGTAGTTGTGCTTGAAGTGAATGCGCTTGCGGCCGGTGCCCGAGGCAACATCCGTCATGATCTTTCCGGCCGACATCACTTTGTAGGTGTTGGGATAGTCGATGTAGATATCAACCGAATCCGGCTTGTCCTCCGGATGATCCTTGCACGGCCACCAATTGCGCGAGCCGAACGGTTCGCAATTTGTCCAGAGCATCGTGTATCCCCAGACGTTGCCGAAGGCCAATCCCTGCTGGTCCAGATAGAGCGGCGAGCCATGGTAGTACACCGTCATGTCGAACTCGGCAAAACGCGCAAATGATGTCGGCGTCGTAATCTGCAGCAGGTTCGCGCTATGGCTGAAAAACGAGGTGGTGTTGTTGATCTTGATCGAATCGACGATTAACTGCGTCGTCAGGTTCAAGTCGACGGCGTTCAGGCCATTGACATTGGACTCAATCTTGTAGTCTACTTTGCCGCTGATCGTGCTGTTCGTGAAATTCAAATAAAGATCTATGCCATAATACTTGATATCATAGTCCACCTGATTGCCGTCAAGCATCATCGCTTTCTGCAGCATCGACCGCTGAATGGCCTCCCATTTGCCGGCGGACTTGGCCTCATAGAAGGCATGGCGATCAGCTTTCAAAGCCGCAATATCATCGGCGCTAAGGTTCTTGAAGTCATAGGTTTTTTGCTGAGCCGCGAGCGGACAACAAAGCAACAAAGCCATAGCGACCGCTAAACCGATCCGATACATGAATCCTCCATCGGCGACAGAACTACAAATTGAGCCCTGCTTCCGTTATCGTGAAAAGAGATCATTTCCAATCAGAAAAACGCACGAAAGTGAGAAAATGTCCAGTCTGCGCCCACTGTGAAACCGCTGTGAGGAAAGTCTTCGGCTTACAGGAGCAGTGACGAAGCCTGCTGTTCTCTTGAAGGCACCCAAACAGATGCCCTCGACGAGTCCAATTTACCATCTTACTCGATCCTGTCAATATAAAATCTTTTGCCACAATGACTTTTGACTGGGCTACGATGCGGGCTTCTAAACGCTGCGACGCGAATACCGATGACTCCTCACCTCGATCGGCAGGAAAGCCAACGCAATTCGCGCCTCCACTTAAGGAAGTACTGCGCGCCGCCGATACATGAAAGGACGGGCAGTTAGCCGCGTAAGATCGCTACCTATAAAAACTTAGACAAGATTCGACCGGTTTCACGAATGCTACCCAAAATCGACACCCAGATGAGCGAGATCGAACGAAAATTGTTCGATGCCGAAGGGCAATTGGCCGAACAGTCGGCACATCTCGAAGATATCGCCCATATGGGCATGATGATCACATCGCTTCTCGACCTGGAAGCCGTTTTGGCTGCCATGATGGAAATGGCGATCCGCATGGTGGATGGCGAAGTCGGTTCGATCATGCTGGTCGAGGACGGCAAGCTTCAAACCCGCATTTCTTGGGGACTTGACAGCGCGGCGGTCAATTCGATTCGTCGTGGTGAAGTCAGTATTGCCGAATGGGCATTGACCCGCGGCGAAAGCGTCGCCTGCGATCTGCGCAATCGGGCTAATCGCGACCAGCGGATTGAGGCGATCGCCGCTGTGCCGGTTGTTTCCAAAGAAAAAAAGATCGGAGTGCTGCTGGTCGTCAACAAAGCCAGCGGGGAGGCCTTTGGCGCCGACGACGTACGCCGCTTGGAGATGCTCGTCCGCTTTGCAGCCGTCGCGATCGAGAACGCCTCGCTGATGCGCGAACGTCTCGAACGACAGAAGTTCGAACAAGAGCTGGCGTTGGCGCATCAGGTACAGCAGACGCTGCTCCCGGCGCCCTCGGCCCGCTTCTGTCGCGCCGCGATCGAGGCAAGTTACCTGCCGGCCGGGCAGGTTGGCGGCGACTACTACGATATAATTCCGCTGAGCGATGATGAATTCATTGTCATCGTCGGCGATGTTACCAACAAGGGCGTACCCGCGGCTTTAATGATGGCCGCCACCCGATCGGCGTTTCGGCTTCAAGCGCAACGAGACCTGTCGCCGGCGGAGCTCATCACCGATCTCAATCGATTTCTCTGCGAACACGTTCTTCGCGCGGAAGCCATGTTCATCTCGCTGGTCTTTGCGCATTTCGATCTTAAGTCTGGACACTGCACCTACGTCAACGCCGGGCATTTGCCGCCGGCACACTATAAAGCAGCGACCAACACGGTAGTCGAGTGGCGAATCGGGGGCACGGTTGTCGGGCAGTTTGACGATTTCGTGTATCAGTCTGAAACTGTCGCCCTCGCCGGCGGCGACCGCATCCTGTTCTACACCGACGGCGTTAGCGAATGCGAAAATCAAGGCTCCGAACTCTATGGTCGCCAACGCATACTCTCGTTCATGGGCGGTTGCCGGTCGCTATCCCCCCGGGAAATCGCGCAACAACTGCTCGCCGATGTCGAGCGCCATCGCGACGGCGCGACCAAAAACATCGATGATACGACGGTCCTGGTGGTGGAGGTGCGCTGATGCAGGAACGACGGTTCACGATTCCCTCGGATGCCGGCCAGTTCAATCGTGTTTACGGTGCGATCAGTGAGGTCGTCGAGGCGCTGGGCTTGATCGGCGCCGAAAAGTTTCGTTTCGCCATCTGTGTCTCGGAAGCCTTCACCAATGCCTTCTATCATGGCAATCGCAGCGATCCGGACAAATCGGTTGGCTTGAACTTCTGTTGGGACGATCAAGAGCTGCGAGTGGAGGTCGAAGACGAAGGTCGGGGGCGAATCGTCGACATCGATCTCAAGCAAGAACTGCAGGGCATCGCCGCGGAAAAATCTGACGGACGCGGTGTGGCCATAATCCGGCGTTATGCCGATAAAGTCGAAGTAGAGGAAAAAGTTGGCGGCGGGTTGCGCGTCAAGCTGTACTGGGACTTAAGCCCCCTGCGGCAACGCGTACCGCTTGTCACTTGATTGACGATAAGGAGAATCGCATGGAAATCCGCGTCACCGAGCACGTCGAATTTACAACGCTCAATCTGAAGGGCCGACTCGACATCACCAGTTCATCCACGCTCAAGGAAGATGTTCTGCGTCAAGTGCAACAGGGGAAGCGAAATCTGATTTTGAATCTCAACCAGGTGGATTTCATCAATAGCTCGGGGCTGGGCGCCTTGGTTTCAATCCTGAAGGAAGTGCGACTGGCGAAGGGACGCATTGTGCTGTCGAATCTGGCCAGTTACGTTCGCGAGATCTTTGAGATCACGCAATTGTCGAACATCTTTGAGATTTTCGATTCGGAAGCCGACGCTCAGGAAGCATTTATGCGGCCGGTGCGCGTGGCCGGCAAAGTGTGAGGAATCAAGCGAGCGGCGAAATGATCTCGAGCGATGATCGTCTGGCGCAAGTGATGATTGGATTGACCGCGGACGAGCCGCAGCAACGGGCTGCCGCGATCACATCATTGGCTAACTTCGACGATCCAAACGCGGTTGCCGCGTTGACGTCTGCGATAAAGGATCCGAACACCGACCTGCGACAATTGGCTGCGAAGTCCCTCCTGCAGCAACATTCTAACCTCGCGCCGACATTCTTGTGCCAGTACTTGCGCAGTGAAGATGTCGCACTGCGAAATTTGGCGGCAAAGACGCTGGCGGCATTCGGTACCGAGTCGTTGCCCGCGCTACAAAAAGCTTGTAGCGATCCCGACCAGGTTGTGCGCAAGTTTGCTGTCGAGGTGATTGGCCTGATCGGCCATGCCAGTGCAGTGCCGACTCTCCTGCAACGACTTCATGATCAGAGCGAAAACGTCGTGCGGTCGGCGATCGAAGCGCTGGGCTTGATCGCTGATCCGGTTAGCGTTGTCGATCTGTTGAGCGGTTACGATCTCTATCCATTCGCCAGACCGCAGATCATCGCGGCGCTGGGACGCATCGGCGACCAGCAAGCATTACCGCTCTTGGCACGGGCGTTGAAATCCGACGACTCTGCTTTGGTCAATGCCGCTGTTGAAGCCATGGGCAATCTCGAGTCCCCGGGTGTCGCGATGTACCTTCGGGAACTCCTCGAGGGCGCCGATCAAACGCTCGAAGAAGCAATCATCGGCGCGATGTTAAAACTGGCGCGCTCCTGTAACCGCTCGGTGCTGGAGAGCCTGCCGTGGCCGCAGTTGAAAAAACTCATTGAGAACGCGATTCGCTCAAACAATCCCCAAACCAAACGGCTGGCATTCGACGAGCTTGCCTCCTGGAGGAGTCCTGAGGCGACGAAGATGGTCATCGACCTGCTTCTGGATCCCAATGAGGAAACTGCCGAATATGCGCCCCAGTATCTTAATGCTGCATCTTCGACGATCACCGACGAAATCGCCTCAGCGCTTCATAGCGCCAATCCAGCGGCGGCTTGTCGCTTACTGGAGGCGATTGCCGGCACCGGCAATGCGCAATTCGTGCCCCAGGTTGCCCCTCTGATTCGTCACGCAGATGCGTCAGTGCGAGAGCGCGCAGCGATGGCACTGGGCCGAATCGGCGGCCGCGAGGTTGATAGGACGCTTTTGCCGCTCGTAACAGACTCGATGCCAGGGGTCCGCGCGGCGGCGCTGAAGGCAATCGGTTGGGTCGGCGCCAGCGAAGTCGTTGATTCCGTAGTCGCAGCGCTCGACGACCCGCTTCCGGAAGTCCAGCAAGCGGCACTCGGCGCGTTGATCCTCAGCGGCGGCCGTCGCGCGATCACGCAATTCCGGGAAGACCTGAGTCATCCGCAGGCCCGGCGTCAAGTGTTGGCGGCGCAGGCGCTCGGCTGGATTGGCGAGAAGGAAGTGGTAGGACCGCTGCTCACCGCTCTCAATCACTCCGAGGCCGATGTCCGTCGCGCGGCGGTGGAGTCGCTGGGTCGCGTGGGCGATGCCGGTCTCATGCATCGTCTGCAGGCGGCCTTGGCCGATGGAGAACCTACGGTGCGCCGCGCTGCGATTGATTCAATTATCGGCTTGGGCGGCTCCGCTCTCTGGAAGGAAATCGCTTGCATGCTCGATGACCCGGACGTGTGGGTCCGTTACCACGCGATTAACGTCATCGGCCGCACGGGCAAGCGTGAGGCGCTCGAGTTGTTGCTGCCGTTTCTTACCTGCGCACACGACGTCCTGCGCGTCGCTGCGGCGCAGGCTCTGGCGCATCTTCACGACAAGCGGGCGCTGCCGTTCCTCAAGGGGTCGGCTCGCGATAAAAACCCTGACGTCGTCGGTGCCGTCGCGCAGGCAATCAATCAACTGGAGGCCCTGTAGCCATGAACCCAACGAGAATTCTGGTCGTCGACGATGAATTGCTGATCCGCGATTTGCTCTACGATTTCTTCGCCGAAAAGAACTTCGCCGTAATGACTGCGAACAACGTGACGGAAGCGATGGAGTTGCTCGCCTTGCACCGCGAGTTTGATGTTATCCTGACCGACATCAAAATGGATGGAGAAGACGGGCTGAGCTTCATTGACCGCATCCGCGCCGAAGCGCCAAAACTACCGGTAATCGTCATGACCGGCTACCCGTCGGTTGAGACGGCGGTGGAAGCCCTGCGCAAGCGCGTCTTTGATTACATCATCAAGCCATTCAATATCAACCGGCTGTTTGCCACGGTTAAGGCGGCGGCCGACGAGTATCGTCGCGATCGGGAACCGACGGCGAGGATGAAAGACTATGCAGAAACGAATTTTGATCGTTGATGACGAGTTGTTCGTGCGCGAACTCCTCAGTGATATCTTCGCGTCCGACGGTTTTGAGGTACGCACGGCTGCCAGCCAAACGCAAGCCATGGGGCTGGTGGAGACCGAGGAATTTCAAGCTGCCGTCATCGATATTCGCCTGCCCGGGGTGAATGGTCTCGAGCTGTTTCATCAGATCCGCCGTCTAAACGCCGACATCTCCCTGATTGCGATGTCCGGGCAAGCATGTCTGGAGACGGCGATTGAAGCGCTCCGCATCAGCGCGCACGATTTCTTGCTCAAGCCATTTCGTGTCGCCGAAATCAAGAAATCGGTGGCAGAGGCTGTCCAAGCCTACTGGCGGCGTTTGGAACTCCGCCAGATGCGCGAGCGAATTGTCGAATTGGAAACACGCGTCGCCCGCCTCACGAGCAAAGCACGAACGGGAAAGGTCGAGCGGCGCAACGTCGCGGATACGTCTCCGGAACTGGAAGCCGATGTGGCGGCGGCAATCCCGGTAAACCGCGTCAGGGAATCGCTGACGGAGATCGTACCAAACGGCGCGCCGGCGTGGCTGCCGAACGCCTGACAGCTTCGGCGCAGCGAATCAGGGGATTGCAGGGAAATCGGGTGATGAACGACGACAGACCAGAACTCAGTCGCGAAGAATTCGTGCTGATCCAGGACTTCATTAACAGGATGTGCGGGATCTGCTTCCCCGAGAACAAAAAGCACTTCCTCGAAAGTTGTCTTCAGAAGCGGATGGTAGCGGTAGGGGTGATCAAGTACAGCGATTATCTTCTCCAACTGACCGGCGAGACTTCGCCTCAGGAATTCAACCGGTTGATAAATTTGGTAACGGCAAAGAGGACTTCGTTTTATCGTGATCCGATGCAACTTCGGTGTTTTCAGGACGAAATATTGCCACTGGTCATAGCCGATCGAAAGCGGCGCGGTCGCAAGTCTCTGCGCCTCTGGTCAGCCGGTTGTTCGAGCGGCGAAGAGCCGTATACGCTGGCGATGATTTTGCTTGATGTGCTGGGCGAGCAATCCGGCTGGGAGCTGAAGATTATCGCTAACGACATCTCCGATCTGTCACTGCAGACGGCGAGAAACGGCGTTTACAGCGAGCAAGCGTTGCGCACCACGCCGCCGGAATCGATTCGGCGGCACTTCGTCCGCGAAGCAAACAGCTTCAGAGTCACAGAACCGGTGAAACGACTCGTTTCTTTCGGGCACATCAATTTGGCCGACTCAAAACAGACGGCGATGCTGCGCGAATTCGATTTTGCGTTCTGCCGCAATGTGCTGATGTATTTCTCCGACGATGTCAAGCGGCGACTGGTGCACGGATTCTATAACAGCCTGGTGCCCGGCGGCTACCTGTTCGTCAGCCATGCTGAGTCGCTTCAGGGAATCAGCCGGTCGTTTAAACCTCTGTACTTCCGCAACGGATTGGTTTACCAGCGACAAGGTAGTGAACTTCGGGAAGGCGTCAAGCGGTCCAATTCGGAGTCGACAGCGACCGCGACCGCCCGGGACCGTGCGACCGAATATAGTGAACAGCCGACAAAAGGAGCATGATATGGGCGATCTCAAAATTCTGGCCGTTGATGATTCTCCGACTATGCGGCGCATCATCATCAATACACTCAAGCACGCCGGATACAACGATGTAACCGAAGCCAGCGACGGCCGCGACGCTCTCGCCAAGATGAAAGTCGACAACTATAATTTTGTAATTACCGATTGGAACATGCCGGAGATGGACGGTCTCACTTTCGTCTCAAAGCTGCGGGCCTCCGAAGAGTTTAAGAACACCCCGGTTCTGATGGTAACCGTGCGCTCGGTTCACGAGGACATCCTTGAAGCCATGAAGGCCGGTGTGAACAGCTACATTGTCAAGCCGTTCACCCCGGAGACGCTCAGAGAGAAGATTAAACAGGTTCTGGCTGCCTCCGGAAAGGGTTAGTGGTGAACACGACTAAGCAGATGCCCGCAGAGCCGGTCACTCGGGTGCCGCACGAACAACTGCGGGCCTTGGCCGAATCAGTCGCGGAGGTCGTTCAGAACATCCGTCGGTCGCAGGCGCCACTCGTCGAGTCGCAGCGCAATTTGCCGAAAGCAACGCAGCAGTTGGAGCAGGTCACTCGCGGGACCGAAGACGCCACTCACCGGGTGCTTGATCGAGTTGAAGCGATTACTGCGCGTGAAGGTGAAATCGAGGCGCTGCTTAAGGAGTTGCGGCGGGCGTTACCGGCTACCTATTTTCGCAACCAATCAAAGGTCCGGGCGGTGGTCGAGAAGATTCGCGAGCATGCTCGCGCCAATCAAGATGACGCCTTCACGATCCTGGACGCGCTGCAATTTCAAGACATCTCGACGCAGCAAATCAAGCGCGCCATCGCGCTGCTCGAGCAACTTGGAATGCGCCTGCAGAGCGAGATATCGAAAATTGAAGGATTCGAACCGACCGAAAACGGTTCGTTGCGGGAGACCGCAAGCCATCCCAACGCCGAGTACTCTGCCGAAGAAAATGGCCAGCGCGTTGTCGACGAATTAATCAACGAGCTTAACGACACTCGCTGAAGCGAAATTGGCCGCGATCTCTTTTGGGGATAGCCCTAGCGCGCCCTCAGAGCGTCTGCCGAGCGCCCGAGACTTGTCACCGAGATTGTCCGCGACAATCACAGCGGAGAAGCGCCGCCTGCGCATGCCGCAAGCCGTCAATGAAGTCTGAAGCAGACCAGTGGAAGGGGCGGCCCCTGCCGGAGTTAACTTCCGGAGGTCTTGCTCACAGGCGTCGCGGGAAGATCATTGAGGCGGTCGAGCAAGATGGGAATCGTGTATCGTGTTTTCGCGGCATCATTACATTCGATGGTGAACGACTTCTGAAAGTCGCGGACGGCCAATTCACGCGCTAAACTCACGCGAATGTCGCGCGACTTTCCAGGCTTTATCTCATCGGCTGGAAAGACCACATCCGCAAATCCCACGGGATTATTGATAACACTCAATCGCAGCGGCTGGTTCGAGGTATTGGTCACCTTGATGACGACCGGTTCGGTGTTTTGATTGAGCATCCAGTTGATACGACTGACGGAGAACGCCAGCGGCCTGAGCGTATCCGGGCGGTCGTTCGGATAGATCTGGCCGCGAAAACGCAGATTGAGCGTGCCCTTAGCAGGGTCATTAAGCGTTACGATCGTGCTTTTCTCAACGCGTCCGGTTTGCGCCTTGGCGGCGTGAAACACCAATTCAATGTCGGCGCTGTCGCCCGGGGCAATTATTTCCTTCCGCAGCGGCGCCTTCGTGCAGCCACAACCAGGCTTGACGCTGAGAATCTTGAGCGAATCCTGCCCAACACTGCGCAACTTGTAGGGATAGCTGACGAAGGCGTCATTCGGCAAGAATCCAAAATCAAACTCGGTTGTTTCTGCATACGCGCGCGCATTGCCGGAAATCGACGCAATCGAATTGGACTTTGGCTGCGCTAACGCGGCAGCGCCGCCTATCAAGATTGTCAGGCATAGCAAAAGTCGTCGAGTCATTGCAGTCTCCTCAGCTCACATGTTACGAATGCATCGGATTATACAATTGGACGCGCGACAGTTTCCGATTCTTCGGTTAAAACTGCCGATTGCTGCCGATGATTGCGTGACCTACACGCACAAAAATACGGGCGTCAAAAACAATCGACGCCCGCATCAATTGCGATCGCCAAAATCCTAATGCGATTTGCCGCTGGTGGCCGTTGGCAGGGTCTTTGTCGTGTCCGACAGCACTTTGCTGGTCGGCGAAGGCGGCTTCTGCGGAGTCACGACCGCGACCGCCGGCATCAACTGCACCGGAACCGTGTAGCGGGTCTTCGCCGAGTCAGTACATTCAAAGGTGAATGACTTCTGGAACTCCGTACCAGTGAAGTCCTTCGTCAGGCGGACCTTAATCTCCTTGGTCTTGCCCGGTTTGATTTCATCATTCGGTATGCTAACGTCCGCGTAACCGAACGGCATCGCGACCGGCTTGATGCGCAACGGGTCCTTGGAGACATTCTTAAGAACCAGCTTTGTCTCCTGGGTCTTCGTATTGGGATCCCATTTCACTCGGCTGCTGGAAAGTGTCAGCGGTCGCAGCGAATCGGGGAAGTCGGTCGGGTACATTTCACCGCGAAGTCGCAGCGAGAAATTGGCGCGGTCATTGTCATTGCACGTGACCGTCGCGCTCTTGTCGACACGACCGCGCTGCCCTTTGGCCGCCGTGAAAATCAGTTCAACGTCGCCGCTGTCACCGACAGCGATCACCTCTTTGCGAAGAGGCGCCTTGGTGCAGCCTCAGCCAGGCTTGACGCGAAGAATTTTCAGCGAGTCTTGTCCCTTGCTGTAGAACACGAAGGCGTGACCGACCGATGCGTCATTCGGCAAGTAGCCAAAATTGAATTCCGTGTAGTCGATATAGAGCTTTGCTTTGCTCGGCGGGATAGGGTTGTCTGCCGGCGGGTTGGCAGGCTGTTGGGCAAACGCGGCGCTGGCTGCCAAGCATGCGACAATCGCCGCCGATATAACGAGCTTTCTCAATTCATCCTCCGGCTCAGGGAAAGGAAATATCCCAGACTATTTATCCAAATTAACCTGATTCGGCGATTGTGTCAAGGCAAAAGCCTGCCGCCGTGCGACCGATCATGAACCTTTCTTTACATTCTGTTGCGCCGAACTAAGCGATTCGCTCATCCGGACCGGGATTGTATACCGGCTCCGGGCTGCGTCGTCGACTTCAAAAGTAAACGACTTGACGTAGTTCTTCTTCGGCAATTGCGGTTTTATTTTGACCGAGATCTTTCCGGTCTCGCCCGCCGCAATCGGCGACGTCGGCGGTTCGATAGTGAGCAGCTCGGTCGGCACGAATACCGGTTTAATCTGAATCGGCGCGCCCGATTTGTTCACGAACTGAACCGTGTACGTTTTGCCCTGGTCGGCTTCCGTGAGCTTCAAGCGCTCATTACGAGTAATCAGAATCGGCCCTACCTGCTGACCCGGCTCGGAAACGAACGCCGCGAAACCGACATCGAAGGTCGCCATGCTTGGATCGTTGCAGGAGACGGTTGCCGATTTGTTTTGCTCGCGTCGGCGGGTTCCTGAATCAAAAACCAGCTCAATCTCGACCGAGTCATTGACACCGACGGCGCGCCGCGGCGGATCGACCTTGGTGCAGCCGCAGGACACGTTAACTTTGTGAATCCGTAGCGAGTCTGTGCCGATATTATTCACCCAATAACTGTGCGCTACCTGGGAGTTCTGCGGCAAGTACCCCAGCTCCACACGCGGCTGCACGACCAGCGCCTTGGGTCCACGTTGCTGTGCACTGGCGCCGGCAAGCGCAAGAATCCCGGTGAAAATCATCAGTGAAAACGTTAATCGCGTTGACATATCTTAGCCTCTCTGATACGAAGAGCCGATCTAACTTCATTGCCGGCTGAGCGAAATCGGAATCGTCAGCCGCGTCCGCTCACGGTCATTAAAGTACAAAGTTAACGATTCATTAACAATATCTTGTGGGATAGACTCTTGGATGACGCTAATCAAGAGATCATCCGATTTGGCTTTGGGAATCGATCGCTGCGGAAGCTGAATTCTGAGCAGCGATTGATCAGGAGATTCGGCGATCCACGCCGCAATATCGGTATCGCCGAAGTTCCTGACCGAGATCGATAGAGACTTCGGAGAGTTTTTGCCAAAACTCAGCGACTGGGGTGTTATGCGCACCAACGGAAGCGCATCGTTCTTGTCGAGGTTGTAGCCCGAAAGGTTGACCTTGATCCGTGGTCGTGCCAGGTTGTCAGTCATGATAATCGGTGTCTTCTGGAACCGGCCCCGCTTAATCTGAGAAGTATCGAGAATTAACTCAATCGTCAGCGAATCTCCGGCGGCAATGTCTTTCCGGGGCAGCGGAACCTGTGTGCATCCGCAGCCGGGTTGAACTTTGGTGATATTGACTGCCACCGGTTCGGTGTTCACGATCGTTATCCGGTGCTTGATCTTGGAACCGAACGGGATGTATCCAAAATCAAACTCCATTCCTCGAACATCGACCGCAGCCTGTGCCGGATTCCAAAGCAAGGCAGTCAGAGTTGCTGCGAAGAGTGTGATCTTGTGAAATCGAATCATCATACTCAGGTAATCGCTGTAACCTATTGTTGCATCGCTGCTTGCAAGTCATGCAACCGCATTTGTAGTCAATTATACACTTTGGCGCGCCGAAGAATGGAACTTTTTTGGGCTTCGGCCGATAAAAAAGATTGACGACTGCACGTATGTGCAGTATCATGCGGATGATAGGGATATCAGAAGGAGAGTAACGGGATATGACTCCGTACGAGGACTTAACCGACCGTCAGCGTGAAGTCTATCGCTACATCGAAGAACGGATCAACCACGATGGTCAGCCGCCGACGATTCGGGAGATCGGAGAGCAATTTAGTATTAGCTCGACGAATGGTGTCAGGGCGCTGATTGCGGCGCTCATCCGCAAGGGCTATATCGAAAAAACCGCCGCGGTGTCGCGCGGGATTCGCCTGGTCAAGGAAGCGTTCACGGAGGCCGTAGCGATTCCGATGGTCGGGCAGGTGCCGGCCGGTCAACCGATTTTGGCGGAGCAGAACATTTCCGAGCGGATCGTCGTCGACAAATCATTCGTGCCGGCGGGAGATATCTTCACGCTGCGCGTCAAGGGCGAGAGTATGCGCAATGCCGGGATATTCGATGGCGACTATGTCTTGGTGCGCAAGCAGCCGAGCGCTTCGCCGGGGGACATTGTCGTGGCAATCATCGGCGATGAGGCGACGGTCAAGCGATTTTATCCCGAGAAGAAGCACGTTCGCCTGCAGCCGGAGAACGAAGCCTTTGGGCCGATCATTATCGAAAAAAATGCGCCGGGATTTTATCTGGCGGGCAAAGTTGTTGGGTTGATGCGGCGGATGTGACCGGGAACAACCCCGGTCCCGCCGCCGACGATGAAAGTCATGCGTGTCAGTACCGATGCTCGGCGAAGACGATATCCAATTCGGACCAGTGCACGGCCGTTCGAGCGAGTTGAAAATATGTATCAGGAACTTGACGACGAAATCGAAGTGATCGCGTTGTTCGAGAAGCGGCACTTGAAGCCGTGCCGGTTCCGTTGGCGCGGCAAAGTTCACAAAGTTGAGCGGATCACCGGCGACTGGACGAGCGATGTCGGCCAAGCAAAGCTGCGGTTTTTTGCGATCGTCGATTCGGCGGCGAATTTCTTCCAGCTTTGCTATGATGAGCGCGCCACCAGTTGGAAGATCGCCAAGGTTTGGGTGGAATAGATTAGCTGCCTGTTACTCGTGAACAAGGCCGGCACGCGGATGACGCTGCCGGCCTTGCTGCTTGACTACTCTTTTTCGAGCGCCGCGGCGCCGAGCGCGCCGATTTTATTGAGACCGTTCAGAGCGGCGGTTTTGTAGGCTTCGGCGATTGTCGGGTAGTTGAAAACGTTATCCACGAAATAATCGATCGTTCCACCGAACGCCATAACCGCCTGACCGATATGAATGATCTCGGTGGCGCGCTCGCCGATGATGTGCACGCCGAGCAGTTTGCGATCGGAGCGGTTGAAAAGCAATTTGAGAATCCCGTCATGGTCGTTGTTGATCTGCCCGCGCGGAAGCTCGAAAAATCGCGCGATTCCGGTTTCGTAGGCGATGCCGCGTTCCTGCAGGGCTTCCTCGGTCTCGCCAATGTACGAGATCTCGGGAATCGTGTAAATGCCGAAGGGGAGATAAGACTTCGTGCGCGTCCGCGGTGTGGCGCCGAAGGCGGCCAATGTCGCGCGGCGACCCTGGTCCATCGAAGTCGCCGCCAGTGAAGGGAAACCGATGACGTCGCCGACGGCAAAGATATGCGCGACGCTGGTGCGGAAACTGTCGTCAACCGTAATGTTCTGGTAGCTGTCGTATTTGACGCCGATATTGTCGAGATTCATTCCATCGACGTTGCCCAATCGGCCGGCCGTGACCAGAAGCACTTCGGACTCGATGACGCGCCCGTTTTCTAACTCCAGCGCCACGCTGCGATCGCGCAATTCGATCTCTTGCATCGCGGAGCCGAGCTCGAGAATGATGCCGCCATCGTGCATGAGTTCAAAGAGCACATCTGCGAATTTCGAGTCCAGAAAGCTCAACAACCGAGTGCGCTTGTCGATTAGGGTGACGTCGATGCCGAGCCGGGAGAAGATGCTGGCCCACTCACAGCCAATCACACCGCCGCCGAGAATTGACATGCGCCGGGGAATCTCCTTCAGTTCAATGATTGACTCACCGTCGAAGACCCGCTGGTCGTCATAGGAAAGTCCCGGCAGGCGCAAGGGACGCGTGCCGGTGGCGACGATGATAAAGTCGGCTTCGAGCGCAGCGATCATGCGCTCGCCTGCGCGAACGGCGACGGTGTGCGCGTCAAGGAATTCACCGAAACCGGCGAACAGCTCGATCCCGTTGCGGTGGAGCTGGTCGATGATCACCATCATTTCGTTTTCGACGACGATGTTTTTGCGGTGCATCAACTCTTGAACGGTGACGTCTTTCTTGAAAGCGATATCGAAGCCGTAGAAGGAACGCTTCTTGAGTCCGTCGAAGTAGAGCGAGGTTTCCCGCAGCGTCTTGGACGGCAGCGTGCCGGTGTGAACGCATACGCCGCCAACTTGGGCGTTGCGCTCAACAATTGCTGTGCGCTTGCCAAGTTTGCAGGCCTGAATGGCCGCCCAATTTCCGGCCGGGCCGGTGCCGATCACGATCAGGTCGAACTTGAGACGTTTCATGGAGCAAGCATAGGGAAATGTAAGGCGATGGACAAATGGGAGTTTAGCCCCTTTCCGAAGGTGGACAGCTCTGCCTTGCTGCCGGACTCTCGTCCGCCTTGTTCTTTTCGTGCGCTCGCGAGGTCACTCCGTTTCTGCTGTGTCGGGGTGCGAGGCAATCTGCATTCCCAAAGCTCATGTCATGCCCGGCGTGAAGCCGAGCGAATCCCCACAGCAAGACGATCGTCGCCTCGCCGCCGGACCGACATCTCAGTGGACTGTAGTTGCCGAACATGTTGTCAGACATATGAGTATGCAGGCACGATTTTTGTTGCGGAATGGTGATTGAAAGCGTATGTTCGTTAATTCCCACGGGATTAGCCGTGGTGATTTGTTTTGGAGGATGAAGAGCGCCTTTCAACAAGAGCTGGAGTCGAAGCTATCCACACTTCTGGAGCCGGTGATATCCGAAGCCGGGGCCGAACTGGTTGAGCTTCAATTCGTTCAGCGCAAATCTTCGGCGCTGCTGCGAGTGCTCGTCGACAAGGTCGGAGGCATCTCGCTGGACGAGTGCGCCGAAATTTCGCGCCGGACTGCCTTCTTGCTGGAAACCTCGGATCCGATTGAAGGACGTTACACATTAGAGGTCTCGTCGCCCGGCCTTGACCGGCCCCTGACCACCGCAGCGGATTTTCGCCGCAAAATCGGCGAACAAGTCCGTCTCACGGTGCGGCGGGGCGAGCAGGTTGGCGATGTGACCGGAGAAATCACCAAAATTGACGCGACGCAACTGACGCTGAGCACCGCCGACGGTGAGCGCGACTTTCAACTTGCGGACGTTGTCCGGGGCAAGATCATATTTTGAGTAGCGGAGTAGGGAATGGAATTTGATGTCATTGAAGCGCTGAATCAGATCGCGGCGGAAAAAAACATGGATATCGATTACGTCATCGATACCCTCAAATCGTCTTTGGTGACCGCGGCGCGCAAAAAATACGGCGATGGTGATAATATCCACGTCGAAATCGACCGCCGCAACGGCGAAATCAACATGCACGCGATCAAGAAAGTCGTCGAGTCGGTGGACAATCCCTACACCGAGATTTCGCTCCTGGACGCCTGGAAGATCGACGAAACCGCCGAAGTCGGCGACGAGGTCGAGATTTTCATCCCGTTCGAAGAATTCGGCCGCAACGCGATTTCTTCCGCCAAGCAGATATTGATTCAGAAAGTCAGAGAGGCCGAACGCGAGACCGTGTTCAACGAGTTCTCGAAGAAGGTCGGCGAACTGGTGACCGGCACGGTGCAGCAAGTGGACAAGGGCAGCATTATCGTCAACCTTGGTCGCGCCGAAGCGGTGATGCCGCCGAAAGAGCAAATCGCAAAAGAGAAGTATCGGCAGGGCGACCGCCTACGCGCGATCATTCTCGATGTACAGAAGCAACAGCGCGGTCCGCAGGTGATTCTGTCACGGGGCGGCAATTCGTTCTTGACCCGATTGTTTGAATTGGAAGTGCCGGAGATTTTTGAGCGCATTATCGAGATCAAGGCTGTAGCCCGCGAGCCCGGTGAGCGCGCCAAGGTCGCGGTGAGTTCGGCTGACGAGCGCATCGATCCGGTCGGCGCCTGCGTCGGTGTCAAGGGTGTGCGCGTGCAGGCGATCGTGCGCGAGTTGAATAACGAACGCATCGATATCGTCCCGTACCACCCCGATCCCGAGATTTTCGTCACCCGCGCCTTAGCGCCGACGAAGATCGTCAAAATCGAATCCGTTTCGGAAGAGAACACGATGATCGTGGTGGTGGAAGACGATCAACTATCGCTGGCCATCGGCAAGGGCGGACAAAACGCGCGTCTGGCGGCAAAACTGACCGGCTGGAAAGTTAACATTCTCTCCGAGACCGACTACTTCGACCGCAAGCGCGCCGAGGCCGAGGCCAAAGTCGAAGTCTCCAAGTTGCCAATCGGCGAGGCCACGATCAAGAAGCTGATCGATGCCGATTACCGGTTTATCCAGGATATTTTGGAGGTCACGGCCTCCCGCTTGACCGAGATCGAGGGCATTGGCCCAAAGAAGGCGGACCAGATCGTGGAAGCGGCGCGCGAGTACATATTCCAGCTCCAACAAACGAAGGCCGAGGAAGAACAATTGGAGAACGAAGAGGAAGAGTCGGAAGTGGAGGAAAAGCCGGCACGCCGCTCCCCGCGAAAGGTTGAAGACCTCTTCCATGATGAGGACGAGTCGGAAAAGGAAGACGACGACGACAAGGAGAAGTAGCAGGATTCTCCCGCTGCCGTTGCAACACGGAAGATGACGCGGAAGGCGAATAAGAGCGCATGAGCAAGAAGCGGTTGTACGAAATAGCCAAGGAATATCATATCTCTTCGGAGGCGATCGTCAAGCTCGTCCGCGAACTGGGATTTGACATCAAGTCGCATATGTCGACGGCGACCGACGAAATGGTTGCCGCAATCAAGTCCAAGTTTTCGGAAGAGAAAGAGTCGGTCAAGCAGGAGATCGACCGCCGAAAGAAAATTCAGACGCCGACGCCACCCGTAGCGGTCGCGCCGGCTCATGTCAAAGTCGCACCGCAGCCGGCCGGAGTCGCTACTGCTGAGCCACCGGCGCCCGCCACATTGCCGGCGACCGATGTTCAAGTCTACGAAGACCTCGACGCCGCTGGCACCGAAAAGATTGTTTCCAAGGCGATGCAAATCGAGCGACAGGCGCGTGAAGCCACGCAGCTCAAGAAGCGTAAACGCGACAAGCGTAAGAAGAAGCGCCATTCGGATATCTCAGCCGCCGACGTCAAGGCGCAGGTTAAAAAGACGATGGCGAAAATCGACTTCGGTAAACGCATCAAGAAGTACAAGCGCCGCGAGAAGCCCGACGGGACGGTGGTCGAAGAAGAAGCCCACGTTATTCAGATCACCGAGTTCATGTCTTTGGCCGAATTGGCAAATACCATCGGCATCAAGGCGGCGGACTTAATCGCCAAGTGCATCGAGCTCGGCATGATGGTGACGATCAACCAGCGTCTCGACCTAACCACGATTGAAACTCTGGCGCTCGAGTATGGCCTCGAAATCGAAGAAATCAAGGAAATCGGCGTTGAAGAGGAAGAGGAAGAAGAGATTGATGACGAGCTGCAGCCGCGCGCGCCGATCGTGACGGTAATGGGGCATGTCGATCACGGCAAGACGTCGCTGCTGGACTTCATCCGCAAGACCAACGTCGCGTCCGGCGAAGCGGGACTGATCACGCAGCACATCGGCGCCTATCAGGTGCGCCTGCCTCAGGGCAATATCACATTTCTCGATACGCCCGGCCACGAAGCCTTCACGGCGATGCGCGCCCGCGGCGCCCATATTACGGATATCGTAGTACTGGTGGTCGCCGCCGACGACGGCGTGATGCCGCAGACGATCGAGGCCATCGATCATGCCCGCGCCGCCGATGTGCCGATTATCGTCGCCGTAAATAAGATCGACAAGCCGGGCGCCAAACCGGACCAGGTCAAACAGCAGCTCTCCGGACGCAACCTCGTTCCGGAAGAGTGGGGCGGCAAGACGATCTTTGTCGACGTCTCGGCAAAGACCGGTCAGGGAATGGAGCGGCTGCTCGAGATGATTCTGCTGCAGGCGGATGTCCTCGAGTTGAAGGGGAATCCCGATCATCTCGCGCGGGGCACGGTCGTCGAGGCCAAGCTGGACAAGGGTCGCGGCGTCGTCACGACAATCATCGTCGACAAGGGAACACTGCGCGTCGGCGACCCGATCGTGGCGGGTATCTATTCGGGACGTGTGCGCGCGATGATCAATGATCGCGGCGAGAAGGTAGATGAAGTCTATCCCGGCGAACCGACGGCGGTCGTCGGCCTGGCCGGTGTCCCGCAGGCCGGTGACACGTTCATGGGCGTGGCCTCCGAGGCCGAAGCCCGGGAAATCTCACTCAAGCGCCAGCAGATTCGCCGCGAGCAGGAATATCGCCAGGTGAAGCGCGTCAGCCTGATGAATGTGTACGACCAAATCAAAGAAGGCCAGCGCAAGGAGCTGAGCATTGTGATCAAGGGCGACGTCGACGGCTCAGTGCAGGTGTTGCGCGATACACTGGAAAAGATCACCAACGAAGAAGTGCGCGTGAATGTGATCCACTATGGCGTCGGCGCGATTACGGAGTCGGACGTACTCTTAGCGGCGGCGTCGGACGCGATTGTCATCGGGTTTCATGTTCGACCCGACTCCCGCGCTCGCGAAGTTGCCGCGCGCGAGAAGATCGACGTGCGCTTGTATACGATCATCTACGAGGTCGATAATGACATCCGCAAGGCGTTGGAAGGCATGCTTACGCCCGACAAGGAAGAGCGAATCACCGGCGTGGCGGCCGTCAAGAACACATTTCGCGTTCCCAAATTCGGAGTCGTCGCCGGTTGTCAGGTGCAGTCGGGGACGATTCACCGCAGCGATCGCGCCCGCCTCGTGCGCGACGGCGTCGAAGTGTATGTCGGCGGAATCAACTCGCTCAAGCGATTCAAAGACGACGCTCGGGAAGTGGCGCAAGGCCTTGAATGCGGTATTAAAATCGAAAATTTCGACGACATCAAAGTCGGCGACCTGATCGAAGCCTTCGAAGTGATCGAAATCGCCCGCAAGCTCTAATCGCGATTGCATGCATTTAGCCGCGCTTCGTATCGTCCTGCATATTCCGCAGTCGCGCTCGCTCAAAGAAAAGCGCCACGTCTTGCGCGCCCTCAAGGATCGGTTGCGGAACAAATTCAATATTTCGCTGGCCGAAGTCGACGATAATGATCTCTGGCAGCGAGCGACTCTCGGCGTAGCGGTGGTCACCAGCGACGGACCGATGATTGACCAGGTCCTGAGCAGCGTAGAAACCATGATCGCATCGAATCCCGAGGTGATCATTGTTGATATTGAACGGATGGATTACTGATGCCCGATAGTAAACGCATAGACCGCTTGCAGGAAGAGATGCGCCGTTGTCTGGCCGAAATCGTCCAGATGAAGCTCAAGAATCCGCAGGTCGGGATGGTTTCGATCACCGCGGTCGAAATTGCGCGCGACCTGTCGGACGCCAACGTCTATTACTCGGTGTTCGGCGACGCGAACACGCGGCGCAACACGAATCGGGTGCTCGAGCGCGCGCGGGGATTTATTCAGGCGGAATTGGGGAAAATGCTGCGGATCCGCAAAATTCCGCATTTACATTTCATGATCGACAAATCGCTGGAACGCGGGCAGCGGCTGTTTCAGTTGCTGGAAGACATTTCGAACGAGAATGACAAGCCGAAATCAGACGATTGAACAGGTGCTGACGCGCCTGCGGCGCGGCGGGGAAGTTTTGATTGCCTCGCATCTCAGTCCGGACGGCGATTCGATCGGATCGCAACTGGCGATGTATGATCTCTGCGTTGCGCTCGGCGCCAAGCCGACGATTGTCAACCACGATTCGGCGTTCCCCAAGTATTCATTTCTGGCGAAGCATCGACTGATTCAAGTTCATTCAGGCGGTGAGTCGTTTCCGCGATTCGAAACAGCGGTGTTGCTCGAGGCGCCCGACCGCCACCGGATCGGCGATGCGGAAAAGCTTCTCCAAGACGATTGCTTTGTAATCAATATCGACCATCATCAAGGCAATGGACTCTTCGGTCAGATAAACTTTGTCGACGAATCGGCCGCCGCCGTGGGGATACTTGTGTACGACTTGTTCAAAGCGGCGAGAGTGCCGATGTCGCGCGACAACGCCGACGAAGTTTACACGTGCATCCTCACCGATACCGGGAGATTTCGATTCAGCAGTACTAACTCGCAGGCAATGAATATCGCCGCGGAGATGCTTGCCTTGGGCGCGGACACCAAAAAAATCAGCGACGCGCTGTACGCGAATTTTCCGGAAAACCAAATGCGCATGTTGGGCGAGCTGTTGTCGACCATGGAGATCGGGCATGACGGCCGAAGCTGCCTGCTCATCTCCGATCAACGATTGCGCCGGCAATACGCCGCCGATGCCGACGAAATGGAGGGCCTCACTGAATACGTGCTCTATACGGAAGGTGTCAAAGTCGGCGCGCTGTTGCGCGAGTTGGAACCGAACCGAACCAAGGTCTCGTTTCGCTCTCATGACGACTATGATGTCGCGGCGTTGGCGCGCGTACACGGCGGTGGCGGACATCGCAATGCCGCCGGTTGCAACTTGCGGATGCCTTTGGAACAAGCGCGCGCAACGGTGCTCGCACAGATTTCAGAGTTATTAAAGAATGAACGGATTCCTGCTTCTCGATAAACCGCAAGGTCTAACTTCCGCGCGCGTCGTGGGCAAGGTCCGTCGCGCGCTCGGCAAGGCGAAAACCGGCCACTGCGGAACACTCGATGAATTGGCAACCGGCCTGTTGATAATTTGCCTCGGCAAGGCAACGAAACTCGCCCAGTTTGTCATCGGTGAGGACAAATCTTACGATGTGACCGTGCGCCTCGGCGCAACGTCGACGACCTTTGACCGGGATGGCGAACTGACACCGGTTCCGACGGCGGAAGCGCCGACGCGCGCTGAATTGGAATCGGCCATCGGGACGTTCATTGGCAAGATTACCCAGCAGCCGCCGACCTACTCGGCGATCAAACATCTGGGGCGGCCACTTTACGACTACGCGCGCAAGGGCAAACCAATCGCCGCAGAGTTCCGCGACGTTGTCGTTCATAACTTTGAAATCCTCAATTACCGCTACCCCGAACTCAAGCTGCAGGTGCATTGCTCATCGGGGACGTACGTCCGGAGCTTGGCCCACGATCTGGGGGCGGCGCTCGGCTGCGGAGCATACGTTGTGGAATTGCGGCGGCTCTCGATTGGACGGCATCATGTGAAGAATGCGATTACACTCGCGAGCATTCTCGAGGGCGCCGAGCGTGCCGAAGATGGCTGCTTTCCTTTGGGGCAAGTGGCTGAGCCGACGTTTGTGCCGACGGAAAAGATGTTGGACTTTCCGACGCTCTATGTCGAGCCAGGCCGCGAATCGGCAATCGATCACGGCGTGCCAATTCGGGGCAGCGATGTCGTGCTCGCCGCCGGTACGAAAGTGAACGCCCGGGATATCGTCATGCTCTACGCCAGAGAAGGCCGCTTGATTGCCGTTGGCCGCTCGCTGTTTGCCGGATCTGAATTGCGGCAACATCCGACGGAGCCTGTCGTCGAATACGTGAGGGTGTTGTCTTGAGAGTTTTTCGCTCGGCTGAAGCGGCGCGCGAGTTCTTGGCGAACGGCTCGGCGATTACGATTGGAAATTACGACGGCATACATCTGGGACATCAGTCGCTGATTCGCGATACCGTCGATCGCGCTCGCTCGGCCGGACTCAAGTCGGCCCTTGTCACATTTGACCCACATCCGCAGGCAATCTTGGCGCCGCAGAGTAAACCAAAGCTGATTACGCTGACCGAGGAGAAACTGGCGCTTCTGGAACGCACAACCAACCTCGATGCGGTTGTGGTCTTGCCGTTCGACACCCAATTGATGCGCGTTACCGCGACCGAATTCTTGGAACGAGTGCTTCTCCAGAGCTTGTCGTGCCTGATTCTGGTGATTGGATTCAATCACGCTTTCGGGCACAAGCGGCAAGGGGACGCCGATTTCCTCCGGCGGCTGGTCCCGCGCTACAAGTTTCTCTTGGTCACCCGCGACCCGATTATGATCGGCGACGCCCCGGTGCACTCGAATCGAGTGCGGCGCGAGCTGGTGGCCGGGGACTTCAATGAGGCCTTGCGATTGCTCGGAAACGAATTCCGGCTCGCCGGTAAGGTCGTGCACGGTAAGGGGATAGGCCAGTCGCTCGGATTTCCGACGATCAACGTCGCCGTCGCCCCGGAGAAGATCATTCCACGAAGCGGTGTTTATGCCGCGTATACTTTAATTGGTTCGGAACGTCGGGCCGGAATGATGTATATTGGCGAACCGTCGCCCGGGTTTGATTTTGAAGTCAACTTGTTTGACTTCAATGCAGACCTTTATGGTACTGAAGTGACGGTGATTCCGACGACGTATATTCGCCCGGCGGAGAAATTCGCGGCCGTTGGCGACTTGATCGCGCAAATCGGACGCGACGAAGAGAAGATTAGAAAGTTATTGAACATAGTGTAAGGAGAGAAGACAGTGCCTCTGTCGAAAGAGAAGAAACAGGACATCATCAGCCACTTCCGGCTGCATGAAACGGACACCGGATCGCCGGAAGTCCAAGTATCGTTGTTAACGCAGCGAATCAATGAAATGACGCTGCACATGCAGAAGAACCCCAAGGATATGCACTCGCGTCAGGGATTGCTCAAGATGGTCGGCAAGCGTCGTCGCCTGCTCAATTATCTTCGCCGCTCCGACATCGAAGCGTATCGTCATCTGGTAAACCAGCTTGACCTACGCCGCTAAGCCGTAAGAACAGGAAAGAAGAATGCACGTATTTACATTGGAACTCGGCGGTCGCACGCTTTCAATCGAAATCGGACGGATCGCCAAACAAGCGGATGGAGCCTGCTGGGTGCGCTATGCCGACACCGTCGTCTTGGCCGCCGTCTGCGCAGCGAGCAAACCGGATTTTGCGAAGGGCTTTTTCCCGCTCTCCGTTGATTATCGCGAAAAAACCTTTGCCGCCGGTAAGATCCCGGGCGGCTTTTTCAAACGCGAAGGTCGGCCGTCGGAGAAGGAAATCCTCTCGGCGCGACTTATCGACCGCCCGCTGCGCCCGATGTTTCCCGAAGACTATCGCAACGAAACGCAGGTGATGGTAACCGTCTTGTCGGCGGATCAGGAAAATGACGCCGATATTCTCGGAATCATCGGTGCCGCGGCGGCTCTCGCCGCGTCCGATATTCCGTTTGACAACACCGTGGCCGGTGTCCGCGTCGGATTGATAAACGGCGAGTTGGTGTTGAATCCAACGTTTAGCCAGTTGGAGGAATCCGAGCTGAACTTGATTGTCGCCGGCACACCGGAGCACATCATCATGGTGGAAGGCGGCTGCACGGAAATCTCCGAGGCGCAGATGGTGGAGGCGTTGGCGTTTGGCCACGCGGCGGTCAAACAGGTTTGTGCTCTGATTCAGGAGATTCGCGCTAAAATCGGCAAACCAAAGTGCCCGGTACAAAAGCCGGAAATCCCGGACGGGCTGTTCGCCCGCGTCGAGAGTTTGGCCAAATCGCGGCTGGAGAAGGCCAACGAGGTGACCGAAAAGCAGGATCATGCAAAAACCGTGAGCGCGATCATCGACGAAACGAAAAAGGCGCTCGAAACGGAATTCGAAGATTGCGGACAGTGGATTTACAACTACTGCGAGAAATTCGTTGCCGACGACATGCGTAAGCGCATTCTCGACAAGATGACGCGCCTCGACGGCCGCGACTTAGATACGATTCGGCCGATCACTTGCGAGATCGGCGTGCTGCCGCGCACGCACGGCTCCGGGTTGTTTACTCGTGGCCAGACGCAGGCGCTGGTGGTCGCGACGCTCGGCACCAAGATGGACGAGCAGATCGTCGACGCGCTCGAAGGCGAATCGAAAAAATCGTACATGCTGCACTACAATTTCCCGCCGTTCTCAACTGGCGAAGTCAAGCCGGTGCGCGGCCCGGGTCGGCGCGAAATCGGCCACGGCGCCTTGGCCGAGCGTTCGCTCGAACCGGTATTGCCGGCCGAAGACGGATTCCCGTACACGATCCGCATTGTGTCGGAGATTCTGGAGTCGAACGGCTCTTCCTCGATGGCGACGGTCTGCGGCGGCTCGCTGGCGCTGATGGACGCGGGCGTGCCGATCAAAGCCCCGGTCGCCGGTATCGCCATGGGTCTTATCCTCGAGGGTTCAAAATACCGGATTCTCACCGATATTCTCGGCTCCGAGGACCACTACGGCGACATGGACTTCAAGGTGGCCGGCACCCGTGAAGGAATCACAGCCTTCCAACTGGATATCAAAATCGGCGGCCTCACGATTGACATCATGAAAGACGCTCTCGAACGCGCCCGCGTGGCTCGTCTGAGCGTGCTCGACACCATGGATCAGACGATCGCGACGCCGCGCGCCGACATTTCGATGTACGCGCCGCGCATCCTGACGATCAAGATCAAACAGGATCGCATCGGCGAGGTGATCGGCCCCGGCGGCAAGATGATCCGTTCGATTGTCGAGTCAACCGGCGCCAAGATCGATATCGAAGACGACGGCACGGTAATCATTGCCGCGGTCGACGCCTCGGCCGGATTACGCGCTCGCGACATGATTCTGGCGCTCGTCGAAGAGCCGGAAGTCGACAAAGTCTATCAAGGCAAGGTCAAGCGTATCGCCGAGTTCGGTGCGTTCGTCGAGATCATCCCGAATACCGATGGTCTGCTGCATGTCTCCGAAATCGCGCATCATCGCGTCGAGCGCGTCGAAGATGTGCTTCAAGTCGGCGACATTATCGAAGTCAAAGTGCTGTCAGTCGACAACGACGGCAAAATTCGTTTGTCGAAAAAGGCGCTGACGCCGCGTCCGGAGGGCATGCCGGAGCAGCCGGCCTATGCTGGACCGCGCGGACCGCGCCGTGACGGCGACCGGGACCGCGGCCGCGGTGGTGATCGCGGACGGGGTGGTCGCGACCGGGGACGCCCACATCGTGACTAAAGCAAAGTATCAGCGCACGCTGCTGGACAGCGGCGTGCGCGTGATCACCGAACACATCCCGTATATTAAGTCGGTGTCGATCGGTATTTGGGTCGACGTCGGCAGCCGTCACGAGGACAGCCGCCTCAACGGCATCTCACATTTCATCGAACATATGTGTTTTAAGGGGACAAAACGGCGAACCGCCAAAGAGATCGCGCAAAGCCTCGAAAATCTCGGCGGCATGCTTAATGCCTTCACCAGCCGGGAGAATACGTGCTTCTACTGCCGCGTGCTCGATGAGCATTTTGATATCGGGTTTGACGTCCTCGCTGACATCGTCACCGATTCGCTCTTTGATCCGACGGAATTGGAGCGCGAAAAGGAAGTGATCTGCGAGGAGATCAAAGACGTCCACGATACGCCGGCGGATTTGGTGCACGACTACTTCGCCGCCGCCGTTTGGAATCCGCACCCTTTGGGGCAAACGATCATGGGGGAAGCCGAGGGGATCAAGAAACTCGAGCGGACGGACTTGATCGGCTACATCAAGAGCCATTACACGGCGGATCGCATTGTGGTCGCGGCGGCTGGGGCCGTTGACCATGATCGCCTGGTCGAACTGACTCAGGCAAAACTTCGAGTGGCCAAGCCGAAATCGGGCAAGCAGCTCACCAGGCCTGAGTATCGAGATGGTCGCCGTGAAGTGCATCGTCGCGATCTGTCGCAGACACATATCTGTCTCGGATTCCCAACGCTTCCTTTCGCCGACAAAGACCGACACACGATGCTGATTTTGAATACGATGCTCGGCTCCGGGATGGGTTCGCGACTGTTCCAGTCCGTGCGCGAACAACGCGGCTTGGTCTACACGATCTACTCCTATCAGGATTTCTATCATGACACCGGTCTGTTCGGAATCTACCTCGGCACCGATGCCAACAAGGCAAAGCAAGCCCTCGATCTGGTCCTCGAAGAACTGCAGGGTGTCAAGGGCGACGGGGTGACTGAAGAGGAAATCAACAACGCCAAGTCGCAACTCAAGGGCAGTCTGATGCTGTCGCTCGAAGGCTCGTACAACCGCATGAACCGGCTGGCGCGGCACGAGTTGTTCATTCAGAAGTTCGTTTCGCTGGAGCAGACCGCTAAAGACATTGATGCGGTGACCATCAGCGACGTTCGGAACTTGGCCAAACGGATCTTTGCTGAGAAGATGCTGACATTGGTCGCCCTCGGAAAAGTGTCGCAGAAGCTGGTCGATCAAGTGGACTGGTCGATTCTCAAGAATTAGTCGATCCGGCTCAGAATCCATCGCTGCCACGCATCTCACCTCAACCCTTGGACTACTAAAACATGGGCGCGAATTTATTCGCGCAATGCCCCTGTGGGGCATTAATTCTCTGCCGTGCTCGCTAATGCCATCATTCTCGGCGCATTACTCGGCGGTCTCTGGACAGCGATTGTTGTCACCCACTGTGCACGGCGGCTCAGACGCGCGCCGCGAATCCTGCTCTTGCACGCCTTGTCGACACGCAGCTTTGATTTCACCGGTATTTCCTTTGCCCAGTTCGAGAGCTTGCTAACGACAATTGAGCAGTCCCGGCTGCGAGTGGGGACGATTGACGAAGCGCTCAGGGATCGGAGCGTCGTGGCGATAACTTTTGATGACGGCTACGACGATCTGATGCAGCTCGCGCCGCTACTGAAGGCGCGGCCGTTCCCGGTGACTGTGTTCATGCCGACGAGGTTTGTTGGCGCAGACAATTCCTGGGATCACTGGTTCGTGCGCGGACGACGACGGCATCTGAGCGCAGAGCAAATGAAATCACTCGCAAATTTGGGCGTGGAATTCGGCTCGCACGGGCACACGCATTCCGATCTCTCCAAGCTGGAGCGGGAACAGATCGAAAGCGAATTGCGCGAATCAAATCAGCGACTGACCGAAATCACTGGTGTTGCGCCGCGATTCTTGGCGTATCCCTTTGGTCGTTTCGACGCCGCCGTCGTGGAAGCTGCAAGGTCACTGGGATTCGAGCGCGCTGTGGCGGCCTCGGTGCGCAGCGCCGGCGAATTCTCGCTCGGGCGGATAGCTATCAATCACTGGGACACGGAATTCACAATGCGCGCGAAGCTCCGTGGCGGAATAATCGGCGCGATTGAGTTGTTCAAGGCGCGTGTGCTTGGGCGATTTTCGAGCCTGACATCTGTGTTTTCGCGCTCGTAGGCAGTGCGGCCGTCACGGCGGCATTCGCCAAAAAACCCTTGCCGAATCGCGCCAAACTCCTATTTTCAGGCGAAAATCGACGGGATGAACACGACTATGATTGACTGTTATATCGAACAACTTCCGGAACATGTCGGCCAGGAAGTACGCCTGCGCGGCTGGGTTTACAACACGCGATCATCGGGCAAGGTCAAATTCCTGATCTTCCGCGACGGCACCGGCATGATCCAGGGCGTGCTGGTCAAAAGCGAGGTGTCCGAAGAAGTATTCGCGCGCTTCGAGCAGTTGACGCAGGAAACTTCGGTGATGATCTGCGGCACGATTAAGGAAGAAGAGCGCGCCACCGGCGGCTACGAGATGCTGATTAAGAATCTCGAGGTCGTGCAAGTCAGTCACGACTATCCGATTTCGCCGAAGGAGCACACGACCGGATTTCTCATGGAGCACCGCCACCTCTGGCTGCGCTCGACGCGGCAGTGGCATATCATGCGGGTGCGTAATGAGATTATTCAGGCAATCCGCCAGTACTTCTACGAACGCAAATTCGTGCTGATCGACACGCCGATCCTTACCGGCGCGATCGGTGAGGGCGCCTCGACCTTGTTCGAAACGCAGTATTTCGATCTGGGCAAAGCCTATCTCGCGCAGACCGGCCAGCTTTATCTCGAGGCCGCCTGCATGGCTCATGGCAAAGTGTACTGCTTCGGGCCGACGTTCCGCGCCGAGAAGTCCAAGACCCGCCGTCATCTGACCGAGTTCTGGATGATTGAGGCGGAGCTGGCTTACTGCGACATCGTCGGCGACATGGATTTGCAGGAGGACATGGTCTGTTACATCATCGAGTGGGTGCTGGAAAAGGCCGGTGATCACCTGATGGCGCTGGACCGCGATATCATGAAGCTGATCGCGGTCAAGAAACCGTTCTATCGCATCAGCTACGATGAAGCGGTCGAACGTTTGCAGAAGGCGGGGTCGAAGATCCAATGGGGCGACGATCTGGGCGGCGAAGACGAGACGATTCTGACCAACCAGTTCAACCGGCCGGTCTTTATCTATCAGTATCCGCGCGAAGCGAAAGCGTTCTACATGAAGCGTAATCCGGAGCGTCCGGAGGTCGTGATGTGCGCCGATCTGCTGGCGCCGGAAGGTTACGGCGAAATCATCGGCGGATCGCAACGTGAAGACAATCTCGAGTGGCTGATCGAGTCGATCAAACATCACAAATTGCCTCTTGAGCCGTTCGAATGGTACCTCGACTTGCGCCGTTTCGGATCGGTTCCACACGCCGGGTTCGGCTTGGGGATCGAGCGCACAGTCGCGTGGATTTGCGGGCTGCCGCACGTTCGAGAGACGATTCCGTTTGCGCGTATGCTCTACCGGTTGTATCCGTAGATCGTATCACTGATGGAGGAGAATACCGATGGCAAGCATAAAGATAATCGTCGAAAAACACATGGACGGCTATGTGGCCTACCCACTCGGAGTGAAGGGCGTTGTTGTTGGTCAGGGTGATACGTACGAAGATGCCCTATCTGACGTCAAGTCGGCAATCCGATTCCACATAGAGTCATTTGGTGCCGACGCGCTTGATATTGATCCGCCCATCTTGGAGGCTTTCGTTGCCGAAACTCGGGTAGGATAGAGTGAACAAGTTTCCGGTTGACGCGCCAATGGCACGAGTGGTTCGAGCTCTATCGGCGTTAGGGTTTCGCATGGTCCGAGAGAGAGAACATATATCCATGGTGAGAGAGAACCTCGATGGCTCACGGATACCCCTCACGATGCCGAATCACCCTTCAATCAAATCGTCGAGCTTCGGACAATCTGTAGTCAGGCGGGAATCTCTCGGGAAGAGTTCCTCACTGCGTACAACGCCGAATAACTAATCATCGCGGCACCGAGAAAAGGCGCATGAGCACAGAACGCGATTCGAAAACCGAAGTGAAGACTGGCTACGACTTCGCCCGCATCGAAGCCAAATGGCAGCAGCGCTGGGATGACTTGAAACTCTTCCGGGCGCCCGAACATCCGAAAAACAAATACTATGTGCTCGTGATGTTCGCCTATCCGTCCGGCGACATCCACATGGGGCACTTCCGCAACTACATCATCGGCGACGCGATTGCCCGCTATCAATGGATGCGCGGCAAAGATGTCCTGCACCCGTTCGGCTGGGACGCGTTTGGTCTTCCGGCGGAGCAGGCCGCGATCAAGCGCGGGCTGCATCCGGCGGAGTGGACGATCAGGAACATCGAAGTCTCGCGCAATACGCTAAAGAAGGTCGGCATCTCCTTCGATTGGGAGCGGGAAGTCACGACCTGTTTCCCCGATTACTATCGCTGGAGCCAGTGGATTTTCCTGCGTATGTTCGAACGCGGGCTGGCATACCGCAAAGATTCGCTCGTGAACTTCTGCACCACGTGCAATACCGTGCTCGCCAATGAGCAAGTCGAGTCGGATGGAACTTGCTGGCGCTGTCACAATCCGGTCACCAAGAAGCGGCTCAACCAATGGTACTTCAAGATCACGGAATACGCTGATCGCTTGCTGGAGGGCTTGGATCGCCTCGATGGCTGGAACGACCGCGTCAAGAGCATGCAGAGAAACTGGATCGGCAAATCGATCGGCGCCGAGATCACGTTCACGCTTGCCGGTTTAGACATCAAAATTCCGATTTTCACCACGCGGCCGGACACGATCTTCGGCGTGACGTTTATGGCGATTGCGCCGGAGGCGGATTTGCTACAGCAATTGCCGATTCCAGCCGAACGCCGAAAAGCGATCGACGAGTACATCATCAAAGCCACCGCCAAATCGGAGATCGAAAGGCAAGCCGAGACCGAAGACAAAGACGGCGTATTTACCGGGCTTTACGTCACCAATCCGCTGTCGGGCGAAAAGGCTCAGTTGTGGGTGGCCGACTATGTGCTCGCATCCTACGGGACCGGTGTCGTGATGGGCGTGCCCGCGCATGACCAACGCGACTTCCTTTTCGCGAAGAAATATGACATTCCGATTAGGATCGTATTGCATGAGCAGGGAAGTACAATACCTGATCCGCGCGACTTATCGGAAGCGTACACGCACAAAGACGGCGTGATGTGCCACTCGAGCCAGTTCGATGGATTGATCGGGCAGAAGGGCATCGACGCCGTGATTGCCTATTGTGAGCAGAAGGGAATCGGCAAGGCGAAGACCAACTTCAAGCTGCGCGACTGGCTGCTGTCGCGCCAGCGCTACTGGGGAACGCCGATTCCCATCATTCATTGCGAGAAGTGTGGGGATGTCCCGGTGCCCGATCATGATCTACCCGTACTGCTGCCGACCGAAGGCGTGGATTACATCCCGAAGGGCCGCTCTCCGCTCGCCGACGCGACGGCATGGGTAAATGTCCCGTGTCCGAACTGCGGCGGGCCGGCGCTGCGAGATCCCGATACTATGGACACGTTTATCTGTTCATCGTGGTACATGCTTCGTTACTGTGACAACAAGAACGATCACGCGCCGTTTGCTACCGATAAGGGTAACGCCTGGATGCCTGTCGATCTCTACATCGGCGGGATAACGCACGCGACCGGACATTTGCTCTATTTCCGCTTCTTCACGAAGTTCCTGCACGACCTGGGAATGTTGGAGTTTGATGAGCCGGCGCTGCGGCTGTACAACCACGGCATGGTCACCGACACTCAGGGGCGCGTGATGTCAAAATCGCTGGGGAACGTAACGAGTCCGATCGACGTAATGAAGGAGCGGGGCGTCGATATTTCACGGCTGGCGATGTTTTTCGCCGCGCCGGCGGACAAGGAAATGCCTTGGTCGACCGAAGGCTTGGTTGGCGTTGAGCGCTTTATCGGGAGATTTTATCGCATTGTGCAACAAGTCGTTGCCGCACATCCGGCAAGTATTACTTCAGGGGGCAAGCGCTCACTGGAGGAACTGCCGGACTCCGCCCACGACACCTACATCCGCCTCAATCAAACGATTAAGAAGATTGGCGACGACCTCGACCGCTTATCCTTCAACACCGCCGTGGCGGCGGTGATGGAGTTCTTCGGCAACTACACGCCTTCCGGCAAGCCGGACCCGGCCTTCGACAAGTACGTGGTGAGCACGGTCGTGCAGCTAATCGCGCCGCTGGCTCCGCACTTCGCTGAAGAGGCCTGGGAGATGCTGGGAAATCCCGGTACCGTCAGCCGCTCGCAATGGCCCGATTACGATCCAGACGCGCTGACCTTCGACACCGTTACCGTAGCCATTCAAGTGAACGGCAAACTGCGCGATCAGATCGAGATCGAACGTGGCGCTACGGAAGACGCGGTAAAGGCCTTCGCGTTGGCGCGCGAAAAGGTACAGAAGAACATTCAAGACAAACAAGTCGTCAAGATAATCTATGTGCCAGAAAAGCTTCTGAGCATCGTCGTCAAGTAAGTATAGGCAGCCACCAAGCGTTCGTGGAACGGGGGCAGGATCGGGGTAGTGCCTGCTGGCCCAAAATCTTCGTTTTGGATATTTATATAATATATATTATCAGACGCACATTGATACTGATCCCCATGCCCTATAGCTGGCAATCGACGCTCAGCCAAGCACGCCGCCGGCCTGCACTCCAGCCTCTCCGGCATACCCGATCTATTGGGGCTTTCCCATACAAAGTTCATTCGAAGGAACTGTCTGCTCGGACGACACACGCGAGGATTTCCCGCCAAATTGCAGCCAGCTCGTGACTTAACCTTGTTGTAGTCGAGTACACCGTTCCGGCGCAAGGTTTGCATCCCCTACTGCGAGAATAACGATGAGGTTGAAGATGAAGCATAGAAACGAACGTGGATTCACTCTAATGGAAGTAATGGTCGGCATCGTGATCTTCACGCTCGGCCTGTTGCTTCTGACATCGATGATGATCGTCGCTCTGAACGGCAACGTGTGGTCGGAGAAAACGACGGATATGGTGCAGGCGACGCGCGAAATCGTCGAGCAATTCCGCCGGACGCCGGACGACGACATGGCCAACGGCTCGGATGTCCGCGGCCGGCTCACCAGAAATTGGACGATCCAGGACATTGACGCCAATCTGCGGCAACTAACCGTGGTCGTGAGCTATACGGACAAAAAGAACGTCGCCCACGCGTGCAGCACGATAACCTACATACAGGTTGGTGAATAATGGAATGTCAGAGAAAATTCTCGGCGCGCTGGAAGAGCCAGCGTGGATTCACGATCACGGAAGTGTTGATTGCGGCCCTGATCGGCTCGTTCGTCATCGCGGCGGGCGTCGAAGTATTTATCAATCAGAACAAGGGGCATTTGATTCAGGCCGGAATCACGGAAATGCAACAAAACGGCCGCGCGACGATCGACGAGTTGACCAGTAAAATCCGTCAGGCGGGCTATCGTATGCAGCCCGGGATGCGATGTCTGGGCGCGTCGAATTCCAACCCCGATACGATCACGATCGCTTTTATTCGCGAACCAATCTGCTCCGCCGGGGTATCCGAAAACATGGCCAGCCCGTCAACCGCGATCAAGTGCACGGGTTCGGATGTGAGTTGTATTCCGGTCGATGGCTGGGCCTACATTTACGATCCCAACGCCGATGCCGGGGAGTATTTCTGGGTCAGTGGCGCGGACGAAGCGCTGTCAACGGTGCAGCATGCGTCTGACCCGTTGTCCAAGGCTTATCCGCTGGGATCGCGGATCTACGTGCTCGATTTCTACAAGTACTACGTCGACGATTCGGATTCCCTGCTGCCGAAGTTGATAATGGAAAAGAACGGCGGCGATCCGGTGGTTTTTGCGGATAACATTCTGGATATGCAACTGCGCTATCGAATGGCCAATGGCGCGCTTTACGACACCATTGCCGTCGACCGCTATGTGCGCGAAGTACTGATCGAGGTGGTCACGCGCACCGAGAAGAATGATCTGTTCATGAGCGACCATCGTTACGACACGCTGCGGTCGAGTACGATGGTGCGCAACCTTTCGATGTAAGGAGAGAGAGGAACGAAATGCAGACACGATTACACACGCAGAGCGGCTTCACGACCCTGATCTTGCTGTCGCTGCTGCTGATGCTGTCGCTGCTCGGACTGAACGCGATCATGACATCGACGAACGAAGTCGAGATCGCGGGGTACGAGCTGAACGCGCAGTCGTCGATGTACGCTGCTGAAGCCGGTCTTGAGGCCGCGGCCGCCAAGCTGGTGGAGCAGTACAACAAACACGGCAAACCGCCGGCAACGATGCCGAGCGATTCATTCAACGTCGGCAAGTTCGTCGTCACCTATCAGGTCACCAAACCAAATCCAACAGTGACCAAGACCTTGACGCAGGGCGCTTATCGCGGACTGTATTCCCTGTCGGACGAATATTTCATCGACGCTTCCGCGTACGCCCCGGGCGTGCAATCGCGCACGAATCTGCAAATGACGGTGGATGCGTCGCTGGTTCCGGTGTATCAGTTCGCCGTGTTCTACGAGCAGGATTTGGAAATCGCGCCGGGCCCGCCGATGACCCTGGGCGGCCGCGTCCATTCGAACGCCGATATGTATTTGCAGTCGAACAACTCACTGAAGATCGATTCTTACACAACGGCTGCGGGGAACATCTTCTACGGCCGCAAACCTAACTCCGGTCAGCCGGGCGGGTCGGGATCAGTTGAGATCAAAGATGCCAACGGCAATTACCAGCATATGAAGAACAGCGACGGCACCTGGCTCGACTCGAAAGACGCCGACTGGGTCAACAAGTCGATCGGACGCTGGAGTGGTAAGGTGGAAGACAAAGATCACGGCATGACCGAGCTCAAGCTGCCGGTGGTCGCTTCTGGCGAACCGAAAGAAATGCTCGAGCGTTCGGGTGGCGGATCGAATCCAGACAGCTACGAAGCCAAGGCCGGACTCAAGATCATCGACGGCCAGGTGCACTGGCGCAAGCCGGACTCGACTTGGCAAAACGTAACTGCCGACTTCACGGCGGCGGGAATTATCAAGAGCACGACCTTTCGCGATGGACGTGAAGGCAAAGACGTAGTTGCAGTCGATCTGGACATCGCGAAACTAAACACTTCGACCTATTGGCCGAATGGAGGCATCATTTACTCCTCGCAGACCCCCGCCGCCGGCAAAGTGGCGGCGACGCGTCTGGTAAACGGTTCGACTTTGAAAGAAGGACTCACGGTTTGCTCCGAGAATCCGGTTTACACCAAGGGCGACTACAACTCGGTGAACAAGAAACCGGCTTCGATCATGGCCGATGCTTATACGGTGCTCTCCAACAACTGGAATGATGCGAACAGTTGGGGCGCTCTGAGCGGACGGGTTGCGAGCAACCTGACGACCGTAAACACCGCCTACATGACGGGCAACAAGCCGACAGGCACCGGTGGCACCAATTACTCCGGCGGATTCGAGAATCTGCCCCGGTTCTTGGAGAACTGGTCGGGCAAGACTTTCCGTTGGAAAGGTTCCGCCGTCGACCTTTGGGTTTCTGAGCAGGCGACCGGTACCTGGGGCGGCAGCTACTATAGCCCGCCGGATCGCGACTGGGCATTCGACACGGACTTCCTCGATCCGAACAAGCTGCCGCCGGGCACGCCGCTCATCTCGATCGTGATCAAGACCTCTTGGCGCGAAATGACGGTGCCGACGCAGATCGCCGGACCGTAGCAGTAGAGATAACCGTCGGCTAACGACCGACGCCCCATTGCCTGACGGGCCGGAAGGAAACTCCCGGCCCGTTGGCGTTTGGCTTGTCCTTCTGTTGGGGCGGCGTGGTGATCTTCCTGCTTTCCCAATCGCAAGCGAAGACAATAGGCTGCTGTATCCTCCCGTAAGGGACTTTGAAGGAGACCGTCAAGTTCTTGACGCGCGTCGGCAGGAATCCATTCCTGCCGCAATTGAAGCGTTAAGGAGTAGACTCCTGACCGTGCTTGTTCGGGACAGCACAGGGTCTTTCAACAGCCCCTTCGGTGGGGCAGAACGCCTGATGCCGGGGCGTGTCTATCGCGCAACCAGCGAGAACGTGCATTAGCGCCTACGCAAGATAATAAATAGCGATGTCGCGCTTACTTGATACCGTAACGATCGATACGGTCGCGGAGCGTGTTGCGCGAGATGCCGAGGGCTTCGGCGGCTTTCACTTGATTGTTGTGGAGGTGCTGGAGCGTGAATTCGATCAGCGATTTCTCAACGGCTTCCTGAATGTGGGCGTAGATCTGGCCGTTGGAGTTGGAGAAGATCTTGCCGTAGATCGGTTCGATCACGCGGCGAAACATCTGGTAGTAGTTGTCCTTGAGCGCGTCGAAATCGATCTTCATCAGGTCGCGGCGATCACGGGTGATCGGCAAGTCAGCCGGTTCGAGCCAGCGATTCTTGCACATCACCACCGCGGTGTGGATGGTGTTCTCGAGTTCGCGAACGTTGCCCGGCCAACTGTATTTGCCGAGGATTTTCATCGCCTCGGTGCTGATTCCTTCGATATTCTTGCCGGTGGCGCCGTTGTAGATCTTCAAGAAATGATTGGCGAGAAGCGGGATGTCGTCAGCGCGTTCGCGCAGCGGCGGCAAATAAAGCGATACCACCTTGAGGCGGTAGAACAAATCGACGCGGAACTTCCCTTCCTTGATGCAGGAAACGAGACTCTTGTTGGTCGCGGCGAGAACGCGCACGTTAACCTTAATTGTCTCTTCCCCGCCGACGCGCTCGAACTCCTGCTCCTGCAGAATGCGGAGCAGCTTGCTTTGCGTAGCCAATGAAGTGTCGGCGATTTCATCGAGAAATATCGTGCCGCCGTTGGCCAACTCGAACTTGCCAAGCTTGCGCGCGTACGCGTTCGTGAAGGCGCCCTTTTCGTGGCCGAATAATTCGGACTCGAGCAGCGTCTCGGTCAGCGCGGCGCAGTTAACCGAAAGAAAAACCTTGTCGGCGCGATTCGAATTCCGATGCACGGCCCGCGCGACCAGTTCCTTGCCGGTGCCGGATTCGCCGAAGATGAGCACCGCCGCGTCGGATTTGGCGACCTGCCCGATCATCTTGGCGATCTCAACGATTTCCTCCGAAACGCCAATGATCTCGCGATGAGGATCGAGAACGTCGTTCTTGATCTCAAGGTTTTTCGGCTGAACAATCGGCTCGGCGACTTTGTGATTGCTATGCGTAGTGCGCGTGGCGCTGGTTATCGTGCTGAGTAGGCGCTCGAATTGGAAGGGCTTGGTGACGTACTCGTAAGCGCCTTCCTTCATCGCCTGGATCGCCGAATCGGTCGAGACGTAGCCGGAAATCATGATAACCGGCGGCGGGTCCTTGATTTGGCGAATCTGCTTGAGCAATTCCAGCCCGGAAGTCGAGGGCAGGTTGACATCCAGCAAGACGACGTCCGGCGCGTTCGAGCGGATAAACTCCACGCTGCCAGGCGCATCGGCGAAAGTTTCGAGGCGATACTCCCTCGGATCAATGAGGCCGGCCAAAGATTCGCCGAGGCTCAGATCATCGTCGATCAGCAGAATACTTTTCATGCCACTTCTCCCTCATAAAATCGGCAGAGAGAGCCGTAACATTTACCCTTATTATTGCTTGGCTTTAGGGATTTTGTACTTGTCGAGCAGGTCGTAAAGCGTTGTGCGGCTTGTGCCCAGTTCGCGGGCCGCTTTGGTGACGTTCCAGTTGTGCCGCTGCATCGCGGCGCGAATATGCTGCGATTCGGCTTCCTCGCGCACTTCCTGCAGCGTCTTGACATCGGTCTCGATTACAACATCGAATCCAAGATCTGCGGCGGTGATTCGATTTGAACCAGAAAGGATAACGGCTCGCTTCAGGCGATTCTCAAGCTCGCGAATATTCCCCGGCCATTCGTAGCTCCGCAAGGCGCGCAGTGCCGAGCTGGAAAAGCCGAGATTCGATTTGCGATTTTCCTCTCCGTAGATGCGAAGAAGCTGTTCGGCGATGAAGAGCACGTCGTCTTCACGGTCGCGCAGCGGTGGCATCTCGATATTGATCACGGAGAGGCGATAGAACAGATCTTCACGAAACGCCTTGCGCGCCACTTCGCTCTCCAGTGCGCGATTCGTTGCCGCAATGACGCGCACATCGACTTGGATCACACCCTTGCCGCCAACGCGCTCGATGATCTTGTCCTGCAGGAAGCGCAAAAGCTTCACCTGCAGCGCCAGCGACAGCTCGCCGATTTCGTCGAGGAAAAGCGTGCCTTGATTGGCAAGCTCGAACTTCCCGACCTTTTGCATGATCGCGTCGGTAAACGCGCCTTTCTCGTGACCGAACAGCTCGGATTCGAGCAGTGTTTCGGGAATGGCGCCGCAGTTGATTGTAATGAATGGCTTGTCGCGACGATCAGAACGCTGATGAATCGCTTTGGCGATCAGCTCCTTGCCCGTTCCGGATTCGCCGCTGATGAGCACGGTATACGGCGCCGCGGCGACGGTTTCGACGATTTTGAAGATCTTCTGCATTTTGGGCGAAACGCCGATGATGTTGGCAAAGCCGCGGTGGCGTTGCACTTCAGCCGCAAGGTAAGAATTCTCGCGCTCAAGCGAGTGGATGTGGACGGCGCGTTTGACAATAATGGACAATTCGTCGAGGTCAATTGGCTTGACATAGAAGTCGAAAGCGCCGCGCTTGATTGCGGCGAGCGCGTTGCTGCGTTCGCCGTTGCCGGTCACCATCACCACCTTGACTCGCGGGTCGAAATCGAGGAATTCGGGCAGAAGCTCCAGCCCTTCCTGGCTCCCCGAATACGGCGATAGCGAAATATCGAGCAGGATTACCGCGGGTCGCTTTTCATTGGCGGCGGCAATCGCTTCCGCCGGTGTTGCCGCCGTGAATACTTCGTAGAGCTCTTCCAGCGCAAAACTAAGCTGTTGGCGAATCCCCTCTTCGTCGTCGACAATGAGGATGCACGGCTTGGAATCGGTCATGCACGCTTCAGTTTCAACTTGAAACTGCTCCCTTGCCCGGCGATGGAACTGACAGTCAGGCTCCCTTCCATCTGTTCGACCAACTCGCGCGATTGATAAAGCCCGATTCCGAGGCCGTTAGGCTTGCTGGTCTGGAAGGGTCGGAAGAGACGATCGCGAATAAAGTCCGGCGTCATGCCGACACCGGTATCGGCAATCGTGAGACTCACACCATCCGTGTTAACGACGGCCCCAACGGTAAGCCGACCGCCATTGGGCATCGCCTCGATGGCATTGATAACGAGATTGGTGATGACGCTGCGCAGCTTCTCCATATTTCCTTTTACGAACGGAAGCTCCGGCAATTCCATCTCCACTTTCACTTTCTGATGCGCCGAAAGCTTCAACTCATCGGCTAATGATAAAACGATGCCGCGCAAATCACAAGGCGACAGCGCGAAATCGATCTGCTTGCCGGGCGAACTGAGACGGCCGATCAGCCGCTGCATCCGCTCCTGCGCTCCGCGCAGCGTCTCGATCGTTAGCTGCTGAAATCGCGGGTCGTCGAATTTGCGCTCGGCGTTCTGGACGATCATTGAGACCATCGAGATGAGGTTCTTGACGTCGTGGACGACGAATGACGACAGCTTGGTGAATGACGCCAATTCGCGCGTTTCGAGCAGCGTCTCCGACTGCCGCGCGCTGAGCAATGACAACGCCAGTTGATGCGAGATCGAGTCGACCAAAAAACGCGTCTCGGTCGACAGATTCCCGCTACCGCCGGCGGCGATGAAACCGATCAGCTCTTTTCGGGCGACAAGCGGAATGAACTGCCGGCCGGCAACGCGTTTGAGAAAATCGTCTTCTGTGGAATTCGCTTCGCGGGCTTCAGGACGGTACTCGGCCGCGGTAATCGTCCGTCCGCTGCGAAACAGCCATGGGCCAAGCTCGGGGAGCAGTTCCGGTTCCACCGCGACCGCCGGATAACTGAGATAAAACTCGCTGGGCCGCGCACCGCGGAGGTAGACATCGACCTCGGTCAAACCGCTCTTGCGCCGCAGTACGCCGGCCATGACGGCGAACATCTCGCGCTTGTCGGTCGCCGTGGTGACTTCTTCGGCGAAGGCCGTGATCGCCGCCAGAAGGTCGGCGCGCCCGAGGCTGACCGTGCGGTCGACTATTCCCTGCCAGCGCCGGCGGATCGAGCCGGATAACAACAACGCGACGAAGATCACAATGACGACAAAGGCCGCCAACACCGAGAGAAACACTTGGGGACTGCCGCCGAGAGAAACGAGCAGCTTCACGGCGATTCCGATCATCACGAAATAAGCGCCGACAATCACGAGCGCCACCGATGAGTAAACGGCCTCGCGCGAGATGACAACTCCCTGCCCGCGCCTCTGCTCAAACCCGACGAACCGCGCCGAGAAGATCATCGCAAAGATCATGAGTAATGCGCCCAGTTGAACGCTGATGAAGTCGACTCGCGAGATGAGCAAACCGAGCATGCCGGTGATGATGTTGACGGCAAGCATCAGCGCCGTCGCGATCAGCGACGGCAGGAGCTGGCGGCGCAACTCGCCTTGCGCGGCACGAAACGTGTTTTCGAGTTGAAGCAAGCCCATCGTATTGGCGATGATGACCAACGTCAGAAAATACTTGCCCGCCGGCGTTATGGCGAAGAGTCGAACGTCCTCGACGACTTCCAGCCGGAAATAGGGTTTGAAAAAACCGACCAGACCGGCAATCACCAGCAAGGCGAGAATGCCGTAGGCGGTCAGCGATCGCTTGCGAAAGAGGTTCGTCGCCGGTTCGCGCGCGAAGAGCAGCAGAAACAGCAGCCAAAAACCGCTGGCCAGCCCCAACGCCGAAACCAGCAGCCCGTGCTGCCACAACAGCAGCTCGTTGGTCCGCGACACAAAGGCGATGAACAGCGCCCACAAGATCGTGGTGAGCAGCGCGGCAACTACGAACAGATTAGCGGAAATCTGTCCCGGCCGCCGCACCAAGACAAATAGCATCGTGAAGAAGGCAGCGAAGCCGGCGCCGATTTCCGCCAGGTCGTAGAAAGTGAACATTAGTCTTCAGCGACTTGCTGAAAATAGCGGATGACCGCTCCGGTCGTGAAAAAGTTGACGAAGGTCAGCCCGACAGCCAGAAGCGCCGTGAGCCAGACGACCAGTTCGGGCGTGAATTTCTCAATGATCCGGCCGGTGTTCTGCAGCGAATAAATGAGGGGCAGGATGAACAACTGCGGCAGCCCTACCAAGAAGATCGTCGTAAAGAAATTGCGGAAAAAGAGCGCGAAACCTGATGTAAACGACGCCAGCAGACCCTTGCCGCGCAGCAGCAAATACGGGAACACATAAATAAAGAGCGATGTCAGAAGCACGCTGAGGCCATAGAGACCGACGAAGAGCGCGATCTGCCGTCGCGGCGAACCGCGCACGAAGTCCGCGAACAAGCCCGGCAGGAACTCGAAAAGCAAATAGATCAGGACGAAGTTCACGAGCCAGATCAGCACCACCTGCGGATATTTTTTCATCGCCCGCCTGAATGCACCGGCGAAACCTTCCTTCTCGCGGCGCCACCAGGCGGCGAACATGATGCAGGCCGCGCCGATCAAGACCGATTCCACCAACAACGATGCGACAATGCGCAACCGCTCGAAGACGTAGGGCACCAACCCCAGATGCTGGGGGTAGTGCTGAACGTTTTCATCGGTGAGCCAAGTCGCCAATGGCACCATGACTCCGGACACGAGCGGCGAGTACATGCCCGCAACCGCCCAGACCAACAGGAGCATGAGGACCATATACAGAAGAAACGGCGGCCACAGACGAAAGTGAAATAGCCCGACGAACAAACGCCCGTAAGTAGCAATAGTGAAATTCACGCGATCGACTAAGTTCATCACATTTCCCTATGGATTCGGACCGCGCACTTCGTTGGAAGCCGCCGAACGCGCGCCAAACTTGTCAAACACCACCACGATGTAATAGAACTGCTGCCCGACATTGATATTGTTGTCGGTAAAGCTCAGCGACGACTGCGAAGGTACGACACCGACTAAGTTGGCGGCGTTGATCGTCACGCCGGAGTTTTGCGACCGGTAGATGCGATACGACTCGAAATCTTCATCGTCATTGCGCGTCCAGCCCAGCACAATGCGGGTCGAGTCCTCATCCGACTTGAACAAGCTGACCGCTTTGGGATCGACGTTGGCCGTGGTTGTCGCCTTGACCGAGTTGCTCGCGGCGCTCAGACCGGTGCGATCATTTGTGTATACTACAAAATAGTAGTCTTTCCCCGGGTCAAGATCGGAATCCCGAAACGAGACCCCGGAGACGTTTGTCTCGGTGCGCACCAGAAGCGAGGTCCGATTCACGGTGCTGGTCTCGCTGCGGTAGACCTGATAACTCTGGAAATCTGCAGCGTTCGAACGCGTCCAGGCTAACTCGATTTCTTGTTCGGAAACGAGCGCAGCCGTCAAGATCGATGCCTGCGGCGGGCTGGCAATATTGATCACGGTCACTGCGGCACGTGGCGCCGCTTGATTGCCGGCGGCATCGTTGAAGCTCCCGGTAATCGTGGCGTTGATCGCATCGAGGTTCGCCGGAACCGTGTAAGCGGCCGAATATATGCCATCCGGCAGGGCGTCGTCGGTCTCCGGGTTGATATCGAAAAGCTCGATTTCCGCGATGTTTGCGATTTGGGCGCTGGCTTTGCCATCGATTTCGTCGGCATCCAGAGTGATGACGAGCTGATCACCGGCGACCAGCGTTTTCCCATCGGAATCTTCCGTCACCGATGCGATCACCGCCCGCGTGTCGAGGATGATCTCGTCGCTCACGATGGACGAAACTTCATTGCCCTCGGAATCGCGAAATCGCGCATAGATCGTCTTGTTGCCGTCGCCGATGGGAACGATCCAGTCCTTGCTACCGGTAAAATTCGACCAGTTTGTCCCATCAAAACTTGGCTGATCGGAAATCTCCACCAAGCGCGTATTGGCGGACGCCGCAAACGCGAGCGACACCTGCTGCCGGTTGGTAAACTTGGCGCCGTTATTGATCGTGACGCCATAAATGTTTGGCGTCGCCGAAACGGCGCGCGATGGTTTGCCCAACAGGCCGTTCCTGCCGACTGCCGCCACTTGATAAATATAACGAAGGCTGTTTCGCAGATTAGAATCGGTATACGACTGTGTCGTGCTGGAATCAATGAGCTCGGGTATGACCCGTGTCGTATCGCCGCGATAGATTAAATAGCGCAAGATCTGCGCCGGATCGCCGACCGTCCATGACAAATTAATCGTCCCGTCGCCGACGACGGTTTCGAGATTACGCGGCACTTCCGGCGCGTTCGGCACTTCGTCGAGCAGCACCGGCTCAGCGATCTGTTCGCTGCAAGCGCCGAGAAGAGCCAGAAGCGCCAATGTGGCGGCGGCATATATGAAATCGTAAAATCGCAGTCTCATCAGAATTTCACCTTTCCGGTGAATCCCACCGCACCGTGCTCGTAAAACGGCGACACGCTCAAGTTCGCGCCGGAGATCGACGTTCCATAGTCGGGGAAGAACAATACCGCGTCGAGAATGTTGTAAGCCCAGATTCCGGCCAGAATCGCGCCGCCCAGTTTCCGGTCCTGCTCCGCGTCGCGCGCTTTCTTTTGTTGGTTGAAGAGATCGTCGAGCAACTCCTCGCGCTTGGCGACTTCCCGCTCGGCGTTGTAACGATCTTGTAAATCGTAATACTTGTCGCGCTCGTCGTCGAACTTCAGATGCAGGATCCCGAGGACCACGCCACCGGTAACGGCGCCCAGGGTCAATAATGCGCCCTTGGTCTTCTGATCTGAGTAGCGCTGGCCCCAGCCGGGAATCAGAAGCGAACGCACACCCGCCTTGACACGCGTTTTCGGCGACAATTTCAGGTTGATGTTCATTGGGCTGCTGCCGGAGAGCACGACGCTCGACCGATGCGTTTCGAAGCCGCTGCGATACGCGGTGATGCGGTAGAAACCGGAAAGGTTCTGGGTGAAAGTGGTCGGTGTAACACCGGACACCGTGAAATCTCCCGCGAGAACCACAGTTGTGCCGGAAGGATTAGAGGTCACCGTGACCGGTGCCGTGCCGCTCTGCGCCGAAAGCTCCGCCATCCCAAGCAGAATTAACCCCAGCGCCGCTGCAACCCGTTTTCGGATAACGAATTTCACTATTTCCATATCGGCAAATATACTGAAACTCAAAAGCAGTCCGCAAGGTTTTTGGCATAAAAACCCTGCGGAGATTTTTTTCGGCGATGTTGATTGATTTTTTTACTGGCCGCGCATTCCGAGAACAACGCTGACCGTGCGGAACATGATCGCCACATCTTCCCTGATGCTCGACTTGCGGATGTATTCGAGGTCGCGGTTGACCTTTACCCTAACATCGTCCATCGTCTGGTCGTACCCGCCTTCGACCTGGGCTAAGCCGGTGATACCCGGGAGCACGTTCAGACGATTGGTGTACTGGGGCACTTCGGCGGAAAGCTTCTGAATGAAAAACGGACGCTCCGGGCGCGGACCAACAATCGACATTTCACCGCGCAGCACGTTGATGAGCTGCGGCAGCTCGTCGATCCGGGTCTTGCGCAGCAGGCGGCCGAGGCGCGTAATGCGCGGATCGTTCTTTGTCGCCCAAATCGGTCCACAATGTTTTTCCGCATCCGTCACCATGGTGCGAAATTTGTAAACGCGGAACGGCTTGCCGAAGACATTCTGCTTGCGACGCTCTTCGCGGCGGGCGCACTGGAGTAATTCGTCCGGACGCTGGCGGCGATCGCGGCGGCGACGGTTAATACCGACGCGCTCTTGTTTGTAAAACACCGGTCCCGCCGAATCGAGTTTGATTGCCAACCCGACAAGAGCAAACAACGGCAGGAGCAACGTCAGGCCGAGCAGTGCGCAAATCCAGTTGAAGGCGAACTGAACCCGGTTTACAACGCGCTCACGACGCGAACTCGCGCCGCTCACCGCCGGCGCTTTGGCCAGAAACGCGAGAACGAAAGCGTTAGACAGGAAATGCTCCCCGATAAACAGACGCGAACGTCTGATAGCTGTATGCGAGAATTCACGGAGGTTGGTCAGCGGGGACCAAACGTACCGGTCATTGAAGACAGTCTCAGTGCGGTAGCTGGCTGCCGAAGTCGCTTTTAGGTACTTCTCAGCCTTAGAATTGTCCTGAATCGACTGCATCTGATTCCATGCTCCTTGGTTACTTTGGCCAGTAACAGCAGAGTTTACACGGAAGATTTAGCAATTCATCTGCCAAGATTTCGATCAAACACAAAATGAGTCCACGATCCATAATGCGGTCAGGCGAGCATTTGGTATTACATTGACTGATAGCAATTTACGAGATATATGTAATGCTGATTATCAATTCCACCCATTCGTGGCGGATTTAAGTCGTTGTGGGATAACACGAAGCAGCCATTTTGCGCTTCATATTAGTTGCAAGGTGGTGCACAAAATTGAAGTAATAAACCCGCTAATCCCAGAGGAATTGGCGGGTTCCTTAGACCGAGAACTTTATTCAGAGAGTAGCCTGCCTGCTACCTCCCCAAACGCACGGATGCGGTAATGTAGTGAACGCCTTCAGACGTCGCCGTCGGACGATAAGTGTAATCGAACATTAAGTTACCCAACAACATGCCGGCGCCGACTGAGAAGCCGTCGGAAGCACTTGAAGCTCGCTCCAGCGAGGCACCGTAGCCACCGCGGAACGTCAGCATCGAGTTATACTGGTACTCAAGGCCGCCACCAAGAGAGACCGCTTCCCCCTTCTCTTTCGCGGCAGCCACGGAGAACGTCGAGCCCAAGCCAGCGGTGCGCAGTGACGCTCCAACGCGCAACGCGCGCGGAAGCTCCATGCGCTCGTTCAAGAACTGCAGTGATCCGCCGACGTTTGCATATTGCGCTCCAAAAGCGACGCGGCCAAAATCGGCCCGCAGACCGAAATCGAAGGTGACAGTGCGCGCAGTCTGAGCGTCGAGGCGTTCGATCATCGGCTTGGCGACGGCGCCGACGGACAGAACATCGCTGAGTCGCTGAGCGTAGCCTAACTGCAACGCCAATGAAAAAGCATGCAGCGAGCCGGTAGCGATTCCGGCGGCGTCGTAGCCGTTAATATTCCCGTAACCGAGGTAGGTCACGCCAAGCCCGATACCGCCCCGAGGCGTGGGAATCGCCAGGCTGATGTTGTTCAAGCGCAGGTCCTGGAGCAACTCGGAATGTGAAACGGAGATCTCGCCGCTACGATCGCGGGCGATTCCGGCCGGGTTGTAGTACAATGCACCGGCGCCGCCTGCGTCGGCAACCCACGCACCACTCAGGGCGGTGCCGCGAGAAAAAACGGGAATCGTGAGAAAATCGCCGGAAGTCGCGCCCGATCCCGCGAAGGCACCGACGGGACTTGTAAAAATCATCGCTATCGTCGCAAGAAGTATCTGGAGGCAATTTCGCGTTGTCATCACACCTCTCCTCTAATCGCGGATGTTAGCCCACTACCAGAGATAGAGATGGCAACGATTATGCCGGAGGCGAAGGGGCTTCGCCATCTACCGGCAAACGGGCAAGTAGCTCGCAAATAATCCATCCCAATGTCTTTCCCACACAACGACTTCGTTAACACGCCCCAAAGCATTTCCAAAGCGTGTCGCGGCCGAAGCCGACTATCCACAGGTGAAGTAAAAACATCGACGCTGTTGAGAATTCAACCAGCCCGCGCCGAGCAAACGTACAAGAACCTCCCAACAGCCGCGCCTCCAGGTACATCGAAGCGCTGTGCAGCAATTGAACGACTGCTGGAAGTTGTCGGCAGAAATCCCGGACAATTCATCTCGAACCACCCGAAATTCCCGACCACTACATATTGCTGTTCTTGGCCAGCAACGCCCCTACAAATAGAATTAAGGCATTTATTCGTCAACTAAAACTTGAGTGAATTTGCACAAATTCTGCACGAATTGCTGAGATCGACGGATTCGCAACGCTCAGATTAAAAATGTAAAACGTTGACTGAATCGCTCTATCATGTTAATATGCGGAGGTCTTAGTCCACAGCATTTTTGTCGGTTGTGACGGCACTCTCACCGCGTCGCTCGCATTGCGACGCCGGAGATGCTGGATATTTCAGGAGAAGCGAATGCGCGCAGGTACTGTAGTTTGGGCGACAACAATTCTTCTACTCTGCCTTGGGCTTGTATCGGATGCGCGACTGCACGCCGGCGTGGAGGGGATCTTGGTCGCCGATACGCTGCTTCCCGACATTATCGTCCGGCAGAGCGATCTTTACGATAATGACATCGTTACCAATATCGTCCCCGGGCGCAGGCATCTGCGGCTCTCCAACGCGACGGCAAACGTGGGAACGGGACCACTTCACCTTTTTGGCATTTGGCCGCTGAATCCGGACAATACGCAATACGTCAAACAGCGAATTTGGCTTTCAGATTCGACATACTTCGACCGCACCGCCGGCAAATTCATCAACCATCCTGGGCATGATCATATTCACATCGAAGATTGGAGCATCTATCGGCTGCGCGAACTTCTCCCGGATTCCAGCGTCGGCGCGATTGTCGCCGAGGGCGCCAAGACCAGTTTCTGTATTCTCGATCTCGTTATCTACAATAGTCAATTGGCGAATTTTGATCCCGACGGAAATTATTTCCAGTGCGGGTTTGGCACGCAAGGATTGTCGGTCGGCTGGGCTGATGTTTACTCTAAGGGGCTGGAAGGCCAGAACATCGACATTACCGAAGTCCCCGACGGAACGTATTGGCTGGAATCGGATGCCGACCCAATCAACCTGATTCGCGAGGCCAATGAGAGCAACAACGTCGCGCGAATCATCGTTACGATTGGCGCCGGCAGCGCGAACCAGCCGGACGCGTTCGAGCCGAACGATTCGACGAGCACCGTCAGTGCAATGCCCGTGGGCGCGATCAACAGTTCCAACCTCGGGCCGTGCGGGCCGGAGCGCGTGATCGGCAACCTGAGCGTGCACGCATCGGGTAACGGCGACTGGTACCGGTTCTACATGAATCATCTCGGCGCCAGCGGCGATTTCGTGCGGATCGACTTCCTGCACTCGCAGGGTGATGTCGATCTGGAACTTTATAACTCCAGCGGGCAGCGAGTCGGTACTTCCGGTGGCAGCGGAAACTCCGAGACGATCTCGCTGCAGAATCGTCAGCAGGGCTGGTACTACGTTTATGTTTTCGGCTATCAAGGAGCACTGAATCCTAATTACACGCTGACGATCAATCCGTCGACCAATGCCACGCCGACCGTGACGGTGATCGATCCGCCGGTTGGTGATTCCCTGCTCATTCACGGGGTCGATACCTATCGCGCGTCGTGGACGACGTCCGATTTTGAAAATGACGAACGCTGGGTGACGGTGTACGTGAACGACGCGCCAATTCTCGACGGCAGCGAGATCTTGTTGCCGACCTCGTTGCATACGCCGGCGGCAACGGGGTTCTATATCATCAATTCGTCCTATGTGCCGCAAAATCAACAGCTCTATGTTTACTGCTCGGTCACCGATGGCGGCACGGTGTCGGGGGATTGGTCGAGCGGAACTGTGACCTTTATTAGTCGTACCCAGGCGCAGGGGACGATTATGGGACAGATTATGGACAGCGACTCCAACAGCGTAGTCGGCGCCGTCGTGACTTTGCCGGAATTGAATCGAATCGACACTTCCGACGTTTTCGGACTGTACAGCATCGACCAAGTCGATCCGGGCGTTTACGGTATCAGCGTAGCCCACGAGAGCTATCCGGACACTGCGATTACCGGCATCACGGTGAACATCGCCGAGACGGTGATGCTCGATGTGCTGCTGAGCGCTTGCGGCTATGTGGCCGGTGATGCCGACGGTTCGAGCAATGTTTCGATCGCGGACGCAGTATTCATGATCAACTACATTTTTGCCTCAGGTCCCCCACCAACACAAATGGTGGCCGGGGATGCCGATTGCAGTGGCAGTTTGAGCATCGCCGACGCAGTGGTGGTGATTAATTTCATCTTCGCCGACGGTCCAGCACCCTGCGGCGGGTGTTGAGGCCAAGGCTTTCGAAAACGTCGGGCCGCGAGACGCTCTGAGTGATCGTGCTTCGCCATTCGGCTCCACCATTCTCGCGGGGAACCGTTGGTTTCGATTTTCGATTCGTGTTTCTCGCTAAGTTTGTCCTTTCGCAAAAAAATAGGGCATAGCTCGAGCTAATCAGGTGTCGAGTCGGGGTTCGTCGCCGCGTCGCGTCGTTAAGCCACGCGCGACGATGATCCGATTCGGCGAACTGAAGCGATTGTTCCGTGAGTGATTTTCTCGCATCCAAGCGCCGGCGTCGCAAGCCACCGGAGTTTGGATTTGATCTCGACGCCTTGTCCTGCCGCGGTTCGCGTTTTTACGACAATGGCGGCCGCCAAAGAACACGTCAGGTACGACGGCGAGATCGGCGAGGAAAATCATCCGCGATGACAATCGTGCCTCTACTAAGGGTCCGGTGGGGGAAAATTGTAGTGGAATGCTACGAGATTTCGGAACATGACCCTCACCCCTGGCCCCTCTCCCTGACAGGGAGAGGGGGAATGTTCGCGGCTGCGGCGTGATGTCTGGAGCGCGGGGCTGCTGACCTCCTTGACTGGATTCCGGCTTTCGCCGGAATGACGGGACGGAGGGTCTACGATGCACGAAGACAGATACCGTCCCACGCCGAAAGCGTGGGACGACCCCTTTGGTAAAGGGGAGTTTAGCGGCGGCGGAGACGCCTCCCCGAGAGCAACGATGTCGGGTTCCGCGCTCGCTGCGCTCACTGGGAACCCGACCTACGGAACTTTCGCGGGAATGACGGTATCGGCTCGATTCCGGCTTTCGCCGGAATGACGGGACGGAGGGTCTACGATGCACGAAGACAGATACCGTCCCACGCCGAAAGCGTGGGACGACCCCTTTGGTAAGGGAACTATATACATTGCACACACAAATTGGTCTTGACCCGCCTTGGAATCCGCTTACTGTAAGCGCGTGACGTTTTTCGCAATCGCTTAAACCCTACCTACAGAAGCCTTATATATCCTATTAGGATATACTGACTTAAACAACTCGAAAGTTTAATTGTGGATAACTTTAATATTGCGCTGTCTTTTCATGCGCGCTATAATGCTCGCTGAAAGCGCAAGAGCCGCACAGGGATTGTACGGCTCTGAATTTAACTAAACCTCTTTGAGCGGAGGCTGAAGGGAATCTACTAAACCACTCAATTCCTGTCAAGCTAAAAAATCTCAAGGGGCGTTCGGCGTGTTCTAACTTTAACCCGCTTCGATCATCGGGCAATGATGATTGAGGCAGAATCGAGTTTACAATGAGTACTGGACAGAAATGTCAACAGTCAGGCATCTATCAGAGTTCATGCTCGGATAGACTGCAGATCGCTTTGTCCAAAGGGGACACATTTCCGCCTTGCCGTTCACACGGCAATGTAACTTGGGCTCTCGTCCGAGCTACCATTAACTAACATTTGAAAGAACCGAACGCCCCAAGATACAACGCCCCAGAAGATGGGGCGTTTGTTTTTCTTCCCAGTGCCGCACAAGAATAGTCTTTTGTGAAATTCGTGTCAAGACAAAAACCGTTTAAGTCTATTTTTCAGTTTCGTTTCGTCCGACAATTGGCACTCCCATACGACGAGTGCTAACCATCCCTGATTTCTGATCAAACGAGTATTGGTCCGATCCCGCTTCTTGTTTCGATCCAACTTCGGAACCCAATACTCTAAATTAGTCTTCGGCACATTGCGACCAGAATAACAGCGGTGGCCGTGCCAAAAACAACCGTGAACGAGTATCACTTTTCGGAGTCGAGGAAATGCTATGTCGGGTTTTCCGGCGAGCTTGGAGTAATGCAGGCGATAACCGCGCAGTCCGATAGCGCAGAGGATGCGCCTAACCTTCAGCTCCGGCGTCGTGTTCTTCGCTCGCACCTTCTTCATGTGTGGTTGGCTTGCCATCTTCGTCTATCCGTATAATCCAGTCTTCTCGAAAACTTACGAGAAGAAGTATTTGTTCAATCGGGATGATCCCTGGATGGCGTTTGATTTTGAACCGCTGTGCGGAACCGGGCACAGTTCTGATTACCGTGAACTGGGAACCATCCGGCTGCCAAGTAAAGACGTGCTTCCCAGTCGTCTTCTCATAGCCTTCAAAATTCTCCTTTTTGTTCATCTTCCACTCATAATCGGAGGGGATGTAGCGAGTAGGTTCGTATTCAAAGATCGTGAATTCGAGCTTGCTCATGTTCCGAATTAAGGTGACGACGCGCAAGTCCTCAAATTCGTGCAAGGATTGATTAACGCGCTCGTTCCAGATATCAAGAACTTTGCTCCCGCTATCTTGAACGTCCTTAAATGCATCTTTGACGCCATATGATTTATTGAGATTGTTTCTGCCGGTAATTAGCCTGACTGATTTCGCCGAGAAAGGCTTGGAATTATGAACAGTCTTTGCTGACCAAGAGCAATTTTCCCAAGTGATGTCGGTAATTCCGAGCGGTTTTGGCCTATGGTCTCCGCTAATCGCCTTAGCGAAAATGTCTGCGAAACCATCCCCATCAATATTTGCGAGGCCGATGGCGAGACGATGTACGATTAACTTTCCGATGTTTGTGATTATGTCTGGTGGGAATTCTCCCAGAGGATAAACACTCTCACGCGCTTTGAATTTTCCGCGAAGTTTCGGATGCTTTGACAACTTTTATTATCCCCTCAATTCCCGCCGCCACCAAAGGTACGGGCACCGCGTTTCCTGCTTGCTTGCGAGTCTGACTGTCATTGCAGACTATCTCAAAGCTATCAGGAAAGCCCTGTAAGCGCAACATTTCTCTTGGGGATAATCTTCTCTCGCCATTGACGAGCAAGTAGTTGTATGAAGCCCCAGCGCGCAACGCGCATGAGTAGGGATAGCTGGAAACGTTTCCAGCCTTGTTCTCGTGCCATATGCTGGGATCGTATTTGCTTTCGTGAGTCTCTTTTCGACTGTTCTTTATTCGGTCACTTACGAAGTGCTTCACGTCCGGTTTCGTCTCAAGAATGTCCTTCAGCGGTTTCATGTTCTTGCGGTCGCCTTTCGGCCACGGGAATTCCTTGAAGAACTTAGCATAGTCGTCAAGCGTACCGGCGATAAGTACCCGCTCACGCTTTTGCGGGAGTCCATAATCGAGCGCGTTGAAGACGTGCCACGAAACATGGTAACCGAGCGATTCAAGCTCGCTCACGATTCGCTTGATCGTCCCGCCCTTATCGTTCGTCGTCAATTGCTTCACGTTTTCCAGCAAGACGGCTCGCGGCTTCTTGGCTTTGAGAATACGCACGATTTCGAAAAAAAGCGTTCCGCGAATATCGTCAAAGCCTTGCCGCTTTCCGATAATCGAGAATGGCTGACAGGGAAATCCAGCGCAGAACAAATCATGATCGGGGATTTTATTCTCTTTGATTAGACGGATATCGCCTTCCGGCACATTTCCGTAGTTGTGTTCGTAAGCCTTGCGCGCTTCTTCGTCCGCGTCGCAAGCGTAGACGCACCTCATCCCAAACGATTCAGCGGCCAAGTGAAACCCACCTATGCCGCAAAACATATCCACGAACGTCGATAGCCCCGTCAAATAGTCAGGGGCTTTCTTCGGGATCGCCGCGTTCCTAACCATCGCGGGGAACGTCGGAAAATCGATTTGCTTTTTGTAGTTACTCACTTATCAACGCTTTATAGGTTAACCGTTTCCCTTCCATCCCAGCTACCAGAAGTCTTACAAATGTGATACCGCAAAGTCCATCGCTTTTATCGAAGGCGGGCAAATTTCTCGTGCTGAGTCTGAATATGAATTCGTTCAAATAACGATGCAAGTGCTTCTTGCTCCAATGGTGATAAATGCCGTAATGCCCGCGCTTGACTAACGCCCAAAGGCTCTCAATGGAATTCGTGTGCACGTCTCCGCGAACATATTCATTCGCGCTATGACGAACTCGATCATGGTTGTAACCGCTAACCAGATCGTAACCGCTATGTTCGTCGGTATACAACGTCGAGCCGCTACACACGCTCTTGGACACCGCTTCACCGATAGTCTTACGATCAGTATTGTCGATCACTTCGGCTCTCATTTGTCCGTCTCTGGAACGCACGCCAAATACGATAGTCTTGCCAACGGTTCCACGTCCCTGATTTAGCTTCTTGCTTCTATGCTTGTTCTTTTCCTTGCCGCCAACGTAGGTTTCGTCAGCCTCAACGGTTCCGCTAACATGGCCGTCGATGCCGCAAGCCTCACAGAGTCGATTACGCACGAACCAAGCCGACTTCTGCGTAATGCCAAGCTCTTTCGCCAACTGGATTGACGAGATTCCCTTTCTCGCTACGCTTATCAGATACATGGCGTAGATCCACTTCTGTACGGAAATCTTTGAGCCTTCCATGACGGTTCCGGTCTTGATCGTAAACTGTTGACGACACGCCTTGCAAGTATAGAGTTTTCCGTCTCTGATCTTGTAAACTTCACTATTGCCGCAATGGATGCAGTAGATACCAGCAGGCCAGCGAGCCGATTCCATATACTCCCTTGCCGACTTTTCGGTAGGAAAGCGTTTGTGGAAGTCGAACGTGCTTGGCTGTTTCACCTTGATTTGTTGGACTTGTTTTGTTTTCATGTGAACAATATAACATTCGCCCTACCGCTTGTCAAGTGTTTTGTGTGTGGATTGTATATAATTCCCTTTGGTAAAGGGGAGTTTAGCGGCGGCGGAGACGCCTCTCCGAGAGCAACGATGTCGGGTTCCGCGCTCGCTGCGCTCACTGGGAACCCGACCTACGGAACTGACAGGGACAGGGGAATGTTCGCGGCTGCGGCGCGATGTCAGGAGCACCGGGCTCCTGACCTACTTGACTGCGCTTCACGGGATGATGCGCCCGCGAGTGACACACCCCGCCATCCCGCACCAATGGTGCGGGACAGCACCCCTCTCAAGAGGGGAATTGAAGCGGCTGCGCCGCGCAGCATGCGCCGATGGCGCATTGCGCGAGCTTCGGCCGCGGATGCGGGGTACGATGCAAATTCGCGCCTACGATTGTTGCGGCGATATCGCATTGCGCGACCTTCGGCCGCGAATGCGGGGTACGATGCAAATTCGCACCCACGATTTTCGCGCTTACGGCGTGATGTCAGGAGCGCAGGGCTCCTGACCTACTTGACTGGATTCCGGCTTT
>CAZTYE010000006.1:0-235376 GCA_964617645.1 uncultured Ignavibacteria bacterium
GAGAGCAGAGCAAGAACTGGCGATTCATGACTGATGTCGCGTTTGATAATGGTGGATCGACCGCCGATTGATTGGCAGTGCACATGAATAGTGAATTGAAGACATCCGTCCTTGATGACATCGAGAGATTGGTAGAGTCTCGAAAGTACGATGAAGCTATCCACGCACTGGATGTAATTCGCGTCACTTCGCGTCCGATTCAATGGAGCCGACCCGATCTGGCGAAGTTCTTGTACTTTCGAGCACGCAGCAGGTTCTACGTTTCTCGCTACAAGGAGGCGCGACGGGACGTCCGAGCCTGTTTGAGACTTACCACATCCGGTTCGAACGTCGACCTTCACACTTCAGCAAAGATGCTGCATGGGTCAATCGACTGGGCCGAGGGTGATTTGGAGAGTGCCGTCGAACAATATCTCGAATGCTACCTTACTCGCAAACGCCTATCACACTTCCCCAAACTGTATGGTCCCCTGCAGAATATTGGGTTAGTGCATTTGGTAAAGGGTGATCTTCACCACGCCCGCGAGACGTTCGCAAAAGCCCTTCAACTCGCTGCTAAGTTTAACGGATCTGATGATGTTCTGCTCTGTGCGACCAACTTGGCTACGGCCATGATATTGGCAGGCGAGTTTGGAGCGGCGCGAAGTCTATTGTCTTGCCACGAGCATCTTGAAACTTCTGAAGTCAACAAGAATCGCGTGGTGCGAATTCGGGGCTGGTTAGACTCTCTGTGCGGAGATTACGAGTCTGCGACCGCAAACCTGCGATGTGCAATGATCTACTTTGAGAAGGCTCATCTACACCGGGACGCCGTAGTCTGTCGTGAGTTCTTGGCGCAGACTAGCCTGCTCCGGTGGGACATTAAGGAGGCCATCTCTCAGCTTAAGTCTATTCTGCAATTGCCCAATCTGTCCGCTTCCGCTGTCGCTCAAACTCTTAGAATGCTCGCCGAAGCCCAAGCACTTTGTCACAATTGGAGTGAAGCCCGCAGGACAATAGCAGCTGCCGAAAAAGCAATTGGCTCTCTGGGAGAACGCATCGAGTTGGGTGCAATGTTTCGAGTGGCAGGAATGCTCTGTTGTCACGAAAAGGAACTCGAGACTGCGAGGCAACATTTCGGAAAGTCAATTTCTTTGCTCGTTACTACCGGTGCACGATTTGAGTTGGCCCTAACTTATAGGGCGGCCGCGCTAGCAGACTGTTTCGGGCCCGAAGAGAGAACTACCTACTTGCATCAGGCAATGGGAATTTTCAAGGAAATTGGGGCCGCAGAACTCCATATTCGTACGAATCGCCTCATTTCAGGAACTGGCGCAGTTTCTTCTTCCGCCAATACTGGTAGTGAGCGACGGAGGACTACCCAATCTAATCTACCATCCCCGACGATCATTGCCTCATCGCCGGCGATGAAGGAGATCATCGCGATCGCCGACAAGGTGAAGGACACGGATCTGACCATCCTGATCACCGGCGAAACCGGCACGGGGAAGGACGTCCTGGCCCACTACATTCATGCGACTTCAAAGCGCGGTAATGCGCCGTTCGTGCCGCTGAACTGCGCCGCGGTGCCCGATTCCATGACCGAGGCGGAGTTGTTCGGTTATCGCAAGGGCTCCTATACCGGCGCGGCTGCCGACAAGCCGGGCTTGATCGAACTTGCCGAGATCGGCACCTTCTTTTTCGACGAGATCGCAGAGGCTTCCGAGGCGCTGCAGGCGAAACTACTCCACGTCATTGAAAACCGCAGCATCCGCCGCCTGGGCGAAACCACCCTGATCGATATCCGAGCGCGTTTTATCGCGGCTACCAACCGGAATCTCGCCGAGCGAGTTGAACAAGGCAAGTTTCGCTCCGATCTTTACTTCCGGCTGAACGAAAGCCGCATCAGCCTGCCGCCGCTCCGCGAGCGTCGGGAGGATATTGCGGCGCTGCTGGAACTGTTTTTGGCGCAGCAGCGGATTCAGTTGAGCGCCGCCGAGTGGCAACGACTTCAATTTCTGGTGGAGGGCTACCTCTGGCCGGGAAACGCGCGGGAACTTCGAAGTTTGGTGAAGCAAGCTACCGCGCTTAGCTCCAACGGCGATTGGTCGAAGCGTTTTGAGAAGTTGGTACGTTCGGCTCGCGGGCAGACACAGTTGTCACGCGAGAAACTGCGGGAGATGCTGTCGGCGTCGGGCGACAATCTTTCCCGACTGGCGCGTGAGTTAGGCATCTCCGAATCGACGCTTCGCTATCGCCTCCGCGATTGACTCTTGATCCCCATCCCTCAAACGTAGACTATCACAACGTACGAATTCGCGAAGATTCGCGAAACATTCGCGAAAATCCGAGGCTGCGGTTGTTGTCGACCAACGGCTTACAAATATGGACTCGCAACTCCTCGTGAAAAATTCGCGAAACCGTCTCTACAACAACCTGCGAGTTTGCTCGAGCGCGCAATCTATGCTTCAGCTCTGATTAACCCTCGTTGCCATTCAACCATTTAGCAAACTCTGAACTCCCGAGCTCAAAAGCTCGCTCGTTTGGCACGGAGTTTGCATTTGCAAACTCCGACTGACCGCACTCGATGTGATCTCGAGGGGAGTGTCGCAAAGAGGGATTAGTCATGTCGCGAAGAAACTTGGCTTCGGCATTCATGGACTAACCGAGGCTCCTTTCTTCCGAGGCAATCGTTGCAGAACCTCAGCCGGTGAAGTGGGCGCTCGGATGCTATCGCAAGCCAAAGTCGTTTCGACGCCTGTCACCGGCGGGGGTGCGGCGGGTCAACTCATGCTAACGTAGTTCAGATATGTTCTGCTCAAATCATCTCAAAAGTGATCGCGCACCTCCGTAGCACCCGGAGATCAGCTACCTTTTCCGAACCGCAAAGATATCGAACACCTTTTATGACGGTATGGGAGTATTGAAATGAAACCAAGATCACGAATTGCGCTATCCATTTTGTTTGTTTATGTATTTCTGCTGGGATGTGCACAAAGAGACGAGAATGTCAATCCTGTCGCCGGAACGATCCAATCTGAGTCACCAGATCGAATGAGCAAAATCATTTGGCATGACGACGGCGGTGGCGAACTGCTCGTTAATAATCTCGCAAGTACTGACGTTCAAGTCGCAGCGCAGGAGTATTACCGGCAAAATTACTCGTATCGCCTCGAGAATTCCTTCGTCATCGTAGCGGAATATTTCGAGTGGCGACCGGCTCCTCACACGCCTCTATCTCGGGACTCCGAGACCTTACACAAGCAATTGCCGGAAGGCTACACACGTCAGTTAATAGATGCCGACACAGTATATTGGCAGGTTTTTGAGAATCCAGATTTCGACTCAAGTTATCACTCGGCGATTCTCAGTTTCGCTGGAGATGAGGAGCACTCGACAATCCTCCTAGAATTCGACGTCTCGACTTCAACTCCGACAGGTTTGAGATACGGAGTAATCAATGACGGTCAGTACGTAACGCGGGACGCACGTGGAATTCCATTAAGTAGCTATTTCATCTGTGTTGCTGGCTGCATCGCGGAGTGTGGAGTCGGTTGTTGGTTCTTGGGGCCACTCTATCCGCAGTGTTACGGAATCTGTGTAAGTGCTTGCGTAGCGGGATGCACGGTATCGTACTATGTGAGTTTGTTCTATCCGGATTAGGTTTACACACCGGTAGTTTGGAGGCTCAATTGAATGGCTCAGGATTCGCAATCTCAATGATTGCTTTCATTTCGGCTCTTGTCGGAATGACGCTCATGAACGTTGTTGGGAACTTCTGGGGGTGGTTCATTACCAGCATGATCACGGCTACGGCAGTGAACTTCTTGGCTCGAGCCGGTCGCCCTAATAGGCTCTTGGTTGCCGTGGGTCTGGGCCTAATCGCCGGGTGCCTTTCTGGATCAGCAGCCCTGCTAACAGGTGGCGCATGAGAAATTCGGCAGCGACCAACCGAGTCCGAAAGGTCAAAACCAAGTAAGGCACCTCAATGAAGAGCTTCTGAAGCTCGACAAGGTGTTGACAGGTCATTTGTCGCGGTGCTGTTGTTGTGCGTGGCATACGCCCTCGTCTGCTGCCGCCAACTCCCGTTGCGCGATACACGAGGACGTCTGAGACACACATACGGACCCTTCACTTCGTTCCGGGTGACAACGCCAGGGGTTTTCCAGCGGCCTAAATCATCGAGGCCCGGCAGGGGATGCCGGGCCTCTCAGGCAGAAAGCGCATCAGGTGTGTGAAACACCTACAGGGGAGGTTTGTCCGATCAGCTTCTCAAGCATGCAAGAGCTTGAAGACCGTGTCCGAATTCATCTGTCCCTGCGCCATGGCCGCCACACTCACATTCGTTTGCACCAGTTGTCGCAACAATTGCGCCTGTTCGCCGGCATAATCGGTGTCGCGAATCGAGGCCTCCGCCGCGGTAAGGTTCTGTGAGGCCACCTCCAGCGAGCGCATTGTCGACTCGTATTCGAGCTGCTGGCGCGCACCGATTTCCTGGCGCGATTCTTCGACCTTGCGCATTATCAAGTCGACCTCGATCATCGCTCGATTCGCATCCGCCGGCGTGCCGACCTCCATCGACGGCATTTGACGCACATTGGTGACGGCCCCCTCCGAGCCGTCGAGAAGTTTGAAGCCGCTGTACTCGGCGCCGTTGCGCTGCTCGTTATAGCTGTTGACCAGGTCGTCAAACTGCTGCTGAAACACCTTGCTGACATCCGGCGTGTTGGCGACTTCGTCACTTGCCGCGATCGCCAGATCGCGCAACTCGCCGAGCTTGCTCTGGAGTTCGCCGACGGCGGCGTCGGCCGCCTGATTGCGATTAAGCCGAAATTCCAAGCCGCGCACCTGTTCGGTCAGTGTGCCGATCTGCGCGCGCATTTTTTCCGATATCACCAACTCCGCCGGACCGTCGGCCGCAGTGTTGATCTGCTGGCCCGACGCGAGTTTCTGCATCGAGCGCGTCAGGCTGCGCTGCAAAAGCGAGAGATTCCTGACGGTCTCGATTCCGGCGTAACTGCCCTGTATGGTGATCATGGGCTACCTCCTTGCCTGCTCACCTGCCGCCTTATCATTTCGCAACAACGATGCCACGCCGTCGAATCAGTTGCGCGGCGGCTTAACTGCCTTGCACATTGGCGCTTGACCGGCCGCACGCCACCAGCGGCTGGCCGGCCGTTCATTTCGAAATGCGGGATTAGCCCTATAATCGTCTGTTGAATCCCCACACAGCCGATTCGGCGCTGTAGATTTGCTGCGCGCAATGATCGGAAAAGCTCCAGCATTGACGGCTCGCGCCAATACGATCGGTCGAATCGAGCGTTGCTGTTCGGGATAAGTCGCTTGCTACCAACAACCATTGCTCGGGTACGCGATTTGCACTGTAGAGATCGGCAAAGACTGATTACCCGAACGGAAGGCGTGGTCACGGGAAGAGATGATTCGCGCAAACATTACGACAACGTACCATCCCATAACATCGCCGTCGCCTGCAGGCCCGAACGAGAAAGCGGCATCCAAGAAGGGCGACAGCGAGGGGCTTCTCGGCGCCAAGCTCGCGGAACAGACGCAGCGGCTCGATGAAATCCGTCTGGATCACAAGTCCGAATTGACACCGCAAACCATGGCGCGCCGCAGCATGGCGACAGCCATACCTCCCGATCTTGCCAAGTTCGAGTCGGCCTTTGAGGTCTCGCCGAACCTGCCGGAAACGCGACCGGCAGTCGGTGAGGATGCTGCCGCAATGATTGAGTACGATCAGAACACCGATTTGATAGGCGGACTGCAAGATGATGGGGCGGCACACCGCAAGGTGGTTGATGCGGTCGAATTTCGATTACCGGATCGCGACACGCTCGAACCGGCACTGCCGCGCGAATCGTCCCAATCGGCAGAGTCCGAAGCAGAATCGGATTCACAGCGGATTGACATTGAGACGCACGCGCGGTCTTCGCGGACGGTGCTGGAGGACTTTCTCTCGCGGCTTCATCGTCAAGCACTCGAACGGCGGGAGAGTGTCGAAACTGCAGTCGATCATCGCGACGAGCGCATCGGGCAAGCCGAAGAAGTTAATCGCCTTCGGTCCGACGAGGAAAACGTGCTGCGCCGCGAATCGAGCGAAACGCGAATCGATGACCAGGAGCGCAGACAGCAGGTTGTAATTGAGGGCGTCGAAGCGGCCAAAGTTCGCGAGTTCAAACGCGATCGGGCGGACGCATCGCGGTCGGATGAAGCGAGAAAAACCGAGGATTTGTACCTCAGCCGGCTTGAAAACCGTTCTGCCGACAACCGCGATCTTCGCTTAGAAAGCGCGGAAGCCAATCCGGAGACCACCAATGCCGCTTCCACGATACCGACCCGGCTATCGAGCGATTTTGTCATCGAGATCGAAGCGGCACTGAGGCAATCGCCACCGGTCGAGCCGTCAGCAGCCCGAGGAAGTATGACGCCGCTCGTTGTGCTTCAGCGCGAAGGTGTATTCGGCATCGCCGGCAGCGGCCGCAATCTGACGCTGGCAGAATTCGCTGAGCAAAAGGAATTCGAATACAACCTTGACCAGCAACCTTTCTCCAAAGACGAATTCCTGCGCGAAACGGAGTCGGCAATCTATGAAACTCTCAATCGGGGCAATAGCTCGAGCGTCACACGCGATCTCGTCGTTCTTGCCGAGCTGGTTAACTCCTTCCGCAATCATCTCGTTCGCGCCGCCGAGACGGTGGAACAAGTCTCCGGTAACTCGGAGGAGCGTTCGGAACAACCACAAACAGCGCCCATGCCGGAAGACTATCATTCGACCGGGTCGCCGGGCAGTCAGGCTCCGGCAACCAGCGAACCGCCGCGTTGACTTTGCTCCCCATCTTTAATGGTACTTGATCCGATCGCGCCGAGGCTTTAGCTTGGCGTGAGACTTCGTTGGTAGCACTTACGATCTGAGATAGGATCTGGTATGAAACACCCGTTGCTCCTTGCGTTAATCGCCATCGTCACTGCTTTACCGTTGCCGCTGTCGGCAGAAGAAGTTGTCGTCCCGTATCTTCGCCATCCCTCGCTTTCGCCCGACGCCGGCCGGATCGCCTTCTCCTACCAGGGTGACATTTGGACGGCACCAGTCAGTGGCGGCGATGCGGTGCGTCTGACCGTTCACCCGGCGGTCGATAATCGACCACTCTACTCACCGGACGGCGCCTGGATCGCCTTCGCTTCACAGCGGCAGAACAACTTTGACGTTTTCGTGATACCCGCATCCGGGGGTCGCGCCCGGCCACTGACTTTCGACAGCGCAGATGACATCCCGACCGGCTGGTCGAGCAATTCCGACACCGTCTTGTTTATGTCCGAACGCGACGGACGCGGCGACATGTTTAAAGTTGCCGTAAGCGGCAGCGAACCAGTACGGTTGACGGGCGTATTCAACGAACGCGAATCGGAAGGCAAGCTTTCCGTCGACGGCAGGTTTCTCGTTTTCTCCACCGGATCCGGAATCACCCGCTGGTGGCGACGGGATCTGCGCACCTACGGAAACTCCGATATCTATTTGCTCGACCGCGCGCAACCGCAGTTTACCACAACACGATTGGCTTCCGCGTTGACGCACGAGATTAACCCGGTTTTCGATTGGCAACGGCAAGTCGTGTACTTCGTCGCCAACTACGACGGCCAATGGGCGCAAATTTACCGCGTGCCCGTTATTGGTAGCGAACCGGAGGCTCTTACCAATTTCGCGGATGACGGTGTGCAGGAACTGAGCGGGACGCCGGATGGTTCGGTTCTCACTTTTGCGCAGGGCGGGAAGTTATGGTCGTTGGACCCGGTCAATCCTACGCCGCGGGAAATAGCCGTACGCGTCAACGGCGACCAAGCGCAGCCGGAATTCGAGCGGCGAACTTTCGACGGCAATGTCGAATGGATCGCGGTCGCGCCGGACGGCAAGAAACTGGCGTTCATCGTGCATGGCGAGCTGTTTACGATGCCGACGGAAGATCCGGAAGACGCCCGGCGCCTCACCAACACAGCCGCTCGCGAGCAGCACCCCTGCTGGGGGATCGATTCGCGCACGATCTACTTTGCGTCGGATCGCAGCGGAGAATATCAGGTCTACTCAGTTGATGCGCTCACCGGCGTCGAGAAGCGAGTGTCTTGGTCAGGTCAGCCGGAACTGAAGCCTCTGGTTTCACCGGACGGGAAGTACCTCGCTTTCTTTCGCGGGAACGAACAGATCATCCGCCTTGATCTGACGACTAATCAGGAAACGGTGTGGGTGAAAGGCGTGTTCTACGATCATCCGATCGAACCGACCATGGAATACGATTGGTCGCCCGATTCGCGCTGGCTTACTTACACTCTGGTCGGACCGACCTACGAGACCGATGTTTGGGCGGTCAATCTCGACGGAACAGCGGGTAATCTCTCGCGCTTCACCGGTTGGAATCATCGCCCGCAATTTGCCCGAGACGGCAAGTTGGCATATTTCAGTAATGAAGCCCGCGGTGGCTCATCGCTTTGTCGCGTCGATCTCATGCCGGCACCGACTGAATTCCAGGAATCGCGCTTCGACAGTTTGTTCGCCGCAAAAGATACCGCCAAAAAGGCCGCGGACAAAGCTACGCGCATCGATTTCGAGCGCATCGAAACCCGCCGTCGCAAAGCGGTCAATCTCAGCAGCGAGATATCGTGGCCGGTGTTGACGCCCGACGGCGAACGCTTCTATTTCGTTTCAGCTCCGCTGGGCAAGAGCGAAGTTTGGTCGGTGAAGACCGAGGATCCGTTCGAGCTCAAGCAGATCACCAGTTCCGGCAAGGCGAAATCGCATTTACAGATCAGTGGCGACGGCAAACGACTATTCTTCATCGAGGACGGCCGAATCAAGGTTGTCACGACCGCCGGCGATAAAGTGGAATCGTTGCCGGTGAAGGCGGTTGTCGAAGTCGACCGGCTTGCGACTTATCGACAGAAGTTTGAAGAAAGCTGGCGAACACTTCGCGACTACTTCTACGATCCGACGTTTCGCGGTCGCGACTGGAACGCGATTCGCTCCAAGTACTCGCCGCTACTCGGCTCAATCCGCAATGATTTTGACTTCCGCGACTTGATGCTCGAACTAATGGGCGAGATCGACGGCTCGCACATGGATCTGATCTTGGTCGAGCCACGCGTGGCTGAAAACTTGCGAAGTGGCTGTCTGGGCATCGAATGGGATCACCGCGCTCGCGAAATCAATCGAGAATTCAAGGTGGGCCGCGTGTATCCGCGTTCACCGGCCGCCATTGCCAGAATCCGCAGCGACGACATTGTCCTCCGCATCGATGGCCGTCTGCCGTCTGATTCGCTCACGCTGGAGCAGCTTCTGGCCGGCACGATCGGCAAACGCATTGCATTGGAAATCACCAGCAGCGCCACCGGCAAGACGGAGACGCATTTCGTCAAACCGATTACGCAATCCGAACTGGAGAATCTGCGTTACGATGATTGGGTGACTTCACGACGGCAGTTGATTGACTCGTTGTCGAACGGCAAGCTGGCTTATCTTCATATCCGTTCGATGAATCAATCCTCGTTGGACAAGTTTGAGGAAGAACTCGTCGCAATTGCCGAGAGTAAGGCCGGTTTAATCGTCGATGTCCGCGACAATGCCGGCGGCTGGACCGCGACGCATATTCTCAGCAGTCTGCAGCGCGAACCATATTTGAAACGCCGCTTTCGCGATTTCGTAATCACTTCCGAAGACAAGATGCGCAACAAAGCGTTCGAGCGACCGCTGGCGTTAGTGATAAACAATTATTCCGGCTCGAATGCCGAGATTTTTGCGGAAGGATTTCGCCAGTTGAAACTTGGCCCGATTATCGGCACGCCGACTGCCGGAGCGGTGATCGGAACGTCGCAATACAATTTGATCGACGGCATGCAGGTACGGCGGCCGTCGATGGGCGCTTATACGGTGGAGATGCAGGACATCGATTTGGCGCCCCGCCAACCGGATATCTTGATCGAGAACTTGCTTGATGACATGACCGCCGGCCGTGACCCGCAGTTGGTACGGGCAGTGGCGGAGTTGTTGAAGAAGATTCGCTAAGGGCACCTATTAAGCATCGCAACAACAATGACTTACATGCACTCTTGCCGGCTGTGTCTATTTGCTGGGGACGGTAGAGCAGCGTTTTTCACTTGTATAGAATATGTATATATCACGTATAGAGTATACATATTTGTTGACAGGGTCAAGATATGTACACTATATACATGAAGTATACCTATTGTTACTATATCGATGCAGCGGATAAGGTTCGACTAAACACGGGAATGCATGCTTTTCAAACTTGAGAATCCATTTCGCAACCCAGAACAAATGTGGGAAACAGCTTTTTCGGCCTTCAAGAAGGTCAAGAATGCTGAGGTGCTGGCAGATTTCACTGACCAAGTCAATACGCCGCAATATCTGTATTGGGACAAAATCAGATTCAAAGCAGCGCCGCCGGAACTCACTCCGATCGAATTCTGGGCCATCGTCAAGTTTTTCCGGCACTCCGTGACCGCCAAGTCCATGGCGCCCGTCCGGACAGTCGATGGCGAACATTTTCGGTATCAGACTTTCCCATGGATGCACAAGGTGATGCATGAAGTAGATCTCAACTTGGGGGGTGAATTGAAAATGTCGCCCGGTAAAGAGCCATTCTCTCGGCAACAGTTGATTTCGCGCGGGATTATTGAAGAAGCCATCGCTTCTTCGCAATTGGAAGGCGCCGTCACAACGCGTAAGGTGGCGAAACAGATGCTCCTCGAAGGCCGACGACCGAAAACTTCCTCAGAAATCATGATTATGAACAACTACAACGCGATGCGTCGAATTGACGAAGAGTTCCGATCCACTGAGATGACTCGTAATCTACTCTTCGAATTGCATGCAATCCTGACCAAGGATACCATCGACGCAAAATCCGTAGGCAAGTTGCGGCAAGAAGGTCAGCAGATCGTGGTCACCGATCCGGCGAAGGGGCTGGTCTACCATGTTCCTCCATCGACTGAGTTCGTGGATGCCGAAATCGAAAGACTAATGGCCTATGCAAACGATCATGCAGAATCTGCGCGATTCGAGCACCCGTTGATTCGGGCAATAGTGCTTCACTTCTGGATCGGCTATCTCCATCCGTTCGTCGACGGCAATGGGCGCTTAGCTCGCGCGTTGTTTTATTGGTACTTGCTGCATCACAATTACTGGGCATTCGCATATCTTCCACTCTCGCAAATGATCAGAAAATCCCCCGCTCAATATCGCGACGCCTATGTATACAGCGAGCAGGATTCCTGCGACCTCACTTATTTCATCGACTACAATTGCCGCAAAATCCACGCCGCTCGAGAGAACTTCCATCAATATCTGGCCAAGAAGCGCCAAGAGAGAAGTTCGATTTCGAAGCGCTGCAGAGACCAGTTCCGTCTGAATGAAAGACAAGTTCAACTTCTTCAGTATCTCGGACAAAACCGTGATACTCACACAAGCACAGCGACTCATGCCCGCATCTATCGGATCAGCCGTCTGACCGCTCGTAAGGACCTTGAGTCACTGGAAGCGGGCGGACTTCTCAGTTCCGAGAAGATTGGACGTGAGCGCCCGTTTTCAATAACTCCAAGGGCAATTCGCCTGCTGTCCAAAGATTGAAGGACAGAGTCGACGAGGCAACCATGAGAACCAGAATCCGCTTCCTCCCCGCCACGGCCGACACCTGGCCGGGGCTGCTTCAGCTTTTCGGCAAGCGCGGCGCTTGCGCCGGTTGCTGGTGCATGTGGTTCAGGCTCAAACGCGCAGCCTGGAAGCAGGGCCAAGGCGACGATAACAAGCGCGAGTTGCAGAAGCTGGTGTCTTCCGGTGAGCCGACCGGGGTCTTGGCCTTTGATGGTGACCGCGCGATCGGTTGGTGCTCGATCGCGCCGCGCGAGCAATACGTCGCGCTGCAAAGTGCGCGCACACTCAAACCGATTGATGACCAGCCGGTTTGGTCAATCGTCTGTCTGTTCGTCGCCAAAGAGTGTCGCCAGCAGGGAGTCAGCCTGAACTTGATCAAGGCAGCAGTCAAGTTCGCAAAGTCGCGCGGAGCAAACATCGTCGAAGCCTACCCACCGATATATCGCAAAGAACGGGTTCCGGATCTTTTCGCTTTCATGGGATCAGTCTCAGCGTTTGAGCGTGCCGGATTCGAAATCGTGGCAAAGCCGACGCCGAGCCGCGTCATCATGCGGCGATATCTGTCGAGGCCCAAGTCGCTTCGGTAGCCTTCCTGCAGCGACGAGAAGACTCAGACAGGGGCTTTGTTGTAGGAGCGGCTTCAGCCGCGATCACTGCTTGCCGCAGTCCTGATCGTCGCGACTGAAGTCGCTCCTCCCGAAGGCTTCCGAATCGCGATCAGGCATTGAATTCTCGCTTGACTATCTCCGACATCCTGCCATCTTCACTCTCAGGTAAGAATGCAAACACCCGGAGAAGAACTATGAAATGCATCTCATTGTTAGCCGTCATTGCAGTCATTTGGCTGTCGGCAATTGCGCTGGCGGGCTTGCCTTCCACGAAAGTTACGCTCGATAACGGCCTGCAGGCGATCTTCGTCGAGAATCACTCATCGCCAATGATCACTTCGATCGTCTTCGTTAATGCCGGCGCGCGCTACGAGAGTCAATTCAACAACGGCGCCACGCATTTCCTCGAACACTTGCTATTCAACGGCACCAAAACGAAAACCCAGGAGCAGCTCGACGACATGATCGAACGCCACGGCGGCTATATCAACGCTTTCACGCGCAAGGACCTGACCGCCTATCTGGTGCTCATGCCCAGGGAGTACATCGATCATGGCCTCGATGTGCAATCCGACCAGCTTTTCAATTCAATTCTGCCGGAGGAGAGATTCCCCAAGGAACGCAAGATCGTTATCGAAGAGATTCGCCAGAGCCACGACCGTGTCGAAGACCTTGCCGACGATTTTCATCAAGCGTTGGTTTACGCGGGAACGCCGTATGCGCGGCCGGTGCTCGGCTATGAAAATCTGATCAACACCGTGACTCGCGAGGAGATTCTCGATTACTATCAAACTTGGTATGCGCCCAACAATATGGTCGCGCTCGTGATCGGCGATTTCAATACCCAGGAGATGATCAAGAAATACCGTCAGTATTTCGGCGTGGCTGCGGCGCAGCCGATTCCCAAGACGCCGGAGTTTCAAGTGGTGATTTCCGCCGGGAAACGCGTGGTGCAGCACGAACTTGAGACCAAGAACAGCGTGCTCACTTTTTCGTCGCGCGGCCCGCTGTGGAGCGATCCCGACTACTTCGCTTTCTATATCCTCAATGAATTGCTGAACTCCGACGGCGTGTCGCCGCTCAAGAAGGCGCTCGGCGGCGGTTTGACGCAATCGGCCGGTAGCGGTATCAATACCCAGCGCGACTTCACGGTGTTCGATGTTTCGATCCAAACTGATTCCGCCCAGAAAGTCGACGCCATCATCACAAAGCTGAATGAAACAATGGAGCGGACGGTGGCGGCGTGGCAGCCATCCATGGAGGATATCAAGTCGGTCGTCACGAGTGCGAAGACTGCGGAAGTCTACCTTAAGGAGAAGTTGCACTATTACGGTTTCCAGATTGCGCCGCTGATGGTGTCTACCGGTTATGATTTCATCGACAATCTCACCGCGAATCTCGAAAAGGTCACTCCCGCCGATGTCAAACGCGTCGCCGAGAAGTATTTTGCGAAGTACAACTACGTTGCCAGCGTCGTGCGGCCGCCGGCGCCGAAAGCGGCCGAGTCGGCGAAACAATCGAGCCAGCACTTGCACAAAACTTTGTCCAATGGACTTGAAGTCATCATCAAGTCAAATCCCTATTCGCAGGTGCAAGCGTTCATGGTGCTCGGAAAGGACCGCGCGGCGTCCGAGCCGGCCGGAAAGGCCGGTATCACGGATTTCGTAAACCGTATGCTCACCCGGGGGACGACGACACGCGACAAGGAGACACTGTCCCGCGCGTTAGCGGCGATTGGCGCGAACATCACCGCCAACGATAATCCGTACATCCCCTATGACGACCGTTACACATCACGGCAATTCTCGTTTTTTAAGTTCGAGACGATATCCGATTTCACCGATCAGGGGATTACGTTGCTTTCCGACATGATCAAGAATCCGGCATTCGCCGACGCCGAAGTTGAAGAAGTCCGTGGCGAGATGACGGGCGTGCTCGGGATGCAGTCGGGATCAACGTCGGATCAGGCGAAGAATCTCTTTTACGGTTTGATGTTTCCGGATGCCGCTTTCGCGAATGTCGAGTCCGGCTCGATGCGTAGCATTGGCACGGTTAGCAGCGCCGATTTGCGCGAGTATCACCGCTTGTTCTACGCGCCCAATAATCTGATTCTCGCCGTTTGTACCGATCTGGCTCCGGACGTGATGCTCACCAAAATCGAAAACGCGTTCGGCGACATGGCACAACAGCCGCTTAATAAGGCGCTCATCGACCATCCAGCGGCCGTGACGGGCGAACTTAAGAAGAACAAGCCTATGGAAAAGAAGCAGGCCTATCTCTATCTCGGCAATGCCGTCTGCGGCGCCGGCGATGCCGACGCTGTCGCGCTGCGTGTGGCGGTTGATATCCTGTCGACCCGGCTGGGGCAGAATTTGCGCGAGAAACAGGGTCTTGCTTATCGCGTCGGCGCCGGCGTGTCGTTCGACAAGAACTTCGGCTGGTATTCGACCGCAATGGGCACCGGTGTCGAGAACTTCGCCAAGGCGAAAACCGGCATCTTGCAGCAGATCGATTCGCTGCGCAATTTCGACGTCGACGCTGATGAGCTTGAACGCTCCGTCAATTCGCTTTGGGGATCACAGCTCACGGCGCGGTTGTCGCGGATCAATCAGGCTTTCTATATGGCCGTGAATCAGTTCATCGTCGGCAAGTACGATGTTGAGGATGATCTGATCACCGCGATGAAAGCGCTTACAGCGGCCGATATTCGCCGCGTTGCGCAAAAGTACTTTGACACACAGAATTACTTTCTCGCCACAGTCGGCGCGCCGGAATAAAACAGATGCGGAATCGCCGTTTCGGTCTTCGAGACCAAACGCAGCATCGCCCACCCGCTTGCTGATCGCGAGCCATCGTTAGAACCTGCGGAACAGGGGCTGTCGCCAATGTCGGTACGCTGGAACGAGGCAAAGTCGGATCCGCAGGGGTTCCGCCCCACAGAACTTAGACGAACGCGCTGGCCTTTAGCTCGTGCAGGGGCGCACAGATGTGCGTCCTCGCCGCTAACGTCCGCCATCGATCAAATGTGCGAGGTTGTCACCCTGAAGGAGGTGAAGGGTTCGTTGGCGATGTGCGATAACAGCAGCGCAACTTGTGATCGCATCCACGCTCTGTGGGATTGTTGAAAGAATTAGCATCCCGTCATTGCGAGGAAGATCACGCGAAAGCGAGAACGACGAAGCAATCTCTGAGTTGTTGTGCTCGGACAATCGTAAGATTGCCACGTCTTTCCCCGCTCAGCGCGGCGAGCTCCTCGCAATGACAATCCCCGATTTCTTCAACAGTCCCTCTGTGTGGGGCATCAGTGTCGACATATCGACGCGCCATCACTGCGCCAATCTTTTCCCGGAACTTGACAGAGCGCGATCCGATATATATGGTAGAGAAGCAAGCTGACTCTTGGGGGTGACCTGGTTTCGACGGGGTAAGCGGGGGTTAGCCTGCGCGCCGAGATCGCGCCGATCTCGTTAAACAGGCGCAAAACCAATAAGTGGCAACACTTACGCTCTTGCTGCCTAATTAACTGGTAGCTGTCGCTGACGAAGCCCGCCATCAGGCGTCGGCAGTGGCACCGCGATATGATGGCTAGCCTTGGCGCTCGGTCGAGCGGCGACGGGGCGAAACAAACAGCACGACTGGCCCGGCGGTAGCTTTAGCCTTGCGGCGATCTGCTCGGCGAGAATAAAAGCAAAGGACACGCGCGTAGACGGCTGATTGACGTTTATTTCGGACGGGGGTTCGATTCCCCCCACCTCCATTAATTTACAGATAGCGTTGACCCCATGAGGATCAACGATAACCTTTGAAAAACAGGGGTCTTTCGTTGCCTCACATGCGAGAGTAGTCTGTCGTACCGAACATCAGAGAGAGAAGACTCGAGAAATCGCTTGACAAAACTCGCCTTCGTGCCATATTTAAGACACTGGAGTCTGATATCTGCAAATAGCTGTGCTCTTCAATCAGCTACTGATCCTCTTTCGCATCAGCAGGAGCCATGCTTTGTCGGACAAGTTTCTCACGATTCTGATTTGGAGGTAGTTAGTGAAACTCCTGCGGTTAACCTTGTGTGCAATAATCCTTCTTTGCGGGTTCCTTTATGCCAAAGTCCCGAGCATCATCAATTATCAGGGTCGGTTGAAGTCAGCCGCAGGTTCACCGGTTGCCGATGGCGACTATCTGGTCAAGTTCGGTATCTACAACCTGTCGTCCGGCGGCACTGCGATATGGGACGCCGGGTACCAGACTGTAACTGCTCAGGATGGCTTCTTTTCGGTCTCACTGGGAGCCTCGCCGATGCCGGCCTTTCCGGCAACACTGTTTAGCGACACAGCACTGTTCCTCGGCGTTAAAGTTGGGACCGACCCGGAATTAGCGCCAAGAGTACGTTTGACTTCGGTAGCATTTGCGATGCGCTCGATCTGGTCTGACACGGCGGCCAATGTAGTCTCAGTGCCGTGGTCAAATCTCGCGGAAGTACCGGCCGGGTTTGCGGACGGCACCGATGACTTCGGCGCCGGCGACATTACTGCCGTAACAGCCGGGAATGGACTTTCGGGAGGCGGGACATCAGACAGCGTCTCGCTGTCTCTGAACTCTCTGATTTCCAGTAGTCACACTTTTAATAGTGGCACGATCATATTTGGCGACAGCACGATGAGAGTGGATGTCAATGGCATCAGCATCGGTGGAGTCAACGCTCCGCAATCTGCATACCTAATCAACATGGAACGCAAATATTCGACCATTGCCAGTGCGCCAAAAAGGGGAATCAACCTGCAGCTCAACAACGCTGGTAACGGCGGACTCTACGGCTTCTATACACGCTTGGGGGAAACTTCGTCTGCAGATGGAGGAGGTGTCCGATACGGTGTCTACTCGGTCGTCGATAATATGCTATCGTCGAATGGAGTACTCTATGGCGTCATTGGTGTAGCCGGAAATGCCTCTAAGACTGCAGGAAATGTTTATGGGATAAGGGGGGATGCCTCTGCAGGACCCGGGGCTTCGGCACGCGGCGTTTATGGAGCAGCATTTGGCTCGGGCGACAACTACGCCGGCTACTTTTCGGGTAGAGTCTACGTCAACGGTGAACTTACTAAAAGCAGTGGCGCGTTCAAGATCGACCACCCGCTTGATCCGGAGAATAAGTACCTGCAACATAGTTTCGTCGAATCGCCAGACATGATGAATATCTACAACGGGAATGCCGTCCTTGATGAACAGGGCGAAGCCACCGTGACTTTGCCGGAATGGTTTGAAGCGCTCAATCAGGATTTCCGCTATCAGCTCACGGCGGTTGGAGCGCCCGGACCGAACCTGTTTATTGCGAAGAAAGTCTCCGGAAATCGGTTTACCATTGCAGGTGGAACACCCGGCATGGAAGTGTCCTGGCAAGTGACTGGTGTTCGCCATGATGCCTATGCTGCGGCTCATCGCATTCAGGTTGAAATTGTCAAACCGGCACGCGAGCGTGGCACCTATCTCGCTCCCGAGGCATTTGGACAACCGATCACGAAGCACATAAACTACGAACAGATAAAAGAAGCCCAAGACCGGGAGAAGCAGTAGCTGCCGTCATCTCTCTACTTTTAGCATCATCGTCTTGGTCTGCGCACGTGACTGCCGAAGCCAGGATTATATCGCGCTGCTGTTTCTCCAGTCGGCCGTGCGATTACCTTGCCGTCATTAAGGGGATTATGAGCTTCTCTCCCCAATTTGCGGCTCTGTCCCGACCAAGGCGGCCCATGAGTCCCGCCACTTGACCAAATCTCCAAAGAGTTTTGAGATTGTTCTTTACTATTACCTAAATAAGAACTATTCTTGTTTATGCTCGGAGCGACGAAAGCAAGACATGGTCAAATCGATGAAGCCCAGATGCTCGATGACTTCGAGCGCATTTGCCGGACCAACGGACTCAGAGTCACGCAGCAGCGGATCGAGATATTCAAGGCGTTGTTGCGGCAAGCTAATCATCCGACCGTTGAGGATGTCTACGCGCAGGTCAGGAAGCGTCTCAAGACGATCTCGCTCGACACCGTCTACCGCACGATCGCGACGTTCGTCGAGCATGATTTGGTACAGCGGGTGCACCACATCGACAACGCTACTCGGCTCGATATCAACACCGCAGGCCATCACCACTTGGTGTGCTCGCGCTGTAAGCGAATCGAAGACTTCTACTGGCCCGATTTCGACCGGCTCAAGCCGCCCAAGTCAATCGCGCATTGGAATCGGACCCAGATCAAGCACGTTGTGATCAGTGGCGTCTGCGCGAGCTGCAGCAGGGGGAAGTAAGTGCGCGCTGAGTGTTCTGCGGGGATGGCTACCGTGATTATTAGGAAGCATTACTATATAGATATCTGTAAGTACTGTGAATACGTTAGTTTCAAGGAGTCGAAATGACTGATAGGAACGAAAGCCGCTGCCCGGTAACGGGCGCCGTCACCAAACAAGCCCGGGGAACAACCAACCGGGACTGGTGGCCTAACCAACTGAATGTGAGCATCCTGCACCAGCATTCGCCCAAGTCGAATCCCATGGGAGCGAAATTCGATTACGCAAAAGAATTCCAAAGCCTCGACTTACAAGCCGTCAAAAAAGACCTCCACGAGCTAATGACCAATTCGCAAGACTGGTGGCCGGCCGACTATGGGCACTATGGTCCGTTGTTCATCCGTATGGCCTGGCACAGCGCGGGCACGTATCGCGTCGGCGACGGCCGCGGTGGCGCGCGCACCGGCACCCAGCGCTTTGCGCCGCTCAATAGCTGGCCGGATAACGCCAACCTCGACAAAGCGCGCCGTCTGCTCTGGCCAATCAAACAGAAGTACGGCAAGAAACTTTCTTGGGCCGACTTAATGATTCTCGCCGGCAATTGTGCGCTCGAGTCGATGGGTTTCAAGACTTTTGGTTTTGCCGGTGGACGTGAAGACGTTTGGGAGCCGCAGGAGGATATCAATTGGGGTGTTGAATCCGAGTGGCTCGGCGACAAGCGCTATACCGGTGAGCGCCAACTCGACAATCCGCTTGGCGCCGTGCAGATGGGTCTAATCTACGTGAACCCGCAGGGGCCGAACGGCAATCCCGATCCGGTCGCTTCCGGCCATGATGTGCGCGAGACATTCGCCCGCATGGCGATGAACGACGAAGAGACGGTCGCCCTCGTAGCCGGCGGCCATACATTTGGCAAGTGCCATGGCGCCGGTGATGCCGCGCTCGTCGGCGCAGAACCCGAAGGCGCTTCAATGGAAGAGCAGGGGCTGGGCTGGAAGAGCCGGTTCGGTAGCGGCAACGGAGCGGATGCGATTACCAGCGGCCTCGAGGGCGCATGGAAACCCAATCCAACCAGGTGGGACATGGGCTACTTGAACATGTTGTTCAAGTATGAATGGGAACTGGTCAAGAGCCCGGCGGGAGCATGGCAGTGGCAGGCCAAAGACGTTGCCGAAGAGGATATGGTAGTTGACGCTTTCGATCCGTCGAAAAAACACCCGCCGATTATGACGACCGCCGATCTTTCGCTTCGCTTTGATCCTGCCTACGAACCGATTGCGCGTCGTTTCCAGCAGAATCCAAAGGAGTTCGCTAACGCCTTCGCTCGAGCTTGGTTCAAACTCACCCACCGCGATATGGGGCCCAAGTCGCGCTATCTGGGCACGGAAGTTCCGAAAGAGGATCTCATCTGGCAAGACCCAATTCCACCGGTCCATCACAGTCTGATCAACGACAAAGACATTACGGCTCTCAAGAGCAAGATTCTGGGCGCTGGGCTTTCGGTAGCTGAATTGGTTTCGGCGGCGTGGGCTTCGGCTTCGACGTTCCGAGGCTCCGATCTGCGCGGCGGCGCCAATGGCGCGCGTATCCGGCTGGCGCCGCAGAAGGACTGGGAAGTCAACCAACCCCAACAACTGGCCAAAGTGCTTCGCGCACTGGAGAAAATCCAGAAGGAGTTCAACGCCAAAGCCGGCAAGAAGCAGGTCTCGCTCGCCGATCTCATCGTGCTGGGTGGATGCGCCGCCATCGAGAAAGCTGCCAAGGACGGCGGCAATAGTATCACGGTTCCGTTCACGCCCGGACGCATGGACGCTTCTCAGAAGCAGACCGACGCGAGTTCCTTCGCCGTGCTCGAACCCAAAGCCGATGGTTTTCGCAACTACGTGCGCGAAGGTATCAACGCGCCCGCGGAGGAATTATTGCTTGATCGAGCGAATTTGCTGACTCTGACGGCTCCCGAAATGACCGTGCTCGTCGGCGGTCTGCGTGTCTTGAATGCGAACTTCGACAAGTCTGCTCACGGCGTCTTTACCAAACATCCGGAGATTCTGAGCAATGACTTCTTCGTCAATCTCCTCGACATGGGTACGGCCTGGCACAAGTCAACCAGTGCGGAGCACGTGTATGAAGGTCGTGATGCAAAGAGCGGCGAACTCAAGTGGACCGGAACGCGGGCGGATCTGGTGTTCGGCTCGAATTCCCAACTGAGAGCCGTCGCTGAAGTCTACGCTTGCAAGGACGGAGCGAAGAAATTCGTTAAGGACTTCGTCGCGGCGTGGAACAAGGTCATGAACCTCGACCGCTTCGATCTCGCCTAAGCGGCGCGCGAGTCTCGCAATGTCGGGAGGTTGCCCAATAGCGACCTCCCAATTGCTTCCAATCTCAACTCAGGACCGCAATCTAATCATGCTTCACTCTTCTGATCGACTCTGACGTCGCCACCGTTTCAGGATTGCTGCGCAACCTGAACGCGCGCGCCCTTGATCAGCATCCAGAATACGATCGGCAACTCGCCGAGATACAGCGGCATCAGCCAGGTGATTGCCGCTTGGCGAAGGTCGGGAGTCAGTATCGCGACGACACTGGTGACGACATAGGCAAGACCGGCAGCGTACAGCATGTAGCCAAGCGCTCTCGGAAACCACTTCGAGCGAATCACCAGCCATCCAAACGGAAACAGCCACAACCCCCAAAACAGAATGGCAATCGCTGAGCCACTCCCGGTGAGACGGAGAAAGAACATCACCAGCGCATCCAGTTGCGGCTTGGCAAAAGCTGAAGAATACTCGGAGCCTCCCAACAGCACCAAGGGCGCCATTTCGATGAGATTGTTCGCGAAGGCAATCAGGATTCCAAAAGAGACGAGCAGGAGCATCAGCGTTGCCTGTCGCCGGTCGATGTCCCTGAAAAAATGGTAGAGCGAGTGCGTCAGAATGAGAAACACGACGCCGGAGACGACGCTAGAGAAGATGTTAAACCGGTAGGTCGCGATGCCGGTAGCCGCCTTCTCGGCCGTCGCGGCGGCGTCACCTGAGACAATGAAATTAGGGAGTAGAAACTCTCCGACAATCCCCATAATCACAACAACGAAATACAGCGCGCCGATCTTGTGCGCGCTCGTTTTGACCTGATTCACCATGAGAACTCCTCTTTGAAAGTGGCCTTCGGCGCGAGTGAGTGATCCACCAGCCGACAGCGGATAAACTTCGAACCGATTGGCTTGATTTGACGTATCTTACTCTTTGATTTGGTTGACACTATGGGTGTTTCATGAAAGCCGTTATTCGTACGCAATATGGCCCGCCGGAAGTCTTGCAACTGCGGGAAATCGATAAACCGATACCGAAGGCCGATCAAGTTCTGGTGAAAGTTCACGCGGCGTCCGTAAATCCCGCCGACTGGCACATTATGCGCGCTGACCCGTTCTTTATTCGTTTTATGGGCTTCGGCATTCTGCGGCCCAAGGGTCAGATATTGGGCATCGACGTCGCCGGCCGAGTCGAAGCCGTCGGCAGCGAAGTGACACAGTTTCAGATCGGTGACGAGGTTCTTGGCGGCGGCGCGCGAGTCTTTGCGGAGTACGCCGCGTTTCGCTCCGGCAGCCTAATCAAGAAGCCCGTGACAATGTCCTTCGCGCAAGCGGCAGCCATTCCGGTCGCCGCCATCACAGCACTTCAAGGCCTGCGCGATCACGGCAAACTCCAATCCGGCCATAACGTGCTGATTAACGGCGCGTCCGGCGGTGTCGGTACATTCGCCGTGCAGATCGCCAAAGCGATGGGCGCGACGGTGACCGGTGTCTGCAGCGGCCGCAATGTCGAACTGGTGAAGTCGCTCGGCGCCGACCACGTAATCGACTACATGCAAACCGACTACACGCAAGCCGGAGCGAACTTCGACCTGATCCTCGATAATAATGCCGGCAGATCGCTCTTCAGGCCGCTGCGAGCGTTGGGACCCAAGGGAATTTATGTCTTCATCGGTGGCTCGGCGTTTCTGCTCGCGATGGTTCAGCAATTGGCACAAAAGTTGATCTTGCCGTTGACGGGCGGCAAGCGAGTGGCAGGAATGCTGGCGAAAATCAATCCAGACGATCTTCGGCATTTGACGGAGTTGTATGCGAGCGGCAAAGTTACGCCGGTCATCGATCGCGAGTATCCGCTGAGCCAAGTGCCCGAGGCCATTCGCTACCTCGAGCAAGGCCACGCTCGCGGCAAAGTGGTTATTCGTGTCGAGTCGTGAGTTGGGAGTTTCTTTCTCGCAACCGCGAAGATTCTCCGTAGTTTTAACACTAAGCTGACAGGAAAGAGGAGATCATGAATCGACGCCGCTTAGGCAACTCCGATATTGTAACCCCGCCGCTGATGCTTGGCGGCAATGTGTTTGGCTGGACGTGCGATGAAGCCACTTCCTTTGCCATTCTTGATCGTTTCCTCGATGCCGGATTCAACTTCATCGATACCGCCAATGTCTACTCGAATTGGGTGTCGGGACACAGCGGCGGCGAATCGGAAACCATTCTTGGCAACTGGATGCAGGCGCGCGGAAATCGATCCAAAGTGATCATTGCCACCAAAGTCGGTTACGAAATGAGCCCTGAGCGCAAAGGATTGAAGGCCGCGGCAATCAAGTCCGAAGTGGAAGAGTCCCTTCAGCGTCTGCAAACTGACTGTATTGATTTGTATCAGTCTCACGTTGACGATCCCGAAACGCCGGTCGAGGAAACGCTCTCGGCCTACGCGGATTTGATCCGCGCCGGAAAGGTGCGATTTATCGGCGCCTCCAATTTCTCGCCCGAACGACTCATCGAGTCCAGAGCGGTGGCAATTAAGAACGGGCTGCCGCTGTATCAAAGCCTCCAACCAAAGTACAGTCTCTACGATCGGGAAGAAGTCGAGAGCAAGCTCATGCCCGTTTGTCAAACGCAGAACCTCGGGCTGATTCCCTATCAGGCGCTGGCGCGCGGGTTCTTCACGGGCAAGTATCGCACCGAGGCCGATCTCGCGCAGAGTCCGAGAGGGAAAGGTGTCAAGCAGTACATGGACGAGCGCGGCATGCGCATTCTCGCTGCGCTGGATGTGGTCGCCGGCGAGGTTGATGCCAACACCGGGCAGGTGGCGCTTGCATGGGCGATGGCCCAACCGGGAATGACCGCGCCGATCGCGAGTGCGACCAGCATTGCGCAACTCGATAATCTGATTGCCGCGACGCGCCTGACCTTGACCTCAGGACAGATCACGAGACTAAATGAAGCCAGCGCCTGCTGATCTCGCCAAGCCGTCATTCATCCTCGCGATGTTGTTAGGAGCCTTGCTCGTGTCCGTCTCTTGCACCGAGAAAGATCTGACCGATATCGACGGTAATCGCTATCGGACGGTGAAAATTGGCTCTCAGACCTGGATGTCGGAGAATCTGCGCGTCACGCACTTTCGAAATGGCGACTCGATACCGCTCGTTGACGACAACGCGGTCTGGGAGAACGCGACCGCAGGCGCTGCCTGCCGCTACGACAATAGCGACGGCCTCGCGAACACCTACGGACTGCTCTACAACTGGTTTGCCGTCTCCGATCCGCGCCAAATCGCTCCTGGCGGATGGCATGTCCCGACCGATCAGGAGTGGCAAGTCCTCATCGACTATCTCGGCGGCGACTCGCTTGCCGGCGGCAAATTGAAAGAAGGCGGCGCTGCACATTGGCTTGCGCCCAACACTGGAGCGACCAACGAAAGCGGATTTACCGCACGGCCGGCCGGTGACCGCAGCGGCACGGGACACTATTTTGATATCAACGACCTGGCTTATTTTCTCTCGACGACGGTTGACAGCGCCGAACGTGTTTTCGTTCGCGGCCTCAGCTTTGATTCCGGCGCAATCAGGCGCTATCGCTCGGACAAGGTCGATGGGCTTTCGGTGCGTTGCGTGAAAGATTGACGCCGCCGGCTCAAGCCGGGTACTTCCGATGATAGTCATTTTCGATCTATCATTTGTCTGTAATCTGCCGCAGCGACTGCGTATATTGTCCTCAAGACCAAATGGAGAGAGATGACCACGCCCGGTGATGACTTTACTCGCGCTCATTTAGTGCTCTCTAAAGACACGATCGTCCATCACTACCGTATCGTCGAAAAAATCGGCGCCGGTGGCATGGGCGAAGTCTATCTCGCCGAAGACTCCAAGCTCAACCGCCGCGTCGCGCTCAAATTCCTGCCGGAACATCTGGCGCAGGACTCCGACCTGCGCTTACGCTTCACACGCGAGGCGCAAGCGGCGGCCAAACTCGACCATCCCAACATCGTCACGATTCACGAGGTGAGCGAGTTTCAGAACCGGCCCTTTTTCGCGATGCAATACATCGACGGTCAAGCGCTTAATCGCTACTGCGAGCAGCGCTCACCGTCCATCGACCAGATTCTCGCGCTGGTGGCACAAGCTGCCGATGGTCTCGCGAAGGCCCACGCTCTCGGTATCATCCACCGTGACATCAAATCGGCGAATATCGTCGTCGACGGCGATGCGCGGCTCAAGCTCCTCGATTTCGGTTTGGCCTCGATCCAGGGTGGCGATGCGCTCACCAAGGCCGGTTCGACGATTGGCACCGTAGCGTATATGTCGCCCGAGCAGGCACAAGGACGCGAACTCGACCGGCGCTCCGATCTGTTCTCGCTCGGCATCGTCCTTTACGAGATGATTGCCGGCCGCACGCCGTTCAAACGCAATAGCGACGGCGCTACCTTGCACGCAATTATCAATGAATCGCCGGAACCGCTGGCTCGCTACAAAGCCGACGTTTCGGCGGAGCTACAGCGCGTCATGAACAAGATCCTGGCCAAGAATCCGGCCGACCGATATCAGTCCGCGGGCGATTTTGCCGCCGACCTGCGCACGCTGTTGCGCGCTTCGGAATCCACCGGCGCGCGCACGACCGGCCGTGTCGCCAAAGCGCGTCCGTCCATTGCTGTGCTTCCCTTTACCAATATGAGCGCCGACCCGGAGAACGAGTACTTCTCGGATGGCTTGACTGAGGAGCTACTTAATGTTCTCGCCAAGAACCCCGAGCTCAAAGTCACCGGACGCACGTCATCGTTCGCCTTTAAGGGCAAACAGGAAGACCTGCGCAGCATAGGACAAAAACTCGGCGTCGAGACGATTCTCGAAGGCAGCGTCCGCAAGGCTGGCAATCGCGTACGCATCACGACGCAATTAGTTAATGTCTTGGATGGGTTTCACCTCTGGTCGGAAACTTTCGATCGCGTCCTCGACGACATCTTTGCAGTGCAGGACGAAATCGCCGGCTCGGTGTCGAAGGCCATGCACGTGACGCTGGTCGGCGTCAATGAATCACCAAAACCGGCAAATCCGGAGAGCTATGCGCTGATCTTGCGTGCCCAACAATCGGCTGCCCTCATGACCAGGGAGAGTCTCGCGCTGGGAGTCGAGCTATACGACAAGGCCATCGCGATCGATTCGGAGAACGCGCGCGCCTGGGCGGGCCTGGCTTACGCCATCGGCCATCAACTGGCTTACGGCCATGTTGAGTACCGCCGCGAATTCGAGCTGGGCCGGAACATGTATGAACGCGCACTCGCTGCAGTCGAAAAAGCCGCGCAGCTTGATCCCAATCTTCCGGAAGTGCAGATCGCCCTCGGCTTTGTTCGCGGTGCGCTGGAGATCCGCATCACGGAGGCCGGAAAGGCGTACAAGCGCGCCTATGAGCTTGCCCCCAACAATAGCTTGGCGGTCACTTCGGTCGCGCTCTGGGAACTTCTCCTGGAGAACTATGACGAAGCGCTTCGACTGGCAAGAAAGGCCGTCGAGCTTGATCCGCTTGATCCCTGGGTAAGGCGCGAGCACGCTCGCGTCCTGACTTTTGCCGGTCGCTTCGATGAAGCACGCGAGGTGTTTGCCCGCTTGCGTGAAATGAGCCCGGACATAACGTCGCTCAACACATTTGAGGCGGGCATCGATCTTCTGGAGGGAAACGCCGAGGCAGCGCTCATCAAAGCTAAACGCGAGCGAGTTGCCGGCTATCGGCTCTTCACACTCGCCGCCGTCTATCATGCTTTGGGCCGGGCGGACGACTCCGATCGCGCGCTGGCCGATCTGCTGAACGAGGGCGAACAATGGAACTTTCAGGTTGCCTGCGTTCACGCCTATCGCGGAGACATCGACCAGGCCTTCCTCTATTTGGAGCAGTCTCTGGCGGTCCGCGATGCCGGCATTCCGCTCACGAAGGCGCATCCCTATTTACGCAATCTCCACTCCGACCCGCGCTGGCTGCCGTTCCTCAAGAAAATCGGGCTTTCCGAGTAACGATCAGCCGCTCGTTCGCCGGTTCTCCCCGTAATCGGCGCCGCGAGATCGCGAAAAAATGGACTTGGAAAATTCACAATCCCCACGTATATTATTACCGCATCCATCCCGGGCGCACGATAGCCCGGGATTTTTTCGTCATTCTCCCTCATGAGCACAATTTCGGGGGCATTCGGTGCGGCGGAGAAAAACCCGGCGGAATTATATCCGCCAGAGCAGAGGACATAGCGCACGATGATACCGGTCAGTCACATTCGCAATCTCGCGATCATCGCTCATATCGATCATGGAAAGACAACACTGATTGACTCCGTCTTCCGCGCGACGCACACATTTCGCGACAATCAGCAGGTCGCCGAGCGGCTGATGGACAACCATGATCTCGAGCGCGAACGCGGTATCACGATTCGCGCCAAGCACTGTACCGTTACTTGGAAAGACTTTCTGATCAACATCATCGACACGCCCGGACACGCCGATTTTTCCGGCGAGGTCGAGCGCGTGCTGTCGATGGTCGATTCCGTGCTGCTTCTCGTTGACGCTAACGAAGGCCCGATGCCGCAGACCCGCTATGTCCTGATGCGCGCGCTGCGTCTGGGTTTGCGGCCAATCGTGATTATCAACAAGGTCGACCGCCCCAACGCCCGTCCCGATCATGCGCTCAACAAGACCTTCGATCTCTTCCTCGAACTCGGCGCCACCGACGAGCAGGCGCATTTTCCGGTACTTTATGGCTCCGGTTTGTCCGGCTGGTTTATCCGCGACCTGGAACGCGATCAGCACGAGGGCATGGACGCACTCTTCGAGACAATAATCGAACACGTACCGGCGCCGCACGTCGATCAGGAAGGCCCGTTCCTGATGCAGGTAAGCACTCTCGCTTGGGACGATTACATCGGCCAGATCGGTTGCGGCCGCGTCTTGCGCGGAACGCTTGACCGTGGCGATCTCTTCACCCGCTTCGTCACGCGTTGGAACGACGTGAAAAATCAGGACGCCGGTTTCAGCTTGGTCTCCTCGACAAAAGAAAAGGGCGAGCACATGTGGGTCACGCGCGGTCTGAATCGCATCGAGGTCGACGAAGTTACCGCCGGCGACATCGTCTGGATTGCCGGCCCGAAAGAGATCGGCATCGGTGACACATTTTCCGGCCTCGAAGAGCCGAGCGCAGCAATGAAGCCGCTGGAAATCGAAGAACCGACCGTATCGATGTTCTTTCTCGTGAACACCGGACCGTTCTCGGGCGAGGACGGCACAGCAATCATGCTTCGCCAGCTCAAAGACCGGCTGCAACGGGAATTGCGCGTCAACGTTGCCCTGCGCATGGAAGACCTCGGCCGCTCCGACGGCGTCAAAGTCTCCGGTCGCGGCGAATTGCACTTGGCAATTTTAATCGAAGAAATGCGTCGCGAAGGTCTCGAGTTTTGTGTCTCCCGCCCGGAGGTCATCACCCATGAAGATGACCAAGGCACCACCCTTGAGCCGATCGAGCAAGTTATCATTGACGTCCCGGAAGAATACCAGGGAGTCGTCATCGAGAAGTTGGCACGACGGAAAGGCGAGTTGCGTTCGGTGGAGAACGCCGGAACCAATGTTGTTCGCCTTGAATTCGAAATTCCAACGCGCGGCCTGATCGGCTATCGCACCGAATTTCTCACCGACACGCGCGGTCTCGGCATCATGGCCGCCCGTATCATCGGCTACGGCCCGTGGCGCGGCGAAGTGATTGCGCGCTTCCGCGGCTCTGTCATCAGTATGGAAACCGGAGCCGCAACGGCCTACGCCATCGAAGGCCTGCAAGAACGCGCCGCGATTTTTGTCGAGCCTGGCGACCGCATCTACGCCGGACAAATCGTCGGCGAAAATTCCCGACCGGACGATCTACCCTGCAATCCAACTAAGCGCAAGAACCTGACCAATCACCGCTCGTCGACCAAAGATATCGGTATCGCGCTCGATGTCGCCCGCAAAATGTCGCTCGAGAAAGCCCTCGAGTGGATCGGCGCCGACGAACTCGTCGAGGTCACCCCCAAGACAATCCGTCTGCGCAAAGCGATCCTCGATTCCGAGCAACGCAAGCGCATCCAAAAGGGCCAAGCGGCTTAGTTCAAAACAAAAAGCGCCGCGATCAACGCGACGCTTTTGATGTTGCGGCAAATCAGTCGTCTACGGGCATCCCGCGCACGGCGCAGCTCCTCCGGCAAAGATGTAATTGATGATGTAAACGACATCGGCTATCGAAACCTGTCCGCTACAATCCACATCAGCGGCCGCAAGCGGATTTGGCGCCGGCCCGCCCGAGAAGATGTAATTAATAATGTAAACGGCATCGGCAATCGACACCTGAGTGGAAGCATCCGCGTCACCGCAGACGAACCCGCTTGCGGTCGTGAATGTCCAAATCTCCCCGGCTGTGCTCAATCCCAATTGATCCTTGGCATCCACGCGCCAATAGTACAACTGATTGACTGTCAGCGCCGCCGGCACGAATGTCGTCAGCGACTGATTGCTTGAAACCAAATTCGGTGGCAGTGCAGTTCCCAGGTAGACATCATAGAAGACATCATCACCGGGGTCGGGGTCGCCTCCTGTCCATGACAAAGTCGGTGTGGTTGAGACACCGGAAGCGCCGTTGGCTGGATTCGGACTGACGGCCTGATACGGAGCCTGATTTGGCGAGGCGCCGACACCGCCCGACAAGCACACCAATTCGCCCTCACGGCCGCCGGCCAGCATCTCCATCGACAAATCACCGACGATATCGGGAATCGCATGCAGCGCGTCAATCGGCGACGAGTACGGCACGCTGTACATCGTCGCACCGTTTATGCCGCTCAGGAACCGAACTTCGTTGTTGGTAAACAACGTTCCCAGCATGATGTCTTTGCGTCCATCAGAATTGAGATCATTGGCCGACGACACGCACCACGGCTTGTCGGGCAGCGATTGAAACCAGAGCACGCTGCAGTCCTTGCCGCTGATCGCATATGCCGTCGAGCCGGCGTGCGCCGGCATTATGTCAATGAAGCCGTCGCCGTTAACATCGCCGATCGGCTCGAGTCGAATGACCGATCCCGTGCCGGGCTGCTGATACAACAGCGCTCCGGTGCGCGCATTGAGGATATAGAGCCCGCCGGTAGAAATACTAAAGTCGCCGATCATCACATCGGGTGTGGTATCGCCATTGACATCGCCGAGCTGTTCGACGGCCCACACCGATGACCCGCTTACCGGATAGTTCCAGACAAACGCGCCGGTAACACCGTTGATACCGATCGCAATACCCTGCGTCTCGGCCGCGTTGGAAGCCCCGGCAACGGCGTCGGGACGGCCGTCGCCGGTAAAGTCCGACACTCCGATCACGCCAAACACCGGCGCCCCGACCGGGTATTCCCAGAGCGGCACACCGCTAAGCCCATTCAGGCAATAAACCCGTCGCGGCCCCTGGTCGTTGGCGTCGTCGCCGGAGGCGGCCAAGACGTCGACGGATCCATCATTGTTGAAGTCGAAGCGCGCATCGACCTGATAAATGGCGCCGCCCTGCCCATAGTTAGTCGTCAGATGCGTCCATATCGTCGTGCCCCGTTTGCCGGAAATCGCCCGCACCAATTTGCCCGCCCACGCCGAACCTACCACGATGTCGGGATAAGAATCCTCGTCGATATCGGGAATGACTACGAGGCTGTTCTGATTGTAGATCGAGCCGCCGGGAATGTAATGCTCCCAAATGATGTCGCCGCTTCCGGAGGCATTGCCGTTGAAGGCACGGATATAATTGTCTTCGGTACAAACGATGACGTCGGGAACATCGTCGCCATTGATATCAGCGATCGGCATCATCGCCTTGGCGCTGTTGTCGATCGAACCCGAGATTGTGATACTCCACAACGTGTCGCCGATTTCCTGAACCCCGAGTTGTCCGGTTCCGAGCAGATCAAACTGATACGGGCTCGTCGGATCGTTGCTGCTGATCGTGATTGTCGACTTGTAAGTGACCGGAGATTGCGGGAAGAACCAGATCGGAACGCGCGCTGTGTCGAGTGGCGCCACCGCAATCGGATACGTGATTCGGTCGTCGATGCTGAACTCGGCCTCAGTGGAAGTAATCGCCGTAATCGATAGCGGCGCCGTTCCGGTGTTCTGGATTTCCAGCGTCCAGAGCGGATACGAACGCAATCGCACCGCGCCGTAATCGTGCCCTGCGACCAGCGGGAATACGTCCGGCCCGGAATTTACCGCGAATCCGCTCAGTGTCAGATTTACCGTCGGCGTGATCAGGTCGTTGCTGTAGACGACAACGCCGGCAGCCAGCGGACCCAGCACAATCGGAAGATAGGTCAACGGAATTGTATCCAGCGCTCCCGACGCAAGCGCCATCGGAAAGATCGATTCACTACCAACGGCCGTCGCGCCGTTGATCTTGATGCTGTCCACTGTCAGCGTTGCCGTGCCGAGATTTTGCACCAGGCAGTACCAGGTCGTAGGCGAATTCAGTACTACCGATCCGTAATCGTGCGTCAACTGCGGAATGTCAATGTCCGGTGTGCCGGCTCCGGTCAAGTCAATCTTGTAAAGTTTGTCGAAGCTGTTCGAGGCGCCGTTGTCGCAATACCAGAGGTACTGCCCGTCCCAGACGATGCCGGCCGGGTCGATATCTTCGGCGGCGTGGCTGTCCAGTAGCGCGCCGCTGACCGTGTCAACCAGATACAACATGTCACCCCAGTAGTCGGCAATCCACAAGTTGCCGTTGGCCAAACACAAATCCCAGGGTTGGTTGTCGGGCGCATTGAATTGCTTGAGTACCGCGCCGCTGCCATTTACTTTGTAGACAACTCCCGGATCAGGATAGTAGCGAGTCACCCAGAAATTGCCGTTATCGTACGCGATCCCCGACATATAGGTCGTCGGTAGATTGAACTGCGAGAGCAGCGTACCGCTGAGGTTGAATCTCATCGCCTTCGCCGGTTGCGAGCTGCTGGGATGATCCGTCGTCCAAAGGTCAATCCCATCCCAAGTCAAACCAAAGGCGTCCCCTTGCGGACCAACACATTGAAGCACATAGCTGCCGTTGGTCGGATTGAGACGATAAACATTGCTGCCGGAGGCGCCATAGATTCCGAAAAAGATGTTGGTGCCATCCCAGGCCAGGCCCGAGGCCCCCTCCGGAATTTGATAGGTGCTCACGATTGTCCATGCTCGGGAATCGGCGCTTGCCGATTTCACAGCAGAACCAAACGCCACCGCTATTGTCACTAAGACAACTCCGAACCATAGCGCTTTGCTCATGATCTCTCTCCCTCCCGCGTGCCGCTTCGGTCGCAGGATAGAATTGGCTTGTAGACCTTGGTTTTTGCGAAGTATGACTATTGAATTATAGACGATCTTGTTACGGAGTCAAGCGCCGAATCGGTTCGATATCATCGACATCGCGCGACGTCTGAAGCGCCTCTCGGGATCTCCTCGGCGGCCCGTTCACGATCTACGATTTTGGCGGACGGCGAGAACTCGACGACGCGAGCGAACTTAATCAGAGCTGAATTACTCCGATTTAGCGCGATCTGCTCCGCACCTTGCTTCCAAGTTAATGACAGCAAACTTTGATCGAGAAAAGTCGCGGAAAACGACGATTTGCTCCACTTAGTACTTGGATTTTATATTCGATGTACTATTATACCTATTGGTACAAGTACGTTCGCAACCGAGTAGAATGACAGAACTTTTTTGTCCCAATTCTCTCCCCTTACCCTCACAACGAATCTCTCGAACATCGGAGGTCCCCTTGAAGAAGTTTGCCATCGTGGTCGGCTTGTTGCTGCTCGCACTCACAGTAGCAGCAACAGCAAGCACCATCAAGGTCGGCGATACCCCCAGCGGTGTCACGATCCTTGGCCAGGATCCGGGCGGCGTCACGCTGCGTGTCGACGTCGGTGAGCTCGAACTCACATCAGTCACTACCAAAGCCGGCCCGTTCGTCATGCTCAGCAGCAACGGACTACATCTCTCGAGTCGCGTCGGTGAACCAGCACTGCCGATGGCCGTCAAGCTGCTGGCGGTTCCGCTGGAAGCCGAACTTAGAACCGAGGTATTGGCATCCGATGCGGTCGAGTACGATCTGTCTCAACTCGGATACAATGATCGGATTATTCCGGCACAACCGTCGCTCTCCAAATCGGACGACCCGGCCTCAGTGCCGTTCGAGTACAAACCGGACGTCTACGCCAAGTCCGGCTACTACTCACTGCCGATGGCCTCTACCGCCATCGACGGCGTCATGCGCGGAGTTCGCATCGGATCGATTGCCATCGCGCCGGTCGAGTACGAACCGTCGACGAACAAGCTGCGAGTGCAGCGGCAGATAACCATCCGCGTCAATTTCGAGCACCCAAATTGGGCGGCCACTCAAGAACAGATGGCGGCGACCTACTCGCCGTTCTTCGAGCCGGCCTATGAGCAACTGAGCAACTACGAGATGCTGCAATTGACCGACAAAACCGACCTCACCAAGTACCCGATCAAGATGGTGATTGTCTCGGCACGCATGTTCGAAGCACAATTGCAGCCGCTTATCGCCTGGAAGATCAAGAAGGGATTCAAAGTCATTGTCGGCTACACCGACGTCATCGGCGCTTCGACAACGGCGATCAAGACTTATCTACAAGACATCTACAATGCCGGAACTCCGACTGATCCGGCGCCGTCCTTCATCCTGTTCGTTGGCGACACGCCGCAGATTCCGGCCTGGGCCGGTTCAGCGGGTTCGCATATCACCGACTTGCGCTACGCCGAATACACCGGCGACAACTTGCCGGAGGTCTACTACGGGCGTTTTTGCGCCCAAAATACGGGTGAGCTGCAACCGCAGATCGACAAAACACTCGAGTACGAACAGTATACCATGCCCGATCCGACCTACCTCAACGAAGTAACCCTGGTTTCAGGTGTGGACGGGACTTATGCGCCGACCTACGGCAACGGCCAGATCAATTACGGCACAACCTACTATTTCAACGCCGCGCACGGTGTCACGCCCCATGTCTGGCTCTATCCGGCTTCTGATGCCGCCGGCGCCGCCGCAGCGGTTATTGCCTCGGTAAGCGCCGGTGTCGGCCTTGCCAACTACACCGCTCACTGCAGCCATACCGGCTGGGCCGATCCGCCATTCTCGGTAAGCGATATCAATACGCTCACTAATGCGCACCAGTATGGTCTCGGTATTGGCAACTGCTGCTTGTCGAGCACATTTGGTGAAAGCACTCCCAGCTTCGCGGAGGCCTGGCTTCAGGCGCCCAACAAAGGCGGCGTTGGGTACATCGGCGCCAGCAATAACTCCTACTGGGATGAAGACTACTGGTGGGGCGTCGGTGGCGGCAAAGCGATCATCGCCGCCGGACCGCCGTACGATGCGACCAAGATCGGCGCCTACGACGGTATGTTTCACGACCACGGCGAACCGGTCAGTTCGCACTACGTCACAAACTACGCGATCAACATGTGCGGCAATCTTGCGGTGCAACAATCGACCAGCTCGCGCAAGGCTTACTACTGGGAAATGTACCACTTGATGGGTGACCCGTCAGTGGCAACCTATCTCAAACAGCCTCCAGCCAATACGATTAGCTATGCCGGATCGCTGCTCATGACTTCAACGACGTTTACCGTCGACGCCGACCCGGGATCCTATGTAGGCGTTTCGGCAAATGGCGTTCTCCACGGCGCCGGCTATGTCGATGCGACCGGTTCCGTGCAAATGACGATCGTGCCGTTCGGCGCTCCGGTCACCGCCGATGTTGTCGTTACTCATCAGAATCGCGTGCCCTATATCGGCACCGTGCAGGTGATTGCCCCCAATGGGCCGTATGTGATCTACCAGAGCAACACGGTCAACGACGCCTCTGGCAACAACAACGGCATGGTTGATTTTGGCGAGAGTATCGTTCTTGGCGTCCAGCTACAAAATGTCGGCCCCGACAACGCCAACAACGTTGTTGCGACACTCTCCACCGAGGATGCCAACGTCACGATCTCCGACGCGACAGAGAACTACGGCACAATCAACGGCAACTTTGGCTCGGCAAACATCGCCGACGCCTTCGCTTTCACGGCGAGCCCGACGATTCCCGACGGTCATAAGATCAATTTCACGCTGACCGTGAATGGAAATGCCAAAGATACATGGGTGAGCACATTTTCGCTCACCGCCCATGCGCCAAATGTAGCGTATGTGTCCTTTGCCGTCAGCGACCCAACCGGCAATAACAACGGCATGGTCGATCCCGGTGAAACCGCCAACATCGTCGTTACACTGAACAACACCGGCAGCGGCGTAGCCGAAAATGTGACGGCGGTAATCAGCGAGCTTGATGAATATGTCAGCTTTGGCGATGATGCCGGTTCGTTCGGGACGATCAACGCTTCCGGCGGCACCGCCAACAACAGTGGCGACGTCTTTACCATCACTGCGCTCTCCACGACTCCGATGGGACACGGCGTCAACTGCAAGCTGGCGCTGAGCGGCAACGGCGGATACGCGGCGACATTGTATTTCTCGGTCACCGTCGGTGACCGCGTTGTTTTCTTCCTCGAAGACTTCACCGTGGAACAAGACTGGACCGGTCTTGGCGGCTCGGCCGAATGGGCTATCGGTCCGGCGATCGGCGGCACCGGCGGTTCCGGCACGCCCGATCCGTCGGACGATCATACGCCGGGGCCGGAAAACATGTACCTCGGCAATGACATCACTTCGGCGGGCTCGTATAACGCCGGCATCGGCGCCACCCAGTGGGTCTACTCGCCGGTCATCGACTGCGAGAACGCAACCGGCGTGATCATGACCTACTACCACCAACTTGGCATCGAGTCATCGTCGTACGATCACGCCTACCTCGAAGTGTTCGATGGTACCGCCTGGGTGCAGCTCTACGCCAGCGGCGCGACGCTGAGCGAACCGTCCTGGACTGAGTCGGTCTACGACCTCGCCGCTATCGCCGACAACAACCCCGATTTCCAAGTTCGCTACGGACTCGGGCCGACCGACGGCTCGGTTCAATACAACGGCTGGAGCATCGACGACATTTCTTTGAAGGGATATGTCAGCTCTGCGGGCGGCTCGTCGCTGGCGCAGATTTCGCCGACCGCTCTTGCCGACAGCTTGGTGGAAGATGAGCAAGTGATTCACAATCTCGTTGTCCGCAACGCCGGTGCAGCAACATTACGCATTCGCTTCACACCGGCGGCGGCGTGGATCCAGTGCGCCACGAACCAGCAAACCATCGCGATCGGCGACAGCGTGGTACTGCCCGTGACCATCAAGGCTACCGGCCTCAACCCCGGCGATTACGCCAGCGCCGTGGGCTACACTTCCAACGACCCGACGCATGCGACCGGCAACATCGCGGCTGACTTGCATGTCCACGCGCCGGCGATCAGCCTCAATCCGACTACGATCACAAAGCGCATCCCGAATGGCGGATCCGATTCATCTCTGGTGACGATCACCAACGGCGGACTGGGAAAACTTCACTACCAACTGGTGTGTGAAACTTACGGCAAGCCGGTGTTCGTCAAGGCGGTGTCTGATGCGACCGCGACCCCACTCGGGTATCGTGTCAACGATCCCGACAAGGGCGGCGTTGAAGAACCGTACTATGCGGAAGTCACCAAGGGGAGCGGTGGCCCCGACGGCGCCGGAAATATCTGGATCGACTCCGACGATCCTCAAGGTCCGGCTTATAGCTGGATCGACATCTCGGCCACCGGCACGGCCGTCACCGGCTTAAGCGATGACAATTTTGTCGGGCCCTATCCGATCGGATTCAATTTCCCGTTCTACGGAACCGACTACACTCAATTCTATGTGGGTTCAAACGGCATAATTGGCTTCGGCCCGACAACCGATCTGAGTTCGCTCTCCAACACGAACATTCCGGCTGCGACCACTCCCAATGGTTTCATCGCCTGGTGTTGGGACGATCTCAATATCAACGACGCCGATAACCCCGGTGGGCGGGTGCTTTATCAAGTTGTCGCCGGTCAGTTGGTGATCTCCTTCCTCAACTATCCCGAGTATGAAAGCGGCGTCAATCCCGGCGATGTCATCACTGCGCAGGTGATTCTCTCCAGTGACGGCACGATCAAAGTCCAGTATCAATCGATGGGTACCGGCTTTGACACCCAGGGATGTACCATCGGCATCGAAAACTCAACCGGTACCGACGGTTTGATGGTCGCTTTCAACGCCGCCTATCTGCATAATCAACTGGCGATTACTTTCGGCCTGCCGGTGCCGTCGTGGTTGCACGTTCATTCGCATTCGGGTGTTGTCCAACCGGGATCGAACGCCAATCTCTGGCTCTATTTCGACGCGCTGGACATGGTCGATAGCACTTGCGGCGGCGGCATTGATTTCACTACCAACGATCCGCTGCACCCAACTCTGGACCTGCCGATCACGCTCAAAGTCGGCGCGGTGTTTGTGTCCGGTGACGCCAACGCCGATCAAGCGGTGAGCATCGCCGATGTAGTCTACATCATCAACTACATCTTCACCGGCGGGCCGGCGCCCGATCCGCTCGAAGCGGCTGATGCCGACTGCAGCGGCGCGGTTTCCATTGCCGATGCCGTGTACATAATCGAGTACATTTTCTCCTCCGGACCCGCTCCGTGCGTCGCTCCGTAATTAGGAGCCAAGGCCTCTGATCACGCTGCCGCCCGGGATCAACCGATTCCGGGCGGCTTGTTTACACTCCTTGTGCTTCGCTCGAATTGCGAGAAATTCGGCCTATCATTTCACCGAGCGGCGCAGTATAATGTCCATCGACCATTCCTTTTGAACTTTGAGGCGCCAGACAGATGCAAGTTGCCATTCTCAAAAGCACACACAAGATCCTGACCGATAAGGTCGCCGCCTTGAAAAAGGACATCGAGAAGAACTCCAAACATATCGGCGAGATGGCCGCCCTCGGCGACTTGCGCGAGAATTCGGCCTACCATGCCGCCCGCGAGACGCAGGTCCTACTATTGGAGAAAATGCAACGCTATCAGCAATACTTGCGCGGACGAGTCGTTGAACTCAGCGAATCAGGGTTAGATCGCGCCCAGTTCGGCGCGTGCGTGATCATTAAAGAAAATGGTGGCGCCAAAACCCACACCTTCAACATTGTCGGCCCGGTGGAGTATGAGCTTGATCTTCTGCCCGATATGGTCACCTTCGCGGCGCCGATTGCAAAGCTGCTGATCGGCAAACGCGTCGGCGATACGGTCGAAGCCAACTTCGGCGCCAACCAATGGGTCGGTGAGATCTCGCAGTTAAAAGCGATTGCCTGACCGCGTCTCCAGCGATAATGTATGGCCTTCAAAACTTATCCGGCGCACAATCTCCCACGGAGTCTGACGGATGACGATTGATTTTGATCTCAAGCAAATCCTCTGGCAGCAATTCGGCGCTTCAATTGATATGCTCGAAAATGCCATCAATGCATGCCCCGACGATCTCTGGCGCGACCAGACGCGTGAGCCGTACTATTGGTATCTCGTCTCTCACACTCTCTTCTGGCTCGATCTGTACCTGCATGGTCCGGCCGAAACTTTCAATCCGCCGCAACCGTTCGGTCTTGAGGAACTCGATCCGGCGGGAGTTCTTCCGCCGCGGATATATGCCAAGGAGGAACTGCTCTCCTATCTTCAGCACTGCCGAGAGCAATGTCGGCAGACGATTTACGGACTCAATGAGACTCATGCCGGTGAGCGATTTCGGTATGCCTGGGGCGAGGCCAGTTTCTTGGAATTGCTACTGTATAATATGAGGCACGTGCAACACCACACCGCACAACTGAACCTCATATTGCGCCAACGCCTCAACCTCGGCTCGCGCTGGGTGGGAATCACCAAGCATCCGCTCTCGCCATGATCCTCGCTTTCTTCGATAGACGCATAACGTCTTGATTGGCAATTACTTAAAGCTCCTCAGCTACTCCGCCATGTTCATTCAGCATCGACCGACAATGTCCAAATTAATTCCATTATCTCCTCAAGATTCGGCTGTTTCAGGCCGAAACAATCAGTAGCCAAGGAACTAATACTTCGAAGTCTTCCACCCGCGACTGCGCCGCTCTATGCCGGAGTCGTTGCGGCGATTGAAAGGAGACTAATATGAAGCGGATCTCTAAATCAGCTTTCCTGATCGCGATGCTCAGCGCTTTCCCGCTCATGGCGCAGAGCAGCGGTCCGATCCCGCCGCGCAGCAGCTCTGACCATCTGTCGCGCGTGTTCACCGGCGAGATGTTTTCGGGTTACTACGACGGCGTCGGCGTTCATTTCAGCGGCACCTTTGCTAATTTCGCCCAGGGCTTTCCCTTCCAGATTCGATTCGGTATCGGGTATGCCTGGGTGCCGACTGGCGATGCCGTCCGCGCGCGGCGCGTGTTCATCGACCAGGCCACCGGCGGGAGTCCGCGTTCCAGCGGCAAGAATTGGGACGCGCGACTTGACTTGATGTATCCTGTCAAGCTCTTCTCGCTCGATCGCAGCCGCGTTTTCGGCGGCTTGCGTCTGTCATCTTATACCGCCTATTTCGAGTACATCGGCGGCAATGAGACATTCGATGTCAACAGCGACCCGTGGGGTTTGGGCGGTGGTGTCGAAACCATGTTCGCATTAAGCCCGAAGGTCGATCTGATCGTCTCGGCCGGCGCCGACTACTATTTCCGTAGTCTACTGACCGGGCACGACACGTACTACCGCCCCAACGGCGATAATCTGAACGAGAAAGAGAATTTCACTTACAAAGATGCTGATGCCTGCATCGCGCAACCGGATTTCCAAACGCGTCTCATGCTCGGCGTCGGTTATCGATTCTGACTTCGCTCGGCAGTCAACGACAACACGGAGTGTGAGCGATGCGCAAGCGAGATGTCATAACGGCAATTGTCCTTCTGAGCGCGTTAGCGTTGATCGGGTGCTCTTCGGCGAAGGTGCAGATGTGCACCAGCGAATTCCTCGCCAAACCGGAGATGCAGCCCGATCATCGCGCGCATGACCTGTCGATTGACGATCACATCTACTTCAGCAAGGAAGCCGCCTCCGGCGGGCGCGGCTTTGGCGGTGGCGGCTGCGGATGCAACTGAGCGCCAAGAAATCGATTCGCAGCGCCGTTGCCACATTGACCGCGGCGCTGGTCGGATCGCAGATCGGTGGCGGCGTTTCGGCGGGTCAGTCTGAAACTTCGCTTCTCATTTACTCCGAGAAAGACCGGGCGCGCGCCACCGAGTTCAATTTCAGCTTGACCAAGGAGCTGAAACGAAACTACACACTTGACCTGCGATTGACCTACGACGGTCTCACCGGCGCCACACCCACCGGCCGGTCGCCGTCGCGCAACGAGCAAACCGTTACGCGCGCTTCCGGCGGCAAGACGGTACTTGTCCCGGCCGGAGTATTTCCGACCGACGCGTCATTTACTGACCGTCGCTTTGCCGGTGAACTCTCGCTGTCACGACCGTTGAGCGCATCGCTCACGGGGCAGGCCGGGCTGCAATTCTCCAGCGAGTATGATTACAAGTCGTTGGGCATATCCGGTGGGCTGGTCAACGAATTTTTCGCGACCCAAACATCACTCGGCGTTTCTTTCGCCTATATGCGCGACAAGATCAACCCCGTCGGCGGCCTGCCCGATCCGTTCGCGGTGATCGATGAAGACAACGACGAGGACCCAAACTTCGACGGCGAGAAAAAACGCGTCTTCGATGCCGTCTTCAGCTTGACCCAAGTTCTTGACCAACGCAGCCTCTTGCGGCTTAGCTATTCCTACGACCGCGCCAGCGGCTATCTCACCGATCCGTACAAGGTCATCAGCGAAGTTCAGCCGGCGACCAACGCCGAGCCCGGCGAACCGGTTCGCGACCTTTGGGAGAAGCGTCCCGATGGGCGTACCAAGCACGCGGTTTACACCGAGTTGAAGCGCTTCATGTTTGGCAGCGCGGTTGGTGCCGCCTATCGCTACTTCTGGGATGATTGGGGCATCACCGCGCATGCCGTCGACGTCAACTTCACCGTCAATCTCAAACGCCGGGGATCTTTGCAGCCGCGTGTGCGTTGGTACAACCAGTCACGGGCCGACTTCTATCGCGTCTTTCTGATCGACGGCCAAAGCTTGCCGCAATACGCCTCGGCTGACAGCCGCCTTGCGGCATTTGCCGCATATACATACGGACTAACATACACGCTTCCGGTCAAAGACAACGCGAAGCTCAAGCTCACCGTCGAGTACTACCTCCAGCGCGGCGATTCCAGCCCGCCGGAGAAAATGGCCGCGCAGGAAGGAATCGATCTCTTCCCGCGATTAGATGCCGTCATGCTGAGGCTCGGATATGTCCGTAGCTTCTAAACCGTCATCCGGCTACCAATTGCAGCAGCGCGACGATTATTGGGCTATCGCGTTCTCGGCAATGGCCTCCCCTTGCGAGATCCTCGTTCGTTGTGCAGCGCGGAGCGAAGCCGAGCAATTGGCTTCGCTCGCGCATTCGGAAGCCTTGCGCATTGAGCGCAAGTTCAGCCGTTACCGTAACGACAACGTCGTTCATGCTATTAATAACAGTCACGGTCGAGCGGTCGAGATCGACGGCGAGACCCTTACGCTGCTCAAGTACGCCGCTAATTGCTATGAGTTGAGCGATGGCCTGTTTGATATCACTTCCGGCGTGTTGCGGCGCGCCTGGAAATTCGACGGCCAAGAAATCCGACCCGACGGCAGCCTCATCGCCGCGATCATGCTGCTGGTCGGCTGGGATAAAGTCCGCCTCACCGATCATGACATCCGGATGCGTCCGGAAATGGAAATCGACTTGGGCGGACTTGGCAAAGAATACGCCGTCGATCGAGTCTGCCAGATGCTGTTCGCGGCGTCAGGAGCCTCGGTGATGGTCAATTTCGGCGGTGACATTCGCGCGGCTACGGCGACCGACGATCGACAAACCTGGCGTATCGGCATTGAAGATACGGACAACGGCGGATTGAGCATCGGACGAATCGAACTCAAGAACGGTGCGGTGACGACTTCCGGCTGCGCTTACCGCTATTGCGTTGTCGACGGCAAGCGGCTGAGTCACATTCTCAATCCCAAAACCGGTTGGCCAATTGATAACGCACCGCTCAGTGTAACAGTAGTCGCCGAGCTCTGTACTGAGGCCGGATTTCTCTCAACTTTGGCGATGCTTCATGGATCAGAAGCGGAGGATTTCTTGAGAGCGCAAGACGCCCGCTTTCACTGCGTGCGGTAGCCCGGCTACTCGTAGCGCAGCGCTTCTATCGGATCAATCCGCGCCGCGCGCCACGCCGGGTAGAGACCCGAAATGATACCGGTTCCAGCCGACATGAGGATACCGATCACTGCCCAGGCGGGCGAGAAGAAGTACCGCCAGTCGAGAAGTGATGTTACCACCCAGCCCAGGGCGGCGCCAAAGATGATTCCAATCAGTCCCCCCATAACGGTCAATGTCCCCGCTTCAACAAGAAACTGGAATAAGATGTTCTTCTTGCGCGCGCCAACCGCTTTGCGCACGCCAATCTCGCGCGTCCGTTGCGTGACGGCAATCAACATGATATTCATCACGCCAATCACGCCGACCAGCAAACCGACACACGCCACTGCCGTCGCTCCCAACTGCACGTTGGTCGTGATCTTGCCGACTTCATCCTTGAAACGATCTTGCGTGAGAATGCCGAAATTGTTCTCTTCTTCCGGCCGAACCTTGCGGACGCGCCGCAGCGCATTGATAACCTGATCCATCGCTTCCCCGAATTGCGCCCGCGACACGGCGCTGCACAGCAATTCCACGGAAGTGGTGTTGGGATAGAGCTTGTCGAAAGTCGTCATTGGAATAAAAATGAAATCGTTCTCGCTAATATTGAAAAGGTCTTCGACCCGCTCCTGCACGCCGATCACCGTAAACTTGTAGCCGTTGATGCGAATCTCTTTGTCGATGGCCTCGGCGTGGTCGGCGAAAAGAGCGTCGGCAATTTCCGGACCAATGACGCAGACCATCGCCTCACGCTCCATGTCGTTCTCATCGATAAATCGCCCGGCCGCCAATTCACGATTCGTGACGATCATCTGCGCCGGCCAGCAGCCGCGAAAGTCGTCCGGATTGCGGATTGCCCGGTCCTGGTACTTGGCAACGTTGTTGAAGGCGCGTTTCTGCGGCGCGACGGCCTTTACCAGCGGACACATCTCCTCGATCGCCAGCGCCTCATCCATCGTGATGTCTTTGCGCCGCCGTTCTGCTTCCGTGAGATTCTCGAAGTCCGTGCCCTCGTCCCACTGGATGATATACATGACGTTGCTGCCGATCTTGTCGATTGACGATTGCGCGTAGGCGCTGAAGCCGTCCATGATCGTATTGACAACAATCACCGCGCCGACGCCGACCATGACACCGATGATCGTCATCAAACTGCGAAACTTGTTCGACCGGACGGCGTCGAGCGCCAGCAGCATTCCCTCGCGGGCTTCCCAGACCGCTTGCGACCGCTTAGTCATAGCTCAGCGCCTTGATCGGGTCGAAACGCGACGCGCGCACGGCCGGATACATGCCGAAGAACAACCCGACGGCAACCGAGATACCGAACCCCAGGATCACCGCCAGCGTCGTCGGTGTCACGTAAATGTCCATCACGGCGGTGAGAATTTTCTCGCCGATCATCACTCCAAAGAGTATACCCAATGATCCGCCGATCAACGAAAGCAGCGTCGACTCATAGAGGAATTGAATCAAGATGTGTCTCCGCCGTGCGCCGATCGATTTGCGAATGCCGATCTCGCGGGTTCGCTCGGTGACCGAGATCATCATGATGTTCATGATCACGATGCCGCCGATAATGATCGAAAGCAGCGGTAGCGAGATCATGACCACGCGAAACCCGCGCGTCAGGTCGTTGATGAAGCTGAGCACGGCGTCGGGCGTGACAATCGTAAAGTCGTCCGCGTCATCGTACTTGACATGCCGCGCCGATCGCAGCACGACGCGCACTTGATCGATGGCCGACTCGCGGAGCGCCAGCGTTCGCGCGCTGATGATCAGCAAGACCGGGTTTCCGGGTTGGCGGTAGATCTTCTGGTGTGTCGCCAGCGGGATGGTGACGAATTCGTCAAACTCCTCGCCGAGCATGCCGCCCATTTTCTTGGCGACACCGATGACCGTGAACTCCTCGGCGCCGATGCGAATGCGCGCGCCGATGGCGTCTTGCCCGTCAAACAACCGCTCGTAAACCCGGTAGCCGATGAAGGCCACGTTGCGGCGATGGTTGTCGTCCTCCCACGAAATGAATCGTCCGCTCTCGACGTCGCGATCGCGCATCTGGAGAATGTTAGGCGTATTGCCCTCGACCTGCACATAGCTCATTCTGTGATTTTCGAACTTGATCTGATCGGAGGCATAGGCCTCGGCGCCGATCTCCGCGCAGTCGGGACAGCCTTCCTGAATCGGCGCAATCAGCCCGCGCGTTAGTTTGCGGCGCTTCATGCGCTCGAGATATTCTTGCACCGACAGGCCGAAACCGAAGCGCCCCACCATAAAGGTGTTTGAGCCCATCGACTCGAAGGCGTCCTCGAGGTTGTTTTGCATTCCCTCAACGGTGGAAACGATAGCGATGACGGACGTCACCCCGAGCGTCATCCCGAGAATCGTCAGCGCCGAGCGCAAACGGTTCACCCAGAGCGCTACGACGGCTTCTTTGAGCAGTGAGACGAAGACCATACGCCCGCCGGCGCGCACGGGCGCGCTACTTAGCCTTCATCTTCTCAAGGGAGGCTTCATCGATGCGAACCGACTCACCCTCGGTCAGTTTGCGCAGCGTTTGGTATGAGCCAGAGATTACGGTATCGCCGGCGACAACTCCGCGGAGCGCGACGATATTTCGCTCATCGGCAATGCCGGTAGCGACTTCCACAAACGTCGCTTTTCCCGAGCGAATCACGTACACGCCATTGCGCTTGACTTTGGCTTTCTTCTTGCTTCCTGCAGTCTTCTCGGCCTCGGTCGACGCGGGAGCGGCATTGGCTTGTTGAATAATACCGCCGGACTCCGGTTCCGCAGTTTGCGCTTTGAGCGAGTCGGGATCGAATTCGCGACTCACTACTGCCGCGTACGGAACCAGCAGCGCGTCGGCGGCCTGATTGGTCGTGATATCGACCGTCGCCGACATGCCGGGGCGGAATGTCACTTCCACGACATCGAAGCGGACTTTTACGCGAAAGCTCGTCGTATAACTTTCCGTGCCCTGACCGGAAATCAGCGCCGAGTTGCCGATCTCCACGACGGTGCCGACGAAACTCGTGTCGCGAAACGCATCGACTTTGATCTTCGCCTTCTGACCCAGTAGCAGTTTCGCGATCTCGCTTTCGTCGACGTCGATTTCAACTTCAAAGACCGACAAGTCGGCAACAGTCATCAAGGTCCGACCCTGCGTAAAAGCAGTCTGGGCCTGCGCGATTTCGCCGACTTCGACGCTCAGGTAGGTCACAACGCCCGGCATCGGCGCGCGAATCGCGGTTTTTGACAGATTGTCCAGCGCCTTTTCCAGTCGGGCACGAGCCGTTTCTACTTGCGCCAATAGCGCGCGATAGCCGGCTTGTGTGTTCTCCAACTGATAGCGCGCGTTCGTCGCCGCCGTTTCGGAAGCGAGATTCTGCTCATAGAGTTTGCGCTGGCGCTCGGATTCCAGACGATCGATCTCGAGCTGTGCCTTGCCGGCTTCGGCGCGCGAAGTGATTTCATCGAGGCTGTAACGCGCCTGCGAAACATCCGACTGCAACTGGATCGTATCCAGCATCAGGAGCAACTCGCCGCGCTCGACCAGATCGCCTTCCTTGACGAAGATGCGAATGACCTGCGCCGACACTTCAGCAGTGATATCGACCTTGGTTTGCGGTTGGATTCTGCCTGAAGCCGATACGATTTCTGATATATCATCACGGATGGCCAGGTCGGCCTGGACTATCGTACCGTCCGCGCCGGAACTCCCGCCGAATGCAAGGTAGAGCACCAGCACACCCAGCACGACCGCCGCCGGGACAATGAACTTCTTCGAACGCCAACGAAATGCCATGAACACCTTCCCGAAAAGAGCAGCAAACAGACTACGACTTGCTCCTTATGACTGCGCGCCGACGGCGATTGTTTCAATTATCAAGCGTGATTTTGGCAACCAATGCGGCGCGCTCGATGTTAAGTCGGGCGCGCCTCGACACTAATAGTAGGGCTATGGACAGGCAGCGCAGGGCGCCGCTCCGCCCGCAAAGATGTAATTAATCAGATAAACGGCGTCGGCAATCGAGGTCGCCCCGCTGCAGTCCGGATCTCCGGCGGCTGCGGGAATGGGCGCCGGACCACCGGCAAAGATGTAATTTATTAAGTAGACGGCGTCGGCAATCGACACGGCTTGCGATTGGTCGGCATCGCCGCAGATGTAGCTGCGAACGGCAACGACAAACGGCGAAAACGAATTGGTCTCGCCGCAAATGATATTGACGGCCGTGTCGAGTGCAGTCGTGATGTCGGCCCAAGCCGATCCCGTAAAGTGCTGCAAAGTCAAATCCGCCTCGCTGCCGCTTGCAATATTGCCCGGATCGTAAGAGATGCAAACTTCGATGATGCCCGAATACGGCGCGGTCGTGCTCAAATTGTAGTAAACCGGAGGTGATGCGGGAACAATCTCGAAACCGGCCGGGCCGGCCGGGCCGGTAGCACCGGTGGTCAGTGAGGTCTCTCCGTCGACTGTCACCGTCGTGAATGTGACCTCGACACCGGCGCCGAGAACGACAGCGACGCTCGATCCCGCCGGCGTATTTCCGCAAGCGGGACTGCCGGCGCCGATCAGTTGGCCGCAACCCGAATTGGCCGGAGTGCACGGCGAATTGCTGCGGACGCGAAGATCATCACCGGCCAGTGAGCAGAAAATCGGATCCAGCGAGATGTTGTTGGCGGTTCCCGAAAAGCCGGCGATACAGCCCGGATAGTCTCCGCCGGCGTTGCCAAAGAAATCACTGCAACTGATGTCGAAAATTCCCCCGACAGCGCAGACGGCCACGGCACCGGAATCGTTGAACGCCACCAGGCAATTCGCGAGGTCGATGAGATGCGCGTCTGATGAATAGAAGACGCTGCCGATGGCGGATGAGGACGGCGTAACGTAATTGCGCACGAACGTGCAATTCGTAAACGTCGTCGTCGTTCCGGCCTGGAATGAGAAGACCACGCCGGCGGCATTCGTCGCATAGTTGCGGTCGAAGATGCTCGCTTCGAAGACCGGCTGTCCATCATCGACGACCATGACGCCGCCGAATTCGGCGTTGTTGCGGACGAAACGGCATTGAGTCACAGTGGGAGTAGCGCTGTTGTCGACGGCAATTGCGCCGCCGGCGTCGGCGCTGTTTTCGTCAAAGAGGCAATTGCTCATCCGCGACGTAGTGCCCGGTCCGTTCCAGATCGCGCCACCCCAATCCAGTTGCGCCGTGTTTTGTAAGAAGCTACAGTTTTCGATAATCGCCGCAGAGCCGCTGTTGACGACGGCAATTGCGCCGCCGGAGCGTTCGCACTCGTTGTCCTCGAACACGCAATTGCGGATTGTCGGGCGGGCGCCGGACATGATCAGAATCGCGCCGCCATCGGAGCGCGAAGCGGGCGCATCCGGAGGAGCGTAGCCGCGCTTGATTGTCAGGCCGTCAAGGGTCACGGTGCTGTCTTCCGCCGCCGAGTCGAATCGGAACGCGCGGATCGGCGTGCCGACGGAACCGTTGCAGTCGATTGTTGTGGAACCGGCGCCGCTACGTCCACGCAGGTAGACCTTCTTACCGAGAAAGTCCAGCGAATGATTTCCCGATCCCGTGTAAATACTGTCATCGAGCGTGATCGTGTCGCGATCGATGGCATAATTGAGCGCTGATTGAATCGTCGAAAAATCGAAAGGCACTTCCAGATCGCAACCGCGTCCGGGCGGCAACGCGCGCAGCGCCGCGGCAACCGGCGGCAACAGTGGCGCACCGATGGTGGATACCAGAATCGCGCCACGGAAGATCTCTTCCTCTCCCGGAGAGAGCTGCGTACGTCCAAACGAGAGCAAGACGGATACATCAGTGCCCAGCGTGTTGACATCATTGCCGCCGACTAACTCGGCGTAGGCGTCACCGTCTTGAAGGCCGTTTGTCGGGTAAATCTGCGCCGGGTTGCTGATCGTGCGGAGGCCGCGATCCGGCTGGCAGCGATTGAGATTGGCGAAGCCGGCGACATGAGATCCGGCGCTGACATAGACCCAATCGTTGCCGGCGTCGACCAACGCATCGTTGTTGGTCGCGTTGATATCGAAATCGCCGAACATGCCGGGGACAATAGTCAGAGTCGTGTCGCAGAGATTGCGGATACGATATTCGACTTCGATCGCGCTGCAACTGTCGATGCCGCCGCTATTGGCTCCGAAGTGATAAATGACGTCGCCGCTCAGACGGGCGTCAACCGTCGACCAGCGGATCGTCCGCGTTTGCCGGCCAATCGCATCGACGCCGGAAACATAATTGTCGATCTCAAGGAAGTCCTTTTGGTTGAAGGCGTCCATGTAGACGGTCGTGTCGCTGCCATCGAGCAAGCCAATCAAGAGTGATCCGTCGTAGAGCGTATTTCCGGACGGATCGAGCAGCGCCGAGCTGGATTTGTCGCCGATGCCCGGCGTGTTGGGCACCGAGAATCGCAGACAGTTCGCCCCGAAAGTGCTCAACGGTTGTCCGGGCAATGTCAATCCCAGCTCGACCGTGACCGGAATTCGCGCTGTAAAGGTCGCTACCCCCGTCAGATTGATGACGAGTGTATCTCTGACAGTTCCCAAGTCGCAGATCGAAGTCAACGCGCCGGCGTTGAAGCGAAATACGACGGCGCCGCTTTCCAGAGGACTAAGCATGTCGGGCGCGCCGCCGACAACACTGAGATTGCCCAGCACAAAGGCGGCCGAGCTGATGGTTGCCGTCGCAGCGCCCAAGTTTCGAATAACAATCGAGCTGTCGCGGGTATCGCCAAGCGGGACCGAAAAGCGCGTTACCGACAACGGCGTTACGAGAATATCATTGACCACGATGGCCAATTCCGGGCGCAGAGTTTCCAACGTCGTGCGGAAGCGAGTTACCTGCCCCGGGGTGAACAAGTCGCGGCACGACTGTCTCGAATAAGACATGATGTTGTCCGTCTGCGGGCTGTAGGGCGTCGCGTCGCAGCCGCCGGGGGTACCGGCAAAATTATCGTAAGCGCAGGCCGGTGCGGCGGAGACATGATTCAGCAGATTAGGGTCAGCGGGGGTATCGCAGACCAGATCACCGGCAATCGCGCAGTTGCTGCCGCTGGGGCATTCGACGCCGAAGGCCGGTTCGTGGGTATGATACAAATTGAAATAGTGACCGATTTCGTGCACCAGTGTCGAGTTCTTGGAGAATGTGCCGCCGCAGGAGTTGTTCATGATAATTCCCTGCACGCCGGAAGTCGTGAACGACGACAGCCCGCAATAGGGGAATCCGGAGCTGTTCGGCACCCAGTAGATGTTAACCGCTTGAACAAACACATCGGTTCGCTTCAGACTGTCCATCTTGGTCGACGTGGACATGTCGAGAAAGAAGTAATCGTCATCGATGAAATTGATCGGCTGGTGTTCGTAAACTTCGAGGTTATAGGGCGCAAACAGAACGTTCGAGCTGTCGATCGCGTCGGAAATTTCGGCGGGGCTGATGCCTCCCGTTCCGGTTGACGAACGCACGATATGCATCACCACCGGAATCGAGTAGGTGTCGCTTGGCCCGCGGCGCAACAGCGGATCGAGCGCCGGTAGTTGTTCGATAGCGGCACGAATGTCCGCTGCGGACAATACCGTGCCGCAGTCGTCTACCTGCGCGACGGCGCCGCCGGCGGCGACCAGAATCAGAAATGCCCCGAGAATCGTCAATCGCGATATGGATTTGATGCGCATTGTTTTATCTCCAAGTTTTCCCCGCAGCATCGCCGCGACGGACGGTTTTGGATCCGGTCAGTATTTGTCTGTAAGCGTTTTAATATAGCTGATCTTAGTCGATTATGCAAGCGGCGGTTTGTCGCTGCTATCGGAATGCATCACCTCGCCAAACCGCATTGAGTTTGAGCCGGCTACGCGCAACTGCCGCGTACGGATAGACGCGTGCGAGTTCCTCCGCAAATGTCGTCCGGCCGGCGACCAGACCGGTTGTGTTCTGAAAGTGCCACCATTCGACGCACGAGTAGTCCGAGCGCCATCCCGGTCGGGCGCAAATCGGCTCCCAACCGGACTCACGGAAAACGCGGGTTATCGACAGCCAATTGCCACATCGTTTCAGCGAACCAGGGCCGACTCCGCGGCGCCAGATAAGAGCGTCGATTTCGCCGCTGAAGTAAGAGTCGGAATCGAACGCCGTCTTCTTTTGCATTGGTCCGCTGCACTGGCATAGAACCTCAAATCGCGGTCGACTATCGCTGCCGCCGGCGCGACGTATGGCGTAGGGATCATCCCCGCTCGACATGCCGCTACCGACAAACAAATCGAAGGCGCGCCCCAGGTAATGAAGGCTCAACGGACTGCGACCGCGAGTACGTTGCGCAGCTAATGCGCGCAGCGAACCGCTCGATGTAACGATTCCTCCGAGTGCATGGACTGCGGAGTAGGCCTGAAGGTAGCTGTCGCTTAGATCCTCGCGCAAGCGGAAGTGGTCGTATCCCCGGCGATGTTCGTCCGCAGGGACTTTCACAAATCGCAGAACCGGCTTGGTCGTCATCTGGGTACCTCCTCGAATGGAAATCTTCCCCCCACTAAGGGTCGCTACCCGGAAAACTGTAGTGAATTGCTACAATTTTACCGGACCTGACCTCGAAAGAGGGTGTCGGATTCTCGGCGCCGAAGGCAGCGAATGACCGGTTTAATGGGACTGTCGAAAAAGCCCGTTGAGCGCCCAATGTGCGGCGGCAGGAGTCCTTTCCGGCCGCAATGGAAGCGGTCAGGAAAGGATTCCTGACCGCGCTCGTCCGAGTAGTTTTGGGGTCTTCCAATAGTCCCTATTGTCGGATGGGCACGCGACTTGGAAAGGAGAACAGCCAGAGCGGGATGGTAGTGAGCCCCTCAGCGGGACCGTTCAAGACGCCCTTGGGTTATCACCCTGAACGAGGTGAAGGGTTTGTTGTCATTCTGCTACGAGGCTTGATACCAATTGGAGCCCTTTTGATTTCCGATGAAGCGCACCATGACGAGGGCGAAGTGCGCTTCCGAATAATTCAGTAGTAGTCAGTTGTCGCTTTCGGCGCTAATCTCGCCTCAGGCTAATAGCAGCGCGAGAATGGCAAGGAGGGCAAAAGTAAGCCAATGACTGGGGTGGGTCAACTCGAGCCATTTTGACATGAACACAGCTCCCGGCAGATGTGGAGAGTAATCTCGTTAGCGGAACGATTCCCATTGTGATAGGCAGGGATCGTGCCAAACCGGTCATTCCGCATCTAGCTGCGTAATGCACGGACTGACAATAGGTTACGGGCATAGGCAGATTTCGAATTGAGGTGGCTCGGCACAGAATCCTGAGTAGTTTTTGCCCAACTGCGCAATCGTAGAGCAGACGAAAGACGCACCGCTACGGGCAGCATGAAACATCCACCGTCGGCAAGAATGTGCGCTGCGTTCGCTCGGTCAGGCGCATTGCTTGTCACTGCGGCAGATTGAGGCGATCGACAACTTTGTCGCACTGAACACAAATGGAATGTGCAAAGCCGCCGATATCATTAGCATGACCGCCATCACAGTTTGTTATCGTTCAGGCGATAGGATCGCAATGTGAACAAGGTTAAGTTTTGTTTCGGGATACACAATCATCAACCGGTCGGCAACTTCGGCTGGGTTATCGAGGAAGCCTACCAAAAATCGTATCTGCCTTTTCTCCAGTTGCTCGAACGCTATCCGCGATTCCGGATATCGCTGCACTTCACCGGCGTGTTGTATGAGTGGATCGAGGCGAATCATCCGGAGATGTTTGACTTGATGCGGCGGCTAATTGCGCGCAACCAGATTGAGATTCTCACCGGCGGCATGTACGAGCCGATCTTGCCGGCAATACCCGATCGCGACAAGGTGGGGCAAATACGGATGCAGACCGAGTATTCACAACGGCACTTTGGCGTCACGCCGGTTGGTATGTGGCTCGCCGAACGCGTCTGGGAACCGACACTGGCGACGCATCTGGCACAAGCGGGAGTGCAGTACACGATTCTCGACGACATCCACTTTCGCTATTCGGGATTGCGCGCTGACGATCTCGATGGCTATTACATTACCGAAGACCAAGGCAACAAGGTCGCATTGTTCCCGATCGCCAAGCGGCTGCGCTACACGATTCCGTTTGCCGACCCGGAGGAGACGCTCGCGTATTTGCGTGAGTTGGCAACGCCGGACGGTGACCGGATCGCCATATATGCCGACGACGGCGAGAAATTCGGTGTCTGGCCGAAAACCTATGAGCATTGCTATCGCGACGGCTGGCTCGAACGATTCTTGAGCCTGATCGTAGCCAACGGCGACTGGATCGAAATGATTATTTTCGGAGAAGCGCTCACGCAGCTGCCTCCGCGCGGGCGAGTCTACCTGCCGACGGCGTCCTACTCGGAGATGAACGAGTGGGCAATGCCGGCTGACTCGGTTGAACGCTACGACGATTTCGTGCAGACGCTCAAGGGCCAAGAGCTGTTCGAGCTAAATGAATCATTCGTGAAGGGCGGATTCTGGCGCAATTTCCAGACGAAGTACTGGGAGAGCAATCTGCTTCATAAACGAATGCTTTACGTCAGTGGATTGTTCGATGATCCGCAGTTCGAGATCAGCGACGTAACTCGCGACCGGGCGCGACGCATGCTCTATGCCGGCCAATGCAATTGTCCGTACTGGCACGGCGTGTTTGGCGGATTGTACTTGCCACATTTACGCGGCGCCAATTTTCAGGAGTTGATTGCCGCCGAAGCCGCCATTCGTTCTGGTGGTCTGCCATCGCCGTGCGAAATCGGTATCCGCGACTTCGACTGCGACGGTTTAGACGAGATCGTCGTGACCACACCCACCACCAAGGCGATAATTGCGCCGGCGCGCGGTGGCGGGATTGTCGAATTCGATCATTTGCCGGCGGCGAAGAATCTCAGCGACACGCTGATGCGGCGACGCGAAGGCTATCACCGCCGACTGCTTAGTCGCGACAAAAACGCAGTCGACACGACGAAATCGATTCACGATTTGGTGCTGGTGAAAGAAGAGGGGCTTGAGAATCTGCTGGTCGAAGACAAGTATCCCCGCGGGCTGTTTGTCGATCATTTCTTCCGAACGTCAGATCAACTGGATACCTTTAGCAACGCTAAACTCGAACCGCCGAGTTTCGTCGACGCGACATACAACTGGCAAATCGAAGAGGCCCCGGTCGGGATCGGTGTACGCCAGTGGCGCGAAGCGGTAACAGCGCTGGATCATGGCGAGCGCCGAATGAAGGTCGACAAGCGCTTTGATTGGGAAAACGACGGCAGCACTCTGAGAGCCACATACTTACTTAGTAATCTTGCGCAGCAGCGGGCCATCGGCGCTTTTGGCGCCGAGTTTGCTTTTGGCAGTTATCCCTGGCCGCCGAACGAATCGACAATCCGCACTGCTCGGCAATCGCTCGCACTGGCCGATCCGCATGAACTGGCCGACAGTGACGCGCTTGAAATTCACAGCCGCCTTTATGATCTCACGCTGCGCCTGCACTTTGACCGCCCCGTCGATTGGTGGTTGCATCCGATCTGGACGGTATCGCTGTCCGAAGGCGGATTCGAGAAGGTGTTTCAAGGGATCGTGATTGTGCCGCGCCTGCGCTTCGATCTTGCCCCCGGCGAAGAACTCAGTTTCGGTCTCAATCTAACGGTGGAGTATCAGACGAAGTCGCAGCTGTTGAAGTCATCGTTGCTGACGAAGCGATCGTAGCGAACCGGCCTTATCAGCGGCGGAATTCGCGGAGAGTCTGCGTGTACTCCGGCCAGAATTCGGCGACCTCTTCATGCGTAATCAGTTTCCCGCCAAACGAGAGCAGCACATACGAATCGCCGGTTCGCTGATACCAACCGGAATTAAGCGCGCCAAAGGCCGACAGCGGCCCGCAACTGACAGCGACGGGATCCGGGTTTTCGACCAGATAGGACTGAAAACGTCGCGCGGCGCCGTCGCGGGTGAAAAGATCGAGCTGAGCATACCGCAACACCTTGGACGAGGCGATTTCAGTCACCGAGTTGCGCCGCGGATCATCGCGGTACACGGCGACGAGCTTGTTGTCCCGGAGCACCGGGATCAGGTAAAAGTCGGCGGACTTATGCGCCAGGTTCTTAACCAACAGCGGTGCGCCGATTGAATCGAATTTCTCTTTGGTTTGCGCCAAAGCTGCGGCGGTTTGCTTACGCAGCGTTTCGGGAGAAGGGGCCGACGATGAAGTTTGCGCGGTCAGCAGAACCGCGAGCAGCAGCACCAGAACAGCACTAACGGCTGCGGCGATCCGGCTCATTAAATGTCCCTCGCGGATTGCGCTTGATAATCACCTGCTCGAGCCGTTGATCGGTTTCGAGTCCCTCGCCTTTGAGAATGTCTTCCCCGCGATAAATCTCGACATACCCTTCGGTAACGATGCGTTCGGAGCGGGCGTCCCAGCGCAACGAATCGGCGAGAATTTTGCGGTTGTTCGTCGTCGTCCCGATCACATGCCCGACGGCGGTCATGCGATTTGCGCGCTGGCTGACCCAAGCCGAATCGGATGTCAATGTCGAAGTATGCTGGCCGGTAGTGTCGAAGAACATGACCTTGACGACATACATCAAGGTCGTATCGACCCGGGAGTAAACCTTGAGCGACTCGGACTTGATCGTCGCTTTGCGAAAGCCATCGGCGGTCAGATAGATCTCGGCGTTGGTCATGACCTGATCAGGAGCGCCGGCGCTGGGGATCTGCGCGGGCGGTCGTTCGCTATCCATCTCGCCGCAGGCGGCGATAATCAGCGCCACCAGGCCAACCATCATACTACCGAGAATTCTCATAGCTTCATTATACGGAATCGGCTGCCGGTTGGCATTTGAAAAGCTTCTGTTGCGATAGCTTGCCGGGGCCGCCGAACGCGCGATTCGGCCGATGGGAACCGACTATTTTTGCCGCGTCCGCATGAGGCGCTGGACGACGAATTGTTCGATATGATCGGCGATGGCCGGATTGTTGCGTTTCCAGGTGCCGAGAATGCCGGCCAGATGTTTGCGCATGAACATCACCAGATCCCGCTGGTGGGGTGTGAGGTCGAGCGCGATTCCCCGCGACCCGAGCGTGCGGTTCTCGGTGGCCGGGCCCATGAAGAGATTATCCAGATGATTGAAGATATCGAGTTGCCACTTGCGCGCCGCTTTCGGTATCGATCGCGAATGGAGATCGGGATCACAACCGACTTCCGTCAGGTAGTCCGCCTGAGCGTCGCCGTCGATCAGGCTGTTCAGCAGGTCGGGTATGACGTTTCCTTTGACGAAGAAATCAGCGATAATGTGGCGGCGGTCGCTGGCAACCGGCGCGCCGATTTCTCGTAGGGGCGCCATCGTCGTGGCGCGAAAACTGCCGCGACTCGGCAGCGAAATGTGAACCTTTTGGTAGGTCGGCGCCAACGTGAGATCGCGGATCGCGACGTACAGCTTGGTGAGCGCCCGTCGGGCGGCGAGGTGTTCTTTGTTGCTGAGCGAGTTGGCTTCGCGCTCGAGCGGAATCAAACACTGGCGCAACAGGTCACGTGCGTGTTTTCCTTCGGCGCACATCTGTGCCAATTCCGTTTTGCCGCGATCAAAGTCGAAATCCGGGCCCATCCATGCCGAGGTAAGCCAGTGATAAAACTGTGTGAAACTAAGTCCGAGCCGATTCAAGTGGACACGCTCCGCTCAAAATTCTCTCGCTCTGCACGCTCGTCAAGTGAACTGTCGACCGTAACTGAACTCCGTTCAAGCGCTCCGACAATTTGGGCGAAAATGGTGGTTCTGACAAGGTCTTTTGCCGATCCTGACCAGCGGACTTCATGTCGTCAGTTCCGCCGGGTGGGGCGGAGTGTTTCGCCTTCCAGTGTCGGCCGCCGGGGATACTTCGGCGTAGCATTTTCTGAATTTCGTCGGAAGCAAGCTTTCGCGTGAGCTTACTCCCGGATCATGTTGCAGTTAGGGAATTGGGCGTAACTTAGCAGTGAGAACGAATCGGGCGCATCTTGAGACTATGACCAGCAGGCGAATAGTGATCATCGGCGGTTTTATGTCGATTCCCCGCCACTACGACGAGATGGCGGCGGCGCTTGCACAATTAAGCGGTTGGCCGTCGCTGATCGTGCCGCTGACAATCTCCGATTGGCTGAAGATTGGCACGCGCGGCGGCTGGCGCAAAGTTTTGGACAAGTCTACGACCAGCTTGCGGGAAGTCGCCGAAGATACCGATCAAGAGATCGTAATCGTGGCTCACAGTTTGGGTGGGATCGTAGCGCGGATGATCATGGACAACGACGAGCTGTTGTCGTGCGACTGCCGAATTCGAAACCGAGTATCGGCAGTGTTGACCTTGGGGACGCCGCACCAACGGGGCATAGTCGCTGCACTGCTGCAAGTCAACTTCTTGCGGCGGGCAATGAAGTGCGACTTCAGCGAAAAGCGCATGATGTGCGTGGCCGGGAGCGTCGATACTTCACGTTCCGGTTACCGTCGCAAGCGCATGATGTGCCGACTTCGGCATCGCCTTCACGGCGCGCCCCGATTCGGCCGGGGCGACGGCGTAATTCCGGTCGATGCTGCGCTGCCCAAAGGTGGGGCCTCAATGCTGCTGGAGGGAGTATATCACGATTCGCACATCGGTCGGCCCTGGTTTGGAGATGCGGAGATTGTTCCCTTGTGGTGGAAGCCGTTCGAGCAACGTTACCTGACGGAAGAGGCATGATTCACTGTCGGAATTTGCTTTAGGATAGGAGCCAACAGATCGCGTACCGACTGCCATCGCCCTGACAGGGACCGAAAGACGTACACCGCCTCACCCGCTGCCCGGAGCACACTTTTCGAGCGGAGGGATGAGAGGATTGCAATCTCTACTCAATGCACTATTGGAAACGCTCCGGCCTACGGTTTGATGGTTGCTTCCATGAAGCGCGGCGCCTTGGAGATATCCATCAGTTTGTATTCCCAAGTCGCCTGATTTCCGGAGATCAGAGTGGCGTTCGCCGCCGTTACTTGCCCGGGGAATTTGACCGTGAGTTTGACTTTCCGGTCGGCGAACATCTTGAGCATCATGTTTTCCATCATCTTGGCCATGCCGTCCATGCCAGTAGCGGAATCTTCCGGTGTTGAATCAGGAGCACCGGCGCCCATCAGATCGCCCATGGAAGAATCGCCGAACTCGCGGCTGAATTTCCAACCGCCGTTGGTGCGCACGAATTCGACCTTCTCCGCCTTGCGCTCGGGTTCCTCGTCGGTCGCGAACGGCGAATCCTCGGACATCGAGGGATCTTCCTTGCCAACCTCTCTGGCGGCGGCCATCATCGCCGTCAGATCGGTAAATGCGTACTTGATGCGATAGTCGACAGTGGAATCGGTGCTGGTTTCCTTGAAGTCCAGCAGCTTGATCTTGCCCTTGTATTTTGCGAGCGCCTTTTCGACATCCGCCCGTTGCATCATCGACATGCCGGCCGTATCGGCGGTTGAATCGTCGGAGAAGGCCTGCATCATGTCCATCAGGCCGCCAAGATACTCTTTATAGAAGACCATGTTCTGCTCAAGCGTCCCCGATCCGTCGGCGGCGAGGTTTAAGGTTTCGCTGTAATCGAAGCAACCGACCAGTACAAACACCGTGATTAGCGGTATAAACAGGCGAAGACAACGGATGAGCATAAATTTCCTCCAATGGCGGCAGCCGAAGGCCACGAGTTAGTTGTGTTACTTGGACGAAAATACCGATGAGCGGCGACGGGCGCAAACAAAAATCGTCTCCGTCGGGTGTCGGCGGTGAATGTTGTCGTGAACTAATGATCGCGCGCAAAGCGCGCGACTTGGCTGATTTCGATCAGGCGGGCGATTTCAGATTTTGTTCCACTCCCAAATTCCCCACTTCAGTTTTTCGGGAATCGGGAAGCCGCACTGTTTCATCGTCAGCAAGATACTACCGCGATGGTGCGCCTCATGGCTGATATAGTATCCCAACATCGGAATCACGCCGCGCTGAAAATTCGCGACCGCGCCGCCGGCGGCGGCGACTTCGAGGAGGTAACCGGACATCAGCGATCCTGACAGCTCAAAGGCCTGCCGCAGAACTCTGCGTTTCGGCGATTCGCCTTTGGCAAATTCACCGAGCTTGGCGCCTTGCCGTTTGGCGAAAGCCGCCAACCGCGGCACCCGAACATTATGCATGTGCGCCAGTTGGCGTGCGATATCGCGGCCGCCCCGCTGGCTCAGAGTCGCCGCGAAAGCGGCCTCCGGGAGATGATCGATGATCAGCAGATTCACATCGTTATTGATTCGCCAGGTTTCGCGGATTTGTTCGGACAAATCGGCCATGACTCCTTCCTTTCGTGAAGTGACCAGAGAATGAGCGTTGAAGTGGTGCGTCCGGCAATCACAAATTGTCGCCAAAGCTAAAAGCGAAAACAGAGCGGCGCGAAAATACCATTAGCTCTACACGTGAAAGCGGACACTTTGCCCGCAAGACTACGGTAAAGAAGAGTCAGCGCTGAAGATTGGCGACGACGTCGGCAACATGGGCACAGACGTGATCACAAAGCGCCAATACCCGCTTTCCGGCAACACGGTAGAAGACGTGGGAGCCGCGCTTTACCTTGCTCACCAGTCCGGCCTTGGACAAAATCAGCAAGTGGCGAGAGACATTCGGTTGCGAGCAATTAAACTGCGCTACCAGCTCCTGGACGGACTGCTCTTTTAGGCGCAGCGCCTGCAGAATTTTCAGCCGGGTAGGATCGGCGAGCGCCTGAAAGCAGCCGGCCACCAGCTCGAGCCGGCCACCGGAAATCTGAAAAAAATCGCTTGCGTTGCGGGAACTCATATATATCATATAACTATATAGTTATTAAGTTGTCAATCATTTTTTTGTAGGAGTTGAAAACAATGAGTCTCGAAAACAGAATTCGCGTCCTGGCGGGCACGCTGGTGTTGAGCAGCGTGGCGCTGAGCCTGCTGCACAGCCAGTGGTGGCTGCTGCTGACCGGATTCGTCGGCTTCAATCTGGTGCAGTCGGCATTTACACGCTTCTGCCCGGCGGAGATCTTTCTTAAGAAGCTGATGACCAAGTCAGCGTCGGGAAATTAGGCGGCGGAAACAGCCGCGGACGGGAGAGACTGATGATGCGAGGATTAGGCGCTGGTTTGACGTTGCTGGCGATGCTTCTGTTGAGCGCGTGCGGCGGCAACAAGACGCAGGGATCGGCAGAAAATCGGCCGGCAATCAAGGTGACGGTGGTGATGGCGGAACGCCGAGCAGACGCGGCCGTGAGCCGCTTTGTCGGCAGCGTGACCGCCCGCAATCGAGCCGACGTTTCGCCGCGGATCGCGGCGCGCGTCGAGCGGATCGCGGTCGGATTGGGGAGCCGGGTTGGCGCCGGCGATCTGTTGGCGGAGTTAGATGCGCGCGATCTGCGCTCGCGATTTCAGCAGGCTGAAGCGCTGGACGAGCAAGCTGCCGCCGACCTGAAACGCTACGAAAGTCTGCTGGCGCAGAACGTGATTTCACGCCAGCAATACGATGCCGTAAAGGCGCAAGCGGAAGTGGCGGCCGCATCTCGGCGCGAGGCCGAAGCGGCGCTCAGTTACACGCGTATCGTGGCCCCCTTCGCCGGAGTCGTGACGGCACGGATGATCGATGCCGGCGATTTGGCCAATCCCGGGCAGCCGTTGTTTGTAGTGCAAGATGAAAGCGATCTTCGGTTCGTCGCGACGATCCCCGAGTCACAGGTAGGACGCGTTCGGGTTGGTGATTCATTGCGCCTGGAAATTGGCGAAACTCGATTGATCGTGACCGGCCGGGTTGACGAGATTTCGCCCGGAGCTGATCCGATGAGCCGGAGTCACGAAATCAAGATCGATCTGCCAAGCGATCCGCAATTGCGGCCGGGGCAGTTTGGCCGCGTGCTGCTGGCCAGCGGTGATGACTCGACAATATTCGTTCCGGCGACGGCACTCGTGAAGCGCGGTCAATTGGATTTAGTGTACGTCGCGACGGGCGATAATCGCGCCCACCTGCGATTGGTCCGGGTCGGAAGAGCGTTGAATGGTCAGCTTGAACTACTGGCCGGTGTGGAATCCGGAGAGCGGGTGATTACCGGCGGTCAGTCGCAGCTCCAAGACGGCGACCGAATCGAGATACAGCCATGAGCAAGGGCATCAAAGAACAACGCGGTTTGGCCGGCGCGCTCGCGCAAGGGTTTCTTCAATCGAAACTGACGCCGCTATTGATCATCACGTCGGTACTCCTCGGCGTTTTTGCGGTACTAATGCTGCCACGCGAAGAAGAGCCGCAGATCAAAGTGCCGATGATCGACGTGATGGTCAGCGTGCCCGGATTCTCCGCCAAGGAAGTCGAGCAGCGGGTGACGGCGCCGATGGAAAAACTGATCTGGGAGATTCCGGGCGTCGAATATGTGTATTCAATTTCGCGTCCCGGCGAAGCGCTGGTCATCGTTCGCTATTTGGTCGGGGAAGACGTCGAGCGCAGCCTGGTTAAGCTCAATCAAAAGCTGCAGTCAAACTTTGACCGGATTCCGCCCGGAGTGTCCTTTCCAATTCTCAAACCGCGATCGATCGACGATGTGCCGATTTTGGCGCTGACATTTCATAGTCGCCGGCACGATCACTATGATTTGCGGCGCGTCGTTGCCGAAATCGAAGAGCAAATCAAGCAGGTACCGGATGTCTCCGAAACGGCAATCATCGGCGGCCTGCGGCGGCAGATTCGCGTCCAGATCGATCCACAGGCGCTGGCGGCGCGGGGACTTGATGCAGCAGCGCTCATCCCGGCGCTGCAGACGGCAAATCGGCAAGCCAAGGCCGGATCGCTGACCCGCAACAACAACGAGATTATCATCGCCAGCGGCGGATTCCTTGACAATGCCGATGCCGTTGGCGCCGTCGTCATTGGCACGCACAATGCGGCGCCGATCTATCTCCGCGATGTTGCCGGGATCTTCGACGGCCCGGAGGACATTTCGCAGGTAGTCATTTTTTCATCCGGCGCTGCATCGGGAAAGAGCCACGAAGACGAAGCGGCAGTGACGCTGTCGATCGCCAAGCGGCCCGGAACCAATGCGATTGATGTGGCCGAACGAGTGCTCGAAAAAGTCGGTCATTTGAAGGGAAAGCTGGTGCCGGCGGATGTTGAGATGACGGTGACCCGCCACTATGGTGAAACGGCGGCGGAGAAGTCGAATGAACTCCTGCTGCACATGTTCATCGCCGTCGTGTCGGTGTCGCTACTGATCCTGGTGAGTTTGGGCTGGCGCGAGTCGATCATTGTCGCGCTGGCGATCCCATCGACGCTGGCGCTGACGCTGCTGGTATTCTATCTCTTCGGGTTCACGCTCAATCGCATCACGCTCTTCGCGCTGATCTTCTCGATCGGTATTCTCGTCGATGACGCGATTGTCGTTGTCGAGAACATCACACGGCATTTGCAAATGCCGCAGAATCAGGGCCGTCCCTGGGGCAAGGTGGCGGTTGAAGCCGTATCGGAAGTTGGCAATCCGACGATTCTGGCAACTTGGGCCGTAATCGCGGCGGTGTTTCCGATGGCGTTCGTCGGCGGATTGATGGGGCCGTACATGCGGCCGATTCCGATCGGCGCGACGGCGGCGATGTTGTTCTCACTGGTCGTGGCCTTCATCGTAACGCCGTGGGCGGCAGTGCGTGTTCTTAAGTGGAAGCAGTCGCATGTTGGTCAGACTCATGCCGAGGGCCGCGATGATTGGACAACGCGCATGTATCGCAAGTACATGGGGAGCTTGATCAACAAACCAAAAGCGCGCCGAACTTTTTTGATCGTGGTGACCGCCGCATTAGTGGCGGCCATGGGACTGGTAGTGGTCGGCTTCGTAAAAGTCAAGATGCTGCCGTTCGACAACAAGAACGAGTTCCAACTGATCATCAATATGCCCGAAGGCAGCTCGCTCGAACGCACGGTTCAGGCGGCACGCGAAATCGCCGCGTCGATCGCCGATGAACCGGAAGTGACGGATTATCAGATCTATGCCGGAACTTCCGCACCGTTCAATTTCAACGGTCTCGTGCGGCACTATTTCCTGCGTCGCGGCGCGAATGTCGCGGATATTCAGGTTAATCTGCTGCCGAAGTCGGAGCGCTCCGATCAGAGTCACGACATCGCCAAACGCGTCCGGCCCGAGATCGCGCAAATCGCGACCAAGTACAATGCGCAAGTAGCTGTGGCGGAAGTACCGCCCGGCCCACCGGTGCTGCAGACCTTGGTGGCCGAAGTTTACGGCCCGAATGAAGAAGTCCGCAGCCGTCTGGCGCATGAAGTCGAGCAGGTATTCTTGTCAACGGAAGGCGTTGTCGACGTTGACGCCTACGAAGAATATGACCAGCGCAAGTTGATCTTCAACGTCGATCACGAGAAAGCCGCGTTGCATGGGATTTCGGCGGCGATGATCGCACAGGCGCTGAATGTGGCAGTAGGCGGACTGGCTGTCGATATCATCCACAAACCGACCGAACGGGAAGATGTGCCGATTGTACTCGAGTTGCCGCGCGCGCAAAAAACCAGCGCGCACGATCTGCTCGCACTGCCGATTCGTTCGCCCCGATCATCGGCCGGGAGCCAACCGGCGTTGATTGCGTTGTCAGAGTTGGTGCACGTAAATGACACCATCGAAGAGAAAACGATCTACCGCAAGAACCTGATGCCCGTGAATTACATCATCGCCGATGTCGCCGGCAGCGCCGAAAGCCCGGTGTACGCGATTATGACGATGAACGAGAAACTGCGTCAGATCGACATGACAAAATATGGCGGCGCGGCGGCCGAGCTCGAGATTCTCAACGCGACGCAACCGGAGTCGGCGCTCGAGCCGGCGATGAAATGGGACGGCGAATGGCATATTACCATTGAAGTCTTTCGCGACCTTGGTATTGCCTTCGCGGCGGTGTTAATCCTGATCTATATTCTCATGGTCGGTTGGTTCCAGTCGTTGCTGACCCCGATTATTGTTATGGCGGCGATTCCGTTTTCGCTCATCGGCATCATGCCGGCGCACGGCGCGATGGGGGCGTTTTTCACGGCGACTTCGATGATCGGATTTATGGCAGGCGCGGGAATCGTGATTCGCAATTCGATCATTCTCGTTGATTTCATTGAACTGCGGCTGCGCGAAGGCATGCCACTGGAGGAAGCCGTCGTCGATGCCGGCGCGGTGCGATTTCGGCCGATGCTCTTGACCGCCGGCGCGGTGTTTGTCGGAGCGGGGATCATTCTGTTCGATCCGATCTTTCAGGGGCTGGCCATTTCGCTAATGGCGGGGGAAGTGGCGTCGCTGTTGATTAGCCGCATCGCCGTGCCGGTGCTGTATTACATCGGCAATCCGTCGCGGGCGGCGCATGTCGGAGAACAAGCGCATTAGCAGCGATCAATGTTTGCAGTGCGCCGTCGGGAATGCGCATCGCGGACACGCGGCGTGTTTTGGCGGTCGGGAATTCCGCGCCGTGGATTGGGGTGCGGCCAAGCTCGCGCCTCAGCTACGATCTTTTTCATGCACTTCGCGGGCGAGTTGCGCCAGATGGTGGTCGGGGATCGCGGTCCACGTCTCGACCTGAAAGGCGCCGCTGGCCGAGCCGATCATAGCGACCTTGGCCGCGATTTTCTCGTCCGGAGCCTCGTAAATATCCATAAAGTCGTAGCCGCCGAGCAGGGCGTAGTGCGCGATGAATTTCGCTTCCGGCACGAGATCTTTGGCTTTCTCGACCCAGGCGCGGCCAATCGACTCACCGTCGCGCATGCGGGAGGCAACCTCGATCAAGCTTGGTCCTTGCAACCTAAGACGGCTCATTAATACATAGGTTTTCATGGCGCTCCTCCACTCGCTGATTGCGGACGCGGCGTCTGGCTTCGGCCTCATGCCGACACCGGGGACGACGATTTCGCCGCCGGCGCTTGTATCGACTTGTCCCCAGGCTTGAAGCGATTCCGACGCCCGACGTCGTTATTATTATCTACTACTAATATATCTACGAATCAGAATTGCGCCAGTTTTCTTTTTGGTGTCGCATCAATCAGGAAAAATCGGTAACTAACCGCTAACTAACAAGGCCGCCAGCAGCGATTTGGAGTCGGTATCGCGTCAGAGTTTCGGCGCTTGAGACAGACGCTGAATGACCAATGGGTGGTTCGGATCAAGTCGCGCCGCCGCCTGATACAACTTGCGAACAGAGTCGGCCAAACCGAATTGTTGCAGGACATCTCCCAGAGCGATATAGGGTTCGATGCGCGACGGATCGAGGCGGTTGGCGATCGAAAAGTGCTCACGTGCCGGATCGAGATTGCCTCGGCGCACGTTTATCAGCGCAAGGTTGAAATGAGCTGCGTAATGATTTGGGTAGAGCCGAATTGCTTCGTTAAGTGTCGCTTCGGCTTTCGCGAGGTCGCCGATGGTGTTGTAGGCCGCTCCGAGTTGGGGATAGATCCCCAAGTTAGCCGGATCGATTTCACGAGCATGTTCCAACCAAGTGATCGCAGTCGCGAAATCACCGGCCGAGAATGCATAGAAGCCCCGGGACGCCGCCGCTTGCGAACGATTGGCCGTCGATTCGACATCGTTTCCCAAATTGAGAATTAGCAGTCCGGCGACAAATATCGCGCCGGCTCCCACCGCTGTACGTCGCTCATTCCCGCGTATCGCCGCCATGACGGAACAGGCTGCGAAAGCCGCAAAGATGACTGCGATCGGAATGACCGGTTGACGGAAGCGGGAGTTGACAAAAAACAGCGCGATCGTCACGCTGTAGCTAATCACAAATACCGTAGGAATTCGCCAAGACAGGCGCCTGCGCACGGCCACGAAGATGCCGGCAAACGCCAACGGGAACAGGATGCCGCTCGGGAAGTTGACGCCGGCGCGCCAGAGCAGTAGCGACATTAGGTTCGAATAATCACGCGCAAAGTACGGGGACTTGTTATTGAAGATTTCCTGCCCGTGCCAGAAGAGAAAGAGCTTGCGGGCGAACAAGCCGATGGCGCGAACCGGATTGGCGATTATGCCGCTCAATGCCCGGCGCATCCAATACGAAGAAGCCTGCGATGCCGACAAGCGCGTGCCGGTTTCCGCTTCGGCAGCCCGGATCGAGGCAACGTTGTCTTGAGCCAAAGGATCGCCGCTATTGCCGACAAGTTGACTTACCGTGATGCCGTCAGCCGAAGGCGCATTACCGATATAGAAATTGGCGCCTCCCTGCGAGGCGATGAGAACGAAATCGCCGGCCGAAATGACATTGTGCAGCGTTACGGGGATGATGGGAATGGCCATTGCGGCAAGGAAAGAGATTGCGAGCTTCATCCGGCGAAGAGCGGCGCCGCCACCGGTAACGAGCAGAAAAGTCATCGGTATCGCCGCCATCAGCAGAAACGTCGCCCGCGTGATGGCCGCCAAACCAAGAACCAGTCCGGCAATTATCAGGCTCCGCGTCGTGCGTTCTTCGATTGCGCGATGCATAAGGATGAGACTCAGGAAGCCCAAGAAGACTTCCAAAGTCGTGGTCATCAGTTCTGTTTCAAAGAAGATCAGGGTCGGCCAGACAACGGTGATCGCGGCTGCGGTCAGCGCCACGGTGCTGCCGAATAGCCGACGCGCATAGTAGTACACTAAGAGTGCCGTGGCCAATCCGAGCAGATGCTGAACAAGAATGATCGGCAGCGGAGCCGTGCCGAAGATCGAATAAATCAGCCCGGCAAAGTACAGGTAGAGCGGTGCGCGAAAAAACGGTTCCGGAAATGTCAGTTGCCCGGCCGCGATGCGTTGTGCCGTTTGGTCGATAGCCGCGGCATCTAACAGGTGAATGCCGTAGTAGAAGCTTGACTGAAAGTCGAGCAGATAGATGATCCGGACGAGGAGCCCGACAGCGAGAATCGATCCGAGAATGAGACAGTCACGAGAGTTGGGAAAAGCAAACCAGTGTTTCGCCGCCGGTGGCTTGGCAGGTGCATGTACGCCGGGTCGTTTCGGTCTCTTCGCCATAGTTCAGTCACGAGCCAACAAAAGGCCGAAAATCGGTCTCTCAGTCAAGAGTGTGCGGTGCGAGAAAAACGGTAATGCTCGGATTCAGGCAACTCGGTCAATGCAAACCAAGGTAATGTCATCACTGCGGGGGGCTTCGCCGACGAATTTGGAGACCTCGGCAATGAGCGCGGTCGAAAAGGCCGCGATCGCATCCTTACGCCGTTCGATAATGAAGGTCTCGAGGCGTTCATCGGAGTACAACTCTCCATTGCCGTCGGTGGCCTCCGGAATACCGTCGGTAAATATGACAATGCGGTCGCCCGGATCGAGCGTCACCGAGCTCTTGCCCCACTTGAAACCGGAGAAGACGCCAATCGGAATACCCGTGGAGTCGAGCAGTTGATGTTCGCCTCCGGCCTTCACCAACACCGGTGGATTGTGGCCGGCGTTGACAAACTCAAGAACATGGGTATTGGGATCAAGGAGAGCGACAAATACTGTAGCGAAATCACCGCCCGAGCTGGTGGACGCCAGATGGTCGGACACCTTCGCCGTAGCCACAGCGACGTCAAAACTGTCTAAGCCGCGCAGAATCTTGTACGCCGAGAGAATGTTCGATGCCAACAATGCCGCGCCCATTCCCTTGCCCGAAACATCGGCGAGCAAAAAGAGCATGCGCCCATCCGCCAATGGCGCGACATCGTACAGGTCGCCGCCGACCATCTTGCATTGCATTTGAAACGCCTGCAGTTGATAACCGTTGAGTTCGGGAAGCGTCTTGGGCATAAGCGCTTCCTGAATCTGGGAAGCACGGCGAAGTTCGTCTTCGAGTTGTTGCTTCTGTTGCCGTTCGGTGAGAAGATTGTGATTCGTGATTTTAGCCGCGAGGATATTCCCGAAGGTCGCGACGACCTTTAGCGTTTCCTCATCGAAACGTTGTGACGGGTCCTGAGTGTCGAGGTAGAGAATGCCCAAAACGAGTTCCTCGTCGACCATCGGAACCGCCATCACCGAGCGGATTCCGGAAACAACGATGGACTCCTGGCGGGCGAAGCGTTCATCGGTGACCAGATCGGAGAAATATACGGCGTTCTTTTTTGAGAGGACTTCGCTGACAATCGTTCGCGAAATCGTAAACTGCTGCGAACTGGATTGGTTGTTGAGGCGATAGTTGAGCAGTGTGACGTTGCCGGTCGCCGGGTCGGCGGCAAACACCGCCATGCGGTCGGCTTTGACGATTTGCCCCAGCGAATCCAGCGCCTGATTGAACATCTCATCGACGCTCTGCGGCAACACCAGCATCTTTGCCATGTCGGAAATCGCTTTGAAAACGGCCGGCGTCGCCGATTGTTTCTTGGAAGCTTGCAAGGCCTCGGCGAGCGGGATGGCCGAGATGGATGTGTGACTATCCCGTTCTTCGACGATCGATACTTGCGAGGCCAGAAGTTGCCGTTGAGTACTGGCGCCCTCTGCAAGCAAGAGAAAGCCGACATTGCCGAAGGCGACGGTGTCGCCGGCCTTGACCGGCACGGTATCGCTGATGCGGCGGTCGTTCACTTGCGTGCCATTCAGGCTGCCAAGGTCGGTCACCTGGACGCCGCCGTCCTCGATAATTGTCAGGCGCGCATGTTTACGGGAGACGGTCGAATCATTGATGACGAGATCTGCCGAAGGATCGCGTCCGAGCACGTAGCTGCCGGGAGTGAGATTCCAAGTGTAGCGTTCGCCGTATTGAGGGCTGGTCAGTTTGTACATTAGGTAATTCCGTCAGCGTATACTACGAATATGGGCCGGTTTGCTCTAAACTTATAATCTACGCAGTCACCGATTGGCGGTCAAGGAGAACCGGAGGACGGCTGGGCCGGTCGCGGCAAAATCGGCTCGACGGCGGACTTCCGGTGACGCCAAGGCAGCGCTTTGGGCAGCGCACCGACCCAAGCGAGGACCAGCCCGAGAATCGTTCCGAAGCTGCCGATGTGAAACTTCAGATTGACATCGTCGGGACCGACGCGAAAGAAGAGCACGCGCTTGCCGCCGGCGATGGTGAAGATACCATAGAAGATGACGGCCAGGCAGACAATGCTCACCGCGGCAACGACGGACATGGCGTATTCACAGCGTTTGAACCACCGCAGGGCGAAAAATCCGATCACCAGCGCGACGCCGCCGCCGAAGATCGTCCAGTAGATTCCGCCGATCTCCGCTCCAGAAAAGGTCGAAGTACCGAGGCAGGAGATTTGAATCCATGGGAGAAAGAAGCAAGTAGCAATCAGCGCTCCGCCAACCGGAGTCAACCACAACCGCCTATTCATCGCCGGGTAATCAACGCCGCCCCCGGCGAGAATGCAACTTGTTTTACGTCAGCGCCGGATAGCGGCAAATATCGCTTGCACGCTGCGGCGGCAGTCTCTATTCTCCGGCATAACAAGGCGGAGTTATGAAATACGAACTAAAACGAATTGGAATCTGGTCGGCGGTCAAGATTACGTTCATCTTGAGCCTGATCATGGGATTCATCTTCGGAATTTTCTACGCGCTCCTGATCTTCATGTTGACGTCATTGCCGATGGCCATGATGCAGGACGATCAGATGGCGGCGCTGCAAAACTTCGGCGCAGCGGCGGCGGTGATCCTGCCGTTTTTCATGGCCTTCTTCATGGCGATCATTAACACGATCTTCACGGTGATCGGTATCGCGGCGTACAATCTCGTCGCGCGAATGACCGGCGGTGTGGAATGGGAACTCGCGGAAGTCGCTGCTCAGCCGGCAGTGACCGCGCCTCCTGCGGCCTGGCAGCCGGTTCCGCAGCAGACAATGGCGCCGGAGACGCCGCCCAAGTCTGAGAATCCGCCGCACTCGCCTTTCGACAAACGCTCGAACGAACCGCCGCAAGACTATTCACTATGAATTCAGCCACAGTTCGCGTTCGCATTGCACCTTCGCCGACGGGATACTTCCACGTAGGTACGGCACGGTCGGCGCTGTTTAACTGGTTGTATGCCCGTCACAGCGGCGGCAAGTTCCTGCTGCGCATCGAAGACACCGATCAGGAGCGCTCGAAGAGTGAATACGTCAAGGTCATCCTCGACGGTCTGAAGTGGCTGGGTATGGACTGGGATGAGGAGATCGTCTACCAATCCCAGCGGCTTCACCTCTACAAGCCATTCGCGGAGCAACTGGTGCGGCTGGGCAAGGCCTATCGATGCTTCTGCAAGGCGGACGACCTTCAACGCAAGCGCGAGGCGGCGCAGGCGGCGAAAGTCGATTATCACTATGATCGTCGTTGCCGGGAGTTAAGTGAGGCCGATATCGAACGGCGATTGGCGGCTGGCGATGCATTTACGATTCGCCTCAAATTGCCGACCGAGGGTTTGGCCACGTTCGACGACGTTGTGCTGGGATCGATGGAGAAGCAGTATCGGGATCTGGATGATTTCATAATTCTCAAAAGTGACGGCAACGCGATCTACAATTTCGCGGTCGTCGTGGATGATCACGAGATGGGCATGACGCACATCGTGCGCGGCAACGACCATATCACGAATACTTTTCTGCAGAAGGAAATCTATCTGGCCTTCGGCTGGCCGCTGCCGGTGTTTGGGCATTTGCCGTTAATCCTGAGGCCTGACAAAACCAAGGTGTCGAAGCGCAAAGGCGATAAGAGCGTTGATGAATACCAGAAGGAAGGATACTTACCGGAAGCGGTGTTCAATTTCTTGGCGCTGCTCGGCTGGTCACCCAAGGACGACCGGGAGAAAATGACACGGCAGGAATTGATCGATGCGTTTTCTCTGGAGGCCATTAACGCCGCCAACGCCGTCTTCAATCCCGAAAAGCTGACGTGGATGAATCACCAGTACATTATGGAAAAATCCGATCACCAACTCGCGGAGTTAGTAGCGCCGCTGCTGGTTGAATCGGGTCTGACGACGAAATACTATCTCGAGACACGCTGGCAGTGGTTAATGAAACTGATGGGATTGTTGAAGGAACGATGCCGGCTATTGACCGATTTCGTGGCGGCTTCCGGCTACTTCTTCACCGACAACTTCACTTACGACGAAAAGGGCGCCGCAAAGTCGTTTACACCGGAGGCGGCGGGCTATCTTGATCAACTTGCGCAATCATTTGACTCGCTACCGGAATTCAGTGAAGCGCAGACAGATCAAGCGCTCCGTGCGTTGGCGGAAAAGCTGGGCGTCAAGCCGGCGGCGCTGATTCATCCAACCCGATTGGCGGTTTCAGGACTCACGGGGGGGCCGTCGCTGTTTGCGATGCTGGAGTGCATCGGCAGGGAGCAAGTCGTCGCCCGGTTGCGTCGGGCCGCAGAGTTTATTCGCAGTCGACACTAAACAGTAAGCGACAACGTCAGGCTCTCTTGGCCTGAAGCGTAAACGACAAGGGCAATCTGATTCCTGTCTTCTCGATATGTCCCCAGCCGCTCGATATATCGTGCGGATATTCTTCGAAACCACAGATGGTCAAGTCGTTGTTGATCATCGCCGTGATAACCTCGGACAGCGGATGCACAAACCAGTAGTTGGTTTCCGAGCGATACGCAACGCCGCCCCAGTAGTCGAAGCCGCTCTCATCGGCAATTGGATCCGGATTGAAATAATGATTGATGATTGTGAGCGGTCGATCGAGATTTTCCGGTTGAAAAACCTCGACAAACGGATGCTGCTCGTAGACCAGTAGATCACCGCCGCTTCGCAGCAGTCTGGCAACCGCGGCGAAAAACTTCGGCAGGTCGGGCATCCAACCCAAGACGCCGATGGAGATGTAGATGAAATCGAAGCGATTGTTGTAACTCTCCGGAATCTCGTAGACATCGGTCCGCACGAACTCGCAATCGAGTTGGGCGGCAGCGGCAAGTTCCCGGGCTTCGGCGATCGCGGCATCAGAGATGTCAAAACCCACTGCGCTCTTGGCGCCGAGGCTGATGAGCGACAAAACCTCACGACCGTCATTGCAGCAGATTTGAGCGACGGCCTTGCCGGTGAGTCCAATAGTCTTGATCTTGCGCGTTATCAGGCGATCGAGCGATGAATATCCCGGTGTCTTAAACGCTTCGAAAAACCGGCCTTTCTTTCCGCGTCGGTGGTATTCCGAGGCCTTGTTCCACGCCTTGCGGTTCGCTTCGGTGAAATTCTTGTGTTCCATACAAGCAATGTAACGATGCCAAAACGAATGGCGAATACAATCTCCTTTCGATACATGCTCGGACAAGACACCGGCGGTCTGGAGTTCTGAAATCGAGTTAAGACAGAGGTGCTTCTCGGAATCAGGGCGATTGGGAGGTCAGTCGATGCGGATTGAGTTTGTGGGTTGCTCGGTGTATTCTTCGAAGTAGCGCGGGCGACCGGGATCCCACTCTCCGGACAGCATACACAACCACTTGCCATCCGATCGCCGCAACGTAAAGACGCGCAGCTCTTCGATTGTCGCGTTGACGACCGGGTATATTTGCCAAACCAGATAGTGACGGACTGAGTCGCTCTCTTCGACATAGTCGCCGACCGCAACTTCCATCGTGCGGATCGAGGCAAACCATTCCGGCCGCAGTGATGACGTAGCCGCCATCATCCGCACATAGAACATGAACGGTTCGACGAGGCGCACCGCCGTGAAACTGGGCAGGAGAAAGAACTGGCGGGCGAAACAGTCTTGAATTCCGTCGGTTGGGAGCGTCCAATCGAGAAAGGCAATCATGACGCGCTTGAAGCGAAGCAATTCGTCGGGATGGGTGAGCAAAGCGCAGGCCCGCCAGTCGGCCCGCGCTGCCGACTCATAAAAACTGTAGATGTTGTGATAGATGGTGTCCGCCGGCGCTGGTTCCTCGGCGTGGATTGCCGTCGTCGGTGCGAATGACGCGAGCCAGATCAAGCCGATGGCGGCCGCCGATTTGAATGCTGCACTCGGAACGAGAAAGCGAAAGGCGAGTCGCATGAGTCGAGTCTACCTCTTTTCCTTCAATCGCGAAAACACCAGCGCAGACATCACCGACTCGCGGAGGTATACCCACTGCCCCTGAAGCGACACATACCAGCGTCCGTTGCGATATTCAAGCACATCGACCCAGACGCGGCTGTCATCGCCGGTGGTCGTGCGGTAGAAAAGATACTTCGAGTTCGGGCTGTCATCGACCAAGCCGAGGAATCGCCGCTTGGTACGAGTGCGTTCGCGGGTAAAGTGCGCATAAGATTCCACCACAAATTTGGTGATGGAGTCGAAGAACAAAGTCGAATCAACGCGACGCAATTCGTTCATATTGTGTGACTTGGGAAAATACGGCTGCAGGACTTCAAAGGCGTCGATATCAAAAGTCTCGACGTGAATCATGGCATCGAGGGCCACTTTTTTGGCTGTCGCCAGATCAACCGGAAGATACATTTCCGCCGAACTCGATCTGTCGAACAGATCATCATGCTTGAGGTATCGAGTAACCAATGCGGCGAGAGAATCTTCCTTCTCGGCGGCAAGCAGCGGTGACCAGAGGCAAATTCCGAGTAGCATGGCCACGGTAGTGAAAAGCGCAGGAGTCATGTTGATCATCTGAGTGGACGCAGAGCTTACTCCGTTTCTTATCCCTAATTTCGACAAGCCCGGCGGTCTATTGGAGCCCATGTTCAAGAAATGAACATACCGGAGCGGCCACTTGATTTGCGCGGCCAGAATTGTTACTCTGGATTGTCATGTCGCTTGATCATCATCCGCAGAGCCATGAACATCCGCATTCTCATGCGCCCGGACATGGTCACCACCACCGCCACGATCACGAACAGCGCACCAAATGGGTGGTCTATCTCACGGCGGCGACGATGGTGGTCGAGATTTCCTTCGGCTACTACACCAATTCGATGGCGCTGCTGGCAGACGGCTGGCACATGTCATCCCATGTTTTGGCGATTGGGCTGACTTGGTTCGCGTATTGGTTTGCGCGCCGGCACCGCGACAATCCAAAATTCACTCAGGGCACCGACAAAGTACTGGCGCTTTCCGGGTACACCAGCGCGCTTTTCCTGCAGGTCATTGCGATCTGGATGGCGGTGGAGTCGGTGCAGCGATTCCTCGAGCCGCAGCCGATCAAGTTCGGCGAAGCGATTGTCGTAGCCGTAATCGGGCTAATCGTGAACGCCGTAAGCGCGATCGTGCTGCATCACAAGGAGGGACACGGCGACCACAATATTCGCGCCGCATACTTGCACGTCATTGCCGACGGCCTGACCAGTCTAACGGCAATCTTCGCGCTCATCGGTGGAATGGTCTGGAACATCTATTCGCTTGATAGCTTGAGCGGGATTATCTGTTCGTTGGTGATAACAAAGTGGGCATACGATCTGGCACGACACTCGGCGCGAGACTTGCTCGATTACCGGCCGCCGCCCGGTTCTGATCATTCCAGGTCGAAGTAATCCTTTAATCTGTCGCTTCGCCAGCGCTGGGCGCGATACCTATTCGACGCTACTCGGCCAGAGCAGAAATCCGGCGCGCCAATTCGATGTCGAATTCTGTGATGCCACCAATGTCGTGCGTGTAAATGTCGATTATTACGCGCGGATAGGTGAGCAAGATGTCAGGATGATGATTCATCTCGTCCGCGATTTTGCCTATTTGATTGATGAACGCCACGCCATTGGCGAAATTGAGAGTCTCGAATTGCGAGCGCAGCCGCCCGTCAATCAATCCCCAGCCGGGAGCTGTGCGTAGCGCCGCCTGAATTTCCTCGTCGGTCATTTTTTTACGGCTCGGCATAACCTTCCTTTCCGCATATATTACGGCGCAAGTCGTGCCCGGCAACAACTGTCCAAGCATCGAGGGCCGATCTTTTTGAGAACTACCGCCGAGGGCGTCGGTTAAAAGAGATAGCAAATTGGAAGTTGGCGAAGAATGAACTTTTCGGAATCATTTGCCGTCGCGCTTTCGGCGCTGCTCGCCAACCGCGTGCGTTTGGTTTTGACGATGCTGGGGATCATAATCGGCGTCGGCGCCGTGATCACCATGATCTCGATTGGGGAAGGCGCCAAACAAGCGGTCGAGGCGCAGATTCAGCAGTTGGGCACGAACATCCTTACCGTTCGGCCGGGGAGTTTTGGCGGCATGCAGAATCGCGCGGCGGGCGCAACGGTTGAGCTTAATCAGGATCATCTCGAAGCGATTCGCGAGGAGGTGAAAAACGCGCAGGCGGTCGTGCCGGAGTTCTTCCAATATACGCAAGTGAAGTTCGGCAATCAGGTAACCTTCTCGCAGATTTTGGGCACGGAACCGGCTTATGAGTGGGTGCGCAATTCGCCGGTGGCGGAGGGCGCCTATTTCACGAACAACGACAACGCGCGTCGCAGCCGCGTCTGTGTCATTGGCGACAAGGTCCGCGCCGAGCTGTTCGGAGAAAACGTCGCCGTTGTCGGCGAGCAAATCAAGATCAAGGGCGTCAATTTCACGATTGTCGGCTTGCTCAAGCCGAAAGGTGAAGGCTGGGGCGATCCCGACAACACCGTTTTGGTTCCGCTGCTCACGGCGCACAAGCGGCTGTTCGGCACCAAACGCTTGAGCCAGATTTCGATCAAAGTTGCGGATGTAGCGATGATGGATCCCGTGTCGCTCGAGGTCGAACGCGTCCTGCGCAAACATCTCAAGCTTAGCCAAACGGAAGAAAACAATTTCACGATCCGCAGCCAACTGGACATGCTCAGCACATTTGGCGAAGCCTCCAAGACCCTGACCTCGCTTCTGGCGTCGATAGCCGCCGTTTCGCTGTTGGTCGGCGGTATCGGGATCATGAACATTATGCTGGTTTCGGTAACCGAGCGGACTCGCGAAATCGGCATCCGCATCGCCATCGGCGCCCGCAAGCGCGACATCCGCTATCAGTTTCTGATCGAGGCCGTGGTGATTGCGCTAATCGGCGGGATCATCGGCATCCTGCTCGGCGTCGGCGCATCCGTGGTTCTGGCCAATGTTTCCAACTGGAATTCCGCTATTGCTCCTAATTCAATCCTGCTTTCTTTCGTCTTTGCGTTTTTGGTCGGCATCGTCTTCGGCCTGTTTCCGGCGATTAAGGCCTCGAATCTCAATCCGATCGATTCACTGCGCTACGAATAGCGCCGCTTGACATACATCTGCCGATTTCGATATCTTGCCGTCTCGGGTAAGGAGTAGTTGTGTCGGAATATCTCACCTCGCTCAAGGCCAAACTTCTGGAACTGGTAAATAAACATGCCGTCGTACACGGCGATTTCGTGCTGTCTTCGGGACAGAAATCAACCTACTACATCGACGGCAAGCTGCTGTCGCTGATGCCGGAAGGTCTCAATTACTTGTCGCGCGTGATCATCGAGATGACTCGTGACGACGAGGTCGACGCGATCGCCGGTCTGACCCTCGGAGCCGATCCGATCATCGCCGGCGTGTGCGCGCTTTCTTACGAAAGCGACTCGCCGCTGGCGGGCCTGATTATTCGCAAGGAACGGTCAAGTCACGGGCGCGAAAAGCGCATAGAAGGACCCTTGCGTAAAGGGATGCGCGTTGTCGTAGTCGAAGACGTTGTGACCACCGGATCATCCTCGTTTAAGGCCATCGAGGCGCTTGAGGAAGCCGGGTGTACGGCCGTGAAGGTCATCGTGCTTGTCGACCGGCTACAGGGTGGCCGCGAGGCCTTTGCCGCAAAGAATTACCGTTTTGAGCCGATATTTACACTAAAAGATCTGACGCTTTAGTGACGAAAGCCAATGTCTGCTTCTCCGCCGACTGCGACCGCTCGGTCCTGGTCGGTAAACAAATCGGCGTGGTCGGATTCGGATCGCAGGGACGCGCGCTCGCGCTTAATCTGCGCGATTCCGATTGCGATGTTGTAGTTGTGTTGCGGGCGAACTCGACTTCGGCGCTGTCGGTTCGCGCCGATCAACTCCGGTTGCTGCCGCCCGACGAAATATCGACCTGTCAGATCGTCATACTGGCTTTGCCGGATCACGAGCAGCCGAATTGCTACGGCGAATACATCGGCTCAAGCTCGGCTCCGCCGCAGTGTTTGGTGCACCTGCACGGCCTCAATTTTCACTTCGGGAATATCGCCTACCGCAATGATCACGACATCATTCTCGTCGCCCCGCACGGTCCCGGCGCCGACCTGCGCGCGCGCTATATTAGCCGTGAAGGTCTTTCGTGCTTTCTGGCGGTTGGCAGAGATGTAACGGGGACGGCGCGCCAGACCGGTTTGGCGTTGGCCGACGCCATCGGCGCGGGCTGGGCGGGAATCTTCGAGACGACATTTCGCGATGAGACGATCGGCGATTTGTTCGGAGAGCAAACTTTGCTCGTTGGCGGTCTGGCGGGTTTGACCGACGCTGTCTTTCGAACCCTCACTGGCAAGGGAATCAGTCCGGTTAATGCCTATCTTGAGACAATTCGCCAGCTGCGCCTGCTTGCTGCACAAATCGAGGACTATGGTCCGATGGGAATGATCGAAAAGGTATCGAAGACAGCGGCCTACGGCTCGCTGATGGCTATGCCTGTCTTGTTTGACGACATGTTTCGGCAACGGCTCGAGTCGATCTACGCGGCGATCGAGTCCGGGGACTTCAACCGTCTCCTTCAAGCAGCGGCGAAAAACAACTTCGAGGATTATCACCGCCTGATCGAACTGGCCAAGCAGCGCCCGTCGCAAACGATCATAATGGAGATGAAGCAGTTCAAACCGCCGGAGCGCACATGAAAATCGAGTATCGCCAACTCCAACCGCGCGACTACGACGCCATCGTGCGATTGTGGCAGTCGGTCGGTCTCCCGTGTCGAACGCAGGGGCGCGACAGCCGTGAGAATATCACCGCTCAAATGGCGGCAACTCCGCATTACTTCATCGGCGCGTTTCTCGAGTCCGAGTTGATCGGCACCGCTGTCGGCAGCTACGACGGGCGCCGGGGTTGCGTGAATCGGCTGGCTGTTTCGGTCGCGCAGCAACGGCAAGGTATTGCGCGGCGCCTGGTCGACCTTTGCGAGCAGGAGTTGCGCAAGGATGGCGCCAATGTGATCTTCGCTCTCATCGATCGCGAGAATGAGCCATCGCAAACGCTGTTTAAGTCGCTGGGATATCACTTCCATCAGGATATCTTTTATTTCAGCAAACGCGACGATCCGCACGCCTGATGATGGCTATTCCGGGTCGGTGACCCGGATTTCTTCCACCGATGCGCCGACGAACCCTGCAGCGTCCCGGACTTAATGTCGATACTTACCTAAACGATTGGATTCGCAGCCGCGAATTGCCTATACTGCGGTCATGATTAAGGTAGCTTCTGCAGCGGACGTCATCAATCCCCTACTGATTCAACCGGGGAGCGTATTGTACGCTTCCGGCAACGCGGCCACGCCGCAAGTACTGTTCGAACAACTGGCGATCGAAACCGGAATCAAAGACATCGATCTCTATGGCGTGCTTTTTCTCGGCGATCGAATTCTGCCGCTGTTTTCCGAAGCGGCATGCCGGCGGATTACGCATCGCATCATATTCAACAGCCACATCACGCGCGAAGCGGTCAATCGCGGCTGGGCCTACTATCACCCGCTGCACTTGTCGGAGATCCCCAAGTACATTGAAAGCGCGATTCATCCCAACATCGTGTTACTGCAAGTCGCGGGTCCGGATCGCGGGGGGAATTACAGTCTTGGCACGACGGTCGAAGGTGTCCTCTCCGCGGTTATTACCTGCCGGCGCCATGGCGGGATCGTCATCGCCGAGCGCAATGAACAGATGCCGTTTGTGCTGGGGACGACGATTCCCGAGGGCTCGATTGATTACCTTGTGGATGTTGACTATCCGCTGCCGTCGACACCGATCCCGGAGCCGGACGCGGTCGCGACCCGCATCGGCGAGATAATAGCTGCGCTCTTCATCGACGACGGTTCAGGTTCTGAGCCGGGCTCGACGCTGCAATACGGTATTGGCGAAGTCCCCGAGGCGGTGACAGAAGCAATCCTGCAGAAGGGTGTGAAGGACTTGGCGATTCACACGGAGTTGTTCGCTGACGCAATGGCCAAATTGATCAAGAAAGGCGTGGTCACCAATCGGTGGAAGAAGCACCTCAATTTCTCGGTGGCGGCGATCTTTCTGTCCGAGAATCGCGAAGGCTACGAGTGGCTGCATCTCAACAGCGCGGTGCAGAGCCGGCCCTGCAACTACACCAACAGCGTGTTCAAGATCGCTGAGCAGCCGAAGATGGTATCGATCAATTCGGCGATTGGCGTCGACCTGCACGGCAATATCTGGGCCGACTCGCTCGAGGCGCGCAAGATTTACTCCGGGGTCGGCGGCCAGAGTGATTTTATTCGCGGCGTGCAGTACTCGGATGGCGGCGTCGCAATCATTGCGCTCAAGTCGCAGACCTCCGACGGCATCTCAAAAGTCGTCGACCGTTGTCCGGCGGGTATCACCACGACGGCGACACCGGTGGACAAGGTTATTCTGGTAACCGAGTTTGGTGCGCTCGATCCGCGCTGCCTGAGCCTTGGCGAACGCGCGGTGGGAATCGCGCACTTGGCCAAGCCCAGTGAGCGCGAAAAACTTCTGCGAGTGATCAAAGATAGCCCGGAATTCCACAAGCCGGATACGATGTTTGATCGTCGGCCACCGGGATTTACGCCGTACGATGAGGCGATCAAGAAGCTGGGATGAAGAGAGTGTAGGTCAGGAGCCTTGTGCTCCGGACGCCGCCATCAGCTTCTTGTTCTCCCGCCCAATCAGAATCGCCAGCACGATCCACACGACAACCAGCGTAAGATTGACCCACGCGAAGTGCCTGAGTTGAAACGCCAGCCAATTTACCCCCGCGTAGACCAGTCCCGCCGACAGCACATCACCGGCGCGCACAAAAAACGAATCGATTGCGACTTTCGCCTTGTACTTCTGTTCGCGGGTCGTCGGCAGGAATAACACCTGCCGCACCGTGTTGTTAATTGAGTAGTCGGTGGCGTTTTCCGCCGTCTTAGCCCAGCGGATAAGCATCAGCGCCGGTGCGGCGGCGAAGATCGCGTAGCCGCCGAAAGCAATCACCGGCAGCACGAGCAGCGCCACCAGGACGCCCAAATATTTGATGATCCGCGAGACCAAGAATAACTGAATGATCAGACCGAGGAGGTTCACCCAGAAAAAGAAATCGGCATAGAACTTGCCGATAAACTTGCCGACCGCATCCTTCGTGGCGACGGCGTCGCCGGATATTCCGACCGTTGCCTCGGCCGTCGATTTGACAAAACTGCTGAGAAGATATTCGCCGGTGGTGTTGACGAAATTGAGAACTAAAATCAGCAGCGCGATTAACAGGAGATAACGATTGCTGAAGACGACTTTGAAAGCGTCGCCCCGGTTAACCGGCGCTTCGGCTGTCGCCGCGCGTTCGTTTAGTTCGCGTCTTCGCTGCTGTTTGCGCGCCTCGACCACATTCACCAGCACCAGACTGACGGCTAACAGCGCCGCCGAAACCAATAGCAGTTGATAGACGCCGATGATCTCGATCAACCGCGATGCGATCCAGGCGCCGGCCACCGCGCCGCTCGAACCGCCAAAAGCGATGATGGCAAACAAGCGCTTGCCTTCGTCGGGCGTGTGAATGTCGTTGGCGAACGACCAGAATTGGGCGATCACCGTTAAACTGAAGATGCCGACCCAGACAAAGTAGGCGACGCCGATATACGGAGTTTCGGCCAGTCCGAGAAAGTAGAATGCGACAAAACACGCCGCGAAGAAGATTGTTACCGACATCAGCAGTTTGCGGCGATTGAACTTCGCAACCATCCAGGCGTACAAACTCATCAACGGCACAAGGGTGATGGCTTGCAGGGCCGACGAGTAGGCCTTAAGTTCGGCGCCGCCACCGGCCAAGATCAGCGGTTCGCGCACCACTTTGCCGATGTAATAGGACGTCAGGATCAGGAAAATGCTCAGGGTAAGCAGCAGCGTATTTCCGGCCTCCCCGCCGCGCACATCGGCAAAAAGGCTGAGCACGCGTTCCAGCGGCGCTCGATGCGTTGATAATGGACTGTCTTGATCGATCTTCATACAGTATCTGATACTCAGGCCGTGAATCTAATGGAGCACTGGTCTCTTGGCAGCGACAATCTTTCCAGCCGGTCGATTATTTCCGTCTGAGTTTTGGCGAAAACGAACCCACCCAGGACGCGATTCCATAGGTGTAATGCAATGCGGCAAACCAAAACGGAATCAACGGAAGTTGCCAACTGAACTTGCGCCGGATTGAAATTGTCACCGCCGAAACGATAGCGAGCAACATATAGAGAGCCATCAGCGCTGCCAGTAGCCACCAGAGTGGTCGATAAAACAGCCCTGCCGCCACCAGAGCAACCTGTCCGCCGACAAAGATCATTGGCACGTAGTGATGCAGCCGAAATCCGCCATAGCCGGAGCGGGTCATGACGACGCTCCAGAAACCGTTGCGCCACGCCTGCTTGAGCAGCCCGCCGAGCGTATTGCGGCAGAGATAGGTCGGGTTGATATTTACATCGAGATAGGAGCGGTGACCGGCTTGCTCTAACCGGTGGTGCAAGTCGTTATCTTGATTGCGCGGCAACTGCTCATCAAATCCACCGACCGCCACTAATGCCGCCTTTCGATAGAGCGCCATTGTCACCAGCGGTACCCAGCCCGAGCGTGCACCGACGCGATGCTCGCCGCCACCAACGCCAAATGGATGTGACAGCACAGCGGCATTGACTTTGCCGATTTCCGTTGTGCCCTGCGTATTCAAGACGCCGCCCACGGCAGCCGCTCCGGTCACGTTCATCACGCTCACTGAGGTTTTGAGATGATCCGGTTGAAGCAGCACATGGCCGGAGGTCCAGAGTAGCAAGTCGAACCTGGATTCGCGAATGCCGATGTTCACGCCGGCGGCAACGTTGCGTTTCTGATTCTGCAGGATCCGAAACCGCGAGTCGCGTTCGGCCCACGCTCGCAAGACAGAGGGAGTGGCGTCTACAGACTCTCCGTCGATCAAGAGAATTTCCAGCCTGTCGCTCGGGTAGTCGAGTTCGGAAATGGCTGTGAGGCAATCGTCGAGATGTTCAGCCTCATTGCGTACGGCCAGGACGACGGAAATGCCGGGCCAGATCACGGAATCGCTATGCGGCATAATCGGGATTGCCGCGGTGGGTCGAGGAGTCTATCTGATCTCGGAGTCTTGTTCTCAATCAGTCATCATGCCCTGTGCCTGTAGCGTACCGGCCGCCGTGTCAACATTCCAACCATCGAGCACGCGTTTGAGTCGCTTGAGGCCGTTCTGGACATGATAATAATGTCGAAATCGTCGCGCCAGCGATAATGGTCGAATCGTCGGCGCCTGCGGACCCAACTCATACGGGTGCAGATACATCATTACCGGCGTTGCCGACGCCGACAGCAGCCGGCGCGTGACGGCGATGGGAAAGAGTCGAAAATATCCGCCACCGGCAAACGGCACAATTCGCGCCCCGACGCGGAACGTCGCCTGCGGATACTCCCACAGGCCGTTGTCGAGCCGATGCGCCGTCGGCAGCACATCTTTCAGCCCGTAAACATCGTGAATGTTGGTCGGCGTCAAAGAAGCATCATAACGGAATCCCTCTTCGAGAAGGATGTCCAGCGCCCAGCGATTGTCGGCGCGGATTGAAAAATCCGGCGCCCGAAACCCAAACACCGGACAACTCGAAACGTCTTCAAGACTACGCTTGGCGCGACGGATCGAACTGTGAAGCTCGGCGCGTGACAGGTTGAACAAGCGACGATGACGGTGCCCGTGAGACCCAAGCTCGTGACCCGCAGCGACGATTCGCGAGATCATTCGCGGTAGTTTCTCGGCCAAATGTCCGAGCACAAAGAATGTGGCTTTCCAGCCGCACTCCGCGAATCCATCGAGAATCGCCGCGACGTTGCGCTCGACTTCATCGAGCTCGGCCTTGCTGTCGTAGTAGGAATTTGGGATGGCAAAACTCTCTTCCATACCTTCGATAAAGCTCTCGACATCGACAGTCAAACAATGAGACGTAGTTCGAGCCATATCGCCTCCCGCGATTTGAATTCAATGATGTGTGTGTTTTTCAGCGTCTCCGTGAGGATTTCGACGCTTGTTCGGACCCAAATCCGAACGTAGTTCAGTTATCCTAAGTTAACCGTATGGTCGATTTTTAGCCACTCTAAAATGTTCCTTTGACATGCTGACGGATTGAATTCTCTTGGTTATCTTGCCGGAGAAATGTGAGGGATCATGCTTAAGCCTACGTATCAGCTCTTTCTGGCCAACCGCCCTGCCGAGTCCAGCCAAGAACTCCCCGTTTTCGACAAGTTCTCGGGAAGGCAAGTCACGCGCGTCGCGCTGGCGACACCAGAACTAATCGAATTTGCCATCGTCGCTGCCCACGCTGCCGAGCAGCCGATGCGCGAATTGGCGGCGTATCAGCGGCAAGATATCCTCAACCACTGCATCCGCCGCTTCCAAGAGCGCTTCGACGAACTGGCGATGACGCTTTGCATCGAAGCCGGCAAGCCGATCCACGACGCGCGCGGCGAAGTCACCCGCTTGGTCGATACCTTTCGCGTCGCCGCCGAGGAAGTGGTGCGTATCTACGGCGAAGTGTTGCCGCTCGACATTTCTGCGCGCGCCAAAGGCTACACCGGCATGTGGAAACGCGTGCCGATCGGCGCAGTGGCGTTAATTTCACCCTTCAATTTTCCGCTCAATCTGGTGGCGCACAAGATCGCGCCCGCAATCGCCGCCGGTTGCCCGTTTATACTCAAGCCCGCGAGCTACACGCCGATCGGAGCGTTGATCATTGGCGAAATTCTGGCGGAGACGGAATTGCCTTTGGGCGCGTTTTCGATTCTTCCCTGCCGCCGCGAAGACGCCGCTGGCCTGTGCACCGACGAGCGTATCAAGCTACTCAGTTTCACCGGATCCCCGGCAGCCGGCTGGGGTCTCAAAGCCCGTGCTGGCAAGAAACGCGTGGTGCTTGAACTCGGCGGCAATGCGGCCTGCATCGTCGACGCCGACACGAATCTCGACGACGCCGTGCAACGCATCGTGTTTGGCGCGTTCTATCAATCGGGACAAAGTTGCATCAGCGTCCAGCGTATTATCGTTCACGAGTCAATCTATGAAGTGTTCAAGCAAAAACTGGTTGCTGCAACCTCTGGATTGAAATCGGGCGACCCGAAAGACGAATCAACGTTCATCGGCCCGTTGATTACCGAGGAGGATGCAATCCGCGTTGAAAGCTGGATCAATGAGGCGCTCGCCGCCGGCGCGAACTTGCTTTGCGGAGGTCAACGCAATAAAGCGATTCTCGAAGCTACCCTTCTGGAAGACGTCCCCAAGCATCTGCCGATCTGTGCGCACGAGGCATTCGGCCCGGTGGCGGTGTTGTCACGCTTCAGTGACTTCGACGCGGCGCTTGATGAAGTCAACGACAGCAGGTACGGATTGCAGGCGGGGGTCTTCACGCGAGACATTCACAAAGCGCATCGGGCCTGGGACAAGCTTGAGGTGGGTGGCGTAGTGATCGGCGATGTGCCGTCGTGGCGGGTCGATCACATGCCTTATGGCGGCGTCAAGGACAGCGGATTCGGCCGCGAAGGCATCCGCTGGGCGATCGAGGACATGACGGAACTGCGACTAATGGTTGTGCGGCAGCATCCGTAGGTTCTGATCGTCCTGACAATCAGCCGGTAAGTCGCTTCAAAGTGTCCACCAGCTTTGCGCCCAGCTTGCGGACCGAATCAGCGAACTTGGCGTCAAGCAAAGAGCCATCTTCTGCGAAGGCTTTTCCCGCCAGCGACAACGAGACGCTTTCCGGAATCACCAGGACTTCTGTATTGGCCAGCACCTGTCGAACATGTTGCAGCGAACGTACACCGCCGAAACGCCCCGGCGAAGCGCTCATGATCGCCGCGACCTTGCCCCGAAACGCCGCCAGCGGCGGATGGTCCGGTATCGGGCGCGACACCCAGTCGATTGTATTTTTCCACACCGCGGGAAATGACGTGTTATACTCCGGCACCGCCATCAGCAATCCGTGGTTCGACAGAAACAGTGCCTGAAGCTTCTGGGCGTTTTCCGGCAATCCCGAAGCCGATTCCAAATCGCCGTCATAGAGCGGCAGCGGGAAGTCGCGCAGGTCGATCTGGGTGACGTCTGCCCCAGCATCGCGGGCACCGGTGATGGCAATGGTGAGCAGCTTCTTGTTATAGGATCCGGCGCGCAGGCTTCCGGCAAAGGCCAAGATTCGAGGAACGATTGACATTCTGGCTCCTTCATTATATGTAACGGTTGCGTCGCAACCATTAACGACATCCATTCGTAGTACGCAACAACACATCGAGTAGCGTGGAGCATGACGGCAGAGAAAGATCCGGGCCGAATGGTCGGTGGTTTTCCGGTAACCCGGCATTCAGCGATTGTCGCCCTCAAAGAAGGCAGAGCACAGGAGCGCCGCGTCGCGCTTGAGCAAATCATCTCAGCCTACTGGGCGCCGGTTTACAAATATCTTCGCCTGCACTGGCGACGGGATGCCGCCAGCGCTGAAGATCTGACCCAGGGTTTTTTTCTTGCGGCGCTCGAGAAAGACTTTCTTGCCGACTTCGACCCCGCCAAAGCGCGCTTCCGCACATTTCTTCGGGTCTGCCTCGACCGTTTTGTCGGCAAGCACGATCAAGCGGCTTCGCGCCAGAAGCGCGGCGGCAACAGCGAACATCTGTCGCTTGATTTCAATTTCGTTGAGCATGAAATCAAGAACTTGGCGCTGCAGAAGACGGTGTCGCCCGAGGAATTGTTTGAGCGCGAATGGGTACGCGGTTTGTTCACGCAGTGCGTGGATGAACTTCGCCGCGACTGTGAAGCTAAAGACAAGTCCGTTCAGTTCGCGATCTTTGAAGCCTACGATCTGCAATCTCTCGATAGCGACGAGAAAGTCTCCTACCAGTCGCTGGCGGCAAAGCACGATATCAAAATCGAGACCGTCACCAACTATCTCGCGGCCATGCGTCGTGAATTTCGCGCCATCGTTCTCAGACGGATTCGCGAATTGACGGCCAATGAAGAGGAATACCGCGCCGAAGTCCGCGCGGTTCTCGGTATCGACCCGTCATGACGCACCTTTCCGACGATCATCTGCGCCACTTGCAGGATTCCCTTGGTGTTCCCGATTTAACCGGCACGCGCTACGAACTCATTCGTCGCGTCGGAATCGGCGGAATGGCCTCGATCTATCTGGCAACTGACAAGCAACTCAGCCGGCCGGTAGCCATCAAGGTCGCTACACTGGGGTCGGAAGCGCAGTCGCAGTCGCAGCGCATGATCCGCGAGGCGAATATCGTCGCCCAGCTCGAGCACCCTTCGATTGTGCCGATACACGACGTCGGCACCTTGGCCGACGGCCGCGTTTTCTACTCGATGAAGTATGTCGAAGGCTCGACGCTGGAGAAGTTCGTTGCTTCGGAATCAAGTCGCTCGGCGCGCCTGCGTGTGTTCCTGCGAATCTGCGAGGCGATCTCTTTTGCGCATAGTAAGCGGATCCTCCATCGCGACCTCAAACCCGCCAATATCATGGTCGGCGCGTTCGGCGAGGTGCTGGTTATGGATTGGGGCATCGCGCGACACTTAAGCGAACCGGCTGAGTCCGGGCAGGTCACCTCCAGCAGGGACGCCGCGGTCGACGCTCATATCACGGCGCCGGGCACGGTAATGGGAACGCCAGCCTATATGCCGCCCGAACAAGCCGAGGGGAGGACTGATGATGTCGACCAGCGCTCGGATATCTATTCGCTGGGTGCCGTGCTGCGCTTTCTTCTGCTCGATTCGCTATTGGATGTCATCACTCCGCCGCGGGAAATTGACTCGACGATCGGGAGGCCGCTCGACGCCATCTGCCGCAAGGCTATGGCGCACTTGCCGCAGAATCGCTACGCTTCGGTCGATGAGCTGGCGCGAGATGTCGCAGCCTGGCTTGATGGTCTACCGGTCTCGGCGTATCGCGAATCGCTCTTGGAGCGGTTCGGCCGCTGGGTATCGCGCAATCGGGTTATCTTAATGATCCTTGTGGGTTACACCGTCGTGCGGTTTTTCATCTACTCGCTATTTGGGCGCTAAAGATTTCTTTCGCAGTACGTAATAGTCAAATGAACCTAATCGTCTTGGAGTAAGGAGCATGAAATGTCCAAACCCATAATTGGAGTGATTCTCGGCATAGTGCTGGGCGCGATCGACGGCTTGACGGCGTTGTTTTCCGGTGGCCCGGAAGTCAAGGCGCAGATCGGGATGATCGTCGTGTTTTCGTCGCTTAAGGGTCTGATCGCCGGAATTATCATTGGCCTGGTCGCCCGCAAAGTGCGCAGCCTGAGCACGATGTTAATCGTCGGCGCCATCGTCGGCTTTGTGCTGGCGTTCATCATTGCCGCCATGCCCGACGAAAGCGGCAAGCACTACTGGATCGAAATCCTCATCCCCGGAACGCTTGTCGGCTTGATTCTCGGATTCCTGACCACCCGCTTTGGTCGCCAGCCGCAGCCGGCACGGGCGTAAGCCGAACAGAAGAAAGATAGTGATAGAAAGGAGACATCAACATGTCACAACCAGTCGTACACTTTGAGATTTCCGCGAAAAATCGCGAGCAAGCCGGCAAGTTCTATGGCGATTTGTTTGGCTGGAAAATGGACGCCCCGCCGGGGATGGACTACACGCTGGTTCATCCGGCCAACGACAAGTCCATCGGCGGCGGCATCGGTCCGGTGCAGGCGGGCCAAAGCCCGTCCGTCACGTTCTACGTGATGGTTGACGACTTGCAGGCTTACCTGACCAAAGCGGAGAAACTTGGCGGCAAAACCGTTGTGCCGCCGATGCCGATTCCCGGTTATGGTTCGATGGCGATGTTTGCCGACCTCGACGGTAACGTCATCGGTCTGTTCAAGGGCGCGCAGTAAACCCAATCGCCGCGCATCCATCTGAATAACGTCGGGTCTCTCCCAAGGCCGTTGTCGCGGGCCGTTCGGGGCACCCGACGTTTGCCTTAGAATCGCAGTCGGAGATGGAGCGACGCGCCGGTTTGGGGCTGAAAGTCCGGCGTCAGATCAACGTCCAGACCCGCCAGATGCGCATCAACGTAGGCATCGAACATCGAAAGAAACACGCTGATTCCTGTCGTCCATAGATAGTCGTTGCGCGTCGAGCGGAAATCAAGATAACGACTAAACTCCCGCGCTTGTTCGGCTTCGGGAACGGTCAATACTTTGTCGTACTGGTCTTCCGTCTTGCGCCACCAGTGAATCGCGCGCACGATGAAAAACGTCTCAACGCCGCAGACCACGGCGCCCTTGATGTACTTCCGGTTGTAAAATTGCCCCCAACCGGGAACCGCCATCGAGCGCAGCAGTGCGCCCATCGGCGGGCGCTTCGGCTTGAGCGGCTGCATCACGGTCGTCGTTGGCGGCGCGGCAGTGCTGTCGCTCTGCCCGCGAGCCGGCGCGCCGAGCGCAATGATCGCGATCGAGATTAGGAAGAAACAGCGCATTTGAATTGTATATATAGTGCGGGATGAAGTTTGCGACAACCGCAATCGCTGACGGTGTATTGACTCACATTCGCCATTGGATATATTGCCGCGATGCAGCCTTCCGAGAACTTGTTGCGATTGCTCCGTGCCAATGTCCGCACCGTCGTCTTGACCGGGGCGGGCATCTCGGCAGAATCGGGAGTGCCGACGTTTCGCGGCGGTTCGAACAGTCTGTGGGACCAGTTTAATCCGATGGAATTGGCTTCAGTCGAAGGATTCTTGGGCAACCCCAAGCTCGTCTGGGAGTGGTATCTCTGGCGCCGTGAGTTGATCGGCAAAGTCCAACCGAATCCGGGACACCGGATACTGGTGGAGCTGGAGCGACATCTGACGGAATTCACGCTGATCACGCAGAATGTCGATAACCTTCACCAACGGGCGGGATCGCGAAATGTGGTCGAATTGCACGGCAATATCCACAGAAACAAGTGTCAACGTTGCGGCAAAGCCATGACGGCCGCGACAATCGACCCGAGCAATCTGCCCCGGTGCCATTGCGGTGGCTCGATCCGGCCGGATGTCGTTTGGTTTGGCGAACTTTTGCCGCAGCTTTCGCTTGAAGCGGCAAATAGCCGCGCGGCGGACGCCGAGTTGTTTCTGAGCATCGGCACATCAGCCGAGGTGTTCCCGGCCGCGGATTTGCCCATTGTGGCGAAACGCTGCGGCGCCTACCTGGTTGAAATCAACCCCGATGAAACGCGCATCTCGGCCCATGCCGACGAAGTGCTGCGCGGGCCAGCGGGAGAAGTCCTGCCAGAAATCTGGCGCGCGGCGAATTGTGTGGTGGAAGCTTAATATGTCTTTTCACGATAGGTTTCGAGCTAAAGGCAACAATTCAGGCCGGTCGATGCTGATGCGCATAACGCTGATCGTGGCCTTGCTCCTGTCGTCGAGCGGCTGCGTCTACTTCAATACCTTCTATGCTGCCCGCAAAAACTTCAATTCCGCCGAGTCCTCCAGAAGGAAAGCGGCGCGCGACAAAGCCAGCGGTCAAGAGATCTCGCAATACCAGACGGCGCTGAAGAAAGCATCGAAGGTGCTTTCCGAGCATCCCAATTCAAGCTGGATCGACGACGCGCTCTTCGTGATCGGCAAGTCGTTCTATTACCTCGGGGACTACAGCAAAGCGGAGCGCAAGTTTCGCGAGTTGCTCTCTTCTTTTCCCGACTCGAAGTATGCGGACGAATCGCGCTTGATGCTGGGCAAATCGCGCTACCAGCTCGACAACTATCTCCTGGCCAAGGAAGTTTTCCGCGACTACATCGAGAATTCCAAAAAGAGCGAATGGCGCGCGGAAGCTACGTACTTGATGGCCGAGATTTCCACGAAGGAAAAGGACACGACGTCGGCGCTAAGCTATTACCAGAAGTTCGTGGAGCAGAACCGCTCCGACCCACGCGCCGCCGATGTTTGGATGAAGATCGGACTCCTGCAATACCATAAGCAGACTCCCGCTGACGCGATTATCTCATTCCAGCAAGCGACCAAGCTGCACGAAGACCCGAAGCTTCAGCTCGATGCTCGCTACCAAACCGGCCGGGCGTTGTACGCAGTCGATTCGATCGAACAAGGCTTGTTACTCTTCGACAAATTGCGCAAGGAGCAGAAGGATTCGGTGAAATTGGGAGAAATTCTGCTGCGGGTCGCCGAGGGCCTTGATCTCAAGGGCGAAGAGCGCGAGGCGATTCTGCTTTACGATGAGATCGCCACGAACTTCAAAAATCGCATCGAGTCCGCGGAGGCTTACTATCGATTGGGCGAGATCGCGCAGAACCAGTGGGAAGATTTCGTCGTGGCGAAAGAGATGTTCGAATTGGCGTCACGCGAGCAGCGCGGCGGTGACTGGCGCGCCAAGGCTCTCGAAAAAGTATCGGACATTCGCAAGCTGGAAACTTATCGGACTGCGCTGGCCGGCGATTCCGTCTCGACCGAAGCGGCGGCGGAAAACCGTTATCTGCTCGCGGAAATGTATCGCTCCGACCTCGACCGCCCGGATTCGGCGGTGGTACAATACCTGAAAATCATCGCCGATTACCCCGAGACCGAACTGGCGCCGCGTTCGCTTTTGGCGCTTGGTTCGCTCAAGGAAGACCACTACGGCGACTCGGCTGCGGCGCGGCAGTTATATCAGAAAATCGTCGAGGAGTATCCACAGTCGGACGTATTTCGGCGAGCTCTCGATCTGCTCGATTTGGAGGGGGCCGAGCCATACCAGTTCTATCCCGATAAACTCTACGCCTTGGCCGAAGAGCAGTTTTTTGATAGCGCCAATCTCGATTCGGCCCGGACATTGTTCGATCGGCTCGTCAGGGATTTTCCCCAGTCGCGGTTAGTGCCGCGAGCCGAGTTTGCGATCGCCAAGATTGATTTGCAGCAATTCGAACCGCAACATCGTCGCAAGCAGCCGGTTTCAGGAGTGAAGGACTCCGCCGCACTCCTACTTGACTCCACTTCGTCGATAACCGCGCCGCCGCCCACAGACAGCGTTCGCTCCGACTCACCGGATAGCCTGCAGGCAACGAAACCGAAGAAGGAAATCGATCTTGCCCCGATTCGCAAAGCGACCGGTCAAGACTCGACGCGACCGGCGGCTATCGAAAATCCTAAACTCAAGGAAGAAGCGTCAAAGAATAATGGCTTTGCGAGCCAGGCCTTCGATTCGGCGACGATGTTTAATGCCGACTCTTTGATCCGCCCCTGGGATATGACGCGCGACCGGCCGCCAAAATCGGATTCAGCAACGGCGAAAACCGACAGTTTGCGGAACGGCCAAAAGACTCCGGCGCAGAGCCGCCTTGAGAGTTTTCTCGATAGCTCAAGGACCACGCGAGCAGATTCGCTCGCGCGTGCTGCCAAAGAGGAGCGCCGACCGGGCGTGAAGGCTGACACGACTAAGCCGGGGACCAATCCGATTCAGGCCACAACCCCGACCGCCCCACGGCCGCAAGCGCCAAATCCGGCCGACACGATTGAGATTGACTCGACGATGATCAAGCGTTTCCAAGCACTGGCAGCCAAATACATCGGCACACCGATCGGCGATGAAGCCGCCCGACTGGCCCAGGGGGCTTTGCGCGTCGCGCCGCAACGTCAACAGCCACCAACCGAACAGCAGCAGCAACAAGCGAAGCCAACGGCACAAGATTCCATCATCGCGAAGGATACTACTGTCTTTAACCCGGCCGATACTCTAACAGCAGCTCAGCGGGAAGAGCAGCGTCTGAAAGAAGAAATCGACACTTGGCCGCTGCTCGAAGACAAGCCGGAACAAACCGGGGAATTTGTCTATCCGGTCGAGGCGGCGATTTCGAAATTCGAGGGCCGGGTGGTGTTGAAAATCAAATTGGACTTCGAGGGACGAGTCAACGAGGTGATCTTCCTCAAAGGTTCACGCATCGACGTCATTGACCAGCAGGTCGAAAAAGCCATGCGCGACACGTACTTTAGCACAATAAAAATAGACCCGTTGAAATTGCGCGCCGGATACTTTATATACAACTACGAGATCATACTGCCGGAGGCGTACCGATAGAAAAGCGCGACATTTTTCATCAGAGTGAGGTGGTGGACAACCGGGCGTTGGGCGACGGCGCGTTTTTGTTATCGATCAAACTTCGCCTCAAGAATTATCCGCATCCCGGCGAATTCCTGCACATCAGGCCGACTTCCGAGGGTTCCGATCCGCTCCTGCGGCGGGCGTTTTCGATATTCGATTACGACGAGCAACGCGGTGTCGTCGATGTTCTCTACAAGGTCTTCGGACGCGGGTCCGCCATTCTCTCGCGCGTGCCTGCGGGGCATGTCCTCGACCTGCTCGGACCATTGGGCAACGGCTTTCCGCTCCCCGACAAGCGCCAACGGTTGATTATGGTCGGCGGCGGCGTGGGAATTCCTCCCGTCTACTTGCTCGCTAAAGTTTGCCTGATGAACGGCCACCCGGCGGAAGAGATCCTCTACCTTGGCGGCTTTTCCAACGCCAACGATACTCGCATGGGCGAACGAATCAACACGCTTCCGATCAAGTACGAGATCTCGACCGATGACGGCTCGCGCGGCTACCGCGGTTTCGTTACTTCGCTTCTCAAGGAGCGACTCAGCGGCGGTTGGGGCGGCCAGGACTCGATCGTCTATGCCTGTGGTCCCGAGCCGATGCTGCGCGCCGTGCAGAATGTTACCGCCGAATGCGGCGTGCCCTGCTACTTTTCGCTTGAATCAATCATGCCCTGCGGTGTCGGCACTTGTCTGGGCTGCGTAGTTAAACAGGCCGGAGAAGACAAGTTTCTCCGCGTCTGCCGCGAAGGGCCGGTCTTCCGTTCGACCGAGGTGGAGCTATGAGTCTGCCGTCGCTGAAAGTGAAAATTGGTGGCGTTGAATTCGCCAATCCGATCATGACCGCCTCCGGTACCTTCGGCTACGGTGAAGAATTCGACGAGTATATCGATTTGTCACGCCTCGGCGGTATCGTCACGAAGTCGATTACGCGCCACGAGCGCAAAGGTCACCGCCCGCCGCGAACTGCGGAAACAGCATCCGGCATGCTCAATGCTATTGGGCTGGCCAATGTCGGTGTGGATGCTTACGTGAAAGAGAAACTTAAATTTCTGCAGGGTTTGGGAACGCGGATCGTCGTGAATGTCGCCGGTTTCGATCTCGAGGAGTTCCTCTACGTTGTCGACAAGCTCAATGGCCACAAAGAGATCGACCTCATCGAGTTAAATATCTCCTGCCCCAATATCAAAGGCGACGGCATGGAGTTTTCCTCCAACCCCGAAATCGCCTACACCGTCGTCAAGAAGGTACGCGAGATTTGCGATTTCCCACTGATGCCCAAACTCTCACCCAATGTCGCAGATATCCGCCCGGTCGCCAAGGCATGCGAGGAGGCTGGCGCCGATGCAATTTCGCTGATTAACACCTTGTATGGCATGGCGATTGACCCGTTTAGCTGGAAAGTAAAACTGACCAATGTCACCGGCGGCCTGTCCGGTCCGGCGATCAAGCCGGTGGCCATAGCGTTGACCTGGAAGGTCTACAATACCGTGAAAATTCCGATTGTGGGAATCGGCGGAATTATGGATTATCGGGATGTAATTGAGTTTATGCTGGCTGGCGCCAGCGCCGTACAATTTGGGACGGCTAATTTCGTGCAGCCTGATTGCACAATTCGCGCCATCGACGCGCTCAATGAGTATCTGAGCCAGCGTAACTTGTCGGATGTAAACGAACTGATTGGAAAGGCGATTAAGATATGAATCCGTTCTTGGAGAAACTCACCAAAGCGCAGGAGCGCAGCGGTTCACTGGTCTGTGTCGGGCTGGATTCGGATCTCGACAAACTGCCGCGACATCTCGCCGCACGACAGGATCCGGTCTTCGAATTCAACAAGGCAATCATCGACGCCACCAAGGACCACTGCTGCGCCTACAAGCCAAATCTGGCTTTCTACGAAGCGCTCGGTCCGCGCGGCGTTGAGACGCTCAAGAAGACAATTCTGCACATCCCGTCGGAAATTCCAATCATCATCGACGCCAAGCGCGGCGACATCGACAACACCGCCAAGAAGTATGCCGACGCCATTTTCGACGATCTTGAAGGCGACGCGGTCACGCTCTCCCCGTACATGGGCTGGGATTCGATTGAGCCGTTTTTGCAATACGAAGGCGCCTTTGCTTTTGTTCTCTGCCTAACCTCCAATGAGGGCGCCCGCGATTTTCAGTATCTGGAGTCGCACGGCAAGCCGCTCTATATGCACGTGGTTGAGAAAGTCAACTCGTGGAATCGCGACGGCAATCTTGGTCTCGTCGTCGGCGCCTCCAAACCGGAACAGCTCATGGAAATCCGACTTAAGGCGCCCAAGTTGCCGTTTCTGATACCGGGCGTCGGTGCTCAGGGCGGCGATTTGCACAAGTCTGTGGAATTCGGTACCGCCGGGGACGGTTTGATCACAATCAACATCTCGCGCGGCGTCATCTTCTCGTCCAAAGAGGCCGATTTCGCCTCAGCCGCTGCCGATTCGCTCGAAAAGTTCAATCAGCGCATCAATCAAGTCCGCGCCGGCGCCGTGTAATCGCAAGGCTGCTCAGATTAGACATTGAGGTCGGGACCGTATCGGTTCCGACCTTTGTCTTTTGCACTACACTGAGAACTGCCCCGAAGAAGCGCCGCGCTTAGCAGTGAATCGGCTGCGGGCCGCCACCAAAGATGTAGTTGATGAGATAAACCGCGTCGGCGATCGAAATCGAGCCACTGCAATCGGCGTCGGCGGCCGAGAGATTCTGCGGCGCCGGACCGCCGCCGAAGATGTAATTGATCAGGAAGACAGCATCCGCAATCGACAAGTTACTATCGCTGTTGGCGTCGCCCGGAAGATACGGCGGTCGCCATTGTGGCGGAAGAAATCCGGAATTCAGGGTGCCGGCAGCGCCGCCTATCGGTTGACCAACGATCGAAACCAGAGCCTTGCCGTTCCGCAATGACCGGCCCGAAGAAACTGCGCCGAGTTGGTGCCGCGATCCGGTCGCGGCGCCGGAGACGATTTGCAGGATGATAAAAACTACAATTGCGGCTGCGCGCATTTGCTAGTAACTCGTTCGAATATAGATCGCCTGCAATGTGCCTTGTGAAAAGTCTACCGGTCCCGAGCTGAGCGCCGTCGAGCGCACATTGCCATAAACCGTAATCGGTCCTGCCGACACTACCGGAATGACCTCGGATATCGTCATCGTAAAGTTGCCGCCGGTCGCACCGTTGGGCGACGAGAGTCGTGTTTCGCCATAGTGGCTGAATCCGCCCGGCATCGTAACGATCGACATCTGGCCAATCTCGTTTCCCGAGAGCGCGACAATTCCGCTCATGAAGCATATCAAGTATCCCGGCGCCGGGCAGTTTACCGTGAACTGCATCCAGGTCGTAATCGTCGTGCTCACCGAAGTCAGGTTGCCGCCGGTGGCATAGTTAAGACCAGGTTCATCCTTAAGTTTAGCGACACCGAGATTGTTGTCGACCACGTGTCGCTCGATGATCGAGTTGGAGGCGATCTCCGCGCCGGTCAGACTTTCGTCGATGATTTGCACCCCGGAAATGCTGCTATTCGCCAGTTTCGAACCGGTGATTCCCTGATCCACAATGTGATACCCGGCGATCTGTTGCGGGCCGATGTCATTAAAAGAGATCGTGCCGTTTTTGATATCTACACCCTGTATCGATTCATCGGTAATCTGTGCGCTGCCGACGGCGACGCCGGAAAGATGCTGCGATTCGATCGAAGCCGCCGCAATCTTACTGCCGGTGATCGTCGAGTCGGCAAGATCCGCGCCGGTGAGCGTGCCGTCCTGAATGTTGTCACCGGTAAATGCCGCGATCGACAGATGTGCGCTCGTGACCGTCCCCGCCTTGATCTTCAGTCCCGTGATGGTTGAATCTTCAAGGTCTTCTTCGCGCAGCGAGCCGTTCTCGACGCTGAGTGAATTGACCGCGCCGGCTTTGAGGTGACGGGCAGCGATGGTCGAGTCAGCGATCTTGGCGTCGGTTACGCTGCTATCTTGAAGCTGCGCCGTACCGACGGAGTTCGCCCGCAGCTTGGCGACGCCGACTGAAGCGTCTTTCAAATCGCTCTCCGTAACTGTGCCATCCACAATGCTGGCCGAGTCGACCAATATTGCCGGCAAACGCGCCGGATCGATAGTGCCGGAAACGAGTTCGGAGGCATCCAGATCAAGCGGTCGGTGCGCCTGTGTATCCGATTCGTGCGATGCGATAGCCTGCCGAAGTCCGGCCGTGTCGGCAAACGCCGCCGCAGAAAGGCCCTCCAGCGCCAGCGAATTCATGGCCAGAAACGAATACACGCTCGAACCGATCATGTGCCGCGGCGCGAACTCCGGCTCACCGCCTAACTGGATGCCCAGCCATAGCGGCGCTTGCGCAAAGATCATCGGGTCGAAGGGGGTCACCGCCCCAAGATAGGCATGCACGAGACCGTCTTTGAGCTCACGCATCTGCGATTCGGTCCACAGCGCGGCGCCTCCGACCGAATCGGCATATATGCTAAATGTCAGCGAGTAGCTTCCGTCAGGGTAGGCGGCGCCGGTTGAATCCGACAGACTCCCTTGATAGCTCAGAACCGGATTAATGGCCGCCAATGAATCCGGCTGTCCCCCAGTCAGAAACGCTCCAAGCAACAACGCACCGATCACAATTATTCTCAATGTGACCTCCGACAGGTATTTGATCGCAGTAACGAGACCTTGAGGTATTTGGCCACAATATAACCGTAGCCCGCGTTTTTCCAAGCGATTTGTGACCTTCACGTCACAACAGATCACACTTCACAATCTCGTCCCACCAGTTAACTACTTGCTAATCAACGCCATCGCGATTGGCACGCGGCTTGACACTCCGGTTGTGCAGATGATGAACACCGAAACCACGACAGGAGAGGACAAGATGTCGACCACAAAGATCAAATTCGCCGCGACCCTGATAGCGGTCGCTCTGCTGATCACGGGAATCTTCGTGTTCAGCGTGCAAAGGCGGGAACCCGCCGCAACTACCGAACAATCGTTGCCGGAGCCGGTCAGCGTTACTCCGGCATCCGCCGATCCGAATGAGATGGGTTTCGGGCCGGATACAAATCCGCTTCCTGACCAAAGGCCATTCGCTGACGATTATTCCGGATTCGAACTTCCCGCCGGCGTCGGAGTTACGCAAGAAGATCTCGATTTGCTTGATTCGCTGCCGTTTGAAGATGTCCGCGATGTGCATCTCGACGAAGACCGCGCGCTTTTGGCGACCGCCGGCGGCGTAATCGAGTTCTTCTTGGCAGACTCGTCCTTCGCAATCTACAGCTACCCGCATGGGCTTCTCACCTATGACTGCTATGCGATTTGTCCGTACGGGGATAACATTCTCGTCGGCGCGTCTGACGGCGTCTATTTGATCAACGCTATCGGCGTGATCGAGCCGGTTTGGGTCGAGATCAACGACACCGTAACGACGATCAAGTGCTTCAACGGCTGCTATTATGTCGGCACTCGTCACGATGGTCTCTATGAGATCAACGGCGAGTTGGTCGCGAATATCCTGCCTGACAAGAGCATCGTTGACGTTTCGGATAACATGTTCGCGCTCTGGGTATCGACCGAACAGGATGGCCTGTTATACTACGACGACAAAGGCTGGCATCAGCGATATCTGGCCAACAACCCGAATGCCTTCGTGGAAGTTACCGCCCTGGAATCGGCATTCGACAAGCTTTTCGTCGGCACACCGCGCGGCCTCTTCGTGTTCAACGGCGATAGCTGGAAGCACTACGATTCTCTCGATTACCTGTTCGAGCCGAGAATCACGGCGTTGGCTGCCGGCAAGAGCTATGTCTACATCGGCACCGAGTCGGAGGGCGTGTTCGCCTACTACGATGGTTGGATTTCGTCGCTCGACTGGAGCGATGATCTGTTCGTGAGCTCGATCGACATTCATGACGGCCGCTATTTGGTCGGCCTGAGCAAAGGGGGCGCGATTTTGGCGGATCAAAGGGGCGCGCTCGATCTTCTGCCGCTGATCAAGAACGCGACGGTGATCTTCTCTGCGAGGTAGGTTGAGGACACTTCAAAGGGGAAGAAGTTGAGAGTGTCGGGTTCCCCGTCATGCCAAAGGCACGGCGCGGAACCCGACGTTATTTGCAGGGCGCCTAATTCGCTCGCCTCGCGACCGGCAACTCCGCCACTACCATCGCCACGAAGATTAGCATCCCGCCCAGCGCGGCGCGGAGGATGAACTCCTCGCCACCTACGGTCCAGGCGAAGATCGCGGCAAAGACCGGCTCCATAGTGAAAATCAGGCTGGCGCGAAACGGCGAAGCGATTTTCTGCGCGTAGAGTTGCGCCAAGAACGCCGTCACGGTCGGGAAAATCGCCAGGAGCGCCATCAGCACCCACGCTTTTGTTGTTGCAACTCCAAAGGGGTGGCCAAGAATCAGCGAACTCACGATGCTCAGCAGCCCGACAAAGACAAATTGCTGACAAGAATTGATCAACGGATCCAGACCGGCCTTCATCACCTTGTCGCAGAGCAGCAAGTGCAGGGCGTACATCAGCGCTGCAACCAAAGTGATGACATCACCGAAATTCATCCCGTGAATGCCGCCGGTGAGCAGCCATAACCCCACCACCGACAGTGCAATCGCCAGATACTCCCAGCGCGACGGCTGCTTGTGAAACATGAAATAGGCCAAGATCGGCACGAAAACGACGAACAGACCGGTAATGAACCCCGAATTGGCGGCGCTGGTGTACTTGAGCCCAATCGTTTGCGGCGCGTAGAGCAGCCAAAGCACGAATCCCAGGAGCAGCCCCTGTTGCCAGTGCCGCAATAGCGGCTTGCGCAGGATCAGAAGCGGAATCGCCAGCACGACTCCGGCCATCAAAAAGCGATAGCCGACCATCACCAGCGGGTCGACATCTGCGACGACTATCTTGACAACGACAAACGTCGCGCCCCAGATGATCGCGGCATACAGTAATCCGATTTCCGCCCAGCGCTGGGTGGATTTGGAATGCGCAGATTGTTGATCGAATGTCATGATTTCCGATAATCGCGACTCAGAGGACGTTTGGCAAGTCAGCGCTGCGCGCGTCGGCAAGTTTGACTGTCGCTAATGCGCGTGACCGCCGGAGACGGCTGACAGGATCGCCATCACCGCGACACCAAGGATAATGCAAACAAACTGCCCGACGGAATTCGAGAGCTTGACGTCATGCTGCAATTCGGGAATCAGGTCGGAACCCGCGATATAGAGAAATCCGCCGGCGGTAATCGGGATCATGACATCGGTGAAATGTCCGACTGTCGGACCGATCAGTAGTATGACCAACCCGCCGAGCAGCGCCACGGACGCCGAAAGAAAATTGAAGAAGAGTGCGCGCTTGGTGCTCATCCCGGAGTGCACCAGCACGCCGAAATCGCCGATCTCCTGTGGAATCTCATGCAGAATGATCGCAATCGAAGTTGTCACGCCGAGCGGGATGCTGGCCATGTAGGTAGCGGCGATTAACACGCCGTCGATCAGATTGTGCAGGCCGTCCGATACCAGATTGAGCGTTGCCACGGGATGCAAATGCTGGTGCGCGGTGACATGGCAATGCCGCCAGCGCAGAAACTTCTCGAGCACGAAGAATATGAGGATGCCAACGACAATCAACAGCGAGGTCGTCAATGGCGATTCCGAATGCGCAAACGCTTCGGGGAGCAAATGGATAAAGCTATTGCCAAATAGTCCGCCAACCGCGAATGCCACCAGATACAGCGTGACGCGCTGCAATCGCTCGCGCGACAGCGACAATGTGAACACTCCGACTTGCGAGATGATCCCCACCAACGCCAAGCTCGCGATTGTGTAGACCCAGACTTCCATGACGTTAACTTCCCATGCGAGTCTCGGAAGTGTACGCGCTTCGCCGGCGAGCGTCAAGCGCAAACATTTTCGCCGCCGTGTCAGTAACATTCGCAAGTGCCAAAGTCTCGCTCATTACCACGGCTCGACCCGCGCGTCGTGCGGCGCCAACTGCTGCGCTGGCACGACCGCGAACGGAAATCATACCCATGGCGTCACAATCCGACTCCGTACCGAATTTGGGTAGCGGAGATCATGCTTCAGCAAACTGTCGTGACCGCCGTGCCGACGTTCTTCATCCGTTTCATGAAGAAGTTCCCGACCATTGCCCGCTTAGCGAGCGGCGAAGAGCAAGCCGTGCTGCGCGTCTGGGAAGGACTCGGCTACTACAGCCGGGCGCGCAATCTTCATCGCGCGGCGAAGATAGTGGTCGCGAAATTTGCCGGGAATCTGCCGAGCGAATATCAGGATTTGTGCAGCCTGCCCGGGATCGGCGATTACACGGCGTCGGCAATCATGAGCATTGCTTTCAACAGACCCTATCCTGTCGTCGACGCCAATGTGCGCCGCGTGGTCGGGAGGTTGCTCGGTATCGAATCTCGCGCTCAGGTGAACACACCGGAGATCAAGGCGTTTGTCGCCGCCGCGATCTCACCGCGACGCCCGGGGATATTCAACGAGGCTTTGATGGAATTGGGCCAAACCGTCTGCCGCCTAAAGAATCCGCGCTGCGCCGAGTGCCCGCTGTCATCCGATTGCGCCGCGTTCACCGTCGGTACGATCGGATCGCCCGGCAAGTTCGCGTCGCCAACGCTGACCCATCTCTCATCCTGGCAGCTAATCATCGTGCAACGGGGCGCCGTACTACTCGAACAACGCGCTTCCGGGCGATTTCGCGGCCTTTGGATTTTCCCGCGATTTGTGCGAAATGATCAAACGCCCCTGCCGGCTTTGCTTCGGCGCGAATTAGGCATCCGCGGAGCAATCATGAAGATCCTCGGTTCCGCCGTGCATCGCTACACTCGATTTGCAGAGGAATTGACACCGACAATTGTGTGGCCAAGTTCACAACCATCCAAGCTGATTCCTGCCATGACATGGCAGGACGTAGCCAAGGTTGATAAGGTACCGATGACGAGCTTTGATCGTCGGATATGGCATGAAGTCGAAAGGCAGATTCACCGCGTTCGCAAAACTACCGCGCGCGCCGCGCCGCAACGAAGTAGCCGACGATAACAATCGCAATCAACCCCAGAAAGACGAACATCAGTTCCGGACCGAGCGTCTTCGTTTTTCCCAGACCGATCTGAATCGTCTCCGACAAAATCCAGGCGAAGAGCCAGACAATCAGCGCCTTGAGAATTGTAATCATCGTCCGCGCGATGCGATACTGCTCCGCGGCTTTCTCGACCGGAAAACTCCAAGGATAGTTGTACCGGTGCGGAAACGTCGCCACCCAACTCAGCAGCGCATACAGCAAGACCATAATGCCAACGAGCAGCCAGATCGTGCTCTTGCTACCCCAGGCATCCGGATCACCGGCAAAATTGAAGTGAGTGGGAATTCGGTCCGGTAGCTGCGGATAGTAAATGATCAGCGTCAGAATCCAAAACAGCATCCCGGCTGCCGCTATCACCTCGACGAGATTCTCGATTCGGGTGCGCGGAACTTTGATCCTCGGCAAGCCGGTATTGGTCAAAGCCGGAATCCTGTCTTCGCGATGTTCCATTGCCGCTCCAGCTAAACTCCCAGAATCTGAATCGCGATACCCGAAAGCGCGATTGTCGAACCGGCGATCGCGTGCGAGAAGCGCTCGAGTTTCCCCAGCGAAACGAACTTCATGCCGTACGACGCCAGCACCACGATTGTCGTCATGGTCGCAACTGTAATCAGACCGAATACCGTGACCACCAGCGCGACGCCGGCCTTATCATGCTGCGCCGCCGGGTACATTAGGATCGGAATCAGCGGCTCACAGGGGCCAAGCACAAAAACCGTAAATAACACCCACGGGGTGATAGCGGCTTTGGCGCGAGATTCGCTCTGGTGATCGTGCGAATCGGATGGATCGTGCGTGTGCGTCATTCCGGCCAGATTACCGGTCAAATGGGTATGCGTGTGCGGCCGCTGCGAAAGCGCCCGTTTCAAACCCCAAACCGCATAGACCAGCCCAAAAGCAATTAGGGCCCAAGCTGCCAAGTCACCGCGAAGACCCTCGACAGCTTCCAGCTTGCCGACCGCAACTCCCAATGCAATCCCGATGAATCCAATTAGAATGGAGCTCAGGACATGCCCGATGCCGCAAGCGACTGTGATCCAGATTGTCTTGGCGAGCGACCAACCACGCGCTTTGGACATCACGATGAAGGGCAGATAATGGTCGGGGCCGATGAGCGTGTGGATGAAGCCGATCGACGCGGCGGTGGCCAGCAAGATGCCGATCTCTGAACTCATATCCTCGTCCTCATAGACAGTCTCATTGAATCAGAATGTAGACATTCGGGTCGGTTCCGACAATCGGGAAAATCGACTCAACTCCGCAGCGCCGCCGCCGCCTTTTCGACCATCGCCGTCGAGCAAGCATAGGCAAAGCGGATCGACTTTTCGTCGTCGGCAAACTCTTCGCCGGGTACTGATCCGAGCGAATACTTGTCGATCAAATGATTGACCAGATCCCACTCGGAGCCATGCCACCGGTCGGTGATTCGCGCGTAAAGATACACGGCGCCTTTCGGTTTCATGTCGCAGTGCATGAAATCGGTGGCATTAACGGCATTGAAAAGTATGTCGCGGCGCTGCTGATATTCGGCGCACATCCGCCCGACCATATCTTGCGGTCCTTCCAGTGCCGCGACTCCGGCAAACTGCGTCGGTGTCGAAACCCCGTTGATCGTGTAGAGGATAAGCTTCTTGGCGTTTTCATTGAAATCCGGATGAATGCACGTCGTATAGCCCAAACGCCAGCCGGTCATGGCGTAGCTCTTGGAAAAAGTGAAGCATGACACGATTTTCTCCTGGACGCGCCGTGGAAAATCCAGCGCCAGCGCGGCAATCGCGGTGTGCTTACCCTCAAAGATGATATCCTCATAGGCTTCGTCGGCTACAATCCACAGATCATACTCATCCGCAAGCGACAGCAGATCAATCAAATCTTGCCGCGTCATGACCGCGCCGGTCGGATTCTGCGGCGAATTGATCAGCACCGCTTTGGTGCGCCGCGTGATCTTGCTCCTCAGTTCGTCGATGTCCCAGCGATACTCATGCTTACGATGCAGCCGCACATTCACCGGCGCACCGCCGGCGATGCGGATGATCCAAGCCGTCGAAGTCCAATTCGGCTGCGGGATCAACACCTCGTCTCCACGATTAAGGATCGTGCGAAATGTGCAGTACAGGCCGTGCATCCCGCCGTTGGTGACCAGAATTTGCTCGAGCTCGTTAATGTTTGTGATGCCGTTCTTTTGATTGACTTTTTTGAGAATCGCGCTGCGCAGCGCCTTGATGCCCGTCGACGGCGCGTAATGTGTTTGATTATCGCGAATCGCTCTGGCGGCGGCGTCTTTGATGTGATCGGGAGTGTCAAAATTCGGATCTCCCGACTCTAATCGCAGTGGATTAGGCAACTGCAGGAGCTTGTCGCGCACGAATACGATTCCGGAGAAAACAACGTCCGGCAGTTCGAAATTGATCCCCTTCACCGCAACATCCCTGATTGCATCTTCCACGGAGCCCGACATGACACACCAATCCTTCTTTGAATCGTTGACACTCTTCGATCTGTCTGAGGGTAATCAGCGCGACAAATATATCCGCGCCGATTTCGGCGGCAAGCGAATTCGGACACTTCATCCGGGTCCCCGCCGGCGACTCAGTCTTGGCTCACGTACGGCGGATCGGAACAACCGGCTCCAGCCCCGAACCCAAATCCATTGACACATCCCGCTCAATTTCTTAATCTTACTGGCTATAGGCTCCAGCCGGTGGCGTATTTCCGCGGCGGTGCCGATGCCGGAAAACGAACCGCAAATATCTCTACCGCGAAAGGATAGTATGAAGCTCAACAGCCGCGAACAGGATGGTGTTGTCGTCCTCGAGCCGAAGGGCAAGATCATGGGTGGACCCGACGCCACGGCCCTCAAAGAATCGATCCGCGACTATGTCAATGCCAACAAAAAGAAGGTGGTCATTGACTTGGCCGAAGTCGATTGGATGAACTCGACCGGTTTGGGGATCATGATTTCGTGTCTCAAAACTGTCAAGGAAGCGGGCGGCGATCTGAAACTGTCGAACGTCACCGAAAAAATCAAATCGTTGTTGACGATCACCAAACTGGTCACGGTGTTCGACTCCTACGACAGCACCGACGAAGCGATCAAGGCGGCTCGTTAGTCGCCCGGTTTTCCCACTATGCTGCAGAAGCCGGACATCCAGGGCAATCGCATCGTCATTCCCTCCAATCAAACATTGATCGGAGAAGTCGATGATTTCGTCGAAAGCCGCTTACGAGATCGGAACGTCGATGAATCAATCGTCGCCGACATCGCGATCTGCGCCACGGAAATCGTCAACAATGGCATCATTCACGGCAACAAGGAAGATCCGGGCAAGGTCGTGACGCTGGAAATGAACGTTTCGGACTCGGAAGTCACGCTCACGATCACCGATCAGGGGGAGTTTTTCGATTATGAGCACGTCGAGGACCCGCTCGACGAGCAAAACCTCCTCCGCGAAGTTGGTCGCGGCATATTCATCGTCCGCAGCCTGATGGACAGAGTAGAGATCAGTAAGGCCGAGTCCGGCGGCACCTGCGTGACGCTCGTTAAGAAGATTACCTGATCCGCGGATCGGGAGGGAAGTGAACCTCGAACTGGCCATCGCCGTCGTCTATCTGGCCTGCGCGGCGCTTCTGTTCATCATCGCCGGCCTGATCTTCCGCGAGGACACTCGTAAACGTCTCAATCGCGTCACCGCGCTGATGTTCGCATTTGCCGGTTTCGGGCCTCTGTTCTACGGGTTTGGCATCTTCGTCGGCAGCACCATCAGCGCTCGCGGCCCTATCTACAACTTGGTTTACGTCTGGGAGTTGTTCTTTCCGCAACTCGTGTTCTTCGCACTGGTTTTCCCCAGCGAAGCTCATTTCTATAAGCGGTTTTCCCGGCTCAAATATTTGATTTTTCTGCCGCACGTTTTTCATCTGGCCCTGACTACCGTCTTTGCCGATCCCGAAAAACTGGTCAAGCTCGTTGATCCCAAGCGCTTCGGCACAATCGGCAAAGCGATTTTCGAGCCGCTGGAGACGGTGATGATCATCCTCTCCACCGCCTTCTCCTACTTGCTGGAGTCGCACGTCCGGCTTTTCTCGACCGTCAATTTCGTCTACGTCTTGATCGCAGCCGCCATTCTCTATTACGGCACGCGGCGGGTGACGGCCAGCCAACTTAAAACGCAAGTTCGCGTCGTGATCTTCGGGATCATTGCGGCGCTTACGCTTTACGTGATCGCCTTTATCTTACCGGCGCTCGGACTCCTGACGCTGGGCGCGGCAGTGCAGAATTTCCTGACATTAGCTTCGCTAATCATCGGCTGCGGCGCCATCGTCTGGGCGATTGTCCGCTACCGGTTCATGGATGTCCGCTTGATCGTCCGCCAGTCGTTGGTGTACAGCGTATCCTCGGCGGCGGTCGTCGGCGCTTATGTGTTTCTGATTCGCCAATTCGAGAACATGGTGCCCCGATTGTTCGGCTTCGATATCCCCGGACTCGATATAGTGTTGATTATCGTTGCGTTGATCCTCTTTCAGCCGGTCATGAGTCAGATCGACGAGTTCATCCGCCGCTTCTTCATTCGCGACAAAGGCGATGTCCGCAATATCGCGCAAACGTTCAGCCGCAAAGTGGCCTCGGTGTTCGATCTGGGTGAGGTTTATCATCTGGCCAATGAAGTTCTTTCCACGCAGCTTCTGCTGGAAAAGGTATACGTGTTTGCCCGTGCCGAGCGCGACAACGAGATCCGCTGTGTCGCCAAACCGGCCGCGGACCCGGAGTGCGGCGATCTTATCCTGCCGCCGGCTTTTCAGCGCGAACTCGTCCGCCGTTCCGGCGTCAACAACATCGACGAGCTCATCGGCGCGTTTCCGGATGTCGCCATCCTCAAGGAGTTGGCGGCGCGCCGCGCACGCTACGTGACGCCGCTCTTCACGGGCAGCGAAATGCTTGGTTTCATCGCCGTCTCCGAGAAAGCTACCGGCTTTCGGCTGAACTACGAGGACGTCACCACGATCACCACCATCGCCGACCAGCTCTCGCTGGCGATCAATACATCGCGACTCTACCGCGAATCGATCGAGAAACAGCGCCTCGACGAGGAAATGAAACTGGCGCGCAACATTCAGCTCGAATTGTTGCCCAAAGTCTACCCGGCCGGGGACACGTTTCATTTTTCCGCGTTTTCCGATCCGTCACTGGAGGTCGGAGGCGATTATTTCGATTTTATCGAAACGCCGCAGGGCACAATCGCCGTGGTTATCGCCGATGCCACCGGCAAAGGCATGCCTGCGGCGTTGCTGGTGAGCCAGATTCAGGCCGCGATTCGCACGGAGATTCGGCACAGTACGGCGCTGGCGCAAATGCTGCGCAACGTCAATGACCTGATCCAGAAGGAAGAGATTACGGACAAGTTTGCGACGCTGTTTCTTGCGGAGTTCGATCCGCGTACGCGCCGGCTGCGCTACGCCAATGCCGGCCACAACTACCCGGTGGTCGTCTCCGCCGCCGGCGAACAAGCCGATCTTGATCGCGGCGGATTGCTCCTGGGGGCTTTTCGCGATGTCGAGTACGATGAGGGCGAAGTACAGCTTCAACCCTCGGACATTCTCTTTCTGTATACCGACGGCCTGAGTGAAGCCGCCAATGCGGATGATGAGCAATACGGCGAGGACCGCGCGCTCGAAGTTATCCGTTCGAACCGTCACTTGCCGGCGGCTGAAATTCAGCAACGCGTTGTCGACGACGTGCGAAACTTCGCGGCGCCAAATCAACTACAAGATGATATGACGCTGATCCTGTTGAAAGTCCATTAGCATGCAAACAAAAGACCCCGTCTCCAGCTTTACCTTCTGCCCCAAATGCAGCGTTCAGTTATCTCTGGAAGACTATAACCATCGCCAACGAAAAGTCTGCCGGCTGTGTGGGTTCGTGGATTTCCATAATCCGGTGCCGGCTGCCGGCGCCGTTGTTATCCGCAACCACCAACTGCTGCTCGTCCGTCGCGCGGAGAATCCGTACAAAGACGATTGGTGCATCCCGGCCGGTTACATGGAGTGGGACGAGTCTCCGCGCGAATGCGCCGAACGGGAGTTGAAGGAAGAGACTGGCCTGGACATTCGCACGCGCGATGTTTTCGAAGTGTATTCCGGCACCGACGACCCGCGCACAAACGCGGTGCTGATACTGTACTTCTGCGACATCGTCGGCGGCGAAGCCGTCGCCGGGGATGATGCCGCCGAAGTCCGGTGGTGTGGGCTGGGCCAAATTCCGGCGAATATCGCGTTCGTCGCCCACCGCCAGGCTCTGGCCGACCTACAAAAGCGGTTTCCGAACTTGCTCAAGTAAACTATTCTATTTCGCATGAGCGTCGTTCAACGCCTCACCTTCTGCATCCTGGTCGCCGCAATAGTAACCGCATTTCCGACAGCCAGCTCGCGGGCCGATTCATCGGCACCGCCGGTCACAATTCGCTTTAATCAACGCGACTGCACGATTACTCTCGACACCGGAGCCGTCGCTGTCACGCGTTCGTTTCGGATTGCCGACGCCCACGTCGGAAACGGCGCAATCACCGTGACCGACGCGCCACTGTTCAGCGCCGACACGCTTATCATCGCAGGCCGCAGGGCCGTCCTCCAGACCTACGCGATCAGTAATGCCGCCGCAGTCGACGGCCAATACGAAATCCAATTAACCGCACCGGCGGAATCGCCCAGCCGTCGCGGTCGGGCGCCGGCAAATCGATTCGCCGCCTTCACGCCGGTTTCCGTCGATTCGGGCGAGTTCGTTCGCGGCGGCGTACTCGTGATCGGCAGTTCGATTCGTTCTGCCGGTGAAATAAACGGCTATATCGTGGCCGTCTTTGGCGACATCGAGCTGACCGCGTCCTCGGCGTCGCATCGCGATGTTTTCGCGATCGGCGGTAGCATCAGGCGCGATCGCGCGGCTCGTCTTCACGGCGCGTTTCAATCGACTGCATCCTGGAAACGCAGCGATGTTTTTCGCCGCCGCAAGCTTTCGTATGGTTATCGACCGGTCGAAGTTCAGAAGAGCGCTGTCTACAATCGCGCGGACGGCCTGACCATTGGCGGCAGCATCAGCTTCTACTCCGAGGAAAATTTCGTTCCGCGGCTGTATGCGCAGGGTGGACTGGGTTTGTCCTCCAATCGGGGAAAGTATCGGCTTGGTTTTGATCACCGCATTGGCGACTACAACCAACTGCGTTTCGGTAGCTCCGTGTTCCGCCAGACCTTGACAAGCGATGACTGGATTTGCGGCGCCGCTGAAAACACCGCCTTTACCCTGTTGTTCAAACAGGACTGGCGCGACTATTATGAAGCTGAAGGCGCCGATTTCTTTGTCGAGCAGAATCTGCGTCTCCGGCATACGCTGCGCCTCGAGTATACCGTCGCCAAAATCGATTCGCTGCCCGCCATGCTCCGCCTCTGGTCGCTGTTCGGTCCGCGTGATCATCGTTCGAATTTCTCTTCGCTATCGGAGCGGCGGCGAGCGGACTTGCAACAGCTCTATGGCAAAAACGAAGCAGTGCTAAGTTTCTCGTATATCTATAGCACGGTCGACGATTTGTCGACGCTGGCTCCGGCCGGATGGTATGCTCTCGCGCTGTATGAGTATTCCTCACATGAGCTCAGTTCCGATCTTCCCTTTGACCGTTGGCGAATCGAATTGAGGCGCTACCAGCGACTGGGACGATTGTTCAGCTTGAATCTGCGCTTTGCATACGGTGAAGCTACCGGCGCCCTGCCGCCGCACCGGCTGTTTTATCTCGGCGGAATCCGCACGATTCGCGGGCTTGAGCACAAGCAGTACGCCGATCGGCGATTTGGACTCGGCAACATTGAGCTGATCGTGAACCCGCGGCGGACGATCATCGACTTGGCCGGCTACCTCGACTTCGGCGCGGTTGATGGCAACCTGCCCTCGAGCCAGAATCGCTTCCCCAATAGCGCCTCGGCTGCCGGCCTGGCGGTCATTGTCGGCGAGACAATCCGCCTCGAACTCTCGCGACTGATCGGCGGCGACGAAAAGAAGCAATGGCTGGTGACAACCGCAATCGGACGCAGTTTCTGACAGGTTTACGGCCTGCTTTCGCCCGCAAAGATGTTTCAAGATGAAGCGGTCTCTCACGCCGTAGCGCGACGCCAGCGCTACGCGTTCGCCGAGTTCGAATCTGACAGTACTTGACAGTCGGGGCAAACCCGTCAATCCATTTAACTTCTTGCCGATTCAGTCGATACCTAAAGTTGACGACCGGGGCGGGACGAAGGCGAACTATTCCTAAAGGAAAGCGTTATGCCGTTCAACTCGAAAGACTCGAAAGGACTGGAGAGAACTGATAAGTTCATTCTCCCTGTCAGCCACGAACTTGAAGTCAATGATACGCTGGACGACGCCGACGATCTATTGACCCGCGGTAACAGTTCAATCGACCAAATCCTGAAAGTGCGACCGCACCTTTCGACCGAGAAGTCGAACGCCGGCGAAATCAGCAACTACAAAGCGCTGCTCGATGTGGCCGTGGCGGTCAACAGCTCACTGGTGACCGACGACATTTTGCAAATCGTCATGCGCCGCGCGATCGAACTTCTGAAAGCCGAGCGCGGATTCCTGATGCTGCTCGACGACGCCGGGCAACTGCAATTCCGCACGGTGTACAACCTGTGCAAAGAACAACTGATGCAGGAAGACTTCAAGTATTCCGGTACGGTAGCGAACCGAGTCGCGGCGACCGGTGTTGCCGAGTATACCTCCGACGCGCAGAACGACGAACGCTTCTCTCGCCAGGAGTCGATTCGCAGTCTCAATCTTCGCTCGATCGTCTGTGTCCCGCTGAAAATCCAAGAGAAGGTGATCGGTGTCGTCTATCTCGATAGTTCTTCTGAAGGTCGTCTGTTTTTTGAAAGCGATCTCTATCTCTTTGAGCTGTTCGCTCAGCAAGCGGCGATCGCCATTAACAACTCGCGTCTGTACGAGCGCATTGTCCGGCTCAAACGCTTCAATGAAGACATCGTTTCCAACTCCCCGGTCGGACTGGTCGTCCTCAACGGCCAACTCCGAACCCTGACCATCAACGCCGCGGCGGAGAAGACTTTTGGCCAGCGGCCACAGTCCGGTCAGCAGTTCCTGGCCATGCTCGACAAAACCAATATCGAGCGTTGGGAACTGGCGATGAGGAATGTCATTGCCACGGGCGCAATCGAGTCGCTATCCCGCTGCTACCTGACCATCGGCGAAGAGGAGAAAGTCGTTTCCGCGAAGTTCTCGCCGCTGGAACATGCCGATGAGCACGGCCGCGGCATCATCCTGGCGATCGAGGACATTACCGAGAAGACCATTCTCGAAAACTACGTGACGATTTCCGAGAAACTGATTGCCCGCGGCGAAATGGCGGCCTCTATCGGGCATGAGTTGAACAACTTCCTTGCCATCATCTCGAATAACGCCGAACTGCTGCAAATTCGGCTGGCCAAAGGGGAAACGGAGAAGGTCGAGCGCTCGGTGCAGGCGATTCTCGACAACATCGGCAAGATCAAGCGCTTTACCGATAATCTCATGGATCTGTCCAAGCTCGACCAAGAGCTCGTCAGTTACAATCTCAATCATCTGATCGACGACCTGCTCTTCACTGTGAAATCGCAACCCCGCTTCAAAAAAGTCGGCTTTGTCGTGCGCATGAGTCCGGATATCCCCGAGATTGAGATCGACGTTGGTCAAATCCAGCAGGTATTCTTGAACTTGCTCTACAACGCTGCGGACGCGCTGGAGAGCCAGAAATCCGACAAGAAAGAGATTCTGCTGACCACGCGCCGGGAAGGCGACTTCGTGGTCGGCGCCGTGCGCGATTCCGGCTGCGGCATTCCGCCGGAAAATATTGAGAAGATCTTCGAGGCGCACTTTTCAACCAAACCGAATGGACACGGACTCGGCTTGGCCAATTGTAAGCGCATCATCGAAAATCACGGCGGTACGATCGTGGTCAACAGCCGGGTCAACGAGTTCACGGAATTCAAGGTGTCGCTGCCGCTGAAGCGCTGAACAAGGGAAGTATGGAGCCCCCGTTTGCCGCAGAGTGTGACGTAATCGGGGCGAGGTTCATCGGCGAAGGGGGTAGCGGAGTTGTTTACGCCGGCGAGCATCGTCGCCACGGCCTTGTCGCCGTTAAGGTTGCGCGCGATACCTCGGGTGAAATTCGGCAGCTCCTTGTCTCTGAGTACCGCCTCCTTCGCAGCCTCGATCATCGTGCTATCCTTCCGGCGTTAGACTTCATTAATCTCTCCGACGGTCGCGTTGCCTTGCTCACACCCTATTGCGCGGACGGCAATCTCTACAGCCACGTCCAACAACTGAGCTTGAGCCGGCGATTTCGGCCGCTTGGCCGCATTCTGGGAGCGCTGGAGTATTTGCATTCTCTCGGCCTGCTTCATCGCGATCTAAAGGGCGATAACATTCTGATTCATCATGAACGCGGTCCGTTGTTGGCCGACCTGGGTCTGGCGGCAACGCGCCTCGAGCCGACCACCGAGCGCGGCGGTACGCTCGAGTATATGGCGCCGGAGGTGATCGACAACCAGGGGGCCACGGTCGAGTCGGACATCTATTCACTCGGAGTTATTCTCTACCAACTTGCCTGTGGACGCCTTCCGTTCGCGGCTACCGATCCGCTTCAGATCGTATCACAGAAGCGGCAGATTGAACAACTCAATCTCGATACCGTCGCGACCGCTGTTTCGCCGCGTCTGGCGCGATTGATTCGCGCCTGCCTCGACCCCCAACCGGATCAGCGCCCCAAGACGATTCGCGAGCTTGCGGAATCACTCGCGCTTGACCAACTGATCGATCGCCGTGATTTCGATACGCGCACTCTCAAAGGCTGCTGGCATCATCATCTTTACAACTTCAACGCCAGTTTCTGGATGCAGGAATGGAACCGTCTAAACGGTAACACCGCAGTTGTTCATTACGGTCAGGACGATGCGGTGGAACTAAATCGCGCGCTGGTCGATCATCTGCGCATCAGCGGCCTCAATCTGGAGGAGGATTTCGCCGCCGACCGGCGCTTGCGGACGGCAATTGGCGACACAACGATCAGTTGGCCCGCGACCGCGGCGGATGCGCAATCCGCAGCACAAATCGAATATCCGGAGCTCGACGGCTTCGCCTTTGATACCCTGCTCGGCAAGCTGTTTCCGCGGCAAGTCGATCGAGCGACCCGCGACTGGCTCTGGGAGCTGACTGCCGGAAACTTGGCGCTGCTCTGGGAACTCCTGAGCAATCTTGAGGCAGCGGGAATCGTTGATTCGCGTTCCGGTCGGTTGTTCGTCAACACCGTTACGCGCTTCCGCTTTGACGCCCCGGCGGGATATTTGGCAATCGTAAAGCGACTGACACCGACAGTTAGCAGTGAGGCCTTGGAGCTGTGTGGCCTCGTCGCGGCAGAACCCGGAATGCACCGTTTGGACTGGCTTGTCGATCTCGGCGTTGCGTCACCGGCCGCGGACACGGAGTTGCGCGATTGCGGCCTGATCGATCATAAGACTTCGACATTTGGGCGCAGTTACTATCGACAGCGATTCTACAGCGCAATGAACCCGGATGAGCGGCGGCAACGCCATGAACTCTGGCTGCGCATCGTTGCCGACATCGACGACCTCGATTCATCGCAGCGGGCGCGCATGGTTTTTCACCATGCCGGCCGGATCGGAAAGCTCAAGGCGGCGTTTGAAGCCGCCATCGAATTGGCGCGCGGCGGGATGCAATCGCAGGATTTGACCGCCGCCGAAGATGTTCTGGATCAAGCGCTGTCCTTGCCGGGCGGCGATACCGAGCCCGCGCTGCTCGTTGCTCTCATTTCGCTGCGGGCGGACGTATTCAAAGCCCGCGGCGACCTCGAGTCGGCATTGCGCGGCTACGCGCGAGTCGTGCGCCGCGGCGCCAGACTTGCTGATCAAAACATCTCCGCACAGGCCTATAAGAAACTCGGAGATGTCTACAAGAGCAAACGCGACTATCGCCGCGGCAGCCGGGCTCTGGATCGTGCGGTGAAGATCTTCGGCCGCAGCGGCAATGAAATCGAGCTGTCGCACTGCTTCAATAATATCGGCAACATCTGCTGGATTGCCGGGGACCTTGAAGGCGCCGAAGTCAACTATGAGACCGCCCTGGAGGTGCAGCGCAATCTGGGAATTGAGAAGGCGATTGCGTCGACACTGAACAATCTGGCTTCAACCAATTGGCGGCGCCAAAAATATGACACGGCGATTGCGCAGTTCAAGGAGTCGCTCGAGATCAAAACGCGACTCAATGATCTCCCTGAGATGGCGCGCACATTCAACAATTTGTGCGTAGCGTACTTTGAACAGGATGATCTGCGAATGGCGCAAGATTACCTTAAGCAAGCGCTCGAAATCAACCGGCAGTTGGGGAATCGCGAAGAGGAACTCTGCAATTACGAGAATTTCTTTGAAATCGAATATCGCCGCGGTAACTTGGCGGAAGCTCGGCGGTGGGCGCTGGTAGGACTGCGTCACGCTGACACTGAAGATCGTTCGAATCGTGGCGAGTTTGTCGTCGCGCTCGCCTGGATTTTTCTGGCACAGGGGCGTTACCAGAAGGCGCACGCTATGCTTCGGCTGGCTGAGAATTTTGCAGTGCAGGTAACGCACGCGTCATTGGCTGCTTCGATTCTTGCCGGCCAAGGAGAACTGTTTCGTCAAATCGGCGACCACGGGAGGGCTCTTCACAACTTCGATTCCGCCATTGCCAAAGTCACGGCTCTGGGTGACAATAAGCGTCAATGCGCGTGGATGATCCGCCGCTGTGCGCTCCTGCGGGCGACCGCACAGTCGAGCGCCACAATCGATGCCGAGTACACGGCAATTTCCGAGTTGCTCAAGGGCCTGCCGGCTAAACGCGAGAGATTGGAGTTGCTATTGGAGCGCGCCGAGAACGCGCTCGATGGCAGTGATTCGGCGGCAGCCGGGAAGTTCCTCGCAGCAGCAATCGATCTTCCGGAATTCGACGGGATTGCCGGAGTTCGCCCGCGACTTTCTTGGCTGCGCGGGCGATTGGAGCTAATGCGCCAAAACGATCGGAAGGCGATTCAGCTTCTCAGCGAGGCTGTCCTTGCCACTCAGACCTTAGGAACACCGGAAATTCAATGGCTGGCGCTGATGTCAGTCGGCGACGCTTATCGCTCGATCCGCGACTACGAAAAATCCTTGAAGAGCTACATGGAAGCTTTTGAAATCGTCAAGCTGTTGGCGCTGCAAATCAGCGACCGCAAACTTCGAAAGATATACTTGTCCGATTTCCGCAAGCAAGAACTCGCCGAACGTCTCGAGGAGATGTCGACTCTGGTGGCCTAAAATGCAGAAGGACCGCGCTGAAGGCGGTCCCTCTTTGTGTACCGGTTAGGTGAACTGGAGGCTATTGGCCGCCCTGGCTGAAACCACCCGGAGCGATCTTCTCCTCGAGCACCTCGATGATAAGGTTATACATTCAGTCACCTCCTCCTATGAGCTAAGGGAACCGGTTACCACTTCGCCGAATCGCTTCGGCTTTTCTATCGAGCCAAGTCACGCGCGAGTGACTTTCCCTGCTTCTCCAGACGGCATCCGTGGCGCGCGTCGAAGTTTGTTATATACTGGACGTATCCCGCCGCTAAAGTATACGGTAGGCGTCTATGAATGTCAAGGAATTTTGGACTTTGGGAGCGATATCTGGGCATTTTCAATCTTCACTATATGTAGAGTCGGTCTTAGGAGGTACCCCACTATATATTGTGTGCAGCGTCGGGAATCGTCAGAGTTTGCCCTCTTGAAATCGCGCCGGGTCGCCGGGTGATCACAGTTTGCAATGTCCGTTTTCGATTGTCATTCGCGAAAACGCGGCTGGCCATTCCCCTTGACTCGATTGGTGCGAAGAATATCTTGATGAAGATTTGTACTCTTTTCTGAGGATGGTATGACGATTAGCGCACAAGCACTCAATTATCTGACCGCAGGAATCCAGGCGGAAATCGCCGCCTACGTGTTCTACAAAATCGGCGCTTCCAAGGTCGATGACGCCGACATCAAGAACACGATGCTCCATTTCGCGACCGAAGAGCGCAAGCACTTTCTCACACTTGAACACCAATACGACCAGCATGTCCGCTCGGAGAAGTGGGTCACCTACCGCGATATCCTCAACCGCGACGGCTTGCCGGAGATTGACGAGTCGATGGGCGACAAGCATGTGCAGCGCATTGCCGAGGTCAAGGCGGCTAAGGGCAAGAATGACATTCTGGCGATTGCGCTTCAACTCGAGAAGGAGGCTTACGAGCTGTATTCCGAGGCCGCCAAAGTTTCGGTCGAGCCGGATGTCAAGAAGACGTTCGAATATCTCTCGCAATTCGAAATGGGCCATATCCGCAACGTCGAATCGATGATGGCGCAGGGGTAGTCGCGTCGGGGTGCATGGCATGCGCCCGATCAGTTATCTAAAGTCCCGCGATTTGATTTTGACATCCTGAAAGACCAACTCCAAGGGACGGAAATCGCGACCAACAATGTTGATGACGCCTTCTTCCTTCTGAACTACCCCGGTTACCACCAGAGCCTTGGCGTGACGCACGATGCGGCCGAATTTCTCCATCTGATCCGGTTTGACTACCACGTTGATGAAGCCGAACTCGTCCTCCAGCGTGATGAAAAGAAATCCTTTCGCCGTGACTGGTCGCTGGCGAATCACGACAATCCCCGCCACTTGGATTTTCTTCTGATCGGGAATTCCCGGCAGGTCGGCGGAACTCTTGATGCCGTACTCTTTCAGTTGCGCGCGAACGTGCCGCATCAAATGCGGCGCGACCGACAAATCCATGCCCTGAAAATCGGCGATCAGTTCTTCCCCGGGTTGCATCACCGGGATCAGCAGCGCGCCGCGTTCGGACGTCGGCAGCGATAGTTCGCTTCCGCTTTTACCCGTGAGGGCCATGATTTGCCACAGCGCCTGCCGGCGTGAAATACCAAAACAATCGAAGGCGCCGACCATTGCCAGTTGTTGCAGCGCGCCGCGATGAAGCCGGGTGCGGTGCACGAAATTTTCGACTGAGCTGAATGGGCCTCGCTGGAGTTCCGTTTCGATTACCTCCTGCGCGGTCGCGCCGAGACTTTTGACGTAACGAAAGCCGAGACGCACGGCGAAGGGTTCAGTGGGACTGTCGTCATGTCGGTCGGCCTCCGCACTTGCGCAAAGCGGGAGGCTGAAGGCCGACAAGTCACTGTCGGGTTTCTCCCACACCTCTGGCGTGGTTGGAACCCGATCTAACGAGCTTTCCAATGTGCAGTCCCACTGACTACGCGTTACATCGACGGGCAGAAAAGTCACGCCGCGGCGTTGGCCTTCATAGACAATACTGGCGGGTGAATAAAATCCCATCGGTTGCGCATTTAGCAACGAACAGTAAAACTCCGGCGCGAAATGGACTTTCAGATAGGCCGATACATACACCAGCAGCGCGAACGACGCCGCATGCGACTCGGGGAAACCGTAATCGGAAAACGCCGTCAATTGCTTGTAAATCCGCATCGCGACCTCCTGCTCGATGCCATTACGGGTCATGCCGGTAATCAGATCGAGCGCGATAGCCTCCATCCGCTCACGCGAGCGTTTATGCCCCATTGCGCGGCGAAGCTCGTCGGCTTTGCTCGGCGAGAAGCCCGCCGCGGTAATCGCGACCTGCATGCCCTGTTCTTGGAATAGTGGCACGCCCATTGTGCGCTCCAGAATCGGTTTGAGGGCGGGATGCGGATAGGTTACCGCTTCCGTGCCGGCGCGGCGACGCAGGTACGGATGCACCATCTCTCCCTGGATCGGACCGGGGCGGATCAAAGCGACTTCCACGACCAGATCGTAAAACTTGCGCGGTTTCAGGCGCGGCAAGGTGTTCATCTGCGCGCGCGACTCGACCTGAAAAACACCGACCGTCTCGGCGCTGCAAAGCAAATCGTAAACGCGCTGGTCGTCAAAGTCGAGTCGCGCGGGATCGATAGTCAAACCGCGATGACGCTCGACCAGTTTGAATGCAAAATCGATCAACGACAACATACCCAGCCCGAGCAGATCGATCTTGACGATCCCCACCTCGCCGCAATCATCTTTGTCCCACTGCACGACGCTGCGGTCGGGCATCGTGGCGTTCTCGATCGGAACGATTTCCGACAGCGGTTTTTTGGTGATAATCATGCCCCCGGAGTGGATCCCGAGGTGGCGGGGGAAATCTTGAATTTGGCGGCTCAACGCCATGAGCAGCGCAACGCGCTCGTTCTGTGGGTTGAGATGGGCATCCGCCGCCGCCGCGGGCAGTTCTTCGCCATCGGAGTAGTTGTGCAGCATCTTGGCGAGCCGGTCAACTTCCTCGAGCGCAAAACCGAGCGCCTTGCCGACATCGCGCACCGCCGAGCGCCCGCGATAGCAGATCACTTCACAAACCATCGCGGCATGCTCACGGCCATACTTGTTGTAAACGTATTGAATCACTTCTTCGCGGCGGTTGTTGGCGATGTCGATATCGATATCGGGCGGTTCGCGGCGTTCTTCGGAGAGAAAGCGTTCGAACAAAAGCTGCAGCTTGACCGGGTCGACGGCGGTGATACCAAGACAATAACAGACCGCCGAATTGGCCGCCGAGCCGCGACCCTGTGCGAGAATCCTTTGTTCGCGGCAGAAACGGGCGATATCCCAGACGATCAGGAAGTATCCCGCCAGATCGAGTTTATTGATCAACGCGAGCTCGTGTTCGAGTTGCCGCGTTTGTTTCTCATTGGGCATTCCCCAGCGTTCGCCCGCGCCGCGATAAGATATCTCGCGCAAGTATGCCCCAACTTCTTGTCCGTCGGGTGTGGGAAAATCGGGCAGCGAGGTCGGCAGCGCATTGAGCACGAAATCGCAACGTTTGGCAACGATCAGCGTGTTGACAATGGCGTCGGGATAGGCGCGAAAACGCCGCGCCATCTCGATCGGCGACTTGAGATAGCGCTCGCCATTGGGATACAGCTTGTTGCCCGCTTGATCGAGGGTGGTGTGCTCGCGAATACAGGTGAGCACGTCCTGAAGCGGCCGCCCCGCGGGGCGGGCATAGTGAACATTGTTGGTTGCGACGCCCGGAATCTTGAGTCGTCTCCCCAGTTGATAAAGCCGGTCGCAAAGATGCTCCTGATGCGGCAGGTCGTGATGCTGCATTTCGAGGAAAAAATTGTCGGCGCCGAACAGTTCGCGATACTTGCTTGCTATCGACTCCGCCGCGCGACTATCGCCCGCAAGTAGCGCGGCGGCCACCTCTCCTTTCTCGCAAGCTGAAAGCGCGATCAGGCCGGTGTGGTGTATCGTCAACGACTCCCAGGCGATTCGCGCCTCGCCCTTAGCATGCGGCAGTTGACCGGCGGTGATGAGTTGCGACAGATTAGCGTAGCCGACTTCGTTTTTGATCAGCAGAACAAGATGATGTCCGTCGGCGAGCGTGACTTCCGATCCAAAGATGGGACGCACACCTTTGCGCTGGGTGACCTGATTAAATCGAACGATACCGTACAAGCCGTTGTGATCGGTCAGCGCCAGCGCCGGATATTCGAGTTGCGCCGCGACTTCGATCAGTTCTTCCGGATGGGAAGCGCCGTCAAGGAATGAGAAGTTTGAGTGGCAGTGGAGTTCGGTGTACATAGCTACCTGATCGAATGACAACAGTCCATGCACGCGCGGGGTACGCCTTCCCGATTCCCCTCTTGAGAGGGGTGCTGTCCCGCACGCAGTGCGGGGCGGCGGGGTGTGTCATCGGATAGTCCATTCTGCGCAATACTTTCGCGGCTAAAGCCGCTCCTACAGCACTTCCACCCTCGCGCTTCCGTCCTCCGTGGCTGCGGTAGGAGACCAAATCCCCCTTAGCAAAGGGGGTGTCCCGCACGTGAGTGTGGGACGCGGGTTGTGTCTTCTCTTTCGGCGCACAAGCGCCTTCCCAATTCCCCTCTTGAGGGAGCGTTGAAAAACCCCTTCGAGTGTCATTCTGAGCGTAGCGAAGAATCTGTTCACTGTTGAGGCGCAATGATAACAGACCCTTCACTTCGTTCAGGGTGACAACCTCAAGGACTTCTTCAACAGTCCCTTGAGAGGGGTGCTGTCCCGCAGCTTCGTGCGGGGTGGGGTATGCCCTCTCAATCAAACACGCCCTGCCGAAACCATTGGTCGCCATCAGTGGCAAAAAGCAGATACACTTCGCCGCCGGCAGTTTCGATTTCGTAGTAGCGCCGCAAAGTTTCCGTCTGCCACCATCCGCCGGAAATTACCCACGGACCGTGGCAATTCACAACCGCCTGCCGCTGTGATCCGATTACCAATGCCTGAAGTGTTTGCTCTTCACGGATCACTTGGATCGACTCCGGCTCCGGCAACAACCGGAGGCCAATCAACGAACGCCCGCAATAGAATACCGGCGGTGGTGAAGTCGGTTGAAGTTCTGAGAGCGTGACGCGATCGGATTCGGTATCCAAAACCGGCTGGCTGACAAACGCAAAAGATCGCTCCGGCCAGTGGCTGCTACGCCAACACACGTGTCGCCATTGATAATGCGATTGCTTGAGTATCTGTTCGGCGGCAGCGGCCGTCGGCGCCGGGCGGGTCGTCAGATCGAGTTGCGCGGCGGAGATTTTAGTTGTCGCAACCGGTGTTGCGATCAATTCGACAACCGCCGACAAAAATTCGGCGCGTCCCAGTCGTTCCTGTAACTGCCGCAAGAATGGCCGTAGTGAAGACGGCGAATGCTCCAGCGCCAATTCGATCATTTGTTGCGTGCGGTCGGCAAATTTGATCTGTAGCGAAATTCTGAGTAGCGCTTCGCCACGAGCCAGTAATTGTTCAGAAACAATTGTCAACAAATGCTCGGCCTGCGCAATCAGCGGTGAGCAATCGAAAATCGGGTCATCAAAGATTACCCGTGCGCTGGTATCTTCCGCGGGCGTTTCCGGAATAAATGTTGCCGGATCATTACCGCGCGCCAAGTGCGCAATTCGCGCACCGATAGCCCCGAAACGAGTCGCCAGCTCGTTGGCGGGAAACTCCGCGATCTGGCCGATCGTACGCAAACCGAGCGCCAGCAATTGATCGTAAGTCTCCGCATCCAGATCGAGATGCTTGATTTTGAGCGGCGCCAAAAATCCGCGCATCGTACCGGTCGGAATGATATTCGCCGCTCCCGATCGTGCCAGCTCGGCGGCGATTTGCGCGGCGAAAACATGATCGGCGATACCGATCTGCAATGGAAATCCCTGCGCATGCAGACTCTGAAAAATCTGCTCCGCCAACTGCGATTCGCCGCCATAGAGCGAGTCAAAACCGTCCGCGGCCAATTGCCACAATCCCGGCCGCACCAACTCCACAAACGGCGCGACGCTTTGAAGCTGTCGTCCCAATTCCTGCGCGGTCGTTAACTCGAGTTGTGGACGTTGGAGTTTTATCGCCAACCCGTTGCACAACATCTCCGCCTGCGCGGCGGTCATCCCGACCGCGACCCCCGATTTCGCGGCCTTGTTGTTAACCTCGATAATGAGCGCCGCGGCGCTTGTATCTTGCGCCAACGCCAACGATTCGAGTAACAGATGCGGATCTTCGCGGCAATAGAGCATCAGCCCGAATCGCGGGATCAACACGCAGGCCACGCGCGCGTGTATTGGCGATCCTACTGTCGGCGGATTGGGCCGGCGCTTGTTGTTGGTGGCCGACGGTTCGCGTCGCGAAAGCGGTTTGCGCGTCACATGATGATCCCACGGCGAAACGCGAGATGATCTACGCGGCACGTTCACGGTTGATCCTCACATGTTGTCCGCCGCCGGTCAGACGGCTACGGGTGGCGGTAATGTCCAGACTGTGACGATTCGCGCGCGTTACGCTCAACTGCACGGAAATCAAACTGGCCGGGAACAAGCGGCTCTTCTCTTCGGTCACGAAAAACGCCAACCCTTGTGACCGCACGAGTTCCTGCCGGAGTCGGTGTAGCAAAACGCGCGGCAACGGCGTTTGCTGAACGCCCAAATCGAAAACGACCACGCCGACTTGGCGCGCCGCCAACAGCAATTCCGCTTGGCGCAAAGCCAAAGCGATATCGGTGGGTTGAACAATATGCCAACGCCGCAAATCGTTTCCGGCCGCCGCTACCGCCGGCGGGAAAAGCTGTCGGGCGCAATCGACATACAGCAACGGCAACGACGGCGTCAGCGCCGCGAGCATTTTGTGCAAAACCGTAGTCTTGCCGCTGCATTCGGCGCCGGTGATTTCGATCAATTGACCGCCGGCAATTCCGGCCTGAGGAAAAATCTCCGCCAGTTCCGGCAACGTAAAACGGAATTTCCCCGCCGGATCAGAATAAGTCGCTTCCGGCCAATTCTGGCGCAGTAGCTCCTTGAGTGACGCCACCTGTTTGTCATTCTGAGCGCAGCGAAGAATCTGTTCGCCGTTGCGGCGCAGTGACAACAGACCCTTCACTTCGTTCAGGGTGACAACCTCAAGAGCGTTGTTAACAATCTCCGCCGGTGGGACGAACACTCCGACGCCCGGGAGATTGCCGATATTTAGTTCCAACTGCTTCATCATGGATGCACATTTGTGCAGTAATATATACGTCGGCAGGAATCAAATCGTCAATCACCTTTTTCTTTTTTTTTTGATTAAGATTTGACAAAACATACCACTTTGACGTCCACCGATGGGAGGTCATTCATGAAAACTGTCAAAGTCTTTGCAATACTGAGCCTTATTGCATTGTGCGCCTGCACCCGCGACAAGATCGTTTATGTAGAAACCCCGAAAGATGAGTTTCCAGAAGAGCTGATGCGCCTAGGTGAGCCAATAGTTCTCGAAAGCTCACCACCCGTGAATGCTACGTTTACTCCCTACAATAATGCCATATTCGACCTCAGCGGCATACCGATGGTACAGAACCGAACAGCGAGTGAATTCGTGGTGAAAACCTCGTGGTTCGGAGAATGTCATCCGGAAGTATGGGCGTTAAACATCTACACCAACCTCGGCGACCGAATTAGCAGTGACGATGCGTTGTCGGGGACGGGATGCACACTCTCGAGTACAGTCATAACAATCCACTTCAGCAATCTGGTAGACCACGTGCTTCACTATGTCGACACCAACTACCTACTGACTCTTTGGGACGCTCATGGCTCACTCGCACGCATGGCCGAAATGGACTCCACAGCTCCCACGATTACCGTTCATCGCTTCGACTCACGCTATCGCAAAACCAGAATGCAACTCAATGAACTCGATGTGCCTCTTGGTTTGGTAACCGACGGGGTAGATTTGTTTTCTATCGGGTCCGGTGGAGTCTATCGATTGTCTGCACAGGGAAAGCTGGAGCAAGTTGTCATCCCGGATCTGAATTACGGGTTCGAGTCCATCGCCTATGGAAATGCGCGGCTCTGGTTGCATAAGCGAGATTCGGTTTTTACTTATACGACCGCCGGGATCAGAGAGGGTGCGTTTCGTTTGAATCGAGAGGCGGCAAGCGCAATGGCTTTCCTCAGTGACCGACTCTACATTGCTGGACAGGAGATGTATAGGGACAACATCTACGTAATCAACCCTGACGCGTCGCTTCGATCCGGCGCAGCCGTCGTTGAGCGAGTGATAACCGGAGTCCCCGGGCCCATCTACCTCCTGACCCCGCGTAGCGACAATCTGTTACTCTTACAGCATCGCGGAATGTTCTGGGAAATCGACACTCATGGCCTGCGTCTGCGCAACTACCGGGACCGGCTCGGCACGGTTACCGGATTTTTTGCCAGGAGCGACATCATCGTTGTAGCGCATACCGGACCGTTGATCGGCAATTGGCGCGCGGCAGCAATGTCCCAATTTCGGCTTTAACGAGAATTCGTTTGCGCTTCCGGCCAAAAAAACGGGGCACGGTCTACCCGTGCCCCGGATGGGGGAATCGAAGCTTCCTATCTCTCCGGCGGGCCGCAATTGATCAACCACTGCGTACAATCGCACGGCGCCGTGCCGCCCGCAAAAATGTAGTTAATCAAGTAGACCACGTCGGCAATCGAGACCGCACAGTTGCAGTCGGCGTCGCCGGAACAGAGCGGGAATGGTGTTGGCGGCGCTCCGCCGTTGAAAATGTAGTTAATGATATAGACTGCATCAGCGATCGAAATCGATCCCGAACCGTCGGCATCGCCCGGTCGACAGGTGCAGCCAAAATCACAGGCGTCTCCAATGCCATCCATGTCGGTGTCAGTTTGCGTAGGATTGAACACCGTCGGACAATTGTCGCAAATCGTACCTACGCCATCGCCGTCGCCATCGGCCTGCCCGGCATTAGAAATCGTCGGACAGTTGTCGCAGACGTCTCCCACGCCGTCGCCGTCGCCATCGGCCTGCCCGGCATTAGAAATCGTCGGGCAATTGTCGCAAGCGTCGCCGACACCGTCGCTATCGGTATCGCCCTGACCGGGATTTCCGACCAGCAAACAGTTGTCGCAACCGTCTCCGACGCCGTCGCCGTCGCTGTCGGCCTGACCCGGGTTCGGTAACGTGACGCAGTTGTCGCAGCCATCTCCGACCCCGTCGCCGTCACTGTCGGCTTGACCCGGGTTCGGCAGGGTGACGCAGTTATCGCAGGCATCGCCGACGCCATCGCCGTCAATATCCGACTGCCCCGGGTTCGGAATCGTCGGACAATTGTCGGTTGGATCGGGGATGCCGTCGCCGTCGGAATCCGGCGCGCAAAACGGCGCAAACTCGAAGAAGATGTCCTGATCGCCACCGGTTACGCGCTCATCATTCCAGACCGAAACGAAACCGTTGAGCGCGTTGAAGTCGGTCCCGAGATAGTGGCCGATATAGATCGGCGCCGGCGGCAGGGGAATTGTCGAAGCCGGAACCAATGACGGAACGCTGGAAAGCAGACAATCGGTCCAGGTCAAGCCGCAGTCCGGAGAGATCGACACCATCGTTTGTTTATCGATGTTCGGCGGTGAGAAGCGGCGGTCGTAGTATGACACAAAGATAAGACCCGTCATCGGATCGACGCTGATATGCGGCGCCCATTGGTCAAGGCCGTTGCCCGCGATATCTTGGTTGACTCGCGCTGGCGGCGTCCAGGTTCCGGCCAAACCGGTCGGGCTCGATGAGAAGAAAATATCCAGATCACCGAGTATAATGTCCGTCCAAACGGCAAAGACGGTTCCGGGACAGGGACTCCCGGCCGGCGCGACGCCGATTGACACGTTGCTGGTTGCGCTGATGCCGGGTGGGAGCACCGGCGGCATCGGACCAATCGCGCTGATCAACACCGGCGGGAAAAACGGCGCACCCAGCGCCGGCGATCCGGAGATAAAAGCGCCGATGCCGTTCGTCCACGCGACGTATACGCCGCCCGGCGGAATGGCGCCGTTACCGGGAGGGCCCATGACAGCAACCGACGGCCGATAAGCCGCAAGATTATTCCCGGTCACCGGACCGGCGGCCAAAGCAACCGGAGGCGTGAAGGCCGGATAAATCGGCGCCGGACCGGGCGCAGTGCGCGAGTAGTTGTACCAGATCGTGAACCCGTCGACACCGCCCGGATCATCGACGATGTTTCCGTTACCATCGGCGTCGATGCCGTTCAAATTCGTGTACTCGACCCAAGCTGCATGAACCGTTCCGACATTGAACGGCGGATTGGCTATGTTATCATCAACCGCTACGTCCGGATAATCATACCAGTTGAATCCGGGCACGTTCACCGGCGAGATTGGCACGCCCGCCGCAAACGGCGCGCCGCCGCCGGGCGAAGCATGGGCCATGATCTGATTCATAACCGCCCACGGTGCGCCCGGACCGTACGAGGACTCGAGCGCGTAGAAGCCGCCGCCGGGATGAGCGGAAATCGAAGGATTCCATGAGAAGGGATAAGGTGGAGTCGGGGCCATAACTCCGGCGCCCCACGCGGCGCCACCGGTCACAGAGATCCCGACGCCCACTCCCGACGCGCCAAAACCGGCGACCGGGAAAGTGGTCCACACCGAGTAAAGAACGCCGAGAGCCGCCTCGCTCGCCGCAATCTCGGCGTTATGCTGTTCGGTCAGTGGCGGACTGGCGTTTACAATAATGTTGGGGAACGCTTGCAGCGGCGGCGTTAGCGACACCGCCAGCGCCAACAACAACAGGGCGCCGTGAAGATACGGACGGTTCGTCATGCTTCCTCCGGTAAGGAGTGGGGTTAATGATTTCCAAACAGCTATGGCAACAGGGTACGATGGATCAGGAGCAGGCTCGCTCGGAAGCGGCCGCAAGCGCGACGGGGCTACGCCGAATACGCCTCATTCGGCGGCGATGCATGCTCGTGATTTGTCGTTGCTGGTATCAAAATACGGCACCGGCCCCGGTTTTGTCAACACTTAATCTTGCATTGATGAACCAATTATCTCCATAAATCCATTTCGCACCGCGCTCGGGCGCGGTCTCGCCGCGTTATCGGTGTCGCGGCGGTAAGCGTGACCGCGGCCGGGCATCCCGAATGGCTGTTGTCGCGAAGCGGCTGTGATGCCATTGCTCGCGTCACCGAAACGTCGTCTCGCTGGCGCAGCGATCACGGACGCCACAATTTCTGTTTCGACCGCACGGAACTGACAGTTCGTTTCGACAGAATTCGCATCGCTGAATCGCCCGATTTTTACGGCGCAAAACTCCGATGCACTTCTGCATCAACGCAGTTTTGATTGTGACGCGTGCGGCGCGCGCTGATTTTCGGCGTGAGAAAAAAGTTTTTTGTTGATTTCAAATCGATGCGGCGTCACACTACCCTACGCAATGATGATTGACGGGAAACATACGATGTCGCGCCAGGAAAATCATGATTCGTTGATGACGATCATCCGCGTCACGGACGACGCGCGCGGCATCGCGGGTGGTTGCGCCGAAGCTTCTTACGGAAGAGAAACGACTGAAGATAAAACCGCGAGTAACATCGCAAGCGTGGCGGCGGTCTTCAACGCCGACGCGCTCAGGCAGCAACCCCTAACCTCAAGAAGGGACCTATGAAGAAAACCGCAGCTAAGAAGAGCACGAAGAAGTCGACCAAGAAGTCGACTAAGAAGACTGCGAAGAAATCGACCAAGAAGTAATCCGTACTTCTGGCACGCAGTCACGGACGGTTTCGGCCGCCCGTGCGAACAAGCTCGTTTCAACCCGTGTCTAACCGACACGGGTTGTGTCTTTTCCGGCCGTTTTGTACCATGCGCTGGAAACAACGCGATGATTGACAAGCTATGGATACGGACAACGGCCTTCGCGAGACGGTGAGCGCGTTCGCCGCGGGACGCCGCCTTGTCGCGATCCTCAATTCGCGGCAATCGAAGCGTCCGTGCGGGCGCGACGCCTGGGTCGCCGCCACCGTACGCGCTGTCGACGCATTTGCAGATACTCGCAGCGTCATTATTTCCTCGGTCGGGCTCAACACCTACGAATTGACGCTGTCGCTGGCGGCTGCCGCTGACTTACCGGTAGTCGTTGTCGCCGCGGATCCTGATCGGGAAGAAACGATCCGCGCCGGCTTTAAGCTCAGTCGCGAGAGTTGCCTAATCGTCACGCCGCCGTCAACCAAGACCTCATCAACAGCCTCTGGTCCAGAGCACGAACGCGATCGGGCAATTGTCGAGCTTGCCGATACTCTGATTCCGGTTTCGATTCGTGCCGGCGGATTCTTCGCTAAGGCCATCGGTGATGCCGTGACCGGCGGCAAACTCGTCGACACGCGGTTTCAAACGCCGTACGCTTCTGCAGTCGATCATCCGCAGTACGACTTCTCAACCGCCAATCTCAATCCCCGGTTGACCAAGCTGTCGTGGCCGTTCCTCACCCACTGGACGCGCTCGCATCACGGTCCTCTGCCATGGGAGCGGGCGATCGAATACTACCGAGAAGTACCCTCATCCGCGAGTTACCCGCGCTCGGCCTTCGCCAACTTGAAGCGAATTTTAGCGGAGCAGAGAATCCGCGCCAGTGAACGATTCATTCGCGAACAGCTCAGAGTCGTGGCGTTCACTGCGGCGGTGCCGGCCGAAGCCATCAAACTGATGCGCTGGCGGCGGCGCTACGTTTACTACAACTTCGAGCCGTACGGCATTGCTGTTCAACTCGACGCCGCGAAGAAACTTGGCGCCAGACCGGTGATCTACGGAACGGACGCGGATTTCGGGGCATTAGACAAGATTGATCGACCGTTCTTCCAGTCACGCGGCGGCAAAGTGGCCGACTGGACACCCGAGTTCGAGTGGCGACTGATCGGTGATTTCGATTTGTCGCGACTAAACCACGACGAAGCTTTGGTGATTGTCTACCGACCGGAAGAGATTGCGGAGACTCAGGCTTTAACGCGATTTCCCGTAGAGTCGTTGACTGTTTGATTCAACGCTTGTCGTGAATGCTCGGGCGGGTGTATCTGGAGCCGTCGCGCGGCATCAACGGCGAGCTTTGCTGATACTCGCTCTTGCCCAATTGCGAGTTATAAATGCGCATGCGCACCGTAAAGTCCTGGCATGCCTGGCAACGGCTGATGTTCTTTGCCTTGTCCTTGGGCACGCGGCGCGTCTTCATGTGATTCGGCGCGAAGATCTGTTTGCCGACGATCTCGAAGCCTTGGGCGTGGTCTTTGTCGTCGTGCCATTTTACACCCTGCACCACTCGAGTATTGCTTTCGTCGTAAACAGTGGCGCCGGGGCAGTCGATGACCACGAATTCCTTCTGGTCGGCGAAGTCTTTGGAGGCATTATTGAAGAAGCCGTAAAATTCACCGTACTTTTCATTGCACGGCAAACACAGTGATACGCCTTTGAATTCGCGCATCGGCCGGCCGCAGATATGGCAGCGCTGAGAGTGGCTCGGGGCGTCCATCAATCTCAGGTGCCTTTCTCGGGATGCGAATGGTGCGCGCTCGGCCACTGAGCCGGCACGCCGGTGAAGCGGCAACTGTCGCCGACGATCTCAATGCGGCAAGATTCGCAGTGCAATCGGCCGTTGACCTTGCTCAATCGCGCCTGACAAAAGGGGCACGAAGTTCGCTTGCGGCGTCGAAACGGCATCATAATTCTCCTTGGCGGGTATCGGCGCCCGCTCTGAAGTTGGCGCTGACCGGCGACCGAACGCCGATCAGCCTTTGACCAGCAGCAACACGGCGAACACCGCTGTCGCTGCCGGGAGGAGCTGAGTGAACGAGATCGGCAGCAGCCAGGCCCCGACCAGCGCCAAAGCGACGGCCGGAAGCGCCACGCGGAACACAATCGAGAGCGCCAGCTTGAACAACTTCCAGACGGCCAGTCCGAGTAGGAGCGTCGCCGCCAGATAAGTCGTCAGCGTCGCCAACAGTCCGATCTCGTCGATCAGTCGTTGGTGAAGCGCTGCAGCGACTCCCGCTGCTCCCTCAGTGATTTCCCCGAAAATTTCCATTTGGCGCTTTCCACCTTCTGCCTGCGCTTAGCCGCGTCTATTCCATCGCCGCATCCGCTTCCAGCGGTTCAATGGTCAGCGACGATTCCCCAACGCGCTGAAGTCCGATCATCCGCCGCGTCAGGAAATTCTGCGAGGTAATCCACTTTTGCGACATGTCGAGCACTTCCTCCTGCTCCACGTCGCTGATCCAATCGATGACCACTGTGTCGTAGTGCTGGTCGTCAACCGTCAGGTCGTCCATCGTCAGTGTGAATTTCACCTTCATCGCACTTCCTCCTCGGGCGGTTGCCCGTTCAAGTCGTTGAAAATGCGAATCGTTTGCCGAGCACCGGGAAATCGAAGGTGGGCCTTAGGGTGTTGACTGCGTTGAAGTTCGATGTCGATTCAGGCTGAAACAGCGCAGAGAACTGCAGCGGCGGTGGTAATTGTATGGGGATCGTCCGATAGCGTTGGGATAAAGTCCTTAAGCCGCAGCCGGATAGTGCGTATCACCGGTATGCAGCGCCAGTGGCGAAATCTCTACAAGCGCGCCGACATCTTCTTCTGCCCGCATCGGCTGCACAAGCATCACGAACAGGGCACGTCCGCCTGGCATATTCTCAAGAACAAGGGCTGCTTTCCGGCCGGATGTAACGCATTTCGTTGGCGTTGTCAGAAATTCGAGGCAAACCAGAAGTGTCCGCGCCGAAAGAAGAATGTCGGTAAGGACTGTTTCTCCTGTCCCTTTTTCTACGATCTCAAGGAATCGTATCAGCCCGATCTCAGAATCGCGCCGTCCGAGTTCGAGAAGTTCCATCGTGATTTTGCGGAATTCGAGGACTGGATCAATGATCTAAAAGGGAAACGCCTCGAAGTTCGCGGCGAAATCGCATCGATCAATCCGTTGCTCGTTAACTTCGGTGAGAACGGTAACCTGCGCATCGCCGGTCAGGGTGTGTTGCTCTACTTTCGCTCCGGCATACTCGGCTACGACAAATTTCTCGACCCTCTTTATGCCCGTCTGTCTTTTGAGGTTTACCAGAGAAGCGGCGTAGCGGTCGGTGACGAAGTAGATTTCAAGGGCGAGTTGCAGATTGACCGCGGACGCTTTGTTTTCCGTAAGGTGGGATCAATCGAAAAGATTCACGCCTCGGGGCGTTCGCCGATCCCGGTTGCTCAGTTTCGCGCGGCCAAGTTCACCGGAACGATGATCGACGGTCAACCATCCAAATGCATGCGCTGCCCGAACGGCCTGCTCATTGACTCGGCCAACGGCGATGGCCGGTCTCAGCCGCGCCGTCTCATGTATTGCACCAAGGGCGTTGCTGACTACCGGTACTGCGCGTACAATGTGTGAGCTGCAAAAGGAGAAGTGTGCATGCCGTGAAATGTGTCAAGAGATATGTCACACCTTGTATCATGGCATGGGTTACACACTTTTGTTGTTGTAGGCGAGTGGCGACTGGGGGTAGAGTCCGCCCAATCGCCGTTCGCGAATGAGAGTTTGTACGCGAAACCGGACTGGTGCCTGCTGAAGCTAATCGCCTTTGGGTCAATATCTTGCGTAATCAGTCTATTTTTGATTGGAGTGGACTGTCGAAATTCTGCACATATTCAACTTTCAGATTAGAGTCGGACAAATTGGAAGTTTATAATTCGTTGTTAAATAACGAATTATGGCGGCATTATCTATGCTGATCGGGCAGGAGATTTGCTTGCTATATGCGCAGAGCGCATAATCTCGAACTCAAATCCATCTTTTAACCTCGATTCCTGGGAGGGAGTCCAAATGAAAAAACCCATTAATGTTCTTCTCGCGGTACTGGCCATCTGCGGCGTGTTCGCGTTGACGACATCGGCGCAGGCCTCGATCTTGGCTTGCGACTGGAGCGGAGATCTTTTCTCCGTGAACACCGCCGATGCGACCCTCAGCTATATAGGCAGCACCGGCTTAGGTAACTTGGGGACAATCGAATACGCGGCGGATGGAACTCTCTACGGCATCACGGCCGGCAGTAGTTCGGGCCTGTACCGCATCGATCCGACAACGGCGGCGGCGACCTTCGTTGGAAGTCTTGGGATCGGTTTCGTGATGGAGGGCGGCTTGGCGTTTGGTCCGGACGGCACAGCCTACGGCGCCCACTATGCGGCCAGTGCCGGTCGGGCGTTATTCAGCATCGACTTGAACAATGGCGCCGCCACTGAAATCGGCCTGATCGGTGACGGATTTACCGACGTAAACGGCCTGGCGTGGCGCAATGACGGCACGCTAATCGGTGTCGACGAATTTGACGGCACGATCATTGAGATCGATCCGACTTCTGGAGCAGCTTCCACGCTGAGCACGCTCGGGTTCAGTTGCAGCGCGATCGGTGGTATGACTACCGACCCGCTCACGGGTATCAGCTATCTGGCGACTGGTCGCGTCTCGGACAATAACGGCAATCCGGGCACCAACTCGCTCTACACACTGGATCTCAATACCGGCGGGGTGGGGCTCATCGGACAGTTCAGCTACGCGGGCGGTTGGTCCGACGATGGTATCAGCGGTTTGGCGGCGAAGGCCGTAGTTCCGGAACCGGCCACAATCATGCTCCTCGGCATTGGTCTTGCAGGCTTCGGCGTTATGCGACGTCGTTTGAGCAAGTAATCGAATTTCCGACTTGAATGAGAAAGGCCAAGCTCACTTTGAGCCTGGCCTTTTTCTTTTCCGGTTCCCATTTTTCTGCGCCGCTACTGACTCACTTGCTCTTCCAATTCACTGCGCACATACAGCTCGCGATACAATTGCGAGCGGGTAATCAAATCATCGTGATTGCCGCGATCGATGACGCGGCCGTCGTCAAAGAGCAGAATTTGATCCGCGCGCTTCAGCGTCTTCGTTCGATGAGTGACGACGAAACAGGTCATCTCCGGCATTACTTCATGCAACGCCGACCACAGTTTCTCTTCGGTGCGGGCGTCGAGCGCCGAAGTGCAATCGTCGAGTATCAAGATCCGGGGGCTGCGCGCCAGCGCCCGCGCAATCGCGACGCGTTGTTTTTCGCCACCGGAGATCGTCAGCCCGCGCGTGCCAATGCGCGTGGCGATGCCTTTGGGAAAACGCTGCATCTGCTCGCCGAGTTGCGACAACTCGATCACCGCATCGACCTTGCTTTCGGCAATGTCGGGATCACCGAAACGAATATTGCCCTCGATCGTGTCCGAAAACAGAATCGGTTCCTGCGGCACGTAACCGATGGCGTCGCGATAGTCGTCGAGCGAGAGCGATTTGAGGTCCGCGCCACCGAGCGCTACGCGGCCGGCGGTAGGATCGATCAGGCGCGTGAGCAGATTTATTACCGTGCTCTTTCCCGAGCCGACTCGTCCCACCAGCGCCACCGTCTGTCCCTTGGGCACGCTGAACGTGACATCGCGGAGCGCATAGTGTCCGTTTTTGCCGTATGTGTACGACACGTGATCGAAGTGAATCGCGTCGAAATCCGCCGCTGCGCTTTGCTTGGCGCCATCCACGACTTGCGCCGGGAATTTTTCGATTTCCATCAACCGACCGATGCTGACCGCCGACTGGCGCCCTTTCACGAGAAACTGCCCGATATCGAACATCGGGAAAACCAGACCCATGACGTATGCCGAGAAGGCGACAAAATCGCCAATCGTGATCGCGCCGTCCACGGCCATTGATCCGCCGAACACCAACACGAGCGCCAGTCCGACTTGCCAGATGTACATGTAGAGCGACTCGATCCCGGCCCAAGCGCGCACCGTCGAAATCTCGGCGGCGCGGCGCTCGCCGATGATTCGAGCAAACTTGTGTCGCCACATCGTCTCGCGGTTATAGGCCTTGACGACTCGGACGCCGGAGAAACAAGCCTCCATCGCGCTATTCAGATCGGAGATCTTGGCCTGCAGGCGCTCGAAGCGCTTATCCAGCGCACTCGAAGTGAGCATAAAGATGACGATCAGCACCGGCAGCGGCGCGACGGTATACAGCGTCAATTTCGGGTCGAGTTGCACCATGAAAAAGATGCCGAACGCGACTACCATCAACGCTTCGTAGAATCGGAACACGCCCGAGCAGGCAAACCATGATAGCTTGTCGGCGACATCATCCGACATGCGCGTCACCAAATCGCCGGTGCGATAGGCGTTGAAGAAATCGGGTCCCTTCGTCGTCGTCGCGTCAAACGCGCGCTGCCGGAATATCCATTCCAGACGCGCGTTCATGAACGCCCGCGTGCACTGGACGGTCGAATAGATCACCAGATTCAGCACCGCGAACACGAGCAAGATCACGACCGCGCTCGGTATCGCTTCGAGGCCCCAACTGCGTGTCAGTTCGAGCAGCGGCGATAGAAACGACGGCAGCGTTCCTTCGCCGTGGCCAACAACGTCGAACACGTATTTGAGCACCAGCGGTTGCGCCATATAGATCGCGCTGATCAGCGGCGTACCGACGAGCAGCCAGGCGAGCGCGAGTTTGTGATCGCGATAACCCGACATCATCCATTTCATCTTATTCCACATTCTCAACCTTCGCTTTCGCCGGCTCCTGAAACTGCAGGCGGAACAATTTCTCGTAGTATCCGCCTTGCTGCAGAAGCTCCGTATGCGTGCCACTTTCAATGATGCGTCCCTCGCGGATAACCAAAATCTTGTCGGCATCGAGAATCGTCGAAAGCCGGTGTGCTATGATCAGCGACGTCCGCCCGGTCAGTAAGCGCTTGAGGGCTGCCTGGATTCGCATTTCTGTATCCGGATCCACCGAACTGGTCGCTTCATCGAGCAGGAGGACTTGCGGGTTAAAGATCATGGCGCGAGCAAACGACAGGAGCTGGCGTTCGCCGCGACTCAAGTTGCCACCGCGTTCGGAGACCTCGGTGTCGTAGCCCTTCTCCATCCGCGCAATGAAACGATCCGCTGTCACGAGATGGGTCGCCGCTTTCAGAGCCTCATCGCTCAGACCCGTCTGCTCGAGCGTGATATTGTCACGCACGCTGCCGGGAAACAGGAAAATGTCCTGCAACACGAGGCCGAACTTCGCGCGCAAGTCCGCCGTGTTCAGATCGCGGATGTCGATCCCGTCGACGGCGATGCGACCTTCCGTCGGATCGTAAAATCGCAGCAACAAGCTTACGATTGTACTTTTTCCACCGCCCGTCACACCGACCAGCGCGACTTTTTCGCCGCGACGGATTTCGAAATTCAAGTCGCGCACGGCGAACTTGTCGTCGCGATTGTACGACAAGCTGACATTCTCGAACCGAATTGTGTTTTCAAAGCGCGTCCACGATTTTGGCGCTTCCGGCTCGGCGATGCGATCCTGATTGTTTAGGAGCGCGAGAATTCGCCGGGCGCCGGCAATGGCCCGCTGCACGACGTGCAATTCTTCGGCCGAGCGGTGTACCGGGTCGAAAAACCGCCGCAAGTACAACAGAAAGACCACCAGCACACCGGCCGACGCTTCCGGTCCGGCGCCGGTGGCGCTGTCGACGAGAAAATACCCGCCGATCAAAACCACGGCGGCAATGGCGAGATTCTCCAGAAACACGATGACGTTGCCGAACGCCGAATTGCCGACCGAAATCTGCGCCTCGTATTTGAACTTGCGGCGACTGGCCTCGCTCATCCGATCGCGGGCGAGTTTCTGGCGGTTGAAAACCTGCACGACCGCCATGCCCTGCAAGTACTCGGTCATGTTTGCGATGAGGTCCGCGATCCGCTTGCGCACTTCGAGAAATCGCGGCGTCATGTAAACTTGATAGACCCAGATCAACGCGATCATCACCGGCATCACCGCCATGACCGCCACCGTCAGCTTCCAGTTGAACCACGCCATCACGATTAGCGAGCCGATGATCATCAGCACGTCGCCGATCAAGATGACAACGATATTAGCGAACAATTGCCGCAGTGATTCACCGTCCGACTCGACGCGCGACAAGAGCCGCCCGACCGGATTGCGGTCGAAGAAGGCCACCGACAGGCCGATCACATGATCGAAACATCTCTGCTTCAGACCGGTGATAATCTCTTGCCCGACAATCTCCAGATGCACGCGTTGCACGTAGCTGATGATCAAGAACACGAACAGCACGCCGACATAAATGGCGCTGTATTCCAGGATCGTGCCTTTGTGCGCCTGAACCTGCGCACTGGCGAGTTGCTCGTGATCGATGCCGGCGACAAGATCAACCACTTGACGGATAATAATCGGCCCGGCCAGCGATAGTACGGTCGCCAACACCAGCAAACTGAAATTAAGGACCAGCCGCCGGCGGTGCGGTCTCAGCAGCGGCACAAGTCCGCGAAACGCCTGTTTGGCGCTTACGCTGACTTCTTGTTCTTCTTCGTAATATGCCGATTCCATTGTCTCTACTCTCAATTTGCCCGACGGTCGGGTCGTTGTCGATCACATTCGTCCGGCAAAAAAAAGACCGGACTTGAGTCAAGTCCGGCCGGAGATTTCCGCTATCAGTTCTCTCATCGTAATCGGAAACACCGCGGCCGAACCAGGCTGCCGAAAAGGCAGACTACTCCCTGCGTCATTTTCTGAGTATTTGGTCTGGGAGTATGGAGCATGAAGATTCAGCCTCGCTGACGTTATGGTTTAAATATCTTCTACCCTACGGGCAATGACTTCGAATGTTGCGACAAAAAACAGCGCTTCATCATTTTGTCAAGCACAATTCTTCGTCTCACCGGATCGAATCGCGCAAGACAATGGTGATTAGTGGCTTAGAGGATTGAGAATCGTCTGAAGTTCGACCATCAATAATTCCTATTTGTTAGTCCTGCTCACTTTTTGTTCGTTCTTCCGATCGTTGATCGTTATGATTTGGCGATGGAACAAATCATCAAAGACACATTTATCATCACCTGGCGTTACAAGTGGTTCTGGCTGCTTGGTTTCCTCTTGGGGCCACAGCTCATCGGCGGAATGGATCTGGGGATAACGCCGAGTGATGCTGGCTCTCTCACTATTGATCGAATCCTGCCGCTTGTCACCGTCGTAATCGGACTCGCGATTTTCAGTTTTCTGGCTGCGGCCATCGTTCAGCCGACGCTGATTTGCGCGGTAAGAGCGAGTCTGTCAGGCCAGTCGATTACGGCGGGCGAATCGCTGCGATCGGGATTTGACTATTTTGGCCGCGCCTTGCTGATCGGTTTGGCTCAGATCGTCGTGTCGCTGGCCGTCGCGATTATGTTGGTCGCACCAATCGTCATCGCATTCATCGCCAATCAGATTCTGGGCATCGTGATCCTGCTCTTCTTCCTGCCGATCGTGCTTGCCGCTCTTTTTATGATCCACGTTATTGCGCAAAACGCTTATCGTGCTGTCGTTGTCGAAGATTGCGGAATCGGCGCGGCCTCGGAATTGGGCTGGCGGCGCTTTCAGGCGCGACCGGGGGCGATGATCGGGTTGGGGCTGATCAGTATTTTGGTTCCAAGTGTGATCCTGGTCGCGCTCTCGATGGGCGCTGGTTTCTTCCTGTTCTTTGTCACCCTCGCTTCCGACTCGGTCGGCGCCAAAATTATAAGCACGGCTATCAATGTGTTAATCTCAGTCCCAATCGTGGGTTTTCTTTGGGCCGGATCAAGCTGCCTGTGGACTATCGCCTATCTGCGCTGGTTCGTTGGCGCGAGTGCTTCACCAGCCCCACATTCCTGATTGATCGGATTTGCGATCGCCTCCTGACACATCCGCCCACGGCCCTAAATCTAAACAATGTGACGGAATTCCGACGCGAGCGGCTGCCGGCCGCGATAATGCTGATCTACTTCTGCTTTTACACCATCTATCTTTGGCTCTTCATCGATTTTGAAACCGAGTGGACGCACTGGCTGACATTGGTCGCTATTCCCGCGGGAATCATCTATATTATCTTGAAGGGAACAGCCGCTGAACGGATCAAGAGACTCGTCGAACTCATCGGCCTCGAACCAAAGCACCTGCTCCGAGGTGTCATCGCCGGCCTGGCGGGTGGGATCGTACTTGGGTCTGCACAACTTCTGCTATCACGAGATAGGGCGATCATTCTCGAAAGCATCGCCGACGGTCGCTTCTTTCTGGCATTGCCCTTTGCTTTGGGGCTGATGCTTGTCACCGCCGGTTTTACGGAGGAGTTCTTCTTCCGCGGACTGCTACAGTCGTCGCTCGAACGACGTCTCCAATCGCGGCTCTGGGCGACGATCTTCACTGCATTGGCGTTCGGCATCTATCACTTCCCCTATGCCTACTTGAAAACATCCTGGCCGTCGCACGGGAATCTTGGCGCTGCCATCAGCGAAGGAATACTCCCGACGGCCGTATTCGGCCTGATGTTCGGATTCGTCTTTGCCCGAACCCGCAGTCTGTCGGCGCCGATCATCATGCACGCTCTCAGCAACGCCGTCTGGGCAGTTAAGCTCTTTCTTTGAGAGTCAGCGCTGCGAAGAATATTCGTAATCTCTGAAACTCTCTATTGGTACACGTCATAAAATAGAGGTAATTAGTCGTCAATTAACTGGTTCAAAAGGAGTCTGACGTTGCCATTACGAGTAGTCGCTGCGGCGCTCTGGCTGTTCGCGGTTTGGGCGCTCTCCGCTTGCAGCAAGAGTGAAACCGCAACCGTCGCCGATAACCGCCCGCTGGCGTATGTCGATGCCACCGGCGCGCCGACGGATACTTCCATTAACAAGTTCCCGCATCTGCAAATGGTTGACGGACAGGTCACCCTCAACGATCGCTGTCCGGTGCGCAAGTCGCGTCTTAATTTGCGTCTGGCCGCGATGCACGTCAACGGCAAGCCGGTCGGGTTTTGCTGAAGCCCCTGCATGAAGGTCTTCGTGCAAGATCCGGGGATGTATCTCAGCGAATTGAGTGTGTCGTTGACTTCGTACTTCGACAATGACCAACCCGCATCATTCGATTCCACCTGCCGTAGCTTCGTCGGTTTCGAGAGTTTCTTCTTCGCTACGGCGGCGGAAAAACAACGATTTGATGCCGATGTCGTCAAACACTGCGGCATCATTACTGACCCGGTGACGAAAGAGCGGTTTCATCCGCACGCGCGGTCGCCCAAAACGGTCTACAACGGCCGGCAGTACTACTTTGCCGCCGATTCGACACTCTCGACTTTCGCGATGATGCCCGACATGTACTGGCTGCCGAACTTCTCGATGATCCCGCAGGCAGATACGACGGCGAAGCTGTAGGCTTGATCTTCTCCGATCCGAGACAAGTCCCGCCTCGATTCGCACCCCCTCTCCCTGTTAGCGAGCGGGGTCGGAGTGAGGGTCGCTCAATGTGTCTACGAATCGGCTTGCGTTCTTCCCTCAATATTGTAGATTATTACCTACACTTTGCGGGAGGTTCCTATGACTGCCAGGCGCTATTTGCATTGGGTGTCGCTCTTTCTGTTGACTGCATTAACACTCTTCAATTGCTCCAAGAAAAACGGCGCGGACGGCGACGCCGACGAGGAAAAACCGTATACAATTCTCTCGCTTGCCGTCAAAGCCGTAAGCGACAGCTCCGTCACGCTCAGTTGGACGGCGACCGGGGATGATGAGGATGAGGGGACTGCCGCGAGTTACGATCTTCGCTACTACCATCAGTGGCTGAGTTTCGATACCTGGGACGATGCTGTTGCGGTCGCCAATATTCCGGCCCCGAAAGTCGCCGGCAGCGCCGAGGAGTACACGGTCAGGGGTCTCAAGGCGGATTCGACATACTTCTTCGCGATCGTCGCTTGCGACGAAGTCGACAACTGCACGAATCCCTCTAATTGTGTCTCCGCGATGTGCTTTGAAGATATCGTTGTCGAATTCCCCGATTCCAATTTCGAGGCCGCCGTCCGTCACGGCATCAACAAGCCGACCGGCGATATCCATCGCAGCGATCTCAATGGTCTCTTGCTGCTCGAAGCCAATGAGAAGGGCATCATCTCGATTTCCGGCATCGAGTATTGTCGTCAATTGATCTGGGCGCTACTCAATCACAATCAGATTTCCGACTTGTCGCCGCTCGCTTTGCGTCCCCAGATCGACTTCCTCCAGTTGGTCAACAACCAGGTCAGCGACCTCACACCGATCGCCGAGTGGTACAACGCCGTCCGGTTGATATTGCGCGAGAATCAGATCGTGGATGTCAGTCCCTTGCGCCATTTGGACCGGCTCGTCGAGCTTGACTTGCGCAACAACCAGATCGTCGATTTACAGCCGTTGGCGCTCAATCAAGGACTCGCGACCGGCGACACGATTTATGTGACTGGCAATCCGTTGTCGCAGCAGTCGATTGAAGTGCACATCCCGACAATGGAGGCTCGCGGCGCGACGGTGATACGGTAGCGAATTCCGCCCTCGCGAAACGCTGCATGGATATGCGTCCTCGCCGCTAACACCCGCCATCGATAAACTGCGAGAAGTTGTCACCCTGAACGAGGTGAGGAGTATGTTGGCGAAGTGCGATAACAGCAGCGCAACTTGTGATCGCAGCCCCGCGTTCGGGGGGAATCAGTGTCGACATATCGCTCGCCATCGCTGCGCCAGTGTTTCCCGGAACTTGACGGAGCGCGATCCGATATCTATGGTAGAGAAGCAAGCAGACTCTTGGGGATGACCTGGTTTCGACGGGGTAAGCGGGGGTTAGCCTGCGCGCTGGGATCGATGCTCATGCGGTTTCACTGATGACGGGCGGTGGACGACTTAATCAGGCTTGCTTGGTACGGCAGACCGCCAGCCAATAATATTCAAGCTCGGTGATCTCGATTGTCTCGGCAAAGGGGGCAAGGGAAGCTCTGACTTCGGCGCCACTCGGAAAATTCTTCAATACACGGTGAGTACTCCCATCCTTGAGCGTGCGATCCTGATAGATGTTTCCAAATTGATCGGCGAAGGCGACCGGCGTGCTGCTGCTCTCGACATAGCGGTTATCGAGAAACACCATCAGCGCGCCAGTCGGGAGTTTCTTGTGCAGATTGCCGAGAAAGTCTGCGAGCCGTTGTTTCGGTATGTGTGACCACCAGAAGGCGGAAAGCAATGCGTCGAAGCTGCCGGAAATGTTCTGCGGAGCATAGGCGTCGGCAAGCTGGAAGTTTGGCGCAACGTGGTAGGCTTTCGTTTGTGCGATGGCGATGACTTCGGGGTTGATGTCGGTGGCGGTGATTGAGCGCGCAGAGCGCGAAGCGAATTGTGTCCAGTATCCGGTGCCGCAGGCGATTTCGAGAATGTCGCGTCCGGCGAGTATTTCGGCGATGCGCGATTCGAGTCGACGCAGGTCCTGTTGGCGTTCCGGTTTTTGATAGATGACTTCGTATTCCTCGGCACGACGGGCGTAGTACTGTTTCATCGCATCATCGGACACTAAAGCAGCTCCTGATCGTGGATGATCTGATTGTCAGTAAAATACGCGTAAGCACCGGAAAAGTCTGGTTGATGCGAATGGTGAACCGTGCCGACCTTCGTATTTGTGTGGCACACGCCGCCGTATGCCACCCTCGAATGTGTGACACCCGTCGGGGCCCAAAATCGAAGATCCCGCGTATCGCGGGACGATGCGCTCGCCATCCATCAACGATCGGTGGGGTACCCACAAGCAATCGAATCTACTCTGTGTAATATCTATCTAACGCCCACTTCAACGGATTATACACGATGTATTCGCGAATTTCCCGGAGGTCTTGTTCATTCCTAATGATGTGCTCGTGGTAGTTACGTTGCCAAATCGAATCTCCTGAGCCGGCAGCGAGGAATCTGCATTCACGCGTGACGGCTGCTTTGTACACGCGGATAATCGAGCCAACCGATTTCGGCTGGACCCGACATTCGCGGATATTTCTTGTGGCAGACCTGGCGACAACAACGGGCGCAAAGTTTTGCGCCCCCACGGTTAGCTCGTCGTCCGCGGCGGGTGCAGCGGTACCAACGGGCGCAAAGTTTTGCGTCCCCACGGTTGGCTCGTCGTCCGCGGCGCGTGCAGCGGAAACAACGAGCGCAATGTATTGCGCCACTACGTTTCTCGATCGTTGTGCTTTGGATTCATCATTCGGATCTGACAACATGAGAATTCCGTGCATGTGATTCGGCATGATAACATAGGCATCGAGAATCACGTTCGAAAAGTGTTCGGGAATCTGCAGCCAGCAATCATGGGCGACTCTCCCGATTGGATTCAGGCACATTTGCTCCCCGTCTACCCGACCGAAAACACATTTCTTGTCCTTCGTGCAGATGGTAATGAAATAGCCGCCGACGGAAGTGTAGTCATAATGCGGCAGTCGAATCGACCGCCGCGACGGCAACCGATCTCGGGTTTTGCTCACGATTTCAAGATACGGGACACGGACTTTCTGTCAATCACTCGCTGACGGCCGTAAGGGCGCAAAAATCACGACCGACAGAAATAGATGGCAACCGTAGGGGCGCAAAACTTTGCGCCCGCTGGTTCCCCGCCTTCGCGGGGAAGACGCTCGCATGGCGCGTCGCACCCCAGAAGCGGTCATTCCCGCGAAGGTTGGAGCGAAGCGGAAATCCCGCACATTAGTGCGACTGGAATCCAGGTTCGGTCGGAGGAAAATGAAATCTGCGATCCCGCGAAGAGCGGGACAGGACGGTGGGGCACCCGTGCCAAACCCTCACCCTCAATCCCTCTAACTAACAGGGAGAGGCTCGTCCTCACGCCATCGGCGCGATGTCAGGAGCACAGGGCTCCTGGACTACGAGATTCCATGACAACCGTAGAGGCGCAAAACTTTGCGCCCGTCGTTGAATTCACGCATGCCGCGGCGGACAAGACAAACGCGGAGCCCGACATTGACCTATTTCATTTTGAAGTGCAAGCGGTAATTCAGCGCTGCCCCGTAAGCAATGATGCGGTACTCATCGAATTTCTGGTACGACCAAACTATCGCCAGCGACAACGCCGAGTTAACAGCGATCGGGATTTCATAGCCGGCAGAAAGATTGACTCCAAAGCCACTATTCGATGCCGACAAAGTCGAGTCCGCGTGAAAACGATAACTGAGTTCATGAAGGCTGCCGCATCCTCCAATGCTTAGCCAGATTCGCTTCAGAGGGCGGTAGGCTATGTTGCCGCTACCCTTCCAAAGCGCCGACTGCTGTCTCCCCACACGACTTCTGAGGTCGCTGGAAAATCCCGTGAAATTGAAGACGATGTCCCACTTCTGACTCGGGCTGACCGCCAATTCGCCAGATAGCGCCAGGCCATTTTCCCCATCGAATTCAGTGAAAGTGCTATCGCCATCGGCAAGCGCAATGACAAAATCATAACCGAGTCGATGCACTCCGGCGCCCAACCCCACAAAAGTCTCTGTCTCAGCCTTCACGGAGAACGGGAAGACAACGACCAGTAGCGTAGTGAAGAAAATCAACAACCTGATTGACAGCAGTCCGAAGTCCCTCATCGATTCCTCGCATTTCCTTTTTGAGCGTAAAGACAATCATAGTGAATCAAATTCAAACCCGCAACAATTAGCTCTGCGAATGGCGACTGCCCGGTCCAACCAATAACGCGGGTTGAGGGATTGGCGGATTTTTTCGCGCGGCGCATGTCCCCGTGTGCCGCCCACGAAAGCCCGACCACCGGACCACGCTGTTGTAGACGCGAATTTATTCGCGTCTCGCGGCGAAGCCGCGATCGTATCCGGCTTGCTGGTTCCCCGCCTTCGCGGGGAAGACGCCCGCATAGCGAGCCGGTTACCACAAGCGGTCATTCCCGCGAAGGTTGGAGCGAAGCGGAAATCCCGCACATTAGTGCGACTGGAATCCAGGTTCGGTCTGAGGAAAATGGAATCTAATCCCACCGCGATCCCGCGAAGAGCGGGACAGGACGGTGGGGCACCCCTTCACGGCTCGAGCGCGCCCGAAAACATTGAAGTGAACCACGCCAGCGGCGTGATGTCAGGAGCGCAGGGCTCCTGACCTGCGGGACTTGCCCCGTGTGCCTTGGCGTGAGGTAGGCGTGGTGGCATAAGGGAGGAGGCTGTCCCATAAGTTCGTTTTGGCGCAGTGAACGAAACTCGTCGGGTTTTGATCGCGGGCGCAAAGTTTTGCGCCCCTACGCTTTGTAATGTCACGTGTCTTCTTGACAATAGCTGATTCTCGTCTAATTCGCACTTTTGGGACAGCCTCGGAGCGAATACCACGCACGAGATATAGGTTCGGATACCGGACAAATGATTCTAATTCAATCGTAAGAAGCAGGGTGCCGGTGCAAAAAAGTGATTGACAGACCAGTAATGGTATCATATATAGTATCATATGTTCAAGAAAGCGTTGGGGAATGCCGAATAATAGGATTGACGTCCATTGTACTCTTGCGAAGAACTGCTAGACGAGTTGGAGCAATTCAGATCAGATCGGAGGAACGAGTGTGAATTGGCCACCATCGAAAAGTGGATGGTGAAGAAGTTAGGTATTGTGCGTCTCCCAAGTGGCGCTGGAGGAGCAATACGATATTCTCATCCTTGCTTAAAGGAGCTGAAGGGAGATACAATTTTCACCATTCACAAGAAACACGGGAGCCGACGAGAGATAATCTACCGCAAGAACTTCCTGAATTTTCTTTACCCAGTTCTGCGCGAGATTATCAATCGAATGAAGGAGAGAGGACACAGCGGTGACGAAGGACCTTGATTACTACCTTAGCTTGGACTATGACGTGTTCATTTCCAAGCGCGAAACTGATGGGGAAGTCGTTTACAAAGCATATGCAAGGGAACTCGATCAGTTTGTCTTCTACGGAGCAGGTGATTCCAAGGCGGAAGCTCTGGAGAGTTTTGAACGAACCCGGAAGGAGTTGTTCAGAGCATATCTTGAGGAGGGGCGGGAGATCCCTGAGCCTCGGAGAGAAACAGAAGTGATGCCCAGCGGGAGATTCGTACTTCGGATTAGTCCAAATATCCACTATCGGCTGATTTGTCTCGCTAGAGATTCTGCTGAGAGTCTGAATTCCTACGTTAAGTCAGTACTCGATTCGCATGTGGCGCAAACTGAGGTACTTGAAGCCGTATCTAGGAATTGGAGCATGTCGAAGCACAATAGTATCGCTGTAAGGACCTTCAACTTGAGAACGAGAGGTGAGGCGAACCTCACTAATGACAAGTACCAAAGTGGCTATTCTTCGGAAATAGACACAACATCGACGAATCTGAAGAAAGCGTGCTAATGAAACTCCAAGAAGCACAACAGAAACTCAGTCCTGCCGAATATAACAAGTTGCTCCAGTCATTCTCGCTAAGAGACTTGTACCTGAAGCATGTCGAGTGCTCACTTCACTGCCGCGATTATTCGGAGCACGCTGATCTTGAGTTCAAGGAAGACTGTGAGGAACCGCAGATTCTTGCGGACTCGGCAACCATCTTGATGTCATACAATTTGATGGTTCGTTCACAGAGCACGGACATTTTCAGTGTGCGCGCTCAATTTTTGTTGCAGTATACCATGGAACACTCGTTACCTGAGGAGTTCTTTGTAATCTTCCGGCAGTACACGTTGCCGCTCCAGGTCTACCCCTACTTCCGTGAGTTGGTGCATTCGATTTCCCTTCGAATGGGACTGCCGTCCCTCATTCTCCCCCTTCGGCGCATCCAAACTGGGACGGCCAGAACGCCCAAGGATTCAGAGCTCCCGACAGAAGCGCAATGAGACTTTCAGTCCGAATTCGCGGGGTTGCTTCAATTCAGAACAATTGTCCTTCTGACTGAACCACAAAACGCGGCGCCGTTTCCGGCGCCGCGTCACATAATCATTCAACTTCGGCTTAGTACATGTCGCCGTAGCCGCCGCCGGGAGGCATCGGCGGAGCCGCCTTCTTCTCTTCCGGCTTCTCGCAGATGATCGCTTCGGTAGTGAGCAGCAGGCTCGCGATCGAGGCCGCATTCTCCAGCGCCGAGCGGGTCACCTTGGTCGGGTCGATCACGCCCGCCTTCATCAGGTCTTCAAAAGCGCCCGACTGCGCATTGTAACCGAACGCGCCGTTTTGGCCTTTGACCTTCTCGACAACGACCGAACCTTCAGCGCCGGCGTTTTCGGCGATGAAGCGGATCGGCGCTTCGAGCGCGCGACGGACGATCTGCATACCGATCAATTCGTCGCCTTCGAGCTTCATGGTGTCGAGCTTCGGAATCGAGCGCAGAAGCGCCACGCCGCCGCCGGGGATGATGCCTTCCTCGACCGCCGCACGGGTGGCATGGAGGGCGTCTTCGACACGCGCCTTCTTCTCTTTCATTTCGGTCTCAGTGGCCGCGCCGACCTTGATCACGGCAACGCCGCCGGCGAGTTTGGCCAGACGCTCTTGCAGTTTCTCGCGGTCGTAATCGGAAGTGGTCTCTTCGATCTGACGCTTGATCTGCTCGATACGGCCCTTGATATCGGCCTGCTTGCCGTTACCTTCGACGATCGTCGTGTTCTCTTTGTCGATCGTGATTTTCTTGGCGACGCCGAGATCGGAAAGGACGGTGTTCTCCAGCTTGAAGCCGAGTTCTTCGGAGATCACCTTGCCGCCGGTGAGGACGGCGATATCTTCGAGCATCGCTTTGCGGCGATCGCCGAAGCCCGGGGCTTTGACGGCGCACACCTTAAGCGTGCCGCGCAGTTTGTTGACGACGAGGGTCGCGAGGGCTTCCGACTCGACATCTTCGGCGATGATTAACATCGGACGGCCGGTCTGGGCCATCTTTTCGAGAATCGGGAGCATGTCTTTCATCGCGGAAATCTTCTTGTCGTGGATCAGGATGAAAGCGTCTTCCATCTCGGTTTCCATCGATTCCGGATTGGTGATGAAATACGGCGAGAGATAGCCGCGGTCGAACTGCATGCCTTCAACGACGTCAAGGTTGGTATCGGTGGTCTTGGCTTCTTCGACGGTGATCACGCCATCCTTGCCGACTTTTTCCATCGCGTCGGCGATCAGGTCGCCGATCTGCTTGTCATCGTTGGCCGAGATCGTGCCGACCTGCGCGATTTCCTTCTTGCCCGCGACCGGCTTGGACTGCGACTTCAACTCCTCGATAACTCTGACGACCGTCTTTTCGATGCCGCGCTTGATGCCCATCGGGTTGGCGCCGGCGGTGACGTTTTTGAGACCTTCGGTATAGATCGCCTGCGCGAGCACCGTCGCGGTGGTGGTGCCGTCACCGGCGACGTCGCTGGTCTTGCTGGCGACTTCGCGCACCATCTGGGCGCCCATGTTCTCGAAATGATCTTCGAGATCGATTTCCTTGGCGACGGTCACGCCATCCTTGGTGACGGTCGGCGAGCCGAATTTCTTGTCGATGATCACATTGCGGCCCTTGGGACCGAGAGTTACTTTGACGGCATCCGCCAGTTTGTCGACGCCCTTGCGCAGTTTCTCGCGGGCAATCGAATCGAACTCTATTTGCTTAGCCATTTCGCTAAATCTCCTTTAGTAGATTGATTACTTCAGAACCGCGAGAATGTCGGACTCGCGCATGATCAAAAACTCGCTGCCGTCGACAGACACTTCCGAGCCGGAGTATTTGCCGTAAAGCACCTTGTCGCCGACTTTAACTGACATGGCCAAAACCTTGCCTTCGTCGGAAAGACGACCCGGGCCGGCGGCCATAATCTGACCTTCCTGCGGTTTTTCTTTGGCGGTATCGGGGATGATGATGCCGCCCTTCTTGACCTCGGCCTGCTCAAGCGGCTTGACCAGTACGCGGTCCTGCAACGGTTGGATGTTCATTAGTGCACTCCTATTTGGTTAAGTGAGAAGTTGATACTTGTAAACCAATCGAATCTGTGTTTCTGCCTGGTTATGGGCGCATTGTGATGCACCCCAACTCGCGATTCATTGGTCAGACAAAAATGTCTGACCTGCTTCCGCTGTCAGGAGCACAGGGCTCCTGACCGACAATTCGATTACGCGACGGCGCAACCGGTTGTTAGCACTCACTGCCATCGAGTGCTAACAATGATACGGAAGATACACGCGGCGGTTCCGGGCGCAATCAGATTTTTTGATTGAGAAGACCAAAAAATGTTGAACACGTTGTAATCCAACATGTTACGAGGTGCAATGTATCAAAGTGGCGGCGACGAAAAACGGTCGAGGCTGTTCGGCCTCGACCGTCTCAATGCAATATTCGGTGGACTCGCGTGGTGTTGGCTCACGAGCCTATCGCTGCAGCACCATTTTGCGAGTCTGCTGGAAGTCACCCGATCTCAGAGTATAGAAATATACTCCGCTGGCGACCTCGTTTCCGGCATTGTTGCGGCCATCCCAAGTGGTTTCATAGAGACCGACGGCGTGATCGCCGTTCTCGAGCACCCGCACCAACTGCCCCAGTACGTTGTGAACCTCGACACGTACATTGGCGTTCTTCGCCAAGCTGAAACGAATCGTCGTCGTCGGATTAAACGGGTTTGGGGAATTCTGCAGGAGCGCAAAGTCACCCGGCAGCGGCGTTTCATCAACTTTGCTGGCAAGCGTCGTGTAGACGAACACCTGCCGCTCAGTATTTGTCCAGGTTCCCGAGAGGGAGGCGTCAATCTGCTCGATCAAGTTTCCTGACCCGTCGTAAGTGTAGTCAGTTTTTTTGACTTGCGCGAACGGCAGGATCTCGTTGTGCACAACCTGAGTCATCCGATGGCTGCCGTCATACTTCATGGTATCGACATCCGTCAGCGACCAAGCGTTGCTCAACCACAGGTAATTGCGCTCGATGGTATTGTCGCCGGCGCCATCGTACACGAACTCGACCTTGGCGTCATTATTCCAAAGCGTGTTATAAAACTCTTTGAACTTCTCGATCAGCTTTCCGCCGCCATCGTAGGTGGATGTCCACCGCGAGTTAGTGATCCAGTTGCTGCCCTGCCACCACTCTAATACTGATTGAATTTCCCGGCCGCTGCCGTCGTAGGTAAATGTCGTGCGGTCGACCTCAGTCCATGTGCCCGTCCAGTTCTGGGTGTTTGTGGTCGCGACGCGGCTGCTGCCATCGTAAGTATAGAGGATGCGAGTCGAATTGACGTAACTCGACCCATTCCAGAGTTGCGTCGTCATGTCGGTCAGCCGGTCACTGCCGTCGTAAATGAACGTCGCCCGCGCGGCATTCACCCATTCAGTCAGATCCGTGTCCCAGGTCTGGGATACGAAATTGGCGATCGTACCACTGCCGTTGTAACTCCACGTAGTCAGCGACATGTTCTCCCATTCGACGGCATAAGTTTCCGTGAAGTACGTGTTCTTCTTGCCTCCCGTATACGCGAAAGTCCCGCGCTCAACGGCGAACCAGGCGCCGGTCCACATAAAGGAGGTGTCCGACGTTGGCACGAACGCTTGCGGCCTCTGTGCGGCGGCCTCGAGTTCAGATTGATCAACGGTTACACCCAGCGCCGCGGCCTGCGCCATCGTTGCTGAGACGGCGACGTTAATGCGGGACGCCAGCGGCATGTCGGATCGGGCGGAATTCTCCAGCAGTTGTTGCAGGAAATCAAACACCTGTGAGCGCTTAGGCGATATGGTCGTCGCCTCGGCAGCGGTTGAGACCAGCGCGAGCGTAAGAGCAATCAGCAAGGCGGCATTAGCGATTCGTTTCAATCTGTCCTCCTCGGGAAAAGGGAATGGCGACTGGATATTGACAATAGTTACTAAATTGAATCAATATTGTCAATGATTAATACGCAGAAAGAAGGCCGCCGGTTGCGCTGGCAGCCTCGAACTCAAATGCGAAACTCCGGTAAGAAACGATCAACACCCCGCGCAGGGAACGGGGCCGCCGGTGAAAATATAGTTGATCAAGTAGACGGCATCGGCAATCGAGATCCCGCCGCTGCAATCGGCATCTCCCGCCGCAATCGGACTTGGCGCCGGACCGCCGGAGAATATGTAATTGATCAGATACACGGCGTCGGCAATCGACACCGCCAGACTGCCGTCGGCATCGCCGCAGATGTACGGCGGCGCGCCGATCGTGATACTGGCCGCCAGCGTGTCGGATTTTGTCGGGATCGACGAATCGTCGACTTTGAACGAAAAGAAGAACTGCGCTTGAAACGTCGGTACGCCGGTGATAGTGCCGACACCGCCGCCGTTAAACATCAAGCCAAAGGGCAGGTCGCCGCCAAGAAATGTCCAGGTATATGGCGGCGTGCCGCCGACAGCCACCAGAGATTCGAGGTAGGAGATGCCTTGAAAGCCGTCGGGCATGAAGTAGTTCTGGATGTGAATCTGGCCGTCGCAAGCGTCACCAATACCGTCGTCGTTTTCGTCGAACTGGTTGTTGTTGGCGACGAAGTCGCAATTGTCGCAAGCGTCTCCGAGCGAGTCGAGATCGGAGTTGACCTGCGCGACATTGGCCAGAAGCCGGCAATTGTCATTGATGTCGAGGATACCGTCATTGTCGTCGTCGGGGTCGCAGATGTCGCCCAGGTTGTCGCCATCCGTGTCGACCTGATCAGTATTGGCGACCGACGGACAATTGTCGCAAAAGTCGGGAATGGAATCCAAATCGGTGTCGGCGCCGGTCCATGGCACGGCGATGGCATCCCGCGCATTTACCAGCCCGTGCCCATAAAGATCATCGGGTCCGGGGGCGCCCAGATCGCGGGCGGTACAGTGCAATTTAGCCTCGACCTGAGCGGCGGTCAACGCCGGCTCCAATGACAGAATGAGAGCCGCCACTCCGGCGGTATAAGGAGAAGCGAACGATGTTCCGGCCACGAACGCATAGTCATCGCCGGAGTATCCGGCGGCGCCAGTCCGGTCGGTAGAGTAGACATTTACTCCCGGTGCCGTCAGACTGATCTTCGGGCCATAATTCGAGAAAGACGCCAACACACCAAAGGAAGCGAGCGCGGAAATCGAGTTGACCATCGGCAGACTCGCCGGATAAGTCGACGCCCCCACCGCGTCATTGCCCGCCGACGCGAAATGAACGACGCCCGCATCGTACATTTCCTGATACTTCGCTTCGATTGCTGCCGAAGAAAATCCATAGTAGTTGCTGTTGTTTGTGACACGAACACCATTGCTCTGTCCCCAGGCCAAGGCGTTCACCGTCCAACTCGCGGTGCTGCTCCAGCTCCCGCTGCAGCTCAAGTCTGAAATAAAGGTTCGCGCCGACATGGATTTGCAGCCCGGGGCGGTACCGATTGTCCCGAGGCTGTTGTTGACAATAGCGGAAACACAACCGGCTACGGCTGTGCCGTGATTGTCGCAAGCATTGTTGGGACCGCCAGTTCCTCCCTCGGATGTGAAATCCGCACCGGCGAGTTGGTTAATGTCTGGGTGGTTCTGTTGTACTCCCGTGTCGATGATCAGGACTTTGATCGTCGCGCTTCCCGTGCTAATATCCCAGGCCTCATCGGCATCCATGTCGATGCCCACGGTTCCGCCGAATTGACCGGTGTTTCGAATTCCCCAAAGCGATGCGAATCCCGGGTCATTGGGAGTGATATTTCCGCCGCCGGAAAACAGCATGTCCGGTTCTGCCCATTCAACACGTGGGTCGCGCGCCAGATCATTGGCTTGCGCAATCACATCGAAACCATTGCGCGCGCTGCTGCGAAGGCGGAACGCGCCACTCATGTTTCCGAAAGAACTCGCCACGATTTCCAGATCGCTCGTTCCTGCAGCAAGAATCTCAGCCCCTTTCTTGCGGTATTCCGGTCGAAAGCGGATCAATACGTGTTCCGTGGGGGTCACAAAAGTACCCTGCTCGCCGACAAAGACCGGCGCGACAAAACTTAAGGCGCCGGTAGCGAGGAGAGCATCGAGCCGCTCGCGAAGCCGGCCTATTCCCATGGCCTGCGGCTCGATACCGAAAAGGCGCCAGTCCCCGATTTCGATCTCGCTTTCACCGTGAGCAACAAATCCGCCACGCGTGAGAAGGTCACGAATCTCGGAATTCGTTCGGCCTGGATTCACCCGGAGCGCGAGCTGGTCATGCTTGATCTCAAATGCGTGTTTCCGATCAAAGTGCATTACATAGCTATCGGCTCGCTGCGTCGCATTGGCTGATCCGCTGAAGCAAATCGCAAATAGAACGCCGGAAAGCAGAATCGAAGTCCGAAGACCCAAACTCCAAATTCTACCGGCGAACGTAACTCCGGTGTAGCACGATTGTCTGCGCATCGCAACACTCCTTGAGTGCGTCTCGTGTGACTGGATTCACCGAAACATAGCTAAGAGGTGCCGAATTGTCAATTCTCTTCTGCGCTGTCAATTCCCGGGCAATCAACCGACCGTATCAGTCGAATTAGAGTCTTAGCGCAACTCAATCAACGTCCGCATCAACACCCCGCGCAGGGAACGGGGCCGCCGGCGAAAATGTAGTTGATCAAGTAGACGGCATCGGCAATCGAGATCCCGCCGCTGCAATCGGCGTCTCCCGCCGCGATCGGACTTGGCGCCGGACCGCTGGAGAATATGTAATTGATCAGATATACCGCATCGGCAATCGACACCGCCAGACTGCCGTCGGCATCGCCGCAGATGTACGGCGGCGCGCCGATCGTGATACTGGCCGCCAGCGTGTCGGATTTTGTCGGGATCGACGAATCGTCGACTTTGAACGAAAAGAAGAACTGCGCTTGAAACGTCGGTACGCCGGTGATAGTGCCGACACCGCCGCCGTTAAACATCAAGCCAAAGGGCAGGTCGCCGCCAAGAAATGTCCAGGTATATGGCGGCGTGCCGCCGACAGCCACCAGAGATTCGAGGTAGGAGATGCCTTGAAAGCCGTCGGGCATGAAGTAGTTCTGGATGTGAATCTGGCCGTCGCAAGCGTCACCAATACCGTCGTCGTTTTCGTCGAACTGGTTGTTGTTGGCGACGAAGTCGCAATTGTCGCAAGCGTCTCCGAGCGAGTCGAGATCGGAGTTGACCTGCGCGACATTGGCCAGAAGCCGGCAATTGTCATTGATGTCGAGGATACCGTCATTGTCGTCGTCGGGATCGCAAGCGTCACCCAGACCGTCAAGATCGACATCTTCCTGATTGGCATTCGCGGCCAGCGGGCAATTGTCGCAGGGATTGGCGATGCCGTCGGAATCGTCATCAACGGGCGTTGCCAAATATTGACAGACTTCGATCGAAGCATCGCGCAGATTGATCAACGGCCCAATATGGCCGCCGGCTCCCTGAGGAATGCCGGTGGTGATGAGCAGCGAACGCATCTCCAGAGGTGTAAGCACGCGACCAATCGTCTGCAAAGCGTACGATTGTAGCGCGGTGATCGCCCCGGCCGCCAGAGCCGACGCCGAGCTTGTACCGCTAAAAGAGTCGGTATATTTCTGATTGTGATCGCCGCCCAGCGTTGCATAGTCGCCGTATCCGGCCGTGAAGCAATTCTCTCCCCAGGCGTGGACGTCCACGCGACTGCCATAGGTCGAAAACCCGAGTGCGTTGTGGTTCGTATTCGATGAACCTGCGCCGATGATGATCGATTTGGAATCACCGCGCGCCAGATACGACGCGTACGACGGCGAGTCGAGATTCTGCGAACCGTTGCCGGCAGCAGCCACCACGATCACACCCTGATCGCCACCGTTCTTCACAACCGTCCAGACCGTTGGGTTGTACTCGGCCGGTACGTAGTTCGTGCCGCCGCCGACACCGCCGGTTTGCATTTCCAGATGTACGATATCGCCGGGATCGGAATCGGCAATCGCGTTGGCAATGGCGGTTGCGCGGCGCGAACCTTGCTCAACGGAAATCTCCGGATAGAAGTTGGCGGATTCGCAGTTCATCGCGATTCCGATCATGCCGTAACTGTTTTGCGGCGAGCAGGTGATCGCCATCGCGGCAGTTCCGTGATCGTCACCGAAAGGTGAATCCGGTGTTTGACCGGGTTCGATAACGATGCCCTTGTCGACCAAATCCTCGTGGCTGGTGTTTACTCCGTACTCGCAATCGGAGTAGCGGACATTCTGTCCGAATCCGCCGCGTACCCAGAGATACTCAACGTTCATCCCGGGGTCGGCCCCATGGTAAGTTTGGAAGGGGACGTAGTTCGGCGTCGTCGGCGGAATATCTCCCGGCGGCGGTGGTGGCGTCAAATCGTCGAGAAAAACGTACTCGACTTCGGGTAAGGCGTCAAGCTCTCGGGCAATTAGAAGCAAAGTCGCGTTGTCGGCTCCTTCGATCTTGAGCTTCATTATGCCGCGCAAATCGGGTTGCGCTTCGCCGGACTTGGCCGCAGCGCGCTCTTCGAGAAGCGTGATCTTGTTGTCATCGAGTTTTAGCAACTGCTCGAAGCGGACTCCGAACCGCGCGACAGCGGCGCCGACCTTATCTGCGGCCGACTTGTCGATACCTGTAAGTTGACCGGATGAGGTCGCCCGCATTTTGAGGTCATCAAGGAACTTGAGCTGAATCTCGTAGCCGTGTCCGTCAATCACGGAAATCAGCATTTGCGGGATCGTCGGCCGCGGCTTGAGGGCTCCCCATAGCGAAGGCATCAGTAGGAAGAGTACTACAACCGAGCTAACGGCGATCCGACGACTAACGGCTGTGATTGCGCGAGAAGAAAATCGGGTCATATCCTCGTTCCTTTGTTGATGTTCACTTCAGAGTGAGAAGGGCCTTCACTATGCGAATCGATCAGCCCCGTCAAGAAAGCGAAGGTGTAATATCGACAAAATACAGACTATTTGCCTTTTTGTCAATGGATCGCTTGATCCTTGACTGGCTTCGGCTCAGGGAAGCACGCCATTGCCGCGACGGCGACGTCGCCTGTCGCAAGAATCTCATGATCGGTGGAAAAGAAACTCAAGAAAATCCCTTGACATTCCGATCACGTAATCGTATACAGACATGCGAGTAGTACTTATGCTATCGAAAACGGCCCTACACTCTCTTGCGGCGATGAAAAGACTGGCACAGCTTCCGCCAGACCAGTTCGTGGGAGCGGCGGAAATCGCTAAGGCGATTGGAGCCCCACCCAACTATCTGGGTAAGGTGTTCAAGTTGTTGGCAGAAAACGGATTACTTGTTTCGCAGAAGGGGTTCAACGGCGGTTTCCGTTTGGCCAAGAATGTCGAGGATATCTCAATCTATGACATCGTCGAGCCGATTGACAAAGTCAGCCGGTGGGGTGGGTGCTTCATGAGCGGCGGCGAATGCCGGGATGGTCAACCCTGTGCGGTTCATGAGGATTGGAAACGACTCCGGGAAGAATATCTCAATTTTCTCAGGCGGACCAAACTCTCGGAGTTGACCGGGCGTTCGATTAAGGTGTGATTTATGCGACTAAAATCAGCTAATCATATGCGAAACTATGCAGATATATTCAGTCATGATTTGATCTCAACTACAACCAAGGAGTAATGAATGCGTGCAACCCAGATACTCTCGACCGAACACCGGGTTATCGAATCGGTGTTAGCGTCGCTCGCGCGATTCGTCGAACAGAGCCGCCAGGGCAGGGCTGTGGACCGAGCCGTCGCCAGTCAATTCATCGAGTTCGTCCAGCAGTTTGCTGATCGCTGCCATCACGGCAAGGAAGAAGGCCACCTCTTCGCAAAGATGGCGGCGCTCGGCGCGCCAACATCCGGAGGTCCGGTCGGAGTGATGCTGCACGAGCACACGATAGGGCGAGAATTTGTCGGCAACATGGCCAAGAGCCTGGATGCGGCGGCTTCCGGAGACCCGGCGGCAGTCGAAGAATTCTGTCGTAATGCGGAAGGTTACGTCGGACTTCTGGCGGCACATATCCAGAAGGAGGACGGTATTCTCTACCCGATTGCCGACCGGATGATGAGCGACGCGGATCAGGCCGAGTTGCTCGCCAGTTTCCAAGCCGTCGAGGAAAACCACATGGGGGTAGGCACCCATGAGAAATTCCTCGCGTCGGCGATCGACTTGGGCGAACGCTTCGGCGTCGATGTGAAGCTGGTCCGCGATCTTCTGAGCGGCGGACAGTGTCATTGTTCACACAGCAAGGCCGGTTCTCTGCCGGCTTCGAGTGAAGTGTAAGACGGAGAAAGTCTGATGAAGAAATACTGGATTGCATTCGCCACGGTGATCTGTCTCTCGTTCGCCGTTCTGGGTTGGACGGGAGTGAAGATCTGGCAGGAGAAACCCCCGCTGCCAGAGCAAGTTTTGACCGCGGATGGTCAAGTTGTTGTCGACGCCGGTGAAGTGCTGGCCGGACAAAGCGTCTGGCGCTCGATGGGCGGGATGCAGATCGGCTCGATCTGGGGGCATGGCGCCTATGTCGCTCCGGACTGGACAGCCGACTGGCTGCATCGCGAGTGCGTGTTCATACTCGACGCGCTGGCGCAGCGCCAGCATGGAACTTCGTATGACCAGGCGACAGCCGCGCAGCAGGCGGCGATGCGCGAAGAACTCAAAGAGCTGGTGCGCACCAATCGTTTTGACACCAACCGGAACGCGATCATTCTTGATCCCCTTCGCGCCGAAGCGTTCGCCGCCAACCGGAATTACTACTCGAAACTCTTCTCCGAAGGGCATACGGAATACGCCATCCCGAAAGGAACGCTGACCGATCCTGCGAAGCTACATCAGCTCTCGGCGTTCTTTTTCTGGACGAGTTGGGCGGCTTCGACGAATCGTCCGGGCGAAACGATGACCTACACCAGCAACTGGCCTCACGAACCGTTGATCGACAATGTGCCGACCGCAGATGCCATCATCTGGACCGGATTTTCGATTATCATGCTCCTGGCGGGTATCGGCTTCATGGTCTGGTATCATGCATCGCAGAAAAAGGAACCGGTGGCGGAACGGCTTCCCGATCAAGATCCGCTCTTTGGCTTCAAGCCAACTCCCTCGCAACGGGCAGTCGTCAAGTACTTCTGGACCGTGGCCGGACTATTTCTGCTCCAGATGATCATGGGTGTGATTTCCGCCCATTACGGTGTCGAAGGGGACGGTTTCTACGGAATTCCGCTCGCTGAATTTCTACCGTACTCGATAGCACGCACGTGGCATACCCAACTCGGCATCTTCTGGATCGCCACCGCGTGGCTCGCTGCCGGCTTGTACATCGGCCCGGCCGTCAGCGGCGTGGAATTGAAGGGTCAGCGTCTTGGCGTGAATCTGCTCTTCGGCGCGCTCGTTGTTGTCGTCGTCGGGTCGATGATTGGCGAGTGGCTGAGCGTGATGGGCAAGTTGAGCGGCGACAACTGGTTTTACTTCGGTCACCAAGGTTATGAGTATGTCGATCTCGGTCGTGTGTGGCAGATCGGTCTTCTGATCGGGCTGGGCTTGTGGTTGTGGCTGGTGGGACGCAATGTCCTAATAGCGATACGCAAAGGCGGCGATCAGAAGCCGCTGATGGTCATGTTTCTTGTGGCCGCTGTAGCGATCGGCGCCTTCTATGCCGCCGGTTTGATGTGGGGGAAGAATACCCATCTTTCAATGGCGGAATACTGGCGCTGGTGGGTGATCCACCTTTGGGTCGAAGGCTTCTTTGAAGTCTTCGCGACTGTAGTAATTGCATTTCTCTTCGCTCGACTGCAGTTGATTCGACTTTCCTCCGCCAACACGTCGGTGATCGTCTCAACCACGATATTCTTGTTCGGCGGAATCATCGGCACTCTCCATCATCTCTATTTTTCCGGCACGCCAACTGTCGTGATGGCGTTGGGCGCCGTGTTCAGCGCGCTGGAAGTTGTACCGTTGACGATCATCGGTTTTGAGGCTTGGGACAACATCCGGATCTCCAAATCGACCCCATGGATGGCCAAGTACCGATGGCCGATCTTCTTCTTCGTCGCCGTAGCCTTCTGGAACATGGTCGGCGCCGGGCTGTTTGGATTCATGATCAACCCACCCATTGCTCTCTACTATATGCAGGGTCTGAATACGACGCCGGTGCACGGCCACACGGCGCTCTTCGGCGTCTACGGCATGCTCGGCCTCGGCTTGATGCTTTTCTGCCTGCGCGTTCTGTATGTGCGCCGCGACTGGAAAGACAAGATCATCAAGTATGCTTTCTGGATGATCAACATCGGACTCATGGCAATGGTGCTTCTGAGTCTGCTGCCGATCGGATTCATGCAGACCTGGGCTTCCGTGAAGCACGGGTATTGGTTCGCGCGATCGGCGGAGTTTCTCTACTCTCCGACGCTGCAAGTTCTCAAGTGGCTGAGGGCGCCCGGCGACACGCTGTTTGCTTTGGGGATATTGATTCTGGTACTGTTTGTCTTTGGATTGCAGACCGGACACTCATTGATTAAGGAGCGGAAAGAACGATAGACCGGCCTTTGATCCGAACCTGAAGAGAAGAACGCCGCCGGAGACTTGCTCCGGCGGCGTCTTACCTGCAGTAATCGATGAGCGGATCGAGCTACAGCTTTAGATCGAGACTCGCTTCAAGAGCGGCGTTTATCACAGCCAGCGACTCCTCATAGTGGCCGCGGGTGATGGTATCCAGATTGCCGCCGCCGACTGCGGTCTGCAAAGCGCCGCGCAGGGCGCGCAGATCGACCCGTGCCAGCGTCACGGCGTCCTCCGGGAAGCCCATCGTGCGATCGGTGACGATATCCGCCAGACGCTGCAAATGCGCCCGCTGCAAATTACGGCGGAAGGCGTTGGCATTGCGATTGTTGATCGCTTCCGACCAGATCGCCCGGCGCACATCCTGGAAGATCTCCGGCATCTTGTAAACATCCTGCCCTTGTCCGTACAGGCGCTCGATGTCGCTGATGCGGCTGAGCGTAATCGGATTGTAGATGTAGTTGAGCGGTGCGGTCATGACGTTCCGGGCCATGTTGTTGACCGGATAGTCGAGCCGCGTCATGTTGTATATCGATCCCGCCAAATCGGGCAGGCGCTCCGCTTGGAGTTTGGCAAGAAGCTGCGGGCTGAAGTTGAAATGCTTCGCCGACCAGACCTCATCGACGATATACTGCAACGCTTCGCGCTGTTTGGCCGCCGGAATCGGATTCAACGGCAGACGATTGCCCGGATCGCCAACGCGAGTGCGGACGTTTTCGATACCGCCAACGAAGCGAACGACATTCGCGCTGCCGGAAAAAGCCGACCAGCCCATGCCAAACACACTGCGCATCTTGGCGTAACTGGCGCCCGGCTTCTCGAATTCGCGTTCGACCTTCGACCAGAGTTCTTTGCTCAGATCGATACGCATCTTCCAATAGGCAATCGGATCGGCGCCGAGGTCGAACTGCGTCGCATAGGGATCGATAGCGAGTGGCGAGTTGCCGAAGCAGTCTTCGTCGGTACCATAAGCAAGTTTCGGATCGCCACCGGCCTTCGAGGCCATTTTCTCAAGTTCGAGCTTCTCCTGCTCCGCAGTTAGATTCGAGAAGTCCTTGTAGCCGTACTCGATGACGTACAGATCATAGGGTCCCGGCACGATCGTATAGAAATCCGGCTGCGGTACGCCATCCGGCACGAGATTCGGCGGCGCGTATTCCATGACGGTGCTGACAACGCCGTTCTGGGCGACGAAGTTCTTGTCGGTCTGTTGGGCGCGAGTGAAGCAGGTCGAGGCCTTAAAATTGTGGCGCAAGCCCAGACAGTGGCCGACTTCATGGGCAACGAGTTCCTGGATGTACTCGTTGACGTATTTCTTGGTCAGTTCGTTCTTGTCGTCGAGTGTGTTGCGCATCTGCAGATGGGCCATTCCTTCGGCGGCAACGACGGCAGACTTTGGACCATAGTCGCACAAGTGGGCATCGTGGTATCTTTGCCACACTTCGTCACCGGCATTAAACGGCTTGTCGTCGTTTTCCGGCAGCCCGTACGCCAATGGATTCAGGAAGCGATCGGCATAGGTGAACATGCCGCGCACGAAATCCGCCGAGATGCGAACATCGGCGTCATAAATTTGGCCGGTAAACGGATTGGCACGCGACGGGCCGACGGCATAGCCGGCGCCCGGCGAAACGAACCACCGCACGGTCGAAAAACGAACATCTGCCGGATCCCAGTCGGCGGTGTCCGGCATTTCCTTGGCGACAATCGCGTTGGAGAAGCCTGCCTTTTCGAACGCTTTCTGCCAAAACTCGATACCGGCTTTGACCGCCGGCCGGTACTCGGTCGGAGTCGTGTTTTCGATCCAGAACACGATCGGCTCGACCGGATCCGATACCGCCGCATTCGGGTCTTTCTTCTTGAGGTTCCAACGATTGCAGTAACGCACCATCCCGGTAGGATCGTCAAGCGCCGAGTAATCCATATACATCGTCAAGAAGTAACCGGCGCGCTCGTCGGCGACACGCGGCCGGAAATCCGGAGTCTCGGGAATCGTCGACAGCGAATAATGATAGGTCAACATCATGCTGTACGGTGAAGCCGCCACTGCGCCGCCGACCGGCTGATTTGTCGAATAATGCAAATTGACCGGAATTTCGGTGTTCTGTGGGAATGACTTGATTCCACCAAAGTAGCTGTTGGTCTTGTCGAAGCGATGACCGGTACGTCCCTGCTGACCGAGGAAGTAACCGACATTGGGAACATCCTGAATGAAGATGTCTGCTGGATCGATCAGGAAAGCCCCGGCTGTGTCGGGATTCGACAGTACTTTGGTCGAGCCGTAAATCGAATAACTGATTGAACGATCCAGCGCACGCGACATCGGCGCGGCTGAATCAGCGCGAACCTCAAGATTGGCGACCAAGAACTGCAATTGATCTCCAACGCGCTTCAGTTCGAACGGAAAGTACCCCGTCTGAGCGCCGGCGTCAAAGAAGTCGCCGTCACCGGCGGTGCGGGTCATGTTGCACAAGTACATCTTGCCCAACTGATCCTTCTTGACCGCCATCAGCGCCTTGTTTTCGTCTTTGTCAAAATAGAAATCGAACAGGCCCGGGATCTTGGTGAAGCCTTTGGAGACCTCGCCAAAGGGCTTGAGTTTCGGCTTCTTGGCTTCTCCCGCGTCACCTTTCTTGGCCTGAGACTTGCCCGCTTTGTCATGCCAGTAGCGAGCTTCGGCCGTCGATGTACTCAAGACGGTCGCGACCGTGAAGGCCATGACGGCCAACAGCGTCATCCAACGACGCATAGTTCTTCCTCCCGAAATGATTGAGGTGTTGGTGATATTCGCAAAATCGAACAAAACTGTCACTGGGATTGAGGTAAAATGCCTAAACCACACAAAATCGGTAAGCGCTTTCGATCCAAGTTAATCCAACCGCGACGCGTTGTCAAAGGTCAATTCGCCAACGGCGCCGGCATACCTTGAGTAAACGAAATCCGGCAGTGAATGTTCAATCTTTTGCGGAGCTCAGTTTAGCTGCTTGAACGCCAGAATTCTCTGATATCGAGATTGACTCGGTGAGGCGCCTTCGGCGGAGGTCGTGCCAAACACTCTTTCCGAGAGCGTCGCGCTGACGATTTGCCCATTGTCGAGCGCGACAAGCAACTCGGCCTGCAGAGTGAGCTTGGCGTCAATCTGGACGCCGGGTTTGTTCTCCACCCCGGAGACATTCAGGTTCAGATTGGATTGGGACGGCCTGATCTTGACGAGCGCACAGGGACGGTTTTTGAATGAACTTAGTGCAGCCAGTTCGAGAGTCAGGGGTTTTAGGTCAAAGCGATAGTTATAGAAAACTCGCGGCAAAGTGTGGCAGATGGGGGCCGGGAGCGCAAATACCGCCGTGTCGCCGATCTTTTTGAGCTGTTGCCCGAGAGAAAAACGCATTTGCTCCAGCAACTGCGCGTAAGTGAGGTACTCCGTCACATCCCAGCCTTCCATCACCCGCATTTCCGGTCTTAACCGAAAGTCGAGTTCATAGCAGCCGCTGCTTGCATGAAGTTTGCGCGAAATTGAAACCGGGTAGCTATGGCTGTCGAACAAGGCGAGAGTATGGAGTTGCGGTGGGTGTTCGTTGGGGCGGCGGTATTGACCGATAAGCAGCGAGTCGATGGTCATCGAGTAACTCAGGCCGCTCTCGGGAGTGTTGCCGGTGCAGACCTGCGAGAAGGCGAGATAATCGGTTTTCAGCGCATTGAGCGAATCATCCTCACCATACATCGCGCGATTGATTTCGAGCCAGTAGCGCTGCAGGTCGCCCTTTTTGACACGCGGAGCGAGGTTGATTGTCTCCTTGACTGCCTGGCCGATAACCGATTGAGCTCCCAGCACTGAGGACAGCAGCAGACTCAGCAGAAACGTCAAATTCGCTATTTTGCTCATCACTCCTTTATCCTCTCAAAATTGACAGCCCGGGCAGTAGTGAGTTCCTCTGCCGGCAACGCGGGTCTTACGAATCGTCGAACCGCAGCGGCGACAGGCGTCGCCTTTGCGGTTATACACCTTGAGGTGACGTGAATATTCACCGGGTTTGCCATTCACACCAATATAGCTGTCAAACGTCGTTCCCATACGCCGAATTGCTGACTGAAGAATCAATCGAATTGCTCGAGCCAACACCCGGGCTTCACCCGGCTTGATACGCATCGCCAAACGCGCCGGACGGATACCGGCGCGATGGAGCGCTTCATCGGCGTAGATGTTGCCAATACCGGCCAACTTCGTTTGATCCAGCAAGAACGCTTTGATTGACCGCTTCACACCCTTCATCGCTCCGGTCAATTGACTTCCGGTGATGCGTGTCGCTTCCGGCCCAAGCGAATGAAATCCGGAGTGTCGCTCATCAAGAAACTCGACGACACCAAACTTACGCGTATCATGAAAGATGAGGTGCTCCCCGGTGTTGCTGAGCCGCAGAATGAGATGAGCATGTTTGTCGCGCTTTTTGGCTGGAGGCAAGAGAAGCAGACGGCCGCTCATGCGCAGGTGGATGAGAAGTTGTCGCGCTGACGACAAACGCGCGATGATATACTTGCCGCGGCGGGTGAATTCGATGAATTGCTCGCCGACCAGCGAAGGCAATCGAGCATCGCGTCGGCGCAGGTGTGGTGCGCAGTGGACAAGGGCCAAGACCTCCCGCCCCTTGACCTGTTCATTAAGACCGCGGACGACGGTTTCGACTTCGGGAAGTTCGGGCATTGGCCTGTTTCTCGAAAATGATCAGGAGATTCTCGGATCGGTCGGCATCGTACGCCGCCAGACCGGCGTTGCCGAAGATTGCGTGGGTAGCTAATCTGTGGCGGCGCGCCGCGCTCAGGAGTTCACTGAGTGTCCAGATGCGCAGTCGCGTTACCAGCGTCTCGCGCTGAGTAATCTGCCCATTCTCGACTTTCACAATTTCCATGACGAAGTCCCAGAGATGATCGCGGCGGAGGTACAACGGCAAGAACAGCGTTGACCCGCCGCTAAATCGAGCCGCAGGTGTTGCCGTCGACTTGTCGCGCAGCAATTCGGGATTCACGACTTGAATGACGAATTTCCCGCCTGTCGTCAAGACTCGCGCAACGGCGGTAAACAAACGATCCAGATCAGCGTTGGAGTGCAGATGGGGCAGCGTGTTGCCAAGCAGCATGCAGATACCGAATTTCCCGTTCCACGCTCGCGGCAGTCTGAGCATATCGGCGGCTGTGAATTTGGCGCGCCGATCTCGATGTTGCCGGTTGGCCATCGCGATCATCTTAGAGGATTGATCGATGCCGACATAATCCATTCCAAAACGGGTGAACAGCGGAGCGTGGCCGCCGTCACCGCAACCCAGATCGAGCACTGTAGGTGTCGGCAGCACCCGGCGCAGATACTCAAAGAGCGGCGTTTCCTTCGCGCGGCGCTGGTCCCAATCCACCTTGAGGTGATAATGCGGCGCCAGTTGGTCGTAAAACGGTTCGATTGACGATTGGGTCTTCTTCATGACTTCATCCGCGCGACAATTGGCAATTGCGCAGGCACGGCGGCTCAGTATATTGGCGATCCGATGATAGGTCAAGATCGAATCCTGAGCGGCCTCAACGCGCCACAAACCGAGGCCGTGCTGCATGTCGAAGGCCCGCTTCTGGTTTTGGCCGGCGCCGGTTCCGGCAAGACGCGCGTGTTGACATCCCGCATCGCGAACTTGATTGCCAATCATCACGCCTCTCCGGAGCAGATTCTGGCAGTGACGTTCACCAACAAGGCCGCCGGCGAGATGAAAGCGCGTGTCGAGCGATTGACGGAAATCGATCCGCGACGGATGCAGGTCTCGACGTTTCACTCGTTTTCGGCGCTGACGCTGCGCTTTTATGGTGAGAATGTCGGAATCCCGCGCGGCTTCTCGATCTACGATGAAGACGACGCGCTCAGCGTCGTCAAGTCTGCGGTGCAAGAGCTCGGATTCGATACCAAGACGGCCGCGCCAGCGGTCATGCGCGGTCGCATTAGCGACGCCAAGGCACAACTCGTCGACGCCAAGAAATATGCGCAAATGGCGGGTAACTTCATCACCGAGCGCACGGCCAAGGTCTACGAGCTGTATCAGCGCAAATTGCGGGCGGCGGGCGCGCTCGATTTTGACGATCTTCTGGCCGAAGCGGTGCGCCTCTTGCGCGAGGATGAGGTGATTCGCCGCCGGCTGCAGGAAAAGTATCATTATCTTCTGATCGATGAGTATCAGGATACCAATCACGCGCAGTACGTGCTGGCAAAGTTGCTCGCCAACGAGAAAGGCAACATTTTCGCGGTCGGTGACGAAGATCAATCGATCTACGGCTGGCGCGGCGCGAACATCGGCAACATCTTGAATTTCGAGAACGATTTTCCGAGTTGCAGAATCATTCGTCTCGAGCAAAACTATCGCTCGACCCAGACAATCCTCAAGGCCGCAGCAGTGGTTGTCGCCAACAATAAGCGCCGAAAAGGCAAGACGCTGTTTTCAAAGGGCGCGGTGGGCGATCAACTGACGCTCTTAGTCGTCGAAGACGATCGCGAGGAAGGCGAGCAAATCGCCGAGCGGATCGAGAAACGCATTGCGGATGGGGTTCTGCGTCGCGAGATCGCAGTGCTTTATCGCACGAACGCGCAATCGCGCGCCTTGGAAGAGTCGCTGAAGCGCCGCTTTATCCCTTATCGAATCGTCGGCGGGTTACGCTTTTATCAACGCAAAGAAATCAAGGACCTGCTGGCTTATCTGAAACTCCTCGAAAATCCGAAGGACGACGTCAGCTTCAAGCGCGTCGTAAATTACCCACGGCGCGGACTGGGCGACACGACGATTCAGACCATCGAGTCAATGGCGCGGGCCGCGAATGTCTCGATGCTGGAATTGATTTCCGACCCGTCGCGTACTGTTGAGCTGGCGAAAGCGGTGAATGCGAAGCTCGGCCGGTTTGTCGAGTTGCTTAGATATCTCAAGGAGATGAGCACAGCGCTCCCGCTGGAGCCCTATGTGAATCTCATTGCCGAAAAAACCGGAATCATTCTTGATCTGAAAGCGGATGATCCCAGTGGCGCCGAAGGCCGGGTCGAAAACGTTGCCGAACTCGCGGCATCGGCGGGCGAGTATTCGCTGGCGCATCCCGAAGCCGGCGTGGCGGAGTTCCTGCAAGAAATTTCGCTCTACACCGATCTTGACAATTGGGATCGCGAGGCGGACGCCGTCACGCTGATGACCCTTCATGCCGCCAAAGGGCTCGAGTTCGATGCGGTTTTCATTGTCGGGCTGGAAGAAGGCCTGTTTCCGCTGTCGCGCAGCCTCGAAAACCCCGACGATCTGGAGGAAGAACGTCGGCTGTTCTATGTCGGCTTGACGCGCGCCAAACGGTTCCTGACCATCTCCTATGCGCTCATGCGCGCCCGTTTTGGCGAGCGGCTGTCGCTGCGGTCGCGTTTCGTCGACGAAATCCCGGACGAAGTAATCGTTGCCGAACGTCACACACTGGTCGGTGCCAACGGCGCCGTGAACCCGTCCTTTTCATTCTCTTCGCCTGCGGCGAGCAACGACCCCTACGGCAACATCCCGATCGGCGCGGTGGTGTTTCACGCGCGCTGGGGAGAAGGCACGGTACTGACGCGATCGGGTTCGGGGGACAATACGGAATTTGAAGTGCGTTTCAATTTTGCCGGGACCAAGAAGCTCTTGGCGCGCTACGCTAAACTGCGGCTGGTGCGATGAAGTGAGGCGGCGTTAACCTGCGGACTCGAATCGTTTGACTATTTGATCTTCGCCAGAATCCGCGCGACGGCCTCCGTAAGCTGATTGTCCTCCCCCTTTTCCGCTGCATTCAGATCAAATGGCACGGCCACGGTCGGTGAGACACCGCGATTTTCGAGATTAACTCCGCCCAACGAATACCACCCCACCGTCGGGATCGACAACCACCCGCCATCGAGCAAGGGAATACTCTCGGTGCCGATGACCGCGCCCATTGTTGTTACACCAATGGTCTCGCCGAGCCCTAACTCCTGAAATCCCTGCGCGACAATTTCGCCGTCTGAACTGGTGCGTTCGTTAATCAAGAGCGCAATCGGTGCGTCCACCGCCAAGGCGGCGTCAACTCCCGATTGACCGTAACGCGGACGATGCTCTATGTAGCCACGCCGCGCGAGCATGGCCAGCAAGCGGTCGTGTTCGGCGCCGCCAACATTACCGCGAATATCGATAATGATCCCCTTCTTGCCGTCGGCGAATTCGCGAAGTTCTGTCTCGAAGCGGTCGAGCGCCTTTGGGGAGATCTGGGACAACTTGAAATACGCGATTCGCCCATTGCTGAGTTTGTCGACGCGCGCTCGCGATTGCGCGATGCGCGATTGCTCGACCAGATGCCGGTGCTCGGCCGGCGCCAGCGGTGTGAGTGCGACGCTGCGTGTCAAGCCGCTGCGATTGATCAAATCGATTCGTACTTCGCGACCGACCGTGCCATAGAAGGGACGGAACGGATCGACGCGGCTTTCGAGTTTCACTCCGTTCACGGCGGTAATCTTATCGAACTCCCGGATATCGCTAATTGAGCGCGCCGCCGGCGAGCCGGGGAGAATTTCGAGTGCGATCATCCCGGAAGCGTCATCCTGATAATCCGGCAGGATCCCCAGCATGCCGGTCTGCGGCGGATTATCGGAGCGCGGCCAGACATTGACGTGCGAGGCGTTGAGCTGGCCGAGCATTTCGCGCAGCAAATCGTAGAAATCGCGATCTTCGGAAATCGACTTCAATCGCGGCGCGAATCCATCTTTGAGCGCGTTCCAGTCGGTACCATGCAGACCGTTGTCGTAGAAGCGTTCTTTGACCGCGACGCAGACGTCGGCGAAGATCTGTTCATAACGTTCTCGTCGACTGAAGGCGAGATCAACGGCGAATGAATGTGTCGTTGTTTCGCCCGTGCTCGCGTCCAGAGAGTGTATCCGTCCGGCCCCGTCAAGCAGAAATACCGTTTCGCCGGCCAACTGCAATTGCTGCGCGGGTGAGTTCAAAACCGCCAGCGTCTGGAGTTGCTGCGACTCTAAATGCGCACGTCGGACATAATTGTCGCCGGTCGCGAACACGAAGTGTTGATTGTCGTTCAGCAGCAGCGCCTCGCTGATATTACCGAGGTTGGTTTTCCGCTCGTGGCGGCTGACGATGTCCTCGAATTCAATCGTCGTCGGAGCGAGATTTTGACCGCTGCGATTCAGGTCGGCGCGCTGAATCCGCTGTGCCGGAGCCATCTCGGCGAGCGCGCGCGAGAGATAGAGCACGAATAGATCGCCTTCGTTTAGATAGTACACGAATTGGCCATCAGCGGAAAAACGCGGCCTGCGATACTTGGCCGGAAACGATGATATCTTCTCGACGGCGCCGCTTTCGGTATCCCCGATGAACAACTCGCTGAACCAGTCGCCGTTGAGTTGGGTGAACACGATGTACCGCCCATCCGGCGACCAGGCAAAATCGCCAATCGGCGACTTCTCCGCGAGCGTTCGCTCGGTGAGTTTGGCGATCGAAGCCGCAACCAACTGGGTGTACCCGCGGACGAAGGCGATGCGATTCTGGTCCGGCGAAATTTGCGGCGACGCCAGATGACGGTCACTCTCGATTACTGTCTTGTAATGGAAGTCGTGTGTGCGGGACAATGATGAAGTGCCGCGATCATTTGAACTGGCGAGCACAATCTCGTATCCGTCGGCATCGCGGGTCACGTAAGTCAATTGCTGCAGGTCGGGCGACCACGAAACATCGGATTCCGCTACCGCAGTCCGGGTCAATTGCCGCTGGCTGCCGCTACTAAAATCACGGCTGAAGATATCGCCGTCCAGAACGAACGCCGCCTGTTCGGCATCGGGGCTGACCGCCAACTGCGCGATTCCGGAATCCACTTCGCGACGCACGGTGTCGTTGCGCTTTTCCGACGCGCCGACTTCGACCATCAGTTTGCGAACTTGATTCAGCCGAAAGTCGTACAGGTAAACATCGCCGCCCAACTCGTAGGCAACCAGCATCCCATCCGCGGACAGGCTCGGATGACCAACATCCAGGCGATGATTCGTCATTTGCACGACCGTGCCGCTAATCAGGTTTTTCCGGAAGAGATTGTAGTTGCCGGTGGAATCCGAAAGGTATACCATCTCGGCGCCCGTCGGTGTGACAAATGCATTCAGATCGTTCCCGGCAAAATGCGTTAACCTTGAAATTGAGCCGGCGCTAAGGTCTTTGATATACAAATCGCAGCCGGCGCTACCGCGATAGCCTTTGCGCCACCAGGGAATCGCGCCGCGCGTGAACACCAGCCTGTTTTCCGCGATGCGTCGCCCGTATTCGGATTGAATGCCCGTCAGCGGTCGTTCTTTCCCGCCGCCGGATGAAATCTCCCAGACTTGCTCGAATTCGTAGTCGCGAGATCCCGTAAACAGAATTTTCCGCGAATCGGCGCTCCAACCGCTAACAATGTCGTCGGCGGAATGTGACGTCAATTGCGTTTCAGTTCCGCCAAACGCCGGTATCAGGTAAACATCGAAACTCCCGTTGCGATCGGAAGAATAGGCGATGAACTTGCCGTCCGGCGACCAGCTCGGATAACCTTCGTAGCCGACGTGTGCCGTCAGGCGTTCGGCGCGACCGCCCACCGTACTGACCACCCAGAGATCGCCTTGAAACGAAAAACAGATGCGGCTGCCGTCCGGCGAAGGCGCGGGATGGCGCAGGTAGAGATTTTGCGCCCCAGCCAGTGAGACCCAGCACAGCAAGCCGGCAGCGATGTAACAACAGAATCTGAATGTCTTTCCCAACAGCACTTACCTCTCGTACCGGATCGGGCCTTCCCTGGCCTCGGTAATCTGACGCGGCAGAAGCGCGAATGCAAAATCTTTTTTGCGCCGCAATGGCTGCGTCGCTGCCTATCCTTAATAGCTATCGGACGATAGGCGTCTCGGTTGCGTTTTTATTGCGGAAAAAGGCGATCATCAAATCCTGCGCTGCTCGGCAGATTGTGTAATTCTCACTGCGCAGTTGTTTCGCCAGGCTCAACTGCCTGCCGAATTCCGGGCTGTTGACCAGATCGGGAAACCAACCGGGGAAAATGATGAGATAGTCGGCGCTTTCTTGGTTCATAAAATCGTTCAATGCGGTCGGGTCAGTAACGATCCGCTCGTGCAGCCCTCGATCAATGAGAAACCGATGATCGTTCAAAGCGAGCAAGTCAATCGTCCGCCGCTGGCCGAAATAACGGATCGCGCCGGCGTCGTTTACCAATACCGCCGTCCCGGCGGGAGTATTGCGGTTGATCCAACGCCCAAACTCGACCTGCACCTCATTTATGTTCTGGCAATTCCAGCAGAATTGTCGGCTTTCACGCTTAAGAGCCGGCATGCTGACGAACAGCATTGGAACAGCAACGGCGGCCAGCGCCGTCAGTTCCACAATTCTCCGCCGGTTCGACCAAAGAGATGCAGCGCCCATGATACCGAAGCCCACCGGTGCCATTGCCAGCGGAATAACCGGAGCCAGATATCGGCTCCAATAGAAGAACTCGCCGCATTCCGGCACCATCTCACGCGTCACTGCGATGGCTATAGTGAACAGCGCCAGGATGCCAATCAGGATCGCCGCGATGTCGCGCCTGAGCCTGAACAGCCAGTAAGCCCCCAAAACAAACATGATTGCGCCACCGATTGATACAAACACCGGCTGCTCTGCCCAGATTCCACTGAAAACATTGAGTAGATTCCGGCTCCATGAGTCGGCGTTGAATTTCGCATAGAAAGTATTCGGCAGCGGCAATCCGCTTACCGCAAGGCAATATGCACTCCAGAGCAGTCCGGCAGTGAGGAGCGGCGCGGTCACTTTCACGATTATGCCGGCTCGCATCAAACTCGTCGATTTCAGAAGCATCCCGATACCGAAAATCGGCGTCAGAATTGCCAACTCCGGCCGCGTTAGAAATGCTCCGGCGAGCGTCCACCCGAGTCCGCGCCAGCGTTCGTTCTGATAGGCGACGACCGACCAGACAATCAGCGCCGACGCCAAAGGCGCTTCCATGCCGGAAATCTGCGCGAATGCCAGTGATGGCGATAGGGCCGAAAGTCCCGCGACGACGAACGAAACACGTGGGCTGACTTCGCAGTTTCTGAGAACCCGGAATAGCCCATAACTGGTCAGCCAGGCGAAAACGATGCCCAACGCCTTAGCGCAGGCAACGACCAAAATCCCCGTCAGCCGCGACAGCAATTCGACGACTGTCAACAAAATCAGCCACAGGGGACTCGTAAATCCGGCCTCCGGTTGGCCATCGTTGTAGGCCGGAATTCCCGTGGTTGCCAGCGACCGGGCATAGACCAGATGGATCCACGCATCGTCGAGCGGGAATCCGGTCGCCGCGGCATCGGTTCCGCACGGCTGCGACAAGGCGAAGACCAATCCAAGCACAACATGAATCGTCAATAGCGATAGCGCGATCCACAGCGCTTGATTGCGAACGACTGCGGTGTTCATACCGGCAAAGATACGTGATTCACGCCGCCGCGTCAGGATATTCGGCAAGCTATTGTTGACTCTGACTCCGCTTTCGCTAAGTTGAGGCCGGCTAATTTTGACCGCCGCACCGGCAGGAGAATTATGAGACTGAATACCGACAATAATCGCTCCGTGCTTTGCGACATGGACGGCGTTATCATTTGGGATAATAAGTTGATCGATGGCGCCAAGGAATTCGTCGAAGCAATGCTGGCGCAGCAAATCCCGTTCCTCTTTATCACCAACTATCCGTCGCTGACTCCCGCCGATCTGGCGCATCGACTGCGCAAAGCCGGACTCGACGTCCCCGCCGAGCACTTCTATACCTCGGCGATGGCGACGGCGACTTTTCTCAAGAGCCAGGGCGCCGGCGACAAGGTCTTCGTCATCGGCGAAGGCGCGCTCACTCATGCGCTCTACGAGCAGGGATTTACGATCACCGATCAGGATCCGGACTTTGTCGTGCTCGGCGAAACGCGTTCATACAATTTTGAAATGATTGAAAAGGCGATTCGGATGATTCGACATGGAGCGCGTTTTATCGCCACCAATCCGGACGTCTCCGGCCCGTCGGGATTTCCATCCTGCGGCGCGCTGGCAGCGCCGATCGAGCGCGTCACGCGCAAGAAGCCGTTCTACGTGGGCAAGCCCAATCCCTATATGATGCGCGCGGCGCTGCGCAGGATGGACGCTCACTCCGAAACAACCGTAATGATCGGTGACAACATGGAGACCGATATCATCGCCGGCATCCAGAGCGGCCTCGATACGATTCTTGTGCTGTCTGGGGTGACGGAGGCGCACGAGATCGAGCGCTACCCGTACCGGCCGCACTTCACTTACGCCACAGTCGGCGAGATAAACTCCATTTAGCGGCAATCCAATTCGCCGATACTAAAGCAGTTGACAGCGTTGCGGTGAGTCTCTATATTCGCCCTCGCCATTTGAACTGGGACATGGTGAAATGGTATCACAGCTGACTCTGGATCAGTTATTCGGGGTTCGAATCCCTGTGTCCCAGCCAGTTTCCCACAGCAGTTGGTCTTTGACGCGACTCCGCCCAAGCGGCTCACTTCCACAGAACATTTACGTGCGCGACTATTCGTAGCCACCGAGCTTGCGGTCCCTCACTCTCGTGGCGGATCGAGCGCTCCATTCATGGCGCCTCTATTTCGTGCATAATCCTCAGGGCGCATCAGTAGCAATACGGCTGAGGACCACCGGAAAAAATGTAATTGATGAGAAAGACGGCATCAGCAATCGAGATGCTCTGTGTGCCATTGGGGTCACCGTCCGCGATTCTCGCCGGCGCTGCGCCATCGGCGAATATGTACTGAATAATATAGACCGCATCGGCGATTGTGATGTTGCGATTTCTGTCGGCATCCCCACGACGCACGCAAAATTCCTGATACTCGCTGTACGTCAGTTCTTCTTCCATGGCGATCGCTGGCGCCTGCATCCGATCCAGTGTCGGCGGCATTGTCTGCCCAATTTCACCGCCGTTGAACTGCAGTGTCGGCCAGTCGTTGAAACCCCACAAACCCGATATCTGTTGGTCGCGATTTATGTCGGTACTTACACACGATTCGGATGAAGACCCCTGACAATTCCAGTTGATTGGATCGTTCAAGTGTTCAATTGTGCTCCTGGTAGTTGTCCCAGTACAAAAGTACGTTGAGCCATAGTTGTTCAGTACCGCCGGTGCTCCCAAACCGCCTGACTCATTGATGCAACTTTCATCAAGATTCGGCAGGGCGAAGCGTGAATAGTCGAAGTTCCCCCAAACTCCGTTGATCAGTAACCCGGTTGCCTGAAATGTATAGTTCATGACGCTGAGATAATTGGGTTTGTAATTCGTCCCTGAACTGCCGCCGTGCTGCAATCCAAGGTTGTGGCCCAGCTCATGCATGAAAGTCCCTGTCTGCTGTTCCGTGGTGCCGACGGTAAACATCCAATTGCCCAACGAGACGACAAAATCACTGGCCGGAATGCCGCGAGAAATGCCACTGATTCCCCGGAAGTCGATAATCTCATGGGCAAACACGCAGTAATGGAAGATTGGCCTTCGGGCGGCGGTCATGTTCGCATTCTTAATATTGTCGAAGTCGGTCCAGATGATGACGCTGCTATTCATCGGGTCGGGCGAGAGGATGCGATTCTGGTGTGCCAGTGAATTACCACCGGTCCACAACCCGCCTTGTCCATAATCAAGATGCAGATCAATGCCGGTGCTCCCGTCGGGATTGGTCACCGGCGCAGCGGCAAAGGAAGCAACCACGATGTCGAGCGCTGCCGCCGTTGGTCTGTGGTCATGAGTAGGGGATTCTGTCATCCAGTCGATCTCGACGAACACGTCTTTGCGCAATTCGTGGGCGCCCAACGCCGGAAGATTCACATCCACCGTGCCATCGTTATTGTGATCGTAGCCGAATAGCTCCCAGCAGTCGGGTAGCGCATCGCCATCGGTGTCACACCGCGTTCCATTACCGAGATAAGTCCCGCCGATTGCGGCACAATTGGCTGCGGAGCGAATGCTGCAATCACCGTTCGATTCGACACATGCTCCGACAACGGTGCTCGGATTACACACCGTCTGCACCGGAAAAGCGCCGAAACACGAGATGCCGGAAATAAAGTAGCACTGGTAGATCTCAACATCGCCCGCGTCGATCACGCCGTCATCGTTCAGATCCGCCTGATACGGCTGCGGTAACGGCAAATTGCCGCACTTGACGTATCGAATGAGATAATTCAGGTCTGCCGCCGTGAGCGGAACACCGTCACCATTTACGTCGCCGTAAGCCGAACACTGTCCCAGAGCGGTCTGTGAACTTCGCAGTGCGCCGAGTAGCATCGCGAAAATCGCAATGAGGAGTAGCATTGATGTTGGTCTGCAGGCTTTCATATCTAACCCTCGCGTTAAATTGTGCGGTTGCTCTATAGGCGCTTTGTTTTCGACATCGGTGAGACTGATGTCACACTCAGGCAACGGCGCCGAGCGGCTGAGCGCTCTTTCGACATCATTCGCACGTCATTCACGGCCCCGCTGGCCCGTATTGTCTGCTAAAACCGGGCACTTTGTCGGGCTTTCGATGGTGGTTGTTTGTAATGACAAAATAGCCCAAATGAACCGATATTGTCAAGAATTATTTCATCGGCGCCCTAACTCTTCGCTAACCCGATCCCCATCCATCGCCCCCCGCAGGACTGCAGGCGAGTATTGCTACTCGCCTGCATCCGAACCACGCCCTTTTGAAACAACCACCGCTATTTGATCATCAGCATCTTGCGTGATTCCGTGAAGTTCGCGCTGGTGATTTTATAGAAATAGACTCCGGAAGGCACGGAGTGCCCGGCGTCATCGCGGCCGTCCCATTCGACACTCCGGTATCCTGCCGGCTCGAAACCGTTCACGAGTCGGCGTACGCTTTGTCCCAGCACATTGTATATGTCGAGCTGAACAAGTGAACTGTGCGGCAAGGCATAGGAGATAGTGGTCGAAGGGTTAAACGGGTTGGGATAGTTCTGCTCAAGCGAGTAGTTCTGCGGCAGGGCGGAGTTTTCCGTCGCCTTGGAGAACGTTACGTTGAGTTCGACGCCGGAGCGGTCGCAGACGACCGCCCGCTCGAATTCGAACGATTGCAGGCCGTTCTGATCAAGCAGGAGAGTGAGAATCGGACCGCTCCCCGCCGCGATCGACTCTTTGCCGGCCAAGTCGATTAGTCCCACTCTGAGAATGCCGTCCACGACGACCGAGAACATCTCCAGCTTCTCGGATCGCGGTGTCGCCAGAACGACCGGAGTTGCGGCGCGAAGTTCATCGAATTTGAATTCGAGTTGAACTCCCGCAATGTCGATGCCGGACTCGCAACTGACGCTGATCTCCGCACGATCGGACGATTCAGATTCGTCGATCCGACTCTGGAGGAACGCGCTCGACTTCGCTTGACGCTTATTCGCAGCTTCACTCTCATGGGCATCGCCGGACTCGAAACTCCCGAAGCGAAGCGGGGAACCGTTGAGCCCAAGCCAGGTCAAACAGTCGCATGGCGACGGGCCGCCCGCGAAGATGAAGTTGATCAAGTAAATCCCGTCGGCGATTGAGACGACACCGTCACAATTTGCATCGCCGGAACAAATCGGATACGGAATCGGAGTCGGCCCGGAATTGAATATCCGATTGATCAGGTAAATCGCGTCGGCAATGGAGTACAATCCGTTACCGTCCGCATCACCGGGAACACAATCACAGTCCTCGCTCAGTAATTTGATCGTCGGGTTGAAAACGCAACCCGAAGTCCCGACAAAGCAGTTCGGCTGCTGGCCGTATGTGCCGACAAGCAAGTCGAAGTCGTTCTCGCCACAGAGCCAGATGGAGAAGATCGTCGGATCGGCGGCATCAATTTCAACCGCTCCCAAATTCCCCAAGGCGGCTCCAATCGTCGCCGCCAAAGCTGCTACAAAACCGGCAGCATTGGTTCCGCTGGGGACGATGGGCGGGAATAACTCCGTGAACGTGCTGCCCGATGCCTCCAGGCGCCACGAATAGCCGACGCCGCTCGAACTGCCGGTGAGTTGATACGTCTGGCTCTGCGCCGGGCAGGCAACCCTAAACCCGTAGTCGACTCGCTTGGCATCGACAACATTACTCGTGGAAAACATGATCGACAGCGGACCGCTATTGCCGGCGTAGCTTCCGCCGCGAACCGCTCTCGAGCTGCCGACTAAATTTTCCAACCATTCGAATACGTTACCGCCTTGATCCGCGGTGCCGTAGTGACTATTGCTCAGCACACCGCAATCACCGACGATGTTAGTCCGTGAAGACAAGTAATTGGCTACGTTGACACCCGGATTGTCGACATTGCCGTTCCCCGCAACGGAGGCCAATGTTGGAATCGCATCGCTGCGCGTCTGGTATGTCCAGTAATGGTCGCCGGGAGAATTAGGGTCGTAGTGGCCGGCCTTGACCCACTCGTCGTGAGTCGGCAGCACGAAGATCGCGTTGGCATTCCTGTTCGGCGTGGCGCTGCTCATGCTGTAAGATCCGTTTTGCGTCACGTTGTTCGCCATCGGATCGCCGGTGGGCTTGCCGTTGTGTAGCCAGTTGCAGTATCTGGCGGCATCATTCCAGGACACGAAGTTCGCCGGCGTATTCTCCTCTCCGAGATCCCACGAGTACGAGAAATTGCCGCTGGTGCCCGCTTGGTTGATATGACCTTGAGGGTGATCCTCCATCTCCTGGTGGAACAGAAAGTCCGGGGCGAGCTGATCGCCAACCGCGTTGAGAAACTCAACGTACTGGGCATTCGTGATCTCGAATTGCCCAATCATGTAGCGATAGGCGACTCCACCAACCCCGGATGAGTGGTCGGCATTGCCTTCGTCGCCCACGGGTCTCATCGTCAAGGCAAACTCATTTCCGACAAATTGAGTGAATTGGCAATTGGCGGTGCCGCCAACGCCGTCAGCCACACTCACGGTTACGGTGAATGTCCTGCCGGCGTCATCGTTCGCCGGAGTGAATTCGTACATACCGGCATTCGAGACTGACACCGGCCCTGCCGTCGCCGGTTGGGTCGTCACGCTATAGCTCAGTTGATCGCAAGCGTTAACGTCGGTGGCCGCGAAACTAAAGGATACGGGAGTGCCGGGTGATGCCAGCAACGTCCCGCCGCAACTTCCCGGATTCACAAATGCCGGAATCGTGTTTGTCGAAAGCACATTGAAGTTGCAGTCGTTGGATCCAAGCGCATTGGTGACGCGCACACTCACGGGATAAGCGCCGATCCCGCTCGGTGGCCGGGTGTAAACGCCTGTCGACGAGTTGATAGATCCGCCGCCTGAGACCAGCGACCACGTGAGCGGCGCAGTGCCGGTTGCCTGGAACTGGTAGCTAAGGGAAGCGCAGTGCTCCACGTTCAGAGTCGAAGGGCAGTTGGTGACGAGCGGCGGCGCCTGCGGCGCCTGAACGATATCGAAACACGCCGCCGGAGCGGCCACGCCCGGAATCCCCTGAAACGAAGGCTCGAACGTCCCCAGCGAATGAGTAAACTGCCAAGTGCCCGATGGCGGAATGAAGACGTTATCGATACAAAAGCCACCGGCCAGCGCTTGCTGTCCCGCATTGATCGTGAATTGCATCGTGTAGCACAATGTAAGCCCGCTGTGAACCGGGAGTGGGTTGACAATCGCGGCACCGCCGATCAGCACTTTGTCCAGTTGGCCACCGCTCATCACGGGCGAAACCTGCAGGCCGCCGAGGTCGAATCTGCCTACCGCGTTGCCCTCTTCATCGACGTAACCCTTGTTGCCGTAACTGGCGTTGAAGCTGTAGGCTCGCCCAATCGTAAAGTCATAGCCCATCGACATTGACGTCAGGGCCCGACTGTTCCTGATCCAGATTTCCAGCGTGTTCGTTTGACCGATGTAGGCAACATCGTTGCCGTTATTGAGTCGGATTTCAACGTCGCCGCAGTGGATCTGCGTAGTCGTGTTCATGAAGACGGCGATTTCTCTCGAGGTCGGTCCCGTCGCCGTGGCATTGGACATTGAGATGGCGACATCCAGATCACAGTCGTTGTCAAAATTGCCAATGGCCAAACCACTGCCTTCATCGTCGGCATTCACCGGCGACACCGTCGAGAAATTTTGCGCCGCCAGAAATGTGCCGCTGCCATTGTTCCGGAACACAGAAAAGCCAACCAGCACAGTTGAATTTGTCCCGGCAAAGAGCGCCAGCGCGTCCATGTCGCCGTCACTCTCGACATCCATGGCGGCCACTCCGCCCATGCGACCGCCGATGGCGTCCAAGTTCGCTGTCGGCGTCGACGGAAATACACCCGAGCCGTTGTTCTGGAAATAGTGAACGTTGTCGGTTCCCTGATAGCTTCCGACCAAAAGGTCGGGGCGCCCATCGCCGCTGAAGTCAGCCGCGACGATACAGCCGGGAGGTGATGTTACGAATCCGCTTGAAAGCGTCACTCGGGTCGGGAATCCTCCCGATGTATTGCAGAGCAGCACCGAGACGTTTTGCGCCGTCATCAGGTTGTTCGGAACGGCGATATCGCTGTGGCCGTCATCGTTGAAATCGGCTACCGCGATGTCAACCGGGAACGATCCCGCATTGAAGTGGGTTCCCGCTGCCAAGGCGCCGGTGCCGGTTCCGGTGTTGAAGCGAATTTCCAAACTGGCGCCGGCTCCACCGGTGTAGGTAACGGCCACATCATTCCACGAGTCGGCATTGAATCGTCCTAAACCAACCGCTACCGGAGCGGAACCGGTGGCATAGTCGACGCGCGTCAACCAACTTGTGCCCTGCCGGCGAAAAACCGATATCGAGTTGGCCAGTCGGTTTACTGAGATAATATCCAGGTCGCCGTCGTTATCGAGGTCGCCCGCTGCCAGAGATACCGGCCCGTCCGGCGTGGTGAGAAGTTCTGAAGTCGTAAATACACCACTACCGTTATTCCAGCGAATGGTGAGACGATCGGCGCCGAAATCCGCTACCGCGAGATCGTCGTCGCCGTCGTTGTCAAAGTCGCCGGTGATGATATTTTCCGGGTCCGGGTTCAATCCCGCTTGACCGGATGCATACAAGGCTTGACTTCCGAATGTGGCTTGCGCATTTGCGACCCCGGAGAACCCGAAGGCCAGAGCCGCCGCGATCAAGACCAAGCATGCGTGATTGATGTTGCGCTGCATTTGCGCCAACGCCCGGCTGGTGAGTGAGTTACGCATTTGAGTTTCCTCCTACTTGATGGTGATTGTTGTTTCGGTTCATGCAACTAACGGGAAGCGCAGAACAATTCGGGGTGGGCGGATGGAGATTTCGGAAAGTTTGTAGAGAAATCTGGTAGACGATTCGTTCAGCGATAGGAAGTCCGGGAAACCGCTCGATACGCGCGATGCGACCGCGACCACAATCAAGTCTGAGGTCAACGGCCGTTGGGACGAGTTTGGGGAGAGGCTGCCCGCCCTCAATGATCGAGAACGGCTACCGGCAGACGGTTCACTATTTCTTCGATCAAACGATTAGCGCCAAGCGCCGATTGCGATGAACGCTCCCCAGGAATACGGATGATCAGCGAGTCTGCCGCTCCGCAGCTCACGGATGCGCTTGATCTGTATTTCACGCATCTTGTCCGAGAGACTCCTGTAACCGGAAGCGTAGAGGGCGGCCATGAACGCGGCAGTCTCACGGTCCGGGACTTGCCACAGGGCGCTGACAACTGTCCGTACGCCTGCGGTCTGGAAAGCACGCCTAAGACCGTAAACTCCCTCACCTTTCTCGATCTTTCCCAGGCCGGTTTCGCAGGCTGAGAGCACCACGAGCGCTGTGCCGTGAAGGTTCAGCGCCGAGACTTCGGCGGCGGTAAGCACCCCGTCTTCAGTGGCCTGTTGACCGTCATTCGAGTCGCGAACATTCGCTCCCGCGAAAAACAGCCCGGATTGCAGGAGGGGATTTTCCGAGACAAACTGGCCAAGGTCCGGTTCGCGCCCCGTTGCGACTAAACCGCCGCACTCATCCGAGATGTAGTATCCGTGCGTGGCGAGATGAATTACGCGTTTCCCCGACGCTAAAGACTTGAATCCACCTTCGCTGGCCTTCGCTCCGAGCAATGTGATGACCTTGCCCGTTTGTGATTCTTGCCAACTCCGGCCTACGGACTCAATCTCCTTGCGGGTCCAAGGCAGCTTGTCAATCTTCATTCCCTTGAAGAACTCGCAGCTCGAGCGCTCGTTACCGCGAGTTCTCGCCGCGACGGATGCGTAAGTTTCTTCTCTTGTCTGCGACACGACAGCGGTCTCACTATTGTCCCCGTTGTCATAATCGGGGTCGCCCATCGCGAGAAGCCCTCTCCCGACAGCAGTCGGCGTATTGAGTCGCGCCAACTCTCGCCCGGCGGACAAATAGTGAATGGGCGCTTTCTCGATCAAATACCGGCCTTCTCCGTCGATCAGGGCGGCGAAGGAAACGAGGTTGAGCGCGCCGTCGGGTGCAATCAGTACCAAGCTCCCTTCGGAAATCGATTTTTCGACCGGCGCGATCAACAGCGTGTAGAGCTTGTCGGCAATTATCTGGTAGTCGGACTTATCACGCTTCAGCGGTGCGTGATCCTTCTCGGCAAGCGCGTTGAAGTGTCGCCGACAGTCGGTGACCGCGCTATCGATGCGCGATGCCGCGCCTAAGTCGGCAAGGGCCGGTGCTCCGTCATGACCCAGCTTCATCACCAAGTAACGATCAGAACCCGTCTCGGAGCCCGGGGTGCGATAAGAGTATTTCAGGTACTCGATCAAAACCGCACCGGACTCAAGCTGTCTTGCGATCTGCCGACTATCCACAGCCCGGTTTTGCTTTCTTTCCCTGAAGCTCAGGCTGAGGTCCGCCAGTCTGGTTTCCACGTCGTTTACGGCGCGTGTCAACGAATCGACGCGGCGCTGATATACGGGTAAGTCGGCGCCGGGACCATCCACGAGTGTGCGCGAGAGTTGAAAAGTACAGAGTCGATATTCATCGGCGACCCTCGTAGTCAGCGAGTCGGATTCCTCCACCAGTGAGCGCTGTCGCTCGAAGATCTGATCCGAGACTCCGCCTTTGTTGGCCAGGATGACGTCGGCGGTCTTTGTTACCAATGCCTGATTCCGAAAGCCCAAGTCTTGAACGCAACTTAGGAAAAGATCTACGGTGTAACGCAGCAATGACGCGTAAGTCAAGGCGTCCTTCTCTGACAGTGTTTTCGAATTCGTGAGAAAATTGGCATGTCGTCCCAGTACGGCTTTGTACGCTGCGTCGGCGGCATCTTGCTTCCTGCCGACAATTCGGAGATAGTCCGAATAAAACTCCAGCGCCTCGGCCGATTTTTCACTTTGTGCGCCGAGACTTTGATCGAACAACGCGACGGCCCGAGCGTAGAGCGAGTCGGCGCGGGAGTACTGCTTCAACTTCACGCACACATTCGCCAGATTGGTGAGACTTTGCCCGACATCCGGATGATCCGCTCCGAGTGACTTGATTCGCAAGGCCAATCCGGTGACATGAATCGACTCGGCCGCGGCGAACTTGCCCTGCTTCATGAAATCGGCGGCGAGATTGTTCAGCGTCCGCATGGCGACGGGGCTATCTTCGCCGAAAGCCCTCTGTCGGATCAATAGTGCCCGTCGGTCGCATGCTTCGGCGCCGGCGTAATCATTCAGCCTTCTTCGCAGCCAGGCAATGTTATGCAAACTGCGCGCTACTTCGGGATGATCCGGCCCCAATTTCTCCTCTCGGAGTCGCAATGCCTCCTGATGCTTCACTTCCGACTCCGTGTACTGGCCCAGCGACGAACAGATATTGCCCAGATTATCGAGCACCTCAGCCACGAGCGAGTTACTGGGTCCCAGAATCTCCTTGCGGATCGCCAGCGCCTTCTCGTAGAGCGGTTTTGCCCGGCTGTAGTCGCCTTCGTTGTTGTAAAGCGTCGCGAGGCTGTTGTAATTCACCGCCAGCTTCAGCCGATCGGTACCGGTTGCGGTTTCATTTATCAGCAATGCTTGCTGATACAAAGATTCTGCTTCGCGGAAATTACCCATGGCGACGAGGAGCAGACCGAGGTTGTGAAGGCTGGTAGCGATCTGCAGGCTCTTCGGACTCAAACTCGCTTTCCTGATTGACAAAGCGCGCTTGTACGCCATTTCCGCCTGCGGATAACGCCCTTGATCCCAATAGAGATTCCCGATGCTGTTCAATGAGTTCGCTATGTCCGGATCGTTTTCCGGCAGCGACTTTTCTTTGATCGCGAGCGCCCGAAGATAGATCGCCTCCACGCCCTCGTACCGGCCCCGCTTTCGCAGTAAGGTGCCGAGATTATTCAGACTGAACGAAACCTGAAGGTGATCGGGACCGAGTTGAGCTTCTCGAATCCTGAGGCCTTCACGAATATAGACTTCCGCGGAATCGAGCAACTCCAAGTTGTAGCAGTACCACCCGATCCGATCAGCGACTTTCGCTGTCGCTGTGTCCGCGCGCCCGACTTCTCGCACTACCTGTTGCAGCGCCAGTTTTCCCAGAATAATCGCCGAATCGATCTGTTTCGCTTGAAACATCCTTTCGGCCCGAACGAATGTCGAGTCCCATGGTTCTGCCAGTGCTGTGGATGCAACGGCCACAAGCACTGAGAGCACAAGACCCAGCGCTTTCATGTCAACGCGATGATTCCGGAGCATGGAGCGACGATCCGGTCTGCTTAATGCTCTACCCTCGTTGAAGCCATCGAACCGCAGGTGCTGCCGCCGGTCCGCCGGCATCCAGCTTGATTTCTCTGCCGGATCTCGTTTGATCGGAGAATTCGTCGACGCCTTGTTGCAACGCGACTCTCTCATTCTGACGAACACACTTTAATCCTGTATCTTGCCCCGAACCGCGACCCACATCGAATCGTACCTCGCCGAAAACACAAATACGCTTTGTGCTGAGTCCAATCCCGAGACTCGAATAGCAGCCGAGTCACTCGGCATTTCAGCCGCATGCAGTTCAAGTCCCGGGAGCGAGAGTTGCCAGAGCTTGATGGAACTCGGCACGAAGCCGTCGGTTCTGGGAAACTCGCCCGTAATTTCCCGCAATTGGTTCCTTTCGTCACTTATCTGCACAACGGAGACGGTCACTCTTGGTTCGTGCGGCGAATCCGCGCTGTCTGGCGCCAAGAAATCGAATCTCCCGTCTTCGTAAGCGATGATGCCGGCGAATGCGGCTTCGACGCTCTCCATTTCGCTCCGGTACTGCCGGCGCTCAATGTGTCCCGTGCCAGGTCCGCGGGTAACGGATGACACGAATAGCCCGGCGTCCAATTCGCCGACGGACCGTAGTTCGAGCACGGGGAGTTGTCTGCGGCTTGATGTTTCATCACTGTTCAGGAAAATGCTGATCGAGGCGGCGGCGACCAGAACCACTGCAGCGGCGCCGGATATGCTTGTGGCAAATCGGCCCATCCCCGAGTCGAAGTCCGGGACGAAGTAGTGCTTAAGAATTGCGCTCGCTCTTCGAAACACCGACTCCTGCCTAGGCTGCTGTGAAGTTTTCACTTCCGTGACTTGCTGATGCTCCATGCTGCTTAGAAACTCGGCAAGCGAATGCGGCGTGCTGATCTGTATGCGCGAGTCGGCATGACGCCGTTCCGGCCGCGAAAGCGAATCCAGCACCTTGGCCGACTCGATGATTTCCTTTCGGAAACTCGAAGACGCCAGGAGCGCCGATCTAACCAATGCGGTTTGCTCTGAAGTCGCTTCGCCATGCAAATATGCATGGATTGCTTCGACCGGCGGCCGGACGAAATCGGGGTCATCGAAGGCGACCGCAATCTTCAATAACTCGTCCAACGACCCATCCTCACCGTAAATGGGATCACGATCATCGGGCATGTGCATCACTCCCAACTTGAGCCGTTAGCCGGCTATCTCGACTCCACCTCAACTTGACGACTTCAATAACTAACGAGCCGGAACTTGCATTTCGGAGTGCCGGCGGCAGATTTTCTTGAAAAGCGGGTCTAAGCTTCATCTTCGGGGTATTCCCGCAGACAAGTCGAGTCCCTGCGCATCCAAACTCTTGCGAAGCTGCCGGCGGCATTCGCGCATCGCGTCCGAGACTTTCTTGTTGCTATTATTGTCCAATCCTAAAGCCAGAGCGATTTCCATCGGCGTGTACTCTTCCGCCGCCAGCTTGAGAAGCAACTGGCACTGTTGACCAAGTGTCGCGATGCACCTGCGAACAACTTCAACGACAGCGCCGAATCGATACTGCTCCTCCGGATTCAGTTCGGAGTGAGCTGACCCCGCATTGGCCGACTTGGCGCTTTCGGAATCTGGTTTCGATTCAGCGTTGGTCACGAGTCGGTTCCTTCTGATTCGATCGATGCACTTGTGTTGTGCCATGATATAGAGCCAGGCGCCGAACGGCCTGCCTTTGTCGACGTATTGGCGCAGGACTCTAAAGCCGTCACTGACGCAGTGCAGCACGACTTCGTTGACCAGATCACAAATCTCAATGTCAGTTAGTGCGCGCACTTGAAACGGAGGTTGCGCACTCAGGAGCTTTGCCGTGTACTCGTAGAAGTCACGAAAGGCCCGATCCGGGTCACTATCCAGTCGAGTCAGAAAGTCGGGATACGATTCCTCAAACATTGTTCTGCCGAATCCGAGATAATATAGAGTGATTTAGAATAATATCGGTGCAATCGGCGTCGAGTGTCAATAGCAATCTGAAGTGTGCTAAGCCGATCCCGCGCGACAAGACAACGATGCGCTTGCCGAGTGTGAATCTCTGCAAGAGTCAATAGCCCTCTGAACTCGCGGGCCTGATAATGTGCCGGCCGGCATTCGCGGCATCGTTCGATCATCATGCCTCGTTCGGTGCGCACTTTGTTCCCATTCCAGCTTTAGTTTGACATCCCGTATCCGATAGTTGAGTATAACGTTCAATGGCCTAATCGTTCACAGCGGGTATGCATGACACCTGCGAGTTGAAGAGCAACTCCTTGTTCTTGAACGGCCCAAGCAAATCGATTGAGGTATCTCGCTTGCGACGCTCGTTGCAGATAATCGCTTATGTATTGACTGCCCTGCTGATTGCCGGATTGTGGCTGTACGGCAGCGAGTATTATCGCAGTCCGCTTAGCGACCGCCCCCATCATGATGATTATCGCGCGCTTCGCCCGGCAGGATCGCTCGGGCTGATTTACGGCTACATCGGCTCGGCGATGATGCTGCTCATGCTTAGCTATTCGCTGCGCAAGCGGACGAAGCTCCTGGGGGAGATCTTTTCACTGCGCACCTGGCTTGACATTCACATCTACTTGGGAGTATTCGGGCCGCTCTTCATCATCTTGCACACGTCTTTCAAAGTTCAGGGCCTGGTCGCCGTGAGCTTCTGGTCGATGGTGATAGTTGCCCTCAGCGGGTACTTCGGTCGCTACCTTTATCTTCAAATTCCCCGTAACATTCAGGGAAGCGAACTCTCCTTAAAGGAGATCGAGTCAAGCCGTGCGATCCTGGCACAGCGACTGGCCACCGACTATGGTCTCAGTCCGGAAATGCTTGCCGAAGTGGAGCGATTCACGCCGCCGGATACTGAGTCAGCGCCTTCGGCGCTGAGCGCGCTGCGGCAACTCATTAAATACAATCTCATCGAGCACCCACGACTGCGCCGGCGCCTCGAGCGCGAACTAAGACAATTTGGGGTCGCCGGTTCTCGACTCCGGCAACTCGTTAGTCTTCTCGGCCAGCGGGCTTTGACGCAACGCCGCATTGCGGCATTGGCGCAAATCCACAGCCTGTTTCACTATTGGCACGTTGTGCACAAGCCGTTCGCGATCATCATGTACGCCGTCATGTTCATCCATATCGGCGTCGCGATTTGGACAGGATACGGATGGCCGTTCTAACACAGCGGATATTGGGTGGGCGACTTCTGGTGGGCGCCCTGCTCCTCTTGGTCATCTCGGCTCGTCTCTCGGCGCAGTTGTCACCCGGCGACCTTCATCAAACGCATGCTTTTCTCGAAGGAATGAGCAATTGCGGCAAGTGTCACGGCTCGAAACAGGAGATTCTCGCCGATAACTGCCTTGCTTGTCACGCGTCGATAAAAACGAGTCTTGTCGGCAAGACCGGGCTGCACGGTCGTAACGATTACGTCGAATGCAATCTCTGTCACGTGGAACACCATGGGCGAGACTTTGAATTGATATTTTGGAAAGGCGGTCGGGAACAGTTCGATCATTCGGAAACCGGTTATGCTCTGGAAGGAAAGCATAAAGCCCTCGATTGCAGAAAGTGCCACAATCCGAAGAACATACTTTCTCCGGAGAGCCTGCTTGCCGAGCGGCGCACTCTGACTCAGACCTACTTGGGGCTGAACGCCAATTGTTCCAGTTGCCACTTTGATGAACATCGGGGGCAAGTCGGCGCCAACTGCCAGAGCTGCCACTCAGTGGCCGGCTGGAAACCGCTGGTGGGTTTTGATCACAACCGCACCAAATTCGTTCTGAGCGGGAAGCATCAGGCTCTGGCGTGCGAGAAATGCCACAAGCCGAGGCGGGACATCTCCAACGCTACCGATACCGCATTCGCGCAACTGACCGGAATCGCTCATCAGGCTTGCACCGACTGTCATCGCGATTCCCACCAGGGGAAGTTTGGTGTCAACTGCACCGGCTGTCATACGACAGAGAGCTGGAAGTCGAGCAACCGCGCCAACTTCGATCACAGCCGCACGAAATTCCCCTTGTTGGGACAGCACGCAACCCTGGTCTGCGAAAAGTGCCACAAGCCGGGGCAACCGTTCGCCGGACTCAAGTTCGATAAGTGCCGCGCTTGCCATGAGGACTATCATCGCGGGGAGTTTGCGTCGCGCCAATCCGCCGGGGCTTGCGAAGAATGCCATGACGTGCAAGGTTTCCGGCCGGCCAAGTTCTCACTCGAGCAGCACCAAACGTCCCGGTATCCGCTTCAAGGCGCGCACCTCGCCGTACCGTGCGACGGCTGTCACCGCAAGGGCGCGGCATCGGCGCGGTTCCAGTTCGCTTTTGAGAAACGAGACTGCCAGTCGTGCCACGGGGATCCACACAAAGGCAGCCAGAAATCGATCGCCGGCGGTGGCGCAAATTGCGACGGCTGCCACAACGTCGAGTCGTGGTCGCTTGTCGCGTTCGACCACAATCGGACGAAATTTCCATTGCTTGGTAAGCACACTCAGACGGCATGTCGAGAATGTCATACGGCAAAATCAGCCAAGTTCGATCCGGCCGCCATGAAGTTTGCGCTCACTAACTTCACTTGTGTCGCCTGCCACATCGACACGCATCGTGGACAATTTGCATCCGTAAGCGACAAATCTTCAACGGATTGCGGCCGCTGTCATTTTTCTACGCGGTGGAGTGAGTTAAAATTCGACCATAATCGGGATTCTGCATATAAGTTGGAAAGCGCACATACTCGCGTTCCATGCCGCGGTTGTCATAAACAAGAATCTATAGATTCGATCCTGGTAGTCCGATATAAACCGATAGGGACTGACTGCCGGAACTGTCACGATACTGAACTTTACCAAAATCGAAGTCGACCATGAAGCGAATCCGGTTTTTCGTCATATTCTCCGCCGCCATCGGGCTGATACTCGCACTCTCCCTGGGCGGCTCTAAGAATCCTCACGGCGATATCCAGCTCAAATGCGAAACCTGTCACGTGGCGTCATCATGGACGGAAATCAAGAAGGACGCTGGCTTCGATCACCAACGCACTCAATTCCCGTTAATCGGGGCACACGAGCAAACGCCCTGCATTTCGTGTCACAAGGACTTGCGCTTCTCCCAAACTTCATCCCAGTGTGCGGATTGTCACAGCGACGTGCATCGCGGCAAATTGGGAGTTCAATGTCAGGGGTGTCACACTTCGGAAAGCTGGGAAAATCGCCAATCGTTGTTCCAGCAGCACGCGGCGCTCGGATTTCCGCTGACGGGAATCCACGCCACGGCCGACTGTAGCGCCTGCCACCGTAATGCTCTGCGCGATGATTTCGCCGGCACGCCCACCGATTGCAACGGTTGTCACGACGAGGACTTTCGCGCCACGTCAAGCCCCAATCACGTTCTTGCCGGATTCAGCACTGAATGCGAAACTTGCCACAACCTGGCGGCGAATTCGTGGCTGGGCGTCCGGTACGATCATCCACCCGAGTTTCGCCTCGAAGGCGGCCACGCCGGATTGCTCTGTAGCGACTGTCACTCCCAACAATTCGCCGGCACTTCCAATCAATGCTTTTCGTGTCACGAAAGCGATTTTGCGTCGGCGGAAGATCCCAATCATCCCCAAGCCGACTTTGATCATGATTGCACCGCTTGTCACGGCGTGATAGCTTGGTCACCGGCGTCATTCGATCATGCACTGACTCAGTTCCCATTGACCGGAGGTCATGCCGGCGTCGATTGCGCCAGTTGTCACGCAGCGGGTTACACGGGCACCTCGATGCAGTGCTTTTCGTGCCATGACGGCGAGTTTGCGGAAGCCGACGAACCCGACCACGACGCCAACAACTTTGACCACGACTGTACGTCTTGTCACACTACAGCCGCCTGGGAGCCGTCAACCTTCGATCACAACGCAACTCAGTTCGCCTTGACTGGCGCGCATGTGTCGCTGAATTGCGCGAGTTGCCACAGCGCGGGCTACGTCAATCTGGCAACGGACTGCTTCTCCTGTCACGGCGACAATTTCGCCGCGGTCGATGATCCGAACCACGTGGAAAATCAGTTCAATCACGATTGCGCCCAGTGTCACTCGACCACGGCTTGGACGCCGGTGAACTTCGATCATTCATCGACCGGGTTTTTGCTGACCGGGGCGCACAGCGGCTTGGACTGCGCCAGTTGCCACGCCGGCGGCTACGCCGGCACTTCGCCACTCTGCAACTCGTGCCATGCCGCCGATTACAATTCGACATCCGACCCGAATCACGCGCTAAACACATTCCCGCTTGATTGCAATCAATGCCATTCGACAACCGCTTGGGTCCCCGCCGATCCGCGCGGTTACAATCACGAACTCACCGGCTTTGCGCTGACCGGTGCGCATGCGACCGTCGCGTGCATGAGTTGCCATGCGAGCGGTTTCACAAATACTTCGGCGCTCTGTTTTTCGTGCCATAGCTCCGAGTTCAACGGCGCCACCGATCCCAACCACGTTACGAACAGCTTCGACCACGACTGCACGACCTGTCATTCAACCATCGCCTGGGAGCCGGCAACCTTCGATCATAACCGCACTGACTTCCCCTTAACCGGCGCCCACGCGGGACTTTCTTGCGTTGGTTGTCATGGCAATGGCTATACCAACACCAGCAGCGAATGTTTCTCCTGCCACAGCGGTGATTTCGCATCGGCGGGCGATCCCGATCATCAGCAAAACAACTTCGACCACGATTGCACCGGCTGCCACACGACATCGAGCTGGTCCCCGAGCGCTTTCGATCACAGCGCAACGCAATTCACGCTGACCGGCGCGCATCTAACCGTAGATTGTATCTCTTGCCACGCGACCGGTTACGCGGCAACGCCGCTGGACTGTTTCAGTTGCCATCAGAGCGAATTCAATCAGGTGACCGAGCCGAATCATGCTCTGCAGAACTTTGACCACGACTGCACGTCGTGCCATACGACCGGCGCGTGGAAGCCGGCGACTTTCGATCACGGCGCAACCGAATTCCCGCTCACCGGGGCCCATTCATCGCTGCAGTGCATCGCCTGCCACGCCGAGAGCTACACCGGTCTCGAATCCAACTGCGTCTCCTGCCATCGCGGCGCTTACGATTCCGAGCCGAACCCGGATCATGCGCTGGCCGAGTTTTCGGTGGAGTGCCAGACCTGCCATTCGACGACATCATGGATGCCGGCGAATTGGGACCATACCATTACCGGATTCGCTCTCACCGGCGCGCATACGGCAACGGATTGCCAATCATGCCACATCATCATGTATGAGGGCACACTCTCCGGCTGTTATGACTGTCATCAGAGTAACTATGCTTCGGCAGCCGAACCGGATCACGTCGCCAACAACTTCGATCACAACTGCGCGACCTGTCACACGACCACGGCCTGGGAGCCGTCAACATTCAATCATAATACGACCGGCTTTGCCCTCACCGGCGCGCATGCCGGTCTCGCCTGTCTTGAGTGTCATTCGTCCGGCTACGCCAACACCAGCGCCGCCTGTTACTCTTGTCATGCCGGAGACTTTAATGGTGTCGCAGATCCGAACCACGTGAGCAACAATTTCGATCACAATTGCGCCGCTTGCCACACCACTACCGCTTGGACGCCCGCGTATTTCGACCACAGCGGCACCGCGTTCGTTCTTACCGGAGCGCATGTCGGCCTCCAGTGCGCCGCGTGCCACGCGACCGGTTATGCCAACACCAGTGCAGAATGCTACTCCTGCCATGCCGGCGATTTCAGCGATGCAACTGATCCGAACCATGTCACGAACAACTTCGATCACAATTGCGCGCTGTGCCATTCGACAGCGGCTTGGCAACCGGCGTCGTTCGACCACAACGGCACCGCGTTTCCGTTAACCGGAGCGCATGCGAATCAGCAGTGCATTGCCTGTCATGCTAACGGCTACAGCAACACCAGCGCCGACTGCTACTCTTGCCATCAGGGCGATTTCGCTGCCGTAACCGACCCCAATCACGTGGCGAATAATTTCGACCACAATTGCGTGTCCTGCCACAACACCAGCGCCTGGTTACCGGCAACCTTTGATCATGCCGGCACGAGTTTTCCACTCACCGGCGCCCACACGACACTCCAGTGCATCGCCTGTCACGCTTCCGGATACACGAATACGCCGTCCTTGTGCTTCGATTGTCATAGTGGTGACTTTACATCGGTGACTGATCCGGATCACACTTTGGCCGGTTTTAGCCACGATTGCACCGGCTGCCACACGACCACGGCCTGGTCGCCAACATCTTTCAATCATGGCACGACCGGATTTACTCTGACCGGCGCGCACCTGTCCCTCCAGTGCCTCGCCTGCCATGCCACCGCATATGCCGGCACGTCTCCGCTTTGCTTTGCCTGTCATCAGCTCGCGTACGACAACACAACCAACCCCGATCACACGGCGGCGAACTTTCCGACCGAGTGTCAGACCTGCCACACTACGACGGCCTGGACACCGGCCAACTGGAATCACGACTCTCAATATTTCCCGATCTATTCCGGCAAACACCGCGAGAAATGGGATCAGTGTGCCGATTGTCACGTCAACCCCGCGAACTTTTCCGTCTTCGAGTGCATCTTCTGTCACGAGCACAACCAGACCAAGATGGACGACAAACACAGCGGCGAAAACGGCTATCAATACAACAGTAATGCCTGCCTCAATTGTCATCCGAACGGGAGTTCTTGAGCCTGAGCAATCCCCCATCACCACCATCATCACGAGTGCGACTGACCATCGTTGCGAATCTCGTGTTCATACTTGTTTCATTTGCGGCGACTCGAGGTGATTCCACTCGCGCGGTTGTCGATCCCTCTTTGCGTGATTTTGTCGTCAAGTATCTTTCTGCCGAAAGCGTCTACTTGGATGGCGGACGGCTCGATGGCCTGCGGAAAGGCGACCGGCTGATGATCACGCGCGGCGATAGCGTCGTGGCGGTGTTGGAAATCCGTTACGTTTCAAATACTTCGGCATCGTGTGCAGTCGTGGAAAGCGCCGGCCGCGTCTTTCCCAATGATGTTGCGATTCTCTCCCAGCGCGGCCCGGAGGTTGCAGGCCAATCGTTCATCGCGCCCGGTGATTCCGCCGGCGCTGTGCCGGAACCGGCAGCGGACTCGCAGACTGTCGCTCGACAACAACGGCCGCCGGCACGGTACAACGGCGCCGTCTCAATCCAGTTCTACTCCTGGGCCGACCGCGACGAGCGCCGTATCGACTTTTCGCAATCGACCTTGCGCATCAATTTTCGGGCGCGCCAAATCGGCGGCTATCCGCTGAGCCTGTCTGTGCGCACGCGCGGAGAGTATGATCTCCGCAACCGCAGTTACGCCGCCGCTGTTCCGAAAGACGACTGGGAGAATCGGATTCACGAGTTGTCACTCAGTTTCGATAGTCCGAGTTCGCCGCTGAACTTTCAGATCGGTCGCATCCTGCCCCGCAAGTTGTCCGGCGCGGGATACATTGACGGCTTTTCGCTGCGGCGCAACGTCTCGAGCAAAACCAGCCTCGGTGTTTTTGCCGGATTGCGGCCGCGCTGGCAATATCAGGATAACGCGGTCAGCCTCCAGAAATACGGCCTCTTCTTCAGCTTGTCTCGCGGTGAAAACCGATCAAGCTCTATCGAGCAGTCGATCTCCCTGACCGGGGAGTATCATGGCTCCACGCCGAGCCGCGAGTACCTGTATCTTCAGGGATCAATGAATCTGCGTCAGCGTTGGACGACGACGCATATCTTCGAACTCGATCTGAACCGCGGTTGGCGTAAGGATCGCGAAGGTTCTGGATTCACTCTGACCTCCGTGTACCTCAATTCTCGTTACCGCTTCAATCGCGTCGTCTCGGCTGGAGTAACTTTCGACAATCGCCGCTCCGTCTGGTCGTATGAGTCTTTGACGACCGCCGATAGTCTCTTTGATAGTCAGCTCCGCACCGGCTGGCGCGGACAAATCAACTTGCGGCTCCCGCTGGGAGTTTCGTTGTACACCAATGTCGGATACAGAAAGCGCTCCGGGGACGCTTCTCCTACGACGTCTTATTCGGGCAGCTTCACGAAATCGGGACTCGTAGCCGCCGGCAGCAGCCTGAGTCTGCGCTATGCCGCTTTTGACGGCCCCAATAGCCGCGGATCGAACTATGGCGCGCGAATCAGCCAGACACTCTGGGGTTCCAGCTCCGTCGACATTGGCTTTGCCGAGTATCGCTACAGGCTCAATGGCGGCGACGCTCGCACAAATCGAACGATCGACGGCGTAACTTACTTAAACCTGAGCCGCCACTTCTTCTGGATCGGCAGTCTGCAATTCGACCGGGGCGATGATGTCCGCGGAGTCGGCATCCGCCTCGAATCGGGATATCGCATTTAGTCTTGCCCAAACGCGGGACCGCGGTTATGGAAAATCTTCTCATCTGGTCAGTCGTCATCATCTTCTCCGCCATCGTGCTTGTAGTCTACTACCGGCAGTTCCGGCGCATCCGCCGCCGCGACGAACAACGCAAAAATGAGGCGCGCGCCCTCGGCATCGACAAGCCGCGCGCGCAGTATCCGATGATCGACGCCTCCTATTGCATCGGCTGCGGTTCGTGCGTTGCGGTCTGCCCGGAAGGCGATGTGATCGGCATCGTCTGGGGAACGGCGACCGTGATCAACGGGGAACGCTGCGTCGGGCACGGCCATTGCGAGCAAGCCTGCCCGGTGGGGGCGCTGAAAGTGGGTCTCGGCGATGTCGCATCGCGGCCCGATATTCCGGTCTTGACCGCGACTGGCGAGAGCTCAGTTCCCGGTATTTTTATCGCCGGGGAATTGGGCGGCATTTCGCTGATTCGTAATGCGATCAATCAGGGTCGCACGGCGATCGATGAGATCGCGCGCCGTGCTGCCACGAATTCGGCGCGCCGCGACCTCGATGTGCTCATCGTCGGCGCCGGCCCGGCGGGACTGAGCGCCGCGCTGGCGGCGATCGAGCGGAAACTGCGTTATCTCGTCATCGACGAGCGCGACCTCGGCGGCACGATCCTGCACTACCCGCGCCGCAAGCTGGTCATGACACAGCCGGTAGACATTCCGTTGTATGGCAAGCTCGACAAGACCGAATACAGCAAAGAGTATCTCCTCGGCGTGTGGCAGGATTGCGTCGCCCGGTTCGGAATCGATCTTCACTGCGGCGAGCGGCTGGAGCAGATCGTTCATAGCGAAACGGATTTCGAAGTGCGCACCAACCATGACAGCTATCGCGCTCGACATGTCGTTCTGGCGCTCGGTCGCAGAGGAACGCCGCGCAAATTGGGTGTGCCGGGCGAAGACTCGCCCAAAGTCATGTACCAACTCACGGACGCGCAATCGTATCGCGGGCTTGACCTCCTGGTTGTCGGCGGCGGCGACAGCGCCGTCGAAGCCGCCATCGGTTTGGCGCGACAGCCGGGCAACCGCGTGACCGTCTCTTACCGCAAGAGCTCGTTTTTCCGCGTTAAGAAGAAAAATGAGATCGCGGTGCAGGGCCTGATCCAGTCCGGCAAGATCAATGCCGAATTCGACTCCGAAGTCGTGGCCATCGAAAACAACTCGGCGACGCTAAAAACCAAGACCGGCGCTCGAATTCTCACCAATGACTACGTCTTCATTTTTGCCGGAGGCATCCCTCCCTTTGAAATGCTGCGCTCCTTCGGAATTGCGTTTGGCGGCGACGACAAACCTGAATTGCGCCGGGAAAAAGCAAGCAATCGCGGCTTGATCAGCAAAAATTCCTGACCCGTTTGACGACGGACTCGTTACAGTCGGATGCTGGGAATTCTCTTCTTAGCACGCCCCGCTGAAGCGACGCCTCAATGGCGCCTTAATAAATCCTTGCGCCGGCGCAACCTCGCCTGCGCCGGCTTCCGGCACGATATTATTGACAACAGCGATAATTTCGACTAAATTGATCTAACTCTGTCATCTTGATGTTCGAAATCTATGATTAATCGTCTGCCGTTTCTCGGGCTGAGCCTCGCTTTATTCCTTTCGTTCGCACTCCCGGCATTCAAAGCTGTTGAGTGCGCTGCCGCTGATTCTCTGCTGGTGGACTGGCAGCCGGTGCATCAGCGTGCCGAACGATTCGCCCAAGATCTCTCGTTTCGTGATCGCCGTGCGGTTTGGCAAGGTGATTCCGCTCGATCGCTCCTCATCGAGCTACTCGCAGCAGACAGCCGCAATCGCACGCTCAACGATAGCGCGCGCTATGTGTTGCATTTGGCGCTCGGAGACTACTACTGTCGCGATGGTTATCGCGATGAGGCGCTGAGTCATTGGCTTAACTGCGACCAACTTGCCAAGCCCCTATGGCCCGCGAATTCCGACGAACATCGCAATCTGCTGTGGCGACTATCAATACTCGCGCGCGGCGACGGTGATATCGCGGCAGCCGACTCGCTTGAGTCTTTGGCTCTATCGGATACGACTGTGGAATCGGCGGCGCAGAGCCGCCTTGGTCGACTGCGAGAACTGGCCAAGATCCTGATCCGGCTCATCAAAATCGAACAAGCTTGGAAGGTGCACGAACAAATCGTCCGGGAGTGGAGACGCACTCCGGTCGGCGATGCACAGGCGGTAGTCATCGCCTTGATGGATCTGGCTGAGGGGGCATCAAAGCTCACATTTACCAATTTCCAGATGCAGCGAACGGCGCAAGATTCCGCGGTCAGATTGGGCTACGAGGCATTGGCCATCGCCCGGCAGAGTCTTGGCGAGGAAGCGACCACCGTTGGATATGTGTTGAATCGGCTGGGCGACTACTGTCGCCGTCAAGGAGACGACGCGGCTGCCGAATCCTGTTGGCAGCAGGCATACGCTATAAACTCCAAAACGCGAAGCGAAGCGGATATCGAGACGCAGGGCAGCATCGCCAGAATCGGCGGCTTGTGTGTCGCGCGCGGCGATTATTCCCGCGCCGAACAACTCCTCACCAAAGCCGTGGAATTACGCAAGCAGACTCAGGGAGATGATCATCAGGAAGTCGCAGCGATGCTCTCCGGCCTCGCGAGCTTGTATCGACAAACCGGACGGTTCGCCCGCGCCGAGTCACTGCTGACTCAATCTTTGTCGATTCGGTGCCGGGCGCTTCCGCCGACGCATCCGGACATCGCCGCGAATCTGAACGCGCTCGGGCGGGTCTGCTTCGATCGGGGATCTCTGGCCGCTGCCGAATCACACTGGCTCGACGCTCTCTCCCGATTCGAGTCGGTACTTGGCGGTAACGATGCGGCGACCGTCGCCGTCAGGCAGAATCTGGCGAGCCTTTACGTTGAGTGGGGACGGGAAGGCGATGCGCTGGCCATGTACAAAGCAGTGCTGGCGGCGCGTCGGAATTTTCTCGGGGAAGACCATCCTGCGGTCATCGCAAGTCTCGTACAGATCGCGGACCTGCATCTGCAACTCGATCAAGTCAATGAGGCCGAGAGGGCGATCGACGAAGCGCGTCGCTTAATGTTGAGTCGCGGTGGAGCGCTCTCTCGCGATCTTGTGCTTGCAGAAGCGAACCTATTATCTCACCGTCGCCTGTTTCGGGAGTCCGACAGTCTCCTCACCTTGATCGTGGCGCAGATTGCCGAGACACATGGCGACAGTTCGATTGTGCTTATGGACCCTCTTCAGCGCCTCGCTGCTAACAAATCTGCGCAACATGACTTCTGGGCGGCTGACAGCCTCCTCAAGATATTGGAGCAAGTCGCCCTGCAAAATGGCGTCACGGCGACCCCGCAGTTTGCAGAAGCTCTGCAACTTCATGGCGACGCGCTCCACGCCCTCGGTAGTGATTCTGCAGCCTTCTCCCTGTACCGCCAATCGTTTGCGATATCGGAAGCGAGCTTTCATGATGGCATTGCCGTTTTACCCGAGCGGCAGGCCATCGAATTTGGCCGTAAATTGAGAAAAATTCGCGATCGCTGTCTGTCGGTTCTTGTCGATCGTCATGCGCCCGTGGCCGCAATCCCGACAACGAGGAGACCGGACTCTCAATTGCCGGACGAGCAACAGCGATTCCTTCTCAAGCTAACTGGTACGAAGTCGGCGATTCAAGACATCGCTTATCGACGGCGGTGCCTGTACAACTCCACCTGCGGCGGTGAAGCTCAAGTTCTGCTCGACTCCCTCACCGACATCAGTTTGGGACTTTCCCGACTGTATTTGACTGTGGCCCTCGACACATCGGCAGTAGGAATGGACGGCAGAATTCGTCGGTTGGCTACAGCGAAGGATATACTGGAAGCGCGTTTGTCCCGCACCAAGTGCGCAATCCAAGATGACGATTGGCGCGACCCGGCATTCGCTGATTCACTTTTCGCTTCTCTCGGTGATCACCATGCCGGCGTCGACTTCGTGCGTTTCGAGCGTTTCCGGCCGGATCACGCAAATTCGATTCCGTGCTACGCAGCGATCGTTGCCCAACAGCAGGAAGTCAGCTTGCTCAATTTGGGACCGGCCGCGCGCATCGACCGGGCGATTGACAGTTTGCAGCGGCACTTTCAGGAGCTTTCCCGTAATGGCGGGCTAATCACCGACGCCGCTCTCCGCGAGTACCGGGATCGGTCCCGCCGGCTTCGAGAACTTGTCTGGTCTCCGTTTGCGCGGCTCGTTGAGACAGTTGGAAAGATCTATGTCTCGCCGGACGCTGTACTAAACGCCATCTCCTTCGCCGCGCTGCCCGAAGGCGACAACAGCTACCTCGTCGAGAACCACGACATCGCCTATGTCAACGCCCTGCGCGATATCTGGCGCGATCCCGCCGCGGCTGTTCTTGATGGGCGTCTGCTCAGCGTCGGCGATCCTGACTTTGAGAGTTCATCCAAACCACCAACTGCGAATGCGGAACACGCCAGCTCCATCGTCTCGCGCGACGGCAGCGCCATTGCGAGTACCCGCTCATCATCGCCGCGATGCCCCTTTGCCAAAGCGGAAGTGCTCTCGCTGCCGGCTTCCCGATACGAAGCGACTGCGGTTGCCGATTTTTGGCAACGGAGTAACGGCAGATTTGCGACTTCACTGTTGGGCCGCGAAGCAACCGAAGAGCAATTCAAAGCGCTCGCACCTGCTTGCGATGTTCTGCATATCGCTACTCATGCCTACCGCTGGGACGCCGGTTGCCTCTCCGGCGTGGCGCAATCGGTTGCGAAAGAGCACCCGCACCTCTTGACCGGCCTGCTCTTGGCGGGTGCCGCTTCTCGTCAAAGGGAAGACGCCGCGTCGGCGCTCGACGATGGAATTCTCACGGCCGAGGAAATCTCGAATCTCAATTTGCACAAAGCCCGACTCGTTGTTCTCTCTGCCTGTGAATCGGGGTTGGGCGAGTTTATCGCCGGTGAAGGAGTGCTCGGTCTGCGCCGCGCGTTTCAGGTCGCGGGCGCCAGATCGGTTGTGACATCGCTCTGGGAAATCTCCGATCAGTCAACGGCGCGATTAATGCGCTATCTTTATGAAGGGCTTAGCGATGGCGTGCAACCTGCGCTTCGTGATGCGCAGCTCAGGATGTTGAAGTCGCAGCGACTCAGTGGCGTTCCCGACCATCCTTATTCTTGGGGCGCCTTCGTAGCCTTTGGTTCCTGAAGTTGCTCGTTCGCGGCAAGTTCTGCGGACAAATGTCACTTTGTGGTTTCGAGTCGAATTTCGAAAGGCGTCAGAAGCGAGTCGGTCGGATCGTCAGTGGCAATCTCACTCAGCACAAATGTCAGCCGCCCATCTGCGAGATTTCCGGTGAATACAATCGCGTCGATAATCCCCGGTTTGCTGAAGTCAAGCCAGTAACTTACTGACGCCTCCGGCACGACCGACAGCCGGTATTGATTCCTTGCCGCCAAGTGTGGATATGGGAATTGCAATCGCAAGTATTGATCCGGACTGCGGCGCTGAATGACCTGTGCCTCCCCTGCCGAACGTGCGGTCTCTCTAATCTCGATCGCGTGAGTTACGTCGGCTGCGGCATTCGGCTGGCGCGTCTCCGGTTCTTGAGCAAGCCAAATCGCGGGCACTGCGGCAATCAGAAATAGCGCATACGCCACCGCCGGATTCCAGAGCAATCGCTTCCACGCTGATTCCCGCCGGACGACAGTCGTCGGCTGGCGAACCGCCGCTTGCGCTGCATGTCGGAATTGGCGCTCAACATCCTCCAGAAAATCAAGCTCCCCCTTGCACTCCGGGCAAGATTTCAGATGATTCTCGATTTGAGATTGTCTGTCAGGGTTTGTCGCAGAGCTGCCAAGGTAATAGTCGCTCAATTCTGCTTCGGAAATGTGCCGGGTTGCTTCTTTCAAGACTTCCTCAACGCTCTTTCGGGCCAACAAAGCGCCGGCTCGCAGCAGTTCCTGACACGATTGGCAGTTCCTTAAGTGACTGCGAAGCTGAAACGCCTCTCCCGGCGTCAACCGACCGATTGCCGCGTCGGCGATGAGCGATTGAAAACGAGGATCACTGCAGCTCATAAACCACCAGCGCTCCTCCCGATAATATGGTACTGCCGCCCGTCATTATGTTACAGTAGCCCATGTCTTCTCATTACCTCCCGGGCGCCCTCCATGCAGCGGTGAATTCGCACGCGCACAGTGCCTTCGCGCAAGCCAAACTTCGTCGCGATTTCCGCATTGCTCAGCTCTTCCAGAAACTTAAGCGTCAACAAGTCGCGACACTCGGCGCCGATTTTCTCAAGAATAAAGTCCACAGTCTCCCGATTCGAAAAAGCGTCGCTTGAGTCGCTCGTTTGCGGCTCGTTCGCTTCCGGATGTCCTTCCGAGACATAGCGCCGATCAAGGTCAATGTCCTTCAGCACACTATTCAGAACGATCGAGCGAATGTAAGCGTTGAACTGCCTGAGATTCTCACCGGCAAATGCCTGGCGTTTGAGATTTTGAATAATCGCCGCGATAATCTCCGCCTTGACATTCTCCGGATCACTTAGCCGCCGGCCTCCGAAGCGATAGAGAAAGCGCGTAATCGCCAACGATAAGGCGGCGATAGCCTCGCGGTCGCCGCGCTGAAGCCGCTCAAGGTACGAGCGCAGAAATTCAAGGTCGTCGTTCATGCTTCTCTGAATGTCGGCCGGTCTGCGTTTCAACAGTCAAGGTCGCTTGTGCCGGCCCAAGTAATCATAGTTTGGCTAATGAGATCTGCTCAGAAGCGAATTTCGGTTACCAGACCGACTCTGACAACAAGAAAGTTGAACTGCCGGATCACCCGAAAGTTACAAAATTCGACCTTTCTTGTAACAGAATGTGCCCGAGCCATACCAAATAATTACAGCGCTTGCAAACTTGGAACGAGGGTTTCGGCAGGAACTCGTGGTCATCTGCGACTGCGTACGAATGTGACGCGGGAGCGGAGAGTCAGTCAAGTCGCCGCGGTGGCGCAAAGCGGGGGTAGTCGCCGCGGCGATTGATATTTGCATCGTTCACACGCAACTGAGAAACGAAATGAAATTGAATTCAGGTCTCATCAGCACACATGGGAGGAACGAATGAACAAAACTCGAAGGATGATTGGCTTGGCGCTGCTGGCACTGTTGCTGGTCAGCCAGACAAGCTGGGCGGTAAATGCCGCCCCATCACTCATCAATTATCAAGCGCGACTGACTAATGCCGGCGGTACTCCCCTGAACGGGACCCATTCGCTGACGTTTCGAATCTATGATGTGGCTTCGGGGGGAACCGCCATTTGGAGTGAGACTCACTCATCAGTGACCGTCACCGATGGATTTCTCAGCGTTCTGCTTGGCGGCGCGCCGTCACCCAACCCAATCGACGAAACAGTCTTCGCTTCTGATACCCGCTATCTGGGAGTGACCATAAACGCCGATCCGGAAATCACCCCGCGTAGTCGTATGGTTTCGGTCGGCTACTCGCATCGTGTCCAGACCGTGGACAAAGCCAAAGGCGGTGTTATCTCCGGCATGCTGCAACTGGAAGACGATCCTTCAAAAGACGGCGACTTAGTGTCGGCGGCGATTCGTGTTAAGGGGGCCAGCTTACGCGTAGTGCGGATTGAGCCGTCGGCGGACGTCGCTCTGTCGGCGACTTCGAACGATGGCCAGGAAGTGCTCAATCTGTCCGCTGCTGAGACCGGCGGAGCCGTAACCGTCAAGGGCAGCAGCAACAATCCCGTCGCTTCTATGGCGGCGGTAGCCGAGGGCGGCTCGATCGCGGTAAACGCGGTCAACGGCGATGTGGCAGCGCAATTGACTGTCGCCACCGAGGGTGGGCAGGTCACTCTCTCCGACTTTGCCAAAGAGGGAATGCTCTCATCGCCGCGAACGAAAATCCTACCGCGTCAGTGGATCCAATTCGGTTCGACAACCGCCGAAAGCGCCGTCGTAGTTCGCCGAATGGCATCCGGCGCCGGCGTCATCGAAGTTGCGGATTACACCACACCGACACCGGCGACAGTGTCGATTGGCAACGGCACGGCTCTGAAGATGAAGAACTCGGTCGGTCAAACGGTAGTCGACGTCGCCGAGAATAGCGCGAGACTCTCGGGCAACTTCACCGTCTCTTGGCCAGCAGCTAAGGCTCCCGGCCAAGGCCTCGTCAACTACGGCACGGGCAACACGTTTAACTTTGGTCTCGGCGGTGGCGATCCGGCGCACGCCGAAAACGCGATTGTCCTCGGAGAGAACAACACAATCGAATCAAAGAACGTGCTCGTCGCAGGAGACAACAATCTCATTGACGACGACAATGATCTTGGCTTGAATGGAGACAACTCCGCGATAATCGGCTTGAACAACACAGTCAAGGGCGATAACTCCTTTACCTTTGGCGAACGCAACTACATTGGCGCCAATCGATCGGCGGCGTTCGGTTTCCGCAACTACCTCGACGGCGGCGGAAACAACTTCGCCTTCGGGGACAGCAACCTGGTGCATGCAACCGGAAACTCAGCAATCCTCGCGGGAAACTTCAATGACTTAGGATTTTCAGAGAACGCGCTGATCTGCGGTGGGTTCACACAGAAGATCGACTCCAGCGGGTACAGCGTCATCTCTGGCGGATATGGTTGCCGCATCCACGGTGACGACATGCTTAACGACCGCATGAATGCAGTTGCCGGCGGCGAGAACAACTGGATCATGGCCGCGCGCGGGTCGTCCATCTCCGGGGGATCTCAAAACTGGATTGAAGGCGACTATTCAATCGCGGCGGGAGGGCGACTCAATCTCGTTAATGGCGACTACTCGCTTGCCGGCGGCCGCCGGGCGAAAATCAATGCTGCTCACGACGGTACATTCCTTTGGGCCGATCAAACGGACGCCGATTTCAATTCGACAGACACCAATCAATTCCGTGTCCGCGCGACGGGCGGCGTACAGTTCGTGAGCGGAGTTGGGCCGGAAGTCGGCGTCGAACTCTTGTCCGGCGCCGGCGCCTGGAGTACACTGTCCGATCGGAATGTGAAGCGGAACATCAGCGACGTCGATGTCGATGCCATGCTTGAGCGGCTGGCCGCCATGCCGATCGCCACCTGGAACTACGTTTCCCAGGATCCGTCAGTCCGTCACATTGGCCCGATGGCGCAAGATTTCTACGCAGCCTTCGGCATGGGCGAGAAAGAAACTCACATCAGCACCATCGACGCCGATGGCGTCGCGCTGGCCGCCATTCAGGCGCTCTACAAACGGACACAACAGTTGCAGCGGCAAGCCGGCGAGATCGAAGCGCTCAAGACGCAGCTCGAGGAAGTACGGACTTTGCTTGCCAAACTCGCTGCTGACAAGAAGTAGAGGTGTCGCGATGAAACGCCTACTTAGATTCACAATGATGAATGTGTTGCTCCTTGGAGCAATCGTTGCCGCGATCGGGGGCGACGCAAAGTCACCCCCGACAGTTGAGGAACCTCAGTCGCCGCTCGCCGGCGAACAAGTCAAGCGTCAGGTAGTTGCCATGGGCGGCGTGCGGGGGACATCGACGAACTTCTTGCTGACTTCTGCTCTGGGACAAGCCGCCGCAGGACAGGGGACGTCCACGAATTACAAAGCCACTGCCGGCTACTGGCCGGGCCAGGATGCGGCGGCCACCTGCAAATGCGGCGACGCCGATGGCAATGGCGCGTTCTCGATCGCCGATGCCGTGTATCTTATCAACTACATCTTCGCCGGCGGCTCTCCGCCAAATCCAATCTGCCGCGGCGACGCCGACGGCAACGGCGCTGTCTCAATTGCCGACGCGGTTTATCTGATCAACTACATCTTTGCCAGCGGTCCGGCGCCGCATTGCCCGTGAAGACCGCCAAATACTGATGCCGCACCAGAGCGGTGATGCGCTTCTCAAGTCCGCCGATCGAAAGGTCGGCGGACTTTTGTTCGCAATTCCAGTCGTGATGAATATATTGCGCCGTGAACGCCATCATCATCCTCTACGTCCGTGACCAAAATCGCAGTCGCGAATTTTATCGCCGCGTTCTCGCCAGCGAACCAAGCCTCGATGTGCCCGGCATGACTGAATTCCCCATCAACTCCGAAACGTCTCTCGGGCTGATGCCGGAATCCGGTATCAGGAAGTTGCTTGGAGAAACTCTGCCCGATCCGTCGCGCGCGAATGGAATCCCGCGCGCCGAGCTGTATCTTCGCGTCGACAACGCCGCCGAGTTTCAGCGTCGGGCGCTGGCCGCCGGCGCCGGAGAATTGAGCGCGTTGTCCTTTCGTTCGTGGGGTGAGTCGGTCGCTTACTGCCTCGATCCCGATGGACACGTGATCGCCATCGCTGATTCGAAACCGAGCGTCTGACTTTCCGAACTGGCGATTCGTGGAGCACTGCTCGTTAGTCTCATCCGCACCACTTCGGCCGCGACTGACGCCCCCCAACTTTCGAATCCACTTGCTATTCGCCGTCACCTGTCATTGATTCCCCGCGAATGACATTTCCGGGAAGGAGACAATCATGAAAGTATTCGGGATCATCCTCGTAATCTTGTTGATCCTTGTGATTGCCATCGGCGGTTGGGTTTGGAGTAACCGCGGCACTTTGATCGAAAAATCGCAGGTCGTCGACGAGAAATGGTCGCAGGTGCAAAACGTCTATCAACGACGTTTCGATCTCGTGCCCAATCTGGTCGCGTCGGTCGACAATTTCATGGCGCGCCAGCAGAAAACGCTGACCGACGTAATCGCCATGCGCCAGCGCGTGATCGATCTCAAGGGCGAGGCCGACCAAGCGCTCGGCCAGAACAATCCGGCGCTGCTGGATTCGATATCGAATCAACTCTCGCGCCAACTCAACTCCTTTATCAACGTCGTCGTCGAACAGTATCCCGACATCAAAGGCGATCAGCTCTACTCCGATTTGCTCGTGCAGCTCGAAGGCACCGAAAATCGCATCGCGCAAGAACGCCGCACGTTCAACGAGGTCGTCCGCGACTACAACGTTTTTCGTCAGCGCGGGATCGGGGCCATTATCGCCGGATCAATCTTCGGCTTTCCCTACGAGAAGGCTTATTTCGCGGCCTCGACTGAAGCGCAGGAAGCGCCCAAGGTCAAAGACATGTTTACACAGTAACCGACGATGATCCGCGCCGTCAGACTCGTTCTCGCCTTCGTTTTCTGCGTCTCCTACGCAGCGTGGGCGCTCCAGGCCCCCGACTACACCGGGCCATTGACCGATAGGGCGCGACTGCTTTCGGATGCCGATCGCTTGCCGATCGAGAAAGCAATCGCTGATTATCGCGCTGCCACTGGTCACGAAATCGCCGTCTTGATCATTCCGTCGCTTGACGGCGAGTCCCTCGAAGACTTCACTCGCGACGTCTTCAAGAAATGGGGCGTCGGTCGCGAACAGGAAGACGACGGCGTTCTCTTTCTCATGGCTGTGGAGGAGAAGAAAGTACGCCTCGAAGTCGGCTACGGACTGGAAGCAGCTCTGACCGACGTCGAAGCGGGAAGACTGGTCAGTCGCGACTCGGAGATGGCGGCAGCTTTTCGTCAGGGTAACTGGGGGCACGGCATTCAAGCCGTTGTTGAAGGCATCATTCAGGCAATTGGTGGCGAGTATGATCTCCCACCGACCAAGGAGCCTGCCGAAGAAATACCGTTCGAGCTGATCATGTTCGCGCTACTGATCGGCTTCAGCGTGGTGGCTGCCATCGGCAATGCCGTTCGCAACTTTCGAAAAAAGAAAAAAGGGCAGAGCTGGACAGACTTTTTCAGTTCCGGCGGCTCCGGCGGCTTCGGTGGTTTCGGCGGTTTCGGTGGCGGCTTCTCCGGAGGTGGTGGTGGGTTCAGCTTCGGCGGCGGTTCATCAGGAGGCGGCGGCGCCTCAGGAGGATGGTGATAATGACAGGTGTAATCGCGAGGTATTTTTCGGACACCGATCTTAAAGCCATCGGTGCAGCCATCCAGGCGGCAGAGTCACGCACTTCCGGTGAGATCGTTGTCCGCTTGGCAAAGCAATCCTACTCTTGGATTTCCGAACGGATCATTGTCGCCGCCGGCCTGTCGATAGTTAGCGTTGTCGTCTCCCTCATCATCACGCGGACCAACGACTGGGGCGTATACTATGACTTTTCACAAGCGTTTCTTTGGGGACTTATCGCCTTCTTGATCGGTTTTTTCGTACTCGCGCCATTGTTTAATACTCGGCGTCGTCGCGCCCGGGCGACTTGGAAACACGCGCTGCAAGTATTTCATTCGTTGCCGGCCACCAAAGGCTCGACCGGGGTCTTGATCTTTGTTTCACTGGCAGAACGCGAGGCCGCAATCGTGGCCGACAAGGGAATCGCGCTGAAAGTGCCGCCTGACTATTGGAACGGCCCGCACGAACGCTTATCGGCTGAGATTCGCAAGAACCGCCACTCGGAGGGCATCATCGCGGTGATAAACGAAATCGGCGCGACATTAGCCGCCCACTTTCCGGCGACCGGCGAAAACCCGAATGAGATACCCGATTCACCGATGACAACTTAGTCATTATGCCGCTTGGAGAAAGCGATCTCCTATCTGGAGAAACGATCAAAGCGACCTTGCGAAGAAGTATACGATTTGTTTGATTTATCCTCACAGGAGGAATCTGCTGAAGTGTCGTCGGGTCAGATCAAAGCCCTTCATTACATCACGCATGTGGAAAACCTGCCCTCAATCCTAACGGATGGAATCTTGTCCCACTCGGAAGTCGAAAAGCGGGGCGTTCAGGTTAAGCGTATTTACGACGCGGAGATCGTCAGTCATCGCAAGGAGAAGCGGGTTCCCGATGGAAGGTCGCTTTGGGACTTCGCCAATCTGTACTTCAATGCCAGAAACCCGATGCTTTACCGTGTCAAAGCGGAGCATGATCCGAAGCAGATCGCCGTCCTTCAAGTCAACCCAGGCATTCTCAATCGCGACGACATCTTCATCACGAACGGCAATGCTGCAAACACCGTTACCGAGATACTCCCAGCTGCGGAAGGGAAGAGGCGCATTCGAGAAATCCGCGCGCAGTTCGAAATTGAGTACTGGAATACGGAATCTGGCTCGAAACGAAAGATAATGGCGGAGTGTCTGGTGCCGACTCTCGTACCCGCAGAGTATATTTCAGCCATTTACGTAATCGATCATGAAACCGCCACAACTGTCAAGAGATCACTGAGAAACTTTCAAGTGGAAGTCATTCCGGAACCCCGTCTGTTCTTCGAGCCAGATGTCAAGGCACAGTTGACGAGCCATCTGAAGCTCGTGGTGGGTGACATGTTCTTCTCTCGCCTTCACACAATGACTGTTTCTGTAAACACGGTTGGTGTTATGGGCAAGGGTCTCGCGTCACGAGCTAAGTACCAGTTTCCGGATGTCTATGTTTACTACCAAGACGCCTGTCGTAACCGCAGTCTCAAGATGGGCGTTCCTGTGCTCTACAAACGCGAAAGATCATTCGATCACGAACTGGCTGACGAACCAAGCTCACTCACCAGTCCTAACGGCGAGTCGTGGTTTCTTCTGTTCGCGACGAAGAAACACTGGCGCGACCGTGGCGACTTGGAGGCTATATCGAAGGGTCTTGAATGGATCGAACGTAACTACCGCAGTGAGGGTATTAGGTCGCTGGCACTTCCGGCGCTTGGCTGTGGTTTGGGATGGCTCTCGTGGGCAGATGTTGGCCCGCTGATCTGTTCCAAGATGAGCAATCTTGACATTGACGTGTGGGTTTACCTACCCGCAGAGAAGGAGATTCCCAAGGATCAATTGACAGAGAGATTTCTCTTGAAAACCGATTAAGTTTCTGCGACCAGCTTTCCCCTTCCCACTGGAAATCCCGCCGCAATCGCGTATACTCCGCTCTGTTGAATTTACTCGCCGACTCGGCAGGAGATACACGATGGAAGATTCCAAACTGACCAACGCCGTTGAGCAGTTCTACCTCAAACATGGCTTCGCGACCCGCGCTCTGCACGCCGGTGAGCACATTGCGGGCAAGCACTCAAACGCGCACACGTTGCCGATCTATCAGACTTCGACATTCGTTTTTGATTCCGCCGAACAGGGCAAGAAACTCTTCGCCGCCGAAGACAACGGCTTCATCTATACACGCCTCGGCAACCCGACTGTCATCACCGCCGAGGCCAAACTCAACGCGCTCGAAGGCTGCGGCGCAAAACTGGCCGACCCGGAGCATGTCCGCATCACGTCGTTCCTGTTTTCATCCGGAATGTCGGCGATTTCCGGTATCATGCTCGCCCTGCTTTCGAGCGGCGATACTCTAATTCGCGGCGATGTCGTCTATGGCTGTTCTGACAGTCTTTTCGAGCACGTGCTGCCGAAGTACGGTGTCAAGACCGATATTGTCGATACTTCCGATCTCAATGCGGTCTCAGCCGCCATGAAAGCCAATCCCAAGGCCAAAGGCATCTTCTTCGAGACGCCGACGAATCCGACAATGAAGATCACCGACATTCGCGAAGTCGCCCGCATTGCCAAAGCAATCAACCCGGAATGTCTGATCATCGTCGACAACACCTATGCGACTCCGTATCTGCAGCGTCCGCTGGAGCTGGGCGCCGATATCGTCATGCACTCGGCAACCAAGTACATCTCCGGGCACGGCCACGTCATCTCCGGCGCCGTCATCACCAATAATGAGGGATTCAAAGACAAGCTCTACGGGATCATGAAAGACGTCGGCGGCTGTCCTTCGCCTTTTGATAGCTGGCTAATTTATCTCGGCATCAAAACCCTCGCGGTGCGCATGGAGCGCCACTGCGCTTCCGCGCAGCGGATTGCCGAGCATCTCCAGAAACACCCGATGATCAGGCAGGTATTCTATCCCGGCCTGCCCAGCCATCCGCAGCACGAGTTGGCCAAAAAGCAGATGAAGGCCTTCGGTGGTGTGCTCGCGTTCGAAATGAAAGACGGCTACGAAGTCGCCCGCCGATTGATGGACAATATCAAACTCTTCACGCTGGCCGTGTCCTTAGGCGCGGTCGATTCTCTCATCCAGCACCCGGCATCGATGACGCACTCCGGCATCGCGCCCGAAATCCGGCAGAAGATCGGTATTAGTGACGGATTAGTGCGAATCTCAGTTGGTTTGGAAGACGCCGAAGATTTGATTCAAGCGCTTGATGACGGCTTGGCGAAAGCCGCACAACTGCCGCGCCGCGACGGCATCGCCGCGGTTTAGATCGTCTCGACGCCGCTTCGGCATTTTCTGCTTTAACATTCTCAGCCGAATCGGCTGGTCCGGCGGGCTGGCTAACGCAGTCGCTGTTAGGTTGTTTGCGTTTGCGCCGGACGACGATCCAGCGCCAGCCAACTGCGTCTGGTCCAAAGGATCAATCCACACGCCACCAACATGATCGCGTCGCGGATTATCAAATCCAGCACCGGCGCTTTTGCTTTCGAAGTTGTCGAAAAACACCCGCATTCGATATTGACACCGCGCGCTATCGCTATCGAAAGCGCGACGATAAACATCGCCAGCATGCCGGCGATGATCACCACCGCCGCTTTCTCCCAGAGCCCCAATATCACCATCACGCCGGTAAGTAATTCGACCCACGGCAACAGCAAAGCGAACACGTTGATATACTCGCCCGGAAGCAGATGGTAGTTATAGATGATGCGCGCGAACTGATCGGGATGAATGATCTTGTCGACCGCCGCCCAGACAAATGTCAATCCCAATGCTAAACGGATAACGAAATACGCTTTGTCGAGCGCCCGGCCACTGAGTAACCACAAACCGACCCCGGCCACGAGTATCCACGCCCACAGCGGAAAAAACGTCGGCAGCAACTCCGGCTTGACCACTTCAATAATGCCAAGCAAAGTCAACGCCGCGCCCAAAAGCAGCCGCAGCGGTGCTTCGATCGGACTACTCGCCGGACTGTGGTCCATAGTCGCCTTCAATCGGTAGTTTGTGTTTCGACCACTGTGCCCAGCCCCCGAAGAAGATCTCTACGTTCTTGTAGCCATGCTCCTGTACCAGCAATCTCGCCAGGTACAGCGATGACTCGCACTCACTGCCGGAGCAATAGGTAACAATCTTGGCGTCGGTTGCCAGATTCGGAAGCACGGAGTCCTTGTATTCGTCGAAGTAATCGTAGGGTAAACTCAGCGCGCCAATGATGTGACCGGTCTGGTATTCTTCCGGTTCGCGCGCATCGATAAAAACGTAGTCCTTGGATGCATACCGATCAAAGGCCTCCGCCATCCGTAATACCGGCGGATCACCGGCTTCGTACGACAGCGACTGCCACGTCGAATCCGAGTCGGCGTTCGCGCTCGGCCAATTGCCGACCCACGGCACCTTGTTCGGATTGACCAGATTATTCAGCCCCCCAAACAGGGCGGCGACAATTACAATAATGACGATTCGCTTTATCATTGCTTCTCAGTTGTGCGCCAACGATTCACCCAAAGTACCGGATTATACGTTTCGCCTCAGGCCTCGTTCCAACCCACGATCGCCGGAAACCTCCCCCGCGGGTCAAGCTCGCCTTTGATACGATTCGCGATCACTTCCGCTTTGGGCAAATCCGTTGCGCGACGTACTTGGTCGGCCAGCTTTGCGACGCGCCGGGGCGTCGGCGCCAGATCCTTGCCGAAGGGGCCAGCCTGCCGCGGATAGATCCGCAGCGACGCCTCGACGATTATGCCCAGTGTGCCAAAACTGCCACAAAACAACTTGGGCAGATCATACCCCGCTACCGACTTGTACGTGATCGCGCCGCTCTTACTGATCGTTCCATCGGCCAGCAACACTCTGACCGCTAACACCCAGCGCGATATAGCGAAGCAACCGCCTTCGGTAGCGAGTTGTCCTCTCGCAACCATTCCCCCGACCGTGCCGGTCTGCCCCTCCAGCAGGAATGGAAAACGAAGATTGTGGCGTTCAAGTACCGCGAACAGTTCAGTCAAGGGGGTTCCGGCCGCACAAACGACATAAAAATCGTCCCGCTCCAATCGCATTACCGCATTCAACTCTTTGAGGGAAATCACACCCTTAGGGCGGTGGCCGGCGACCGCAATGGGCACCAGAGATTCCGCACCTCGCGGAACTACTACTTCTTCAACGGGGCAGGCCAGCAAGCAGTCGATGAGCTCGGATTCAGATTTGGGCGTGCCGATCAATCGCATCGGATGAGATTTTCCAGAAGTGTCAGGCTGATCAGATCCGTGCGCGTAACCATGTTTTCCCGCACGAAAACCGCTGTCGGTGAGCACGTCGGTGGCAGCCCGGGACGATTGATCAGAACTTTCACATAGAAGAAGCTCGGCGCCATATCCTTAAACCCGACTACTTTCTGCTCATGGTTCTTAACTGTCACTACCTGTTCTCGCGCCGTGGAAGTCGAAGTGAACAGCGTGTCGGTGGCGATACTGAGAATCACGGGGATATTCAACGTGTCCGGTAGTCGCCCGAATTCATCGACTATCTTGAAGATCACCTCAAGATCGCCGACGCGCGCGGGCAACTCGTCATCCGCCTTGCGGCCGCAGCCGATCGCGATTCCGAGCAATAAGACTACCGTAGTTAGTGTTTTTCCAAGACCCATCTTCCGCTTTCCTCTTCTTCTCAAACCCGCGGCCAATCTATTCGAGGACAAGACGCACAACAAGCCAATTAGTTGAATAGCGGGTTCGAACTGCGGCCGGGATAAAATCAGATCGGGAGGCGAGCCTCGCTACTCGACCTCCCGATAGATTGCAACGTCACTGATCTGATGTAAGAACCAGAACAACGAACTAACAACGATTCGTACTGTCCGAAGAAGGACGTTTGCGGACGGGCGCCGGCACCGGCCGGGGGAGCAAACCCAGCCTGATTCCGAGCTCGACGATCTTTTCCGTCAGTTTGCCCATCGCAATCACAATCCTCACTTGTGTATATGACAATGTCGCCGAAAGGTTCCGGCAATCGACACTTCTCTACATTGTTTGGGTTGACTCGAGGCGCGATGAACTGCGAAAGCAAAATCTAATTAGGATAAAATCAATAGCGTTTGACCGTCAGCATCGCCGCAGGCAGCTTCGCGACGATGTCTGAAGCCGTCATACCGAATGTCCCCCATTCATCCCGAGCAAGATCGCCGGCTAAACCATGAACATAGGCCCCACAAACGGCTGCCGCCTCTGCAGCCATTCCGAAGCCCAGGAAAGCCGTGATCACGCCGGCCAGAACGTCTCCCGAACCGCCTGTCGCCATCCCGGCATTCCCGGTTGGGTTTATGTAGTTACGCCCATCCGGAGTCGCTATAATTGTGGGGGCGCCCTTGAGCAGAACCACCTTCTCGACTTCGATAGCTAGAGCCATCGCAGCTTCGAGACGGTTATCCTCGATTTCGGACACTTTCTTGCCAACGAGACGAGCGAACTCACCGGGATGAGGTGTTATCACCATTTCGGCCGGAGACAGTTTCAGCAATTCGGAGTGAGTGGAGAAAGCGTAAAGCCCGTCGGCGTCAAGAATTAGCCTGCCGTGGAAACTACCGACGAAACGTCGGACCAACTCCATCGTGTCACGATGACGTCCGATTCCCGGCCCCAAACAAACTGAATCAGAGGTTTTGGCCATTTCCATCATCATTCCCAGCGATCGCATTGAGAGACAACGCTTTGGCCGCACTTCCGGTAAGGGCTTGGTCATCGCTTCCGTTAACTTCGCTTCAAGAATGTCGTTTAGACTGCTTGGGCACCCAACAGTTACCAGACCTGATCCTGCCCTTACGGCTGAAATGGCTGCCAAAGTGGCCGCACCGGTCAATCCAACTGAACCTGCGAAAATCGAGACTTTACCAGCATCGCCTTTGTTGTCGGTCGGTCTCCGCTCTGGGATCCAGCTGTCAGCCTCAGAAGATGTTACTACGTTATAATCGATTTTGGACACTTCGACACAGGCATCAGGGATACCGATATCGATCACTTCTATGTGGCCGCAATATGCCTTACCGGGGTAGAAGTACATTCCGGATTTCGGAAGTCCCAATGTCGCGGTCAGGAAGGCGCGAATGCATGATTCCGGTACTTCACCGGTATCACAATTAAGACCTGAAGGCACATCGACCGCGATGATCGGAACCCCGGAGCGATTCAGTGCCGTGATTGCTCCGCCAATTTCGTCGTTGAGATTGTTGCCCGAGAATCCTGTACCAAGTATTGCGTCAACCAAGATGTCGGCGTCCTCAAGTCGTTCGGCGAGGGCCTCGCCTTTCACCTGTTCGACCGCAATTCCCACTTCTTCTGCACGGCCGAGATTGGTGCGCGCATCGCCGGGTAGCGTTTCCCGACTTGCCAGCAGGAAGACACTGACCGGCGCGCCCCACCGCTTCAGGTACCGCGCTACGACCAGACCGTCACCGCCGTTGTTGCCCTTCCCGCACACGATCGCGAATTTTGTCTGTACAAGATTTTCGCCGAATTGGGCGCGAATCAATTCGGCGATGCCGCGCCCGGCGTTTTCCATCAACGTTAGGCTTGGAATACCGAATTGCTCGATGGCGCGCTTGTCGATGTCGCGCATCTGTGCCGCAGTGACTAACTTCATCTGTCACAATTATCGGCGTCTGTGGATTTATCGCAAGCGATTAGGCACGGACATAGTTGTGGCGGGGGTTTAATTACACTGACTGCACGGCGCCGGGCCGCCTTCAAAGATGTAATTAATCAGGATTATCACATCGATCAACGAGATATCCCCGCTGCAATTGCAGTCCGCGCGCGCTCCGGGGTTGGGCGGCGTCGGAATGGTATAGAGATAATTGACGAGCCAGACGGCGTCGGCAATCGAGATTGCCGCATTGTTATCGGCATCGCCGCAATGGTCGGGAAGCGGTGGAGCGCTCACTGTCATCACGATACTGAGCGAGTCCGCCTTGACGGGGTTATCCGAGTCCTGGCAGATGATCATGAAGTAATAGGTCGCCGGGTACGTCGGTGTGCCGCTGACCGATGCGGTCTCGCCGCCGGTGAAGGTCATACCAAAAGGCACATCGCCGCCGAAGAACGTCCAATTGTATGGCGCAGTGCCGCCGATCACCGTGAACTGGTAATTGTAGGGCTGATTCAATGTCGCGACCGGCATGACATAATCCTGAATATGCATGCGACCGTCGCAAGCGTCACCGATGCCGTCATTATTCTCATCAAACTGATCGAGATTGTCCACCAATGGACAATTGTCACAGGCGTCGCCCAAGCCGTCGTTATCGGAATCGACTTGATTCGGATTGTATTTGTTGCGGCAGTTGTCCGTCGCGCAACCGGTTGACACAACTCCCGGATCGCCAAAACCGTCGCCGTCGGAGTCGATACATTCATCGCACGCATCGCCAATCCCGTCGCTGTCAACGTCGCCCTGGTCATTGTTGGCCGCCAGCGGGCAATTGTCGCAGGCGTCGCCGCGATCGTCACCGTCGGCATTCGCCTGATTGTTAGCCAGCAGCGGGCAGTTGTCGGCAACATTGGCATAGCCGTCGTTGTCGATATCCGGATCGCAGCCGTCGCCGATCAGGTCGCCGTCGCTATCAAGTTGACAGGGATCGTAGCTACTCGGGCAGATATCTTCGATATCGGGGAAACCGTCTCCATCGGAATCGGGAAGCGACGCCACATTGCCGTTGGCGGTGTCCCGCCAGCGCAATATGAATAACCGCCCGTTCATGTTGGAGGCATATACATACCCGCCGGTCGAATGCGGAAACACGCCCCAACAGCCGTTGAAATTCGGTTGATTCGTCGGCCAGGTATCAAACGACGCGATCTCGCGCGGTTGCGACGGATCAGCCAGATCGACGACCTTGACGCCGGACTCGTAGTGCGACAGATAAAGCGTATCCCCCTCCAGGTGGGCATTGTGAACGAGCTGGTTCTCGCCGAGATAATGCCCGACCAACTGGATATTCTGTAGGTCTTCGATGTTCCAGATCTTGATCGTTTGATACGCCGTCTCTTCCGTCGTTACCACATGCCGTTTGTCGCGCGTTGGCCAGATATTGTGCAGGTAACCGCCAAAGGGGATTACAACGTGCGCAAGCTGCCGCGGTTCCGTCTTGATCGCCATGTCGTAGATCGTAAAGGATGCGGTAATTCCGTCGGCCGAGTACAACGTATCGTTGTGCGCGAAGATGTCGTGGATTCCCCCGCCGGGTCCGAAGCTGTGTACCCATGTCGGATTCTCCGGATTGGCAAGGCTGAGAACATGAATGGAGCGGTTGGCGGCGTTGTCGCCCTCGGCATAAAGATAGCCCTTCACCGTATCGATCGAAATGTTGTGACTGGTAAACGATCCCGCCGGATGCACCGGAAACGCGCCCACGAACCGGACATGCGACGGCAGCGGCGAGAGGTCGATCACCATAATGCCGTTATTCGTTCCGACGCATTCGGAAACCGCATAGAGATAGTGCCGATAGGTTTTGAGATCGCGCCAATACGCGCCGCAGGAGTTATTGCTGGTCGGTCCGGCAACGATGGTTACGACCTGATTGGTGGTGACATTGACCACCGCGATACCGTTCTGCACGCCCATAAACGCGTAATGCGTGCAATCCTCGGGGTCCACCCAACCCCAGCAGTCGGTGCCACCATTGGCCGCAAACTGAAAAGTATTGATACTGTCCAACTCGATCGCGGCCGCAAGCCGGTTCGACTGCAGTGCGGTGAGAATTAGAACGATGGCGAAAGCAAATCGCCGAACAATCACGGACCAACGGTTCTTCATACCACTCCGACTTAGCGATTGATGGACAATATATCTCTACGAAGGTGATAACGTGCAAGCCCGATCACGGTTCAAATTTTTTCGCCAAGTCGCAAGTCTTGAACGTCGGCCCGGTGCCCCGACATCTTTGATTGCAAGCTTGGGCTTGGGAATAGGCGCGTCGACGCTCGGCTCAGTCCGCGCTTGCCGCCCGTCGCGCGGCAGGCCGGGTAACGAGGCTGACAAAGATCACCAATGCCAGCGCGACGAAAAAGGCCGGCGCCAACTCGTACAGCCGGTCGGAAAGTTTGAGCACCGATTTCCAGAGGATCACTATTAGAGTCCCGGAAATCATTCCGGCCAGCACGCCCCACTTTGTCGTTCGCTTCCACCACAGCGTCAACAGCAATCCGGGCCCGAAACTCGCCGCGAGTCCGGCCCAAGCGTAAAGCACAAATCCGTAGACGGTGTCTTCCGCCGTGAACGCCAGCAAATAGGCGATTCCGCCGATAACGATCGTCGCAATCCGTGACAGCCAAACGAGCTGCCTCTGCGATGCTCGACGATTCAGCATGCGATGGTAAACGTCTTCGGCCACCGCCGAGGTTGACACCAAGAGCTGACTATCGGCGGTGGACATCATCGCGGCGATGGCGCCCGAAATAAAGATCCCCGCCAGCCACGCCGGAATCAATTCGCGCACCATGTGCGGCATGATTTGTTCCGCGTCCGACAGCCCGGAACTATAGAGTGCGAGTCCCAAGACGCCAATCAGCACCGCGCCCCAGAACGCGAGAATCGACCAAACAACGGCGATCAGTGATCCGCGTTTAAGATCGTGCGCGGAACGAATCGCCATGAAGCGCACGACCAGATGCGGTTGTCCCATGTAACCGAGTCCGATCGCCAGTCCGCCAATAATCGTCGCCCACATTGCGGCGCCGGTCTTGCCCTCGGTGACCGTCAATAGCGATGGATTGACGCTGTTGACCTTGTCGATGAACGCGCCGAACCCGCCCAATTCGATCACAGAAACCACGGGCAGAATTACCAAAGTCGCGACCATCAGCAGCCCCTGAAACAGATCGGTCCACGCCACCGCGAAGAAGCCGCCCATTACCGTGTAGAAGATAATAATCGCGCCGCCGATGATCATGCCCCAGATCGGATCGATTCCGAAAGTCACATTGAAAACTTTGCCGGCGCCGATAAGTTGCGCGGCAACATACATCGTGAAAAAGATCAGGATAATTATCGTCGAGACGACCCGGATCAGCCTGCTGTCGTCGCCGAGTCTGCTTTCGAGAAAATCGGGAAGCGTGATCGCGCCCAATTGCTCCGACTGCGCGCGCAAGCGGTGGGCGATAAACGCCCAGGAAAAGAGAATGCCGAACGTGCAGCCGATCGCCGGCCACAGCGCCGCGAATCCCGAGGCCCAGGCAACACCCGGCAATCCCACCAGCAACCACGCGGATTCGCCCGAAGCGCGCTCCGAAATCGCAACCACCCACGGGCCAAGTTTGCGTCCGGCAATCAGGAAATCGTCGAGCGTTTTGGTCAGCCGCACGGTAGCGAAACCGACGAGCAAAACAACGATCAGGTAGATGATGAATCCAACCCAGGCCGGATCCATGCTCAGTTGTCCTTCTCTTTCCGGCGATAATGAATAAACTCAAGCAACAGCAAGATTAGCGGCGGGGCGATGAGCCAGAACCAGGTCCAGAACGGCATCAGATAATCCCCATACTCGATTAAGTGTTGGCGGGAAATTAGAGCGGACAATTACGGTGATCAACAACAATTCACGGCGAGAACGCTTCAATACTTGAATTCGATCTCGATCCGGCGATTGGCTTCCCGGCCGTTTCGGGTGCGATTCGACGCCAGCGGATCGGCTTCGCCGCGGCCAATCGACAATACCCGGTCTTGCGGCACACCTTGCGTAATCAGGTATTGCTTAACGGCGTCGGCGCGCTTTTGCGACAGCGCTATATTGGCATCGGCCGGACCGACATTGTCTGTGAAGCCTTTAACGGTTGCGGAAACATCGGAGAATGCTTTCAGCAAGACAGCAATCGAATCGAGGGCAGCGGTTTTGTCGCGACGCAGTTTCGACTCGCCGGAGTTAAATAGGCTGTAGTACAAGCGGCGCACGAAGATCTGCGTACGGTCCGGACAGCCGCGCTCATCAACCGGATAGATCTTCGGCGTGTCGGGGCAGAGATCGAGATCGTTGCCGACACCGTCGCCGTCCATATCAAAAACGCAACCGGTCGAGTCCACCGTGACGTTCTCGCCGGTGTACGGACAACGGTCACGATAGTCGGGTATGCCGTCGAAATCCGAGTCCGGCACACAGCCGGTGCCGTCGACGAATCGGGACTCCTCGGCTGCGGTCAACGGGCATTCGTCAAGGCCGTCAAACACGCCGTCGTTGTCGCCATCGAGCTGACAACCGCGCACGTCGACTTTGGCGCCAGCCGGTGTGCTGGGGCATTGATCAGTATCGTCCGCGATTCCGTCCAGATCGCTGTCGGTTACCGGCGGCGGATTTGCCGGATCAGAAATCTTCACCTCGTCACGTAGCTTGCCACCGTTTTGCGTTTCGTCCTGATCCCCGATGATCTCGGGCCGCGACTTCTTCTTTACATCCCCGAAACTAATCGCCAAGCCGGCGGAAAATTGCAGCAATGCCCGCGACCTCGAGTTCTCTACCCAGTCGGCAAAATCGGCATTGAGTCCGGTTAGATGAGAGAACTCGGCCGCCGCCGACAGCGCAATACGTTTACCCAATGACTTCTCGACGCCCAGCGCGACGCCGAGCGCCATTTCAGCAGCGCTGAAATCCGTCACGATCCCGTTACCGTCGACAACGCTGACCGTCTCGTTACCGGGCCGGCGTTTGACTTTCCAAATCAACATTTCGATTCGCGGTTGGATGAATGGCGCCGCGCCTTGACGCGGCTGAAGATAGAACTTCGGCGCCAGTGAAACTCCGACCATCGACAATCGCCGGTTGGCGCGCTCGTTGTTGATCTTGAGCAGTGAGGCGTTGATTGAGTCGTTGTCGATTTGGGCAAAACGAACACCAAGCGCCAGCGCCGTCTGCGGCTTGATCCAATATTGAAGCTCGCCGCCGACAATCGGCGCAAACAGCCATATCTGCGCCGAGTCATTCAGCGCCGGTTGAACACCGCCGAAATGCAGTTGCAGCGAGAACCTGCCGGCGTCGCCGCGCGCGACTGGCGCCACGACAGCAGAGATGAGACTCGAAGTGACGAGAAGTACCACCAACCAACGCCGCATGGCGATATCTATAGGAGTTCAAACGCGGCGCTCAATACATTTTTTGAATGTCGGCGCCGCCGTAGTAGTGAAGCAGAATTTCGCGATACGATTGTCCGGCGCGCGCGCGTCCGATGGCGCCGATTTGGCACATGCCGACGCCGTGGCCGTAGCCGCGACCGTAGAGTCGTACGCGGCGGGCATTGCCGGATTCATCTCGCTCCAGCGCGATTTCGAAATTGGATGACCGCAAAATCCCGCCGTTGCCGGGCCGCGTCAGCGCCCAGCGAATAGCGTCCTTGGCGATATACACCGTGCCCAATTCGGTGGAGACACGAAGCGTGATGATCCGTCCGCCCGGCGTGCGCGTCTGCGCGACCATCTCTTTGAGCTGCGATCCGACCGCCCCGAGTTCCGGCTTGCCGGAAACGAAGCGTCGAAGCGAAAGCAAGACCGAATCGGCCGCGATGTCTTCGCTCCAGGTGTAATACTTTGACCAGACACAAAACGTGTCGTCGGATACCGAGTGCAGATAAAGTTTTCCCGATTTTTCCCAAACGTCTTCAATCGCGTCGGTGCGTCCGCCGCAGGTAGAGTGGTAGTAGGTTTCGATCAATTGGCCCGCGGAAGCCAACACCTCACCACGGGTCTCTTTGAGGGCGCGATCAGTATTCGGCTGTTCGCCGTCGACGCCGATATAGACCTGATCGAGAATCTCATTGACCAGATCATACTCTTTGTCGGGATACTTGCCGCGAGTCACCAACGCATAAGTCCGTGCGGCTACGGCTTGGGCTTTGACCGCCTGATATTCGCTGGCGTTGCGATGGCCGATCTCCGGCGCCAATACGCCGCGGAGATAGTCCTCGAGGTTGAGCACGTTGACGACGTACAGCGTGTCATGCCCGTCGGGATAGAATTCGAGTACGCCGCGAAACTTGCGCTTATCGAGCCAGAGCCAGCTTTTCTTATCGGGGATCACCGTGACTTTGCGCAACTTGCTTTCAAGGCGGTTGCCCTGCAAATCGTAGAGCGTCAGATGCGGGCCTTCAGCGCCGATTTGCAGATGCGCGGAAGAGAAATACGACGATTTTTCGTCGTTGACGTCCCAGGTGCGCACGACACAATCGCCGCGCGCTCCGGTTTTGACGTTTGTCGCGGTATGAAGAATTCGCACCCGGATCAGCGGTTTTTGCAGCTTGTCATAGCCTTCTTGCCGGACGGCGTAGTTCATCCGCGCGCAGGCGAGCATCGACACCAGCACGACCAGAATAGCGATCAGCGAATTCTTCATCATGGCAATGAGATTTTACCCAACACCGCCGGCCGCGACGCGCCGGTCACCTGCGGCAAATTGCCGGATTGATGACTCAGAGTCAAGTTGGCAAGAAACGCAAACGCTTCGGCTTCGACGAAGTCAATGTGCGAGCCAAACTCGGAAGTCGTCGTCAGACGCGCCGGCGCAAACGCCGACTCGAGTTTTGTCATTAGCGCCTGATTGTGCGCGCCGCCGCCGCATACGATCAACTCGTCCAGAGAGCGGTCTCCGAGAAGCAGCATTGTCGATCGCTGGATGAAGCGCACGCCGTATTCGCAAAGGGTCGTCAGAACATCCGCCGGCGGCAATTGCGCCAACTGGCTCGCAATTGGCGGTGAGTCGAGCATGCGCGTGAGATCGCCGCGGTCAAGGCTCAGCGGCGGCTGGCGTTGTAGTTCCGGATGCAATTGCAGGCGCTCGAGCAGCAACTCGTCGACTCGTCCTTGCAGCGCCAGGTCGCCGTCATGATCAAAGCGCATCTGGAGAACGCGGCGCGCGTACGTATCCAGCAGGCAATTTCCCGGGCCAACATCCGACGCGACCACGGCGCCGTCGGTCGTGAGTACGGTCGCGTTGGCGATACCGCCGATGTTGACAACCACGCGATTGAGCGCCGAATCCGAAAACCGGAGCGCATGATAGATCGGGACCAATGGCGCGCCGCTGCCGCCGACGGCGATATCGGCGCTGCGAAAATCGGAGACCGCCACCAGTCCCAGTTTTTTTGCCAGATACTCGCACTCGCCGATCTGCAGCGTGCCGCGCACCTCGCGATTGAGAAAAGCGGTCGCTTTGGCGAGATGCGCGATCGTTTGCCCGTGAACGCCGACAAGATCGATGGTCGCGCGGTCGGTTTCCGTGGCGACCAAGAAATCCGCCACGGCCTGCGAATAGAACCATCCGATGTAGTTGCTCAGCGCGATCAGTTGTTTGAGTGAAATCACACCATTGTGCGCGATGTCAAGAATCGCCGACCGCAGCTCGTCGGGATAATCGATTGTCATCGAAGCGAGATTGCGAAGCCGGCGTTCTGCGACGTTGACTTCGCACAGAGCGATATCCAGACCGTCCGCCGAAGTGCCCGACATCAATCCGAGCGTCCGCCGAATTGGCTTCTCGATGAGTTCTGCGAGGAAACGCGCGTTCATGCCCTTGCCCCGGCGCGTTGCGCGTTGCGATAGCGCATGACGCGAGCATGGCTGGATTCGACATTGTCGCGCAATGTCCGGTCGTGATCGCAGCGCAGCTCGATTTGCGCGATCAGTGTCCGGAGTCGATTCTCAAGATTCGCCAAAATCAGCAGATTGCACCCGGCCCGCATCGATCGCACGCAGGCTTCAACCTCGTCGACACCCGCCAAGGCGCCAAGCATCTGCAGGTCATCGGTGACGATCAGGCCGTCAAAGGCCAATTCACCGCGGACTTCGCGGTCGATGACCGGCCGGCTGAACGTTACGATCTGTTCGGGATCAAGAGCGTCGGCAATGACGTGGGTCACCATCAACAATTGCGCGCCGGCGGCGATTGCGGCTCGAAACGGAAGATAATCGCGCGCGAGAAAATCTTCGCGGCGCTGTCGAGTTCGAGCCACGACATGATGCGGATCGCCCGTCGCCGAGACCAGCCCGGGAAAATGTTTAGCGCAGACTTCGACTCCCGAGTCGCGGCAGGTTCTCACTTGCATGGTGACGGCTTCCGCGACACGCTGCGGATCGCGATGATAGGCTCGCGAGTGCAACACGTGACTGCGGTCGTCCGGCGCCAAATCACAAACTGGGATTAAATTCAGGCTGATGCCGTCTTCGGCAAGGCATCTCGACGTGACTGCCGTCGCTTGCCGCAGTCCGGCGAGATCGTTGTGTTCTCCGAAGTAGGACGAAGAAGGAAACGTGGGGAAGTCTTCCGCGAAGCGGACGACGCGTCCGCCCTCCTGATCGACTGCGACCCATCCCGGAAGCGCCGCGGCCGAGGCGATTTCCCGCGTCAGTGATTTGAGCGCCGGCCGGCCGCGATAATTGCGCGCAAAGAGAATGACGCCGCCCAATGCCTGTCGTTCGAGTTGAATGTGGAACTCTTCCGGCAGCGTCGTCCCGTCGAACCCGGCGATCAGCAAGCTGCCGATTTGCTGTGCCAGCGTCGGCATCACACCGTCACGACGGCGTTCTTGCCGCGGCCTTTCGCCAGATACATAGCCTGATCGACAAGTAGCAGGAGCTCGTCTTCGGAGTGTCCGTTGTCCGGATAAGTTGTGATACCGACCGAGACGGTGACCTGGACTCTGGCATACTTGTCGCCGTCACCAAAGGTTGCGCGTTCGACTTCGCTGCGGATGCGCTCGGCGATGACGTGGGCGTCGTCATGGTCGGTTTGCGGCAATATGATGATGAACTCCTCACCGCCATAGCGGGCGAGAATGTCGGTGTCGCGCACACAGCCGCCGATCACGCGGGCGACGCCGCGCAACAGCACGTTGCCGCATTCGTGTCCGTAAGTGTCGTTGATCTTCTTGAACCAATCCAAATCGACCATGATCAGCGACAACGGCTGGCGATAGCGGGTGGCGCGCTTGACTTCGTCCGCGAGCTTCTCGCTGAAGTGGCGGTAGTTATACACGCCGGTCAATTCGTCGATGATCACCATCTTCTCCAATTCCGCGTGCAGGCGGCTGTTTTCGTAGGCCAGCGCCGCCGAGGCCGCGAGAATCGCGGCGACTTTCTGGTCGGTTTCGCTAAAGCGACTGACGCGCGTCGATTCCGCCAGCAGCACGCCTATGACGCGTCCATGCGACACCATCGGAACGATCATCGCGCTCTTGGCATTCGCGATCGTGGGAACATATTCCGGTGTCGTGCTCAGGTCAATGATTCTTTTCGGATCGCCGAACGCGATGACTTCGCCGACGATTTCGTCGATGCGGATGATCTCGCGCAAGCCGGTTGTCAGGCGCTTGCCGTCTTGCAGTCGTCCGCGCTCATAGAGATAAGTCACGTCGGGCGAGCAAATCTGGATCGAGCTCATTTCGAATCCGAGGATCGACTCAACGATCTTGAGAACGTCATTGGTGATACTCTGGTCGTCAAGTATCTCGCCGAGGAGTCGCGAGGTCTCGTGGATCTTTTCCATGCGCGCCTGCGAGCGCTCCAGTTCCGTCGTGCTTTCGTTCAGCGAATCGAGCAGCTTCAGTAGTTTGGCTTCCGATTGCTTCATATGACGCGCCACGAAGCCGACGACGTAGGCAAAAAACCAGGCGAACGCCGCGCGCAGGCCCAGCTCGACCGGCGGCAGCACGGTCAACAACTCCGGATTCGAAACGATGTATAGCGTGGTGATCGCAAATGATAATCCGACGCAGAAGTTCAGGCTGAAGTAGTAAGCCGTGAACATGATATTCAGGTAGTACAGGAGATAGAAGCTCGAGTCGGCGCCGCCGGTAAACTTGATCAAGTACGTGACGAACAAGACGTCGAAAATGAGCGAATACGTAAAAACATCGGAAATGAGTTTGGGGCGGAATCTCCAGATGACCGCGAAGATCGCCAGATGCATCGCGAACACGACCATGCCAAAGGTGATCTCCCGCTGCGATTCAAGCGCGCCCGGCGTGGAAAACATCCACGCAATGACTGCGGCAGCCGTAATCGCGCGCGACGCGATGTAAATCGCTTCAAGCCGCGGGAATAGCGTGCGAATTATCTGATTCAAGGTCCGGTTACCCCAAAGTGATTACCATTAAATCTATTATCGGCTTTGAGGCGAAAAGCCTTAATTGCTTATCCGGCAGCGAGTTATTCAGCCGAAAGCTGTGACATCGTCCCGCGCCAAAAACAGCGGCGTCGACGATGAAGTCGACGCCGCTGGATTTTTGAATCTCCCGGTCTAAAGCGCTACCTGCTAATTCGCCATCCCAAACGTCTTGAGAATAAATCCGTACTCGAATGCAATCTCCTTGTAGCGCTCGTAGCGACCCGATGCGCCGCCGTGCCCGGCGCCCATGTTGGTCTTCAGCAGCAGCACATTGTTGTCGACTTTGTGCGCCCGCAGTTTGGCAGCGAATTTCGCGCCTTCCCAGTAACCAACGCGCGGGTCGTTCAAACCGGCAGTAATCAAAAGCGGCGGATACGCCTGCCGCTGAACATTGTCATACGGCGAGTACGACAGCATGTAGTGGAAGTAATCCTTCTGATGCGGGTTTCCCCACTCTTCATATTCGGTGACCGTCAACGGAATCGTCGAGTCGCTCATCGTATTGATCAAGTCGACAAACGGCACATCCGCCACCACCGCGCCGAACATGTCCGGACGCATGTTGAGCACAGCGCCAATCAACAAGCCTCCGGCGCTGCCGCCGGAAATCGCCAGCTTCGGGACGTTAGTATACTGCTCGCGAACCAGATGCTGGGCGCAGGCGATGAAATCGGTGAAGGTGTTCTTCTTGTTAAAGAACTTACCGTCGTCATACCACTGCCTGCCGTACTCACCGCCGCCGCGAATCTGCGCCAAGGCGTAAACGAAACCCCGATCGAGCAGACTCAACCGACTGACCGAAAACCACGGATCCATCGGCGCGCCGTAAGCTCCGTAACCGGTAAGATAGCACGGGTGCGTGCCGTCTTTCTGGAAGCGATCTTTGCGATACACCAGCGTGATCGGAATCTTGACGCCGTCCTCCGCTGTCGCGAAGATACGCTCCGACTGATACTGACTCGCGTCGTAGCCGGAGGGAATCTCATCCTGCTTCAGCAGCGTCTTGTGCCGCGTCTCGGGATTGTAATCGTAGACCGACTTCTGTTGAGTTAGCGACATGAAGGTGAAACGGAATTCCTTCTGATTGTAATCCGGATTTGTGCTCAACATCACCGAGTAGGCCGGATCGGCAAAGTCGATCAAGTGCCCCACTTTATCCTTGGCGCGGATGAATTTGATTTGCGGCATGCCGTTTTGCCGCTGTGACAAGACGATGTAATCGTTGAAAGCGTTGACTGATTCCAGCTTGATATTATCGTCATACGGCAGGTACTCGACCCAATTTGCTTTGCTCGGTTTGTCGGCCGGCGCTTGCATCAGCTTGAAATTGCGCGCGTTTTCGTTGGTTAGAATGTAGAAACAATCACTGTGCGGCTCGACATAGTATTCGACATCCTGTTTGCGCGGCTCGACGACCTTGAACTCGCCCTGCGGCGTCATCGCATCGAGATACCACGCCTCCGAGGTCTGCTTGCTGCCGATCGTAATCACCAACCAATGTTTGTCGCGCGCCAGCGACACGCTCACAAAGAAGCGGTCATCCGGTTCTTCATAAACGATCTTATCGCTTTTCGCGTCGGCGCCGAGTTGGTGGCGCAAAATCCGATACGGCCGCCACGCCGGATCGAGCACGTCATAGAAGATTGTCGCATTGTCCGCCGCCCAAGCCAGCGCATTGCCGACGCCCTCGACTTGGTCAGAATACATCGCCCCGGTCTTGAGATTCTTGACATACAGCGTGTACACCTCGCCACCGGTGGTGTCCGTTGAGAAAGCGAGCAGCTCATGGTTCGGGCTGATCGCCCAGGCGCCGATTGCGAAATAGGCCTTTCCTTCCGCGAGAGTATTCTCGTCGATGAGAACCTCTTCCGCCGCATCCAACGAGCCTTTCTTGCGGCAATGGATCTGGTAATTCTTCCCCTGCTCGGTGCGGCTGTAATAGTAGTAGTCGTCGATCTTAGTCGGCACACTTAAGTCGGTTTCCTTGATGCGGCCAATGATCTCGTCATAGAGCTTCTTTTGCAGCTCTTCGGTGTCCTTCATGTACCCGAGCGCGTAGTCGTTCTCGGCGTTGAGATAGTCGAGCACGTCGGGATCTTCGCGGCTGTCGTCGCGCAGCCAGAAATAGTTGTCGGTGAGCACGACGCCAAATACGGTATCGGCTTTGGGAATTTGCGTCGCCACCGGCGGTTGCAGCGATTGGGCATGAAGACTGATCGACACCAATGCCAACAGCGCCCACCATAGAAAGCCCCCAATGCGGTTTCGCAGTACGTAATTGAACATCTATTCCTCCACGAGATGCGGCGGTTTCAAAGTCAAGGATACGAAGGTACAGATTTGCGGTTGCGAAGGGAAGACTCTTTTGTCGAATGACGCGGTCAGAATCGATCGGCGTATAATTGTTGTCGCCGCGAACTTCATCGCCTATAATCCGGCGCGAACAAGTGAGGTAAAGCGATGATCCGCACCATAACCGTCATTTCCGCGTTAGCGTTGGCCTCTGCCGTTTTGGTAGCCGCCGATATCAATAAAGGCAAGATCGAATCGCAGACCGCTGCTGCCGATTCCGCCAATTGGCGCGTCAACGAAAAGCACCTGAAAAATGTCAGGCAACTAACCTTCGGCGGCGAAAACGCCGAAGCCTATTTTTCTTATGACGCCAAGCAACTGATCTTCCAATCGACAAACCCGCCCTATGATTGCGATCAGATTTTTCTGATGAACTCCGATGGCAGCGGCAAGAAGCTGGTCTCGACCGGCAAAGGCCGCACCACCTGCGCGTTCATTCAGCCCGACGGCCGGCGCGTGATCTATGCCTCCACCCACGAGGCCGACACCGCTTGTCCACCGTCACCCGACTATTCGATGGGCTACGTATGGGCGCTGTATCCCGGTTACGAAATCTATTCTGCAAGTCCCGACGGCTCTGATCTCAAGAACATCAGCAATTCACCACGCTACGACGCCGAAGCCGTTTATTCCCCGGACGGCAAGAAGATCGTATTCACCAGTTTGCGCTCCGGCGACTTGGAAATCTACACGATGAACCCCGACGGTTCGGAAGTCAAGCAGCTCACGCACGAACTCGGCTACGATGGCGGGCCGTTTTTCTCCTACGACGGCAAGCAGATCATCTACCGCGCGTCGCGCCCGATAACGGCGAAGGACTCGTCCGATTATTTGACGCTGCTCGAGAAAGACATGATCCGTCCCTCGGCGCTGGAAATCTGGATCATGAACGCCGACGGCTCGAACAAACGCCAGATCACGAAACTTGGCAAAGCCAATTTCGCGCCGTACTTGCATCCGGACGGCCAGCGGCTGGTCTTCTGCACCAACCACAAAGGTTCGCCGCGCGAATTCGATATCTACATGATCAATGTCGACGGCACGGGACTGGAGCAGATCACCTTCAATCCGACCTTTGACGGTTTCCCGATGTGGTCGCATGACGGCGAGAAGTTTGTCTTCTGCTCGAACCGCGACAACAACCAGCCGAACGAGACGAACGTCTTCATCGCCGACTGGGTGGATTAGAACCGCATCGCTGGGCAATGTGCCCCTCAACGCCCCGCAACTTTATCATCGCGTGCGGGCGCTTCGTGGCGTGCTTTGCCCATCATTTCTCGCGAATCGCCGGGACGATTCCTATACATGAAATTCCAGCACATCGCCGTCCGACACCGGAAAATCGTTGTGCACGCGCATGCCGTCGTGCTTGCCGGCGCCCCAGATTTTGGCGAATTGTAACTTCTCGGCGAAATCCTTGTGAATCTTGTACGCCGCCGCTTCGACCGTCGCCGGCGCGGTGAGCACGACCGGATCGTTGAGATCGGCCTCGTGCCCCGGTGTTTTGGTGTAGACACGTAGCAGGTTGAGCGTGTGAAACAAATCGCTTTCGAGCTTTTCGATCCCTTCGCGCGTCAGCGCGTTGACTCGGTAAATCGGAAACCGACTGCCAAATTCTTGCCGCAGAAATCCGAGCCGGATATCGTCTTCGTCCAGATCGCACTTGGTGGCGATCAGAAACGTCTTCTTGTTCACGGCGTCGAGCGAGTACTCCTCTTCGTCTTCGATATGATCCGGCGCTACCAGACTGATGCGATGTTCTTTGAGAATGTTTAGTACTGCGTTGAGGTCGTCGATCAGATTATCACTCGACAAATCGGCAAAGAGGAAAATCGCATCGGCGCGAAACAGCAGCGATGTGACGTAGCCCTCGTACGATTCGAGCGCGATCGGCGGCAGGTCGATCAACTGGAATTTGACATTCTCCCACAGCATCATCCCCGGCAGCGGCGCGCGCGTCGTGAACGGATAGTCGGCAATCTCCGGATGCGCATGCGACACCGCCGCCAAAAACTGCGACTTGCCGCAATTCGGCGCGCCGACCAACGGAATTTGCGCGGCGCCCTCTTTGGGGATATTGTCAAGCCCTTTGTGCTTGCTGCTGCCGACCTTGCCGGACGGCGCCGATTTCAGTTTGGCGATCTTACCTTTGATTTCGCCTTGCAACCGCTCGGTGCCTTTGTGCTTGGGGATGACCTTGAGCATCTCCTGCAGGCAGGCCATCCGCTCTTTGTCATCAGTGGCAGCGCGATAGCGCGCCTCGGCGTCCTTGTAAACGGGAGTGAGATTCGCCGGCATAGGAATAAGATATGATTGTGAGGGAAGTCGTCAAGGCTCAGGCGAATGGCAAGCGCCGCGTTCTCTTGCGCTGCAGCGACGCGTTGTGGAAGAAATTGATGCTAAATCCGGACCCGGTCGCGCAGCAGCTCGCGGCGATTGCGGCTCACCCGGTGCTCCGTGCCGTCGCGAATCACGGCGACACACGCGCCGGAATCGTCAAGGCGAAATTCTCTGACCGCCGCCAAATTGATGATCGTCGTGCGGTGGATGCGCAGAAATCGCTCGGGATCGAGTTTCTGCTCGATCGCGCTGATCGTGGAATACAGCAGGTGTGATTTGCCGTGCGAGTGGATTTCGACAAAGTGGTCGACCGAGCGTACCCAATCGATGGCGCCGGCTTCGATCGTGACCGATTGCCGCCCGGTCTTTACGAAGATCCGCTGCAGATAACGGCTTTCGGCGGATGCCGGCAGCTCGTGACGCCAAAATTCAAGCAGCGACTTGAGACGCGGTTTGAGGAGCTGCCGCTGCGGGCTTGACAAAATCTGCCGCGCTCGCTCGATCGCCGCGGTGAGTCGCTCGCGGCGAAACGGTTTAAGCAGATAATCGAGGGCGTGATACTCAAACGCCTTAACGGCATACTCGTCGTAGGCCGTCACGAAAATCACTACCGGAGGATTAGCCTGGTCGATCTCTTCGAGAACTTCGAATCCGCTTTTCTGTGGCATGCGGATGTCGAGGAAAATCAAATCCGGCTGCGTCGCGCGCACTGCGGCCACGGCCTCGGCGCCGTCGGCGCATTCGCCGACGACTTCGAGATCGGGGTGATCGGCCAGAAGTTGTTGCAGAAGCGCGCGCGCCGGCTTTTCATCGTCAACCAGCAACACCCGAATTTTGCTTCGCGAGGAACTCATAACTCGTTTCGGCGACGGCAATCCGTCGATACGGCCATCTTAGTGTAACTGTGTATGTTTCCGGATCGCGGTCGGTGATTTCGATTGCCGCGCGCTCGCCGTAAATGTGGCCCAAGCGCTCGCGCAAATTGGCTAAACCGAGTCCGGCGCCCGCATTGCCGGTGAGGACGGCATCGCGATCATTACAGAGTTGAATTACGAGAAATTCGCCTCGACGTTGCGCTAAAATTGACACGGTTACATTCCCACCACTGCCCGCCGAACCGTGTCGGATGGCGTTTTCGACCAGCGGCTGCAGGAAAAGACTGGGGACTTCGGCCTGAATCGTATCGGAATCGATATCCCACTCTACTTTCAGTTGCTCGGGAAAGCGCCGCGCCATCACATCGCAATACAGCCTCGTAAACTCCAGCTCGTCGTGCAGCGAAATGACCTGCGCCTGGCTGCGTTCCAGACTCAAACGCAGCAGCGCCGCCAGATCGGCCAGCGTATCGTAGGCCTCCGAGCGGCGATCGGACAGTACCAACGACGAGATCGTATTCAGCGAATTGAAGAGAAAATGCGGCTGCAATTGGCTCTTCAAGCGCTCAAGCTGCGCCTGCGTCAACTGCGATTCCAAGGCGGCGTTGCGCCGTTCGCGCTCGATATAGCGACGATAGTAGGCAATGCCGTGCTCGATGCCAATGATCATCCAAAACGCCAGGAAGTACCAAGTGAAGTGCATCGTCACGACGAACTCGGCCAGGTCATCGAATGATCGGATGCGCGGATCGTTGATGATGGAGAGTATGACCGCCGAATACGCCGCCAGATAGCACAGCGTGATGACCACGCTCAGCGATGCCAGTATGATCAGCCGCCCCGCCCGATTGGAGGCATCGAGTCGAAAACGCGATCCGAGCCAGAGAATTGCCGGTGTAAACAAGCCCCAGACGTACCAGACGCCCGCTTTCACCGCGAACAATTCCCACCAGGTGTATGGATAATTCCCTTGGGGGAAGAACCACCACACCGTCGCCGACAAAAACGCGACTGCAGTCCACAACAGCCACCCGGCGATCCACCGCTGCAGGCGATTTGGAACTAACTCGCGCAATAATTGCAGAGATTCGCTGCGGCTATTGACCGGTTTTACAGTTGGCTGTTCACTGGTTTCATGCATCGACTAAGTCCATCTTCCGGTATGCGGTACATCTTTATAACGAGCCGGTCCCGCGATTGTTCAGCGCTTTTCGGCGGCGCTTAAGACTCTTTGAGAAGCCCGGCGCCGCCATTTTCGCTGCTCTTTTGCTGTCCGCAGACTCTAAGGGCAAGCCGCACAGGGCGCTGTGCCACCGGAGAATATGTAATTAATCAGATACACGGCGTCAGCGATCGAAACACCGCCACTGCAATCGGCATCGCCGGCAATCAGCGGATTCGGCGGCGTTCCACCCGAGAAAATGTAATTGATCAAATACACGGCATCCGCGATTGAGATCGCCCCATTGCCGTCGGCGTCGCCGCAGACATAATCGCAAGCGTCACCCACACCGTTATTGTTGCCGTCCTCCTGGCCGGGATTGGCGTCGTTGGGGCAGTTGTCGCAAACATTGCCGACGCCGTCAGCGTCATTGTCGGCTTGATCGGTATTGAGATCGGCCGGACAATTATCGCAAGCATCGCCGCGAGTGTCGCCGTCGCCGTCGCTTTGGAAGTAGTTCGCGGCATTGACGCAATTGTCGCAAGCATCGCCAATCAAGTCGCCGTCGGCATCAGCTTGCGAGGCGTTGGGCGTCGCCGGGCAATTATCGGTGCAACCGACGCCGTCACCGTCGGCGTCCTCACACTGTTCAACGATAAGCAGCGTCTGGTTGACCGAAACATCCGTGGTATCAAAATCGATCCCCGATGGCCACTCCACGCGCAGCGAATCGATATCCGCCGCGTCGCCAAGCCCAAAGTGGATTTCCAGCGCGCTGTGCCCGCAGAAAGTGTTGCCGGCGGAAATGTCGCGCGTTTGCCACTTCGGCACGCCGCCGATCACGGCCTTCAGCCACACCCGGGCGCCGATTGCGCTGCGATTCGAAAGCCCGCCCTGAAGTTTGATCTTGATCCACTTGTTGCTTCCGGAATAGTCGTTGCGCAGCAGCGTGCGTTTCGGCGCGCCCCAGCCAACGAGAAACATGTCGATATCACCGTCGTTGTCGTAGTCGCCGGAAGTGCCACCCGCTTCCTGCACGCTCGGCACGACGTGGGCGCCGACCGTTTCTCCGGTGAAATTACCCGCGCCGTCGTTGATATAAGAGTTATTGGGTCCAAGATTGACAACGTAGCAGTCAAGGTCGCCGTCGTTGTCGAAATCCTGCCAGATCTGCGAAAGCGAAACTCGCTCGTCATCCGTGATCGGGCTTCCCGAGAGTTCAGTATAGCTTCCGCTGTCATTGCGATAGAGATCGTTGGCCCGATACGCGGCTGCACCGCCGCCCCAATTGGTGCGGTAGGCATCCAAATCGTGGTCATTATCGATGTCGATCCAATTCCAAACTTGGCCGTCGCCCAAGTCGGTGGCGATTGGCACAGTCGTGATGCGTTCAAAGCCCGGAAATCCCGTTTCCACCAACAGATTGCGATAGAGGTCGTCCAGCCCGGGACTGGACGTGGCCGGTCCCGATCCGACGAAGTAGTCGATATCGCCATCGAGGTCGTAGTCGGCCCAGTTACCGGAAGTATATGGATTCAGGCCGGTAACGACGACGCCGGTATCGATCAGTTCAAACGCGAAATCCGGCGGACCTTGATTGCGAAGCATCCGGTTTGGACGCTGCGTCCCGGGCATGAAACCGTTCGGAAAAGTGATCGCGATATCGAGATCGCCGTCATTGTCGTAATCACCCCAGGCCGGGCTCCAGCCCCGCAGGTCATTCGTGCCCATCAGACCGGTGGCCACCTGCGTAAACGTGCCGCCGGTGTTCTTGTACAGGGCGCCGTTTTGCGCGCCGGCGAGGAAACAATCGGGATCGCCGTCGTTGTCGTAATCGCCCCACGTAACGCCGATCGCAAAGAAAGTCTCACTGGACATAGGCGTTCCGGTAATGCCGGCGAAACTCCCACCGCCCAGATTTCGGTACAGCTTGCTTGCCAGATTATCGACGACAAAGAGGTCGAGCAGGCCGTCATTGTCGTAATCGACGAAGGCGGTACCGGTGTAGGTTGCGGAAGTCTGATCGGTGACCACCGGGTTTGCCGGATCGGTGACCTTTGTCCACGTTGTTTGGGCGCCGGCGGTCGCCGACAAAAGCGTGATTGTCAGCGCGGCGTGCTTGATCCAAGTGCTCATTCGTTCTGCTCCTATTCTGGTTGCTTGGGGAGTGAACGGACGAATATCAGCAATGGTCAATCTCATTGCGCGAACGGAAGAATTCAGTTCGCGAACGGATTGAGATCAAGCCGCTTTTGCCCCTTGATCCGTTTGCGTTCAAGTCCTTTATTGGCGCAGATAAGATTCTGCGCCGCCGGCGCTCGTTAACTGGAGCCGAAATGACGACGACTAAACTTTCCCTTGCCGACGCCCTGATGAAGGCCGCGATGGCCGAACGCGAAGGCCACAGCTTCTATATGATGGCCGCCAACACCACGACCGATCCCAAGGGCAAACAGGTTTTCGAACAACTGGCGCACGAAGAGATGGAACACTTGAGTTTCCTCAAGACTCATTACGAGTCGGTGCAGCAGACCGGCAAACTGGCGGAGTCAACCAGCTTGAACAAGCCGCAGGACTTTGCGGGCGCGTTTCCGATTTTCAGCGAGGACATCAAAGCGCGCCTTGCGTCGGCGCATTTCGAGATGAGCGCGTTGGCGATTGGCATTCAACTTGAGTTGGACGCGATGAAGTTCTACAAGGAGCAGTCGGAGACTACGGACTTGCCGGAAGCCAGAAAATTTTTCGCCGAGCTTGCGGCGTGGGAAACCGGACACTATCAAACGCTACTCCGGCAACAAGAACAACTCAAGGGCGATTATTGGAGCGACGCCGGGTTCTCGCCGTTTTAGCTTGGAGTTATGGCCGGATATTCACAAACTTCACTGCTCAAGAAATTGGGCATCAAACCCGGATTTCGTGTCGTGTTCCTCTACCCGCCGCCGAGCTTCCTCGGTGAACTTGGCGAGCTTCCCGACGGCGTGCAGATAACGACGACGCGCAGCTCGCAAATCGATTTCATTCATCTATTCGTGACTCAACGGTCGCGGCTCATTAGCCAATTGCAAAGCCTCATGACGAAGATTCGTCCCGACGGTATGATCTGGGTTTCGTGGCCGAAGAAGGCATCGAAGGTGTCGACCGACATCACGGAAGATGTCATCCGCGAAATCGCTCTTCCTCTCGGTCTCGTCGATATCAAAGTCTGCGCCATTGACGAAGTCTGGTCAGGATTGAAGCTGGTGATTCGCAAGAACCGGCGCTAAATCGGATGGGCAGCCGCTTGTCGAATTGAGCGCTACTGCTATATTCTGCTTTGATGTCGAGCGACTTTTCCTTCCACCTTCAGGCACAGTCCGGTCGCGCCCGTGCCGGATTGATCACAACCGCGCACGGCGAGATCGAAACGCCGATCTTCATGCCGGTCGGCACCGCGGCATCGGTCAAGACGCTCGATGCCGACGATCTCCGCTACGTCGGCGCGCAAATCATTCTCGGGAACACTTATCATCTTTATCTGCGGCCGGGTATCGAGATTATCCGCGACGCCGGCGGTTTGGCGCGATTTAACGGCTGGCGCGGTCCGACGTTAACTGATTCGGGCGGCTATCAGGCTTTTTCGCTCAAGGAACTGCGCAAGATCACCGAAGACGGCATCCACTTCCGCTCGAACATCGACGGCTCGGCGCATTTGTTCACGCCCGAATCGACGCTCGATGTGCAAGCGGCGATCGGCGCGGACATCATAATGCCGCTGGATGTCTGTATCGAGTACCCCTGCACCCATGAAGAAGCTGCCCGCGCCGAGCGGCAAACGCTGCGCTGGCTCGAGCGCTCGAAGAAACATTGGCGGGGCATTCGCGAAGGAACATGTTCGAACCGGACATCCGATTGCCCAACCGTCGGCAATTTTGCTCCGACGATGTTTGGCATCGTGCAAGGCTCCGTCTATCCTGATTTGCGTGAGATTTCGGCGCGAAGCATGATCGAACTCGATCTTCCCGGTTACGCCATCGGCGGTCTGTCGGTCGGCGAACCGAAGAGCGAGATGTTTCCGATTCTCGAAACGCTCGATCCCATCCTGCCCAAGAACAAACCGCGTTATCTGATGGGTGTCGGCACGCCGGCGGATCTGGTTCTTGCGATCGAACGCGGGGTCGACATGTTCGACTGCGTCATGCCGACGCGCAACGCCCGCAACGGAACGGCCTTCACGCGCTTCGGACGGCTCAATGTAAAGCTGGCGCAGTTTGCGCAGGATTATCGCCCGATCGATGAACAGTGTGATTGCCTTTGTTGTCGCAATTATAGTCGCGCCTACCTAAGGCACTTGATCAACGTCGGCGAGATCGCCGGCATGCGTCTCTTGACAATCCATAACCTCTTCATGTATCTTGAATTAGTTCGCTCGGCGCGCAAGGCCGTCTTGGCCGGTGACTTCCCGGCATTCAAAGCGGCCTTTTTCCGTTTCTATCACGATGACGCCGATGTCGTATAAAGACTGGAGGGATTCTTGTTGTCTGAATTCTTGTTGATGGCGCCGCCGGCCGGCGGTTCCGGTGGCGGAGGCGGCAGTATATTAGGGATGCTTCTGCCGTTCCTGCTGATGTTCGTCGTCTTGTATTTCTTGATGATCCGCCCGCAGCAAAAGCGCTCGAAGGAACATCAGAAGATGCTCACGGAGTTGAAGAAGGGTGATAAGGTAGTCACTACCGGCGGGATGTTCGGCACGGTGTTTGGCTTTCCGGAAGACGAGAGTAAAATTATCATCAAAGTTTCCGATGAAGTCAAATTAGAGTTCATGAAGTCATCGATTGCCCAGAAAGTGGGATAAGACGAAGTTGGTCAGACAGAGTATTGTCATCTACGGCGATGAGACCCTGCGCGCCAAGTGCACGCCGGTCAAAGAGATCACTCCTGATCTCAAAGAGTTCATTGCCGAGATGTTTGTCACGCTCAAGAAGGTGAAAGGGATCGGTCTGTCGGCGCCGCAAGTTGGCATCACCGAACGGTTTTTCGTGCTCGACATGAGTTCCTATTCGCTCGAGCTTGACAAGCTGGTGCTCATCAACCCGGAAATACTGACCACCTCGGGAGAACAGTGCGGCGAGGAAGGCTGCCTGTCGTTTCCCGGGCTCTATTTGGAAGTAACGCGACCCGCCGAGGTCGTTTGCCGTTATACCGACTTGGAGGGCAAGACGCAGGTTGTGCGCGCGGAAGGACTATTTGCGCGCGCGATCATGCACGAGAACGACCATCTCGATGGTGTGTTGTTCATCGACCATATCGAGTCGTCGGAACGGGAAATGATCGCCGGGAAGCTGAAGAAAATAAAGGTTTCATCATAAGATTCGTAGCACTCTGGATGCGGTTGGTTTTTTTCGGTACGCCCAGATTCGCGCAGGTGGCGTTGGAACGGCTATTGCAGTCGCGCCATCAAGTTTTAGCCGTGGTCACGACTCCCGACAAACCCGCGGGTCGTGGTCGTCAAACGCGGTCCTCCGAGGTCAAACTCGCGGCCGAGGCTCATCAACTCGAGGTTATGCAGCCGGAAAAATTGCTCGATGCCGGATTCCTCAAACGCCTGGCGGAACTCACCGCTGAACTCTTCGTGGTCGTGGCGTTTCGGATTCTGCCGGAAAAGCTCTTCGCGCTGGCCCCCAAGGGCGCGATAAATCTGCATGCCTCGCTTCTGCCCCGATATCGCGGCGCCGCGCCAATCGAGCGCGCGCTGATCGCCGGGGAGACTGTCACCGGTGTCACGACTTTTCAGATCGCCCGAGCGGTCGACACCGGCGGCATCTTGATGCGCCGTGAAGTTCCGATCCGCCCCGACGATACATACGAAGATTTGTATCCTCGACTGGCGGAAGTCGGAGCGGAGGTATTAGTCGAGACCATTGACGGCCTCGAATCCGGCATTTTGCGGACGCTGCCGCAGAATGACCGGCTCGCCACGGCGGCGCCCAAGATCAAACCCGAAGACAGTCCGATTGATTGGTCGCGCCCGGCGGGCGCGATCGTGAATCAGATTCGCGGACTGGCGGGTTCTCAGGACGCCTACACTCAACTTGAGGGCAAACGCCTCAAGATCCTGCGCGCACAGATTATGGAGTCACTAACACCGGCACATCCGCCCGGCGAAATCATTGCCGCCGACCCGAAACAGGGTCTGGTGGTGGCTGCCGGCAACGGCGCGGTGCGACTCCTGGAAGTCTGTCTGGAAGGGAAAAAACGTATGGACGCGGCGGCCTTTCTTAACGGCCAGCGTCTGACGCCCGGTACCGTATTGCTCTCCGCATCCTGACGGTTGTCAGGAGCAGCATAAGTGAAAAAAGAAATCATCGTCAACGTCGGCGAGCACGAAACCCGCATTGCCGTCGTGGAAGACGGCAAGCTGGTCGAACTTCATGTCGAACGCGCGACCGACGAACGAATGGTCGGCGACATGTACAAAGGCGTGGTTACCGGCATTGTCTCCGGCATGCAGGCGGCCTTTGTCGATATCGGCATGGAAAAGGCGGCTTTCCTGCACATTTCCGACATCGGTCTCGAGTCCGAATCGGCGTCGCGGTATGACATCGACGCCGAAGACGACGAGGTCAACGCCGAGGTCACGCGCAAGCACAAATACGAGAGCATCGAAGCGATCCTGAAAGTCGGGCAAGAGATCGTTGTGCAAATCATCAAAGAGCCAATCGGCACAAAAGGTCCGCGCGTAACCACCGACCTTTCCTTGCCGGGACGATTCTGCGTGCTCGCGCCGGGAACCAATTACATCCGCGTCTCCAAACGGATAGAGAATTTCGCCGAAAAGCGGCGGTTGCGGCGATTGGTGTACGATGTCAAACCGGAAGGCGTCGGGATTATCGTCCGCACCGAAGGCGAAGGCCGAACCGAGAAGGAGTTCAAGAACGACATTCGCCGGCAGCTCAAAATCTGGTACAAGGTCAAAAAGAAAGCCGAGCGCGCCAAACGGGGCACGGTGTTGCACAAGGCCGAAGGCATGACCGCCTCGGTGATGCGCGATGTATTCACCACCGATACGACGCGCTTGGTGGTCGATGATAAGCAGTCATACAAGGACACGCTCAAGTACGTCAAGTCAATCGATCCCGAGTTGAAGAATCGCATCGAACTGTATTCCTCCGACATCCCGATTTTCGACACTTACGAAATCGAACCGGAAATCGACAAGATGCTCGACCGCAAGGTGTGGGTCAAGAAGGGCGCGTATATCATCATCGATCACACTGAGGCTTTGGTCACGATCGATGTCAACTCCGGGCGCTTCGTCGGTTCGAAGAAGGACCCGGACAGCATGATCCTGCAGACGAACCTCGAGGCGGCTCGCGAAGCGGCGCGACAAATCCGCCTGCGTGACATCGGCGGGCTGATCGTGGTCGACTTCGTTGACATGTACTCCTACCAGAATCGCAAGATTCTCTACGAAGAGTTCAAGCGCTGTTTCAACAACGACCGCGCCAAAAACTCGATTCTGCCGGTCAGCGAATTCGGGCTGATCGAAATGACGCGCGAGCGCACGAAGCCGTCGATCATGTACACGCTGTCGACCTCGTGTCCGACCTGCAAAGGCTTCGGACGCATCGTTGCCAAAGAGACGATAGCGATGCGCGTCGAACGCTGGTTCCAACGCGCCAAGGTCGCCAAAGCCGGCAAGCGCTATCAAGTACACTTCCATCCCGAAGTCGCGAAGTTCATGCGCGAAGGTGACGTCGATCGTGTGCGCGCAATCGAGAGAGCGCATCGCTTCAAGATCGAAGTGATTCCGGACGATCATCTCAATCCCGATGACTGGCGCGTGATTGACGCCGACGGCGATGTTGATATCACCAACCTGTATCAGGGCGTGAAGTAGACAACCCGCAGCGCCACACCGGCGGCAGCGTTGACACAGTCGTATTGGCTGTCACCCTGAGCCGCTGCGCACGGTTCGTGACCGATGGAACGGTCGATGGTATTGTCGAAACCCGCATATCCCTTGTCGAAACCCCGCGGTCAGCGTTCGAGGTTCTGCGCTGTCTGCCTTAAGGGGTTTCGACCTACGAATCTGTCGCCTTGAACCGTTGCGCACGGTTAGTGACCGATGGAACGGTCGATGGTATTGTCGAAACCCGCATATCCCTTGTCGAAACCCCGCGGTCGGTGTCCGAGGTTCCCTGCGGATTGCCTTCAGGGGTTTCGACCTACGTTTTCTTCATTCGTGTTTCTCGCTAAGTTCTCCTTTCGCAAAAAATAGGGCATAGCTCGAGCTAATCAGGCGCCTGATCGGGCTTTCGCGTCGCGCCGCGCCCAGTGTGGGCGTCACGTTTCCGGAAATCCCGAACGACGGTTCTGAAGCGA